>NZ_JBIVPA010000005.1:181321-481922 GCF_044754405.1 Streptomyces sp. NPDC093089
GGGGGGGGGGGGGGGGGCCCCGGCGCCCGGGGGGGGGGGGCCCCCCCCGGCCCCCCCGGGGGGGGGGGGGGGGGGGCCCCCCCCCCCGCCCCCCCCCCCGGGGCCACCGGCGACATCCGACGGGGGGAACCCACCCATGCCCACGCCTCGTGAGCGGCTCGCCGACGCCCGGCTCTACCTGTGCACCGACGCCCGGAAGCGCCAGGGCGACCTGCCGGCCTTCCTCGACGCCGTGCTCTCCTCCGGCGTGGACATCGTGCAGCTCCGCGACAAGGGGATGGAGGCCGGTGAGGAGCTCGAGCACCTCGCCGTCTTCGCCGAGGCCGCCCGCCGGCACGGCAAGCTGGTCGCGGTGAACGACCGGGCCGACGTCGCCCACGCCATCGGCTCCGACGTGCTGCACCTCGGCCAGGGCGACCTGCCCGTGCCCGCCGCCCGTGCGATCCTCGGCGACCAGGTCCTGATCGGCCGCTCCTGCCACGCCGAGAGCGAGGCCGCCGCGGCCGCCGTCGAGCCGGGCGTCGACTACTTCTGCACCGGGCCCTGCTGGCCCACCCCCACCAAGCCCGGACGGTACGCCCCGGGGCTCGACCTCGTGCGGTACGCGGCGGGCCTCGCCCAGGACCGGCCCTGGTTCGCCATCGGCGGCATCGACGAGGGCAACCTCGACGAGGTCCTGGACGCGGGCGCCCGCCGCATCGTCGTCGTCCGGGCGATCACCGAGGCCGACGACCCGGCCGCCGCGACCGCCTCCCTCGCCAAGCGCGTCCGCGAACGCGCCGAGGCCTGAGGCCGAGCCGGGGCCCGGGGTCGCGCCGGGCTTGAGACCGCGCAGGACGGGCGCCCCGCTCCGGCCCGGCGGGCACGCTCCCCGGGGCTCCGGTGGAGGCCCGGCGGGCGCCCCGCTCCGGCCCGGTGGGCGCCCGGACGCTGTCCAAAATCATGTCCACCCCTCGGACACGGTTGTCACGCCTCCCTGGACCCCGTCTAACCTGCCCGTATGGCCCTAGGTACCGCTTCCGTCCGATCGGACCGCGCGCGCACCGTGCGCGAGATCCTCGCCTCCGGCGACGCGTCGTACTCCTTCGAGTTCTTCGCGCCCCGGACCGAGAAGGGCGAGCAGGCGCTCTGGAACACCATGCGCCGGGTCGAGGCGGTCGGCCCCAGCTTCGTCTCCGTGACCTACGGCGCCGGCGGCTCCACCCGCGGCGGCACCGTCAAGGCCACCCAGAAGATCGCCTCCGACAGCACGCTCACCCCCGTCGCGCACCTCACGGCCGTCGACCACTCCGTCGCCGAGTTGCGCAACATCCTCGGCCAGTACGCCGACGCCGGCATCCGGAACATGCTCGCCGTCCGCGGCGACCCGCCGGGCGACCCGCTGGGGGAGTGGGTCGAGCACCCCGAGGGCGTCCGGTACGCCGCCGACCTCGTCCGGCTGATCAAGGAGTCGGGCGACTTCTGCGTCGGCGTCGCGGCCTTCCCCGAGATGCACCCGCGCTCCACCGACTGGGACACGGACGTCCGGCACTTCGTGGACAAGTGCCGCGCCGGCGCCGACTACGCCATCACCCAGATGTTCTTCGACCCGGAGAACTACCTGCGGCTGCGCGACAGCGTCGTGAAGGCGGGCTGCGAGACCCCGATCATCCCCGAGGTCATGCCCGTCGTGAACGTGCGGACGCTCGACCGGCTGCCCCAGCTGAGCAACGCCGCCTTCCCCGCGGATGTGAAAGACCGCATCCTCGCCGTCAAGGACGATCCCGCCGCTGTACGCTCCATCGGTATCGAGTTCGCGACGGAGTTCTGCGCGCGTCTGCTCTCCGAGGGTGTCCCCGGACTGCACTTCATCACGCTGAACAACTCCACCGCGACGCTCGAGATCTACGAGAATCTCGGACTGCACCAGCAGTCGTGACCGGTCGTACCCGCCCCGACCCGCGGCGGTGACCGCGGAGAGGGGCGGCGGGGCATGGGGTGGACGGTCCTCTACATCGCGTTCGGCGTGGTCGCGCTGTGGCTGCTGGGGGAGGTGCTCCTCCAGTACAAGGCGCGGCTGCGCTGGCGTGTCCTCGCCTTCTGCGGCTTCCTCGGCGTGGTCCTGGGCGTGCTGATGCCCTCGGTCGCGGTCATCATCGTCGGGGCCGTCGCCTTCGCCGTCGGCCAGACCTATGTGACGCTCTCGTTCCGCCGCGGCTTCTCCACCGGCTGGGCGATCGGCGGGAACCCGGGGGCGAGCCGCCGCCGCAGGTCCGGGGCGCGGGTCCAGGCCGGGCCCACCCTTGAGGTCACCGAGCTCTCCTACGACGGCGAGGACACCGGGTACGGCACGGCCGACCCGGCCGGCGCCCCCGCGCACCGCCCGGCCGACGACGGGGCCAACGCGGTCTACGAGCCCGAGCCGATGCCCGAGGACACCGGCCAGTACGGGGTCTACGACGGCGGTCACGGCGCCGGCTACGGGACCGGGTACGACGCCTACGCGCCCGGCTACGAGCAGCCCGCGCACGGCCAGTCCGGCTACGAGCAGCCCGCGTACGAGCAGACCTCCTACGAGCAGCAGCCGGCCTACGACTACGGCGGCGCCGGGCAGCAGCAGTACGCCACCTACTCCGACCCGTACATCGGCCCCGGCGCGGACGGCCAGCAGTACGCCCCGTACTACGCCGACCCCTACGCCCCCTCGTACACCTACGACACCCCGCCCGGCGGGGTGTGGGTCCCGCAGCAGCGCGACACCGAGCCGGACCCGAACCAGCAGCAGCCGCAGGCCCCCGGCCCGTACGGCTACGAGCAGCACCCGGACGACCGGCAGCAGTACCGGTACTGAGGATCCGGCGGCGGGCGGTCCGAGAACCGCCCCCGCCCGACGGCGCCCTACTGGGAGCCGCGGAAGCCGTCGCCCTCCACGATCAGCCCCGCCACCAGCGCGCCCGACATGCCGGCGTGGGCGAGCCCGCCGCCCGGGTGCGACCAGCCGCCGGCGAACCAGAGTCCCGGCAGCGGCGAGCGGTTGGCGGCCGGGAGCAGCAGGCCGCGGGCCCCGGCGAGCGCCGGGCCGGGCACCTCGGCGGCCCCCGTGTCCCGGCGTACGTCCTCCGGCGTGCGCACGTGCCGCCACAGCAGCCGCTCCGCGAGCCCCGGGACCGCCTGCCCTGCGGCCGCCACCATCCGGTCGGCGAAGGACCCCCCGTCCTCCCCGGCGGACGTGGCGACGGTCGCCGTCACCGTCACCGACTCGTGGTCCGCGTCCGGCCGCAGCGCCGGGTCGTCCGGCCGGAGGACCGTCACGGTCGGCCGCTCGCCGGCCGCGTGCACGACCGTGCGGTGGACCGCCGTCGCCTCCCGGGGGCCGCGCAGGGCCAGACACACCGTCACCCGGCTCGTCCCGATCTCCTGGTGGCGGGGCCAGTCGTCCTGTCGCTCCCAGCCGACGACCTGGTCGCTGTAGAGCACCGGGACCGGCGCGCCGGAGACCACGTGGTCGGCCTCGACCGTCTCGCCTCCGGCGAGCCCGACGCCGGCCGCCCGACCGTCCTTCTCCAGGACCTCCTCGACGGGCGCCTCGAAGACGAACTCCACCCGCCGCTTCCGGCAGCGCTCGTACACCGCGTCGGCGAGCGCCCGCAGCCCGCCGGCCACGTACCAGCTGCCGAAGGTCTGCTCCATGTACGGCAGGACGGCGGCCGAGGCCGGGGCGGTGGCCGGGTCGAAGCCGTACGACCACGCGTACGCGTCGAGGAGGGCGGCGAGCCGCGGGTCGCGCAGCTCCCGCGCGCCGACCTGGGCGAGCGTCGTCGTCGGGCGGCGCAGCAGGCCCGCCTTGAGCGCCGGGTACGGCTCGCGGGCCAGCGGCGCCGGATCGGCCGGCTGGGGCTCCTCCAGGAGCGGGCGCCGGGTCCGGTCCCAGGCCTCGCGGGCCCGGGTCAGGAAGTCGCCCCACCGCTCGCCCGCGCCGGCGCCGAGCGCCGCGTCCAGGGCGGCGACCGTGCCGGCCCGGGAGGCGTTCGGCAGGTCGACGCGGGTGCCGTCGGCGAAGACGTGACGGCCCGCCGGATCGACCTGCGTCAGGGTGACGCACTCCTCCAGGGGCTCCTTGCCCGTCTTCACGAACAGGTCCCGGTACACGGCGGGCAGGTGCAGCAGTCCCGGGCCCGTGTCGAACGCGAACCCCTCGCGCTCGTACCGGCCGACCGCGCCGCCGTACGTCCCCCCCCGCTCGTACACCGTCACCCGGTGGCCCGCCACGGCCAGTCGGGCCGCCGCCGCCATGGCGCCGAGTCCCGCGCCGATCACCACAATCCGTGCCATGTCGGCGAGCCTATCCGGCGCCTCGGACACCGGCGGAGGCCCGGTCGCCGTCCGGGCCGGAGGCCGTCAGAAGTGCGCCGACCCGTCGTCGTCGGGCGGTGGACGGAACCGGGAGCGGGCCCCCGCCCCGGCGAGCCGCTTCTCCTCGCGGCGCTGGGACCTGCGGCGCAGGAAGCGGCGGATGCGCTGGGCCAGGAAGACGAGTATCGCCAGCCCGAGCAGGAGCAGCACGCCCGCGACGACCGCAGCCGTCACCGGGTGGAAGAGCGCGAAGGTGACGATGCCCGCCACCGCGAGGTCCTCCGCCAGGCTCAGCGCGACGTTCGAGAACGGCTCGGGCGAGGTGTTGACCGCCATCCTCGTCCCCGCCTTGACGAAGTGGCTCAGCAGCGCCGTCGAGCCGCCGACCGCACCCGCCGCCAGCTCGGGCAGCGAACCGTTCTGCCCGGCGAGCAGGGCGCCCACGACGGCACCGGCGACCGGCCGGATCACGGTGTGGACGGAGTCCCATATCGAGTCGACGTACGGGATCTTGTCCGCCACCGCCTCGCAGAGGAACAGCACGCCCGCGACGACCAGGACGTCGGTGCGCTGGAGGGACTCGGGCACCTCGTCGGTCAGCCCGGTCGCGCCGAAGACGCCGAACAGCAGGACCACCGCGTACGCGTTGATCCCGCTCGCCCAGCCGCTGGTGAACACGAGGGGGAGTACGGACACGCCCGCGATCGTAACCAGGACTGAGTACCCGTACCTAGACCGCGAGATGAGTAGGTGCACGGATGGGTTCCGGCGCCTCCGGAAGGAAGAGTGGTGTCCACGGAAGGGGCGCGGCTCCGGTACCGCCGGCACGGGGCTGCGGAACGGGGCCGCGTACCCACCCGGCACGGGGTGCGAAAGAAGCCGGTGCGGCGAGGCTCGGGGGGATCGAGCCTCGCCGCACCGGCGTTTCCGTTTCTCCGCCACTTCCGGCCGCTACGCGCGCGTGCCGCGAGTCGAGCGTTTCCGGCCCCACGCGCGCGCGTGCTCCGCGTCGAGCGTTTCCGGCCCTACGCGCGCGTGCTCCGCGTCGCGCGTCCTCCGGCCCTACGCGCGCGTGGGTCCCCGCCGAGCGGCTTTCCGCCCCTCCGCGCGCGGGGCGCCGCCCGGCGTCACCGGCCGCCGACGCGGCCGTGCAGCAGCCGGGAGAGGGCCGCGTGGACGTCGTCGAGGGAACGCTCGCTCTGGAAGGCCTGCCAGTCGAGCGCGGCCACGAGGACCATCCCGACCAGCGCCGCGGCCGTCAGCTGGACGTCGATCTCGTCGCTGAGCTCACCGGCGGCGACCCCCTCCCGCAACACGCCCTCGACCACCGCCACGGCTTCCTGGCGGACCACCAGGAGGGTCGAGTTCCAGGCCCGGTTGGTGCGCCAGAGCTCGGCCACGTACAGCTGGGTGAAGGCCGGGTAGCGGTCGATGAAGACGAGGCCCGCCCGGATCATCGCGTCGAGCGCGTCGACGCGGCTGCCGCCGCGCTCGGCGGTCTCCTCGGCCGCCGTCCGCAGGGAGGCGGTGAGCAGCGACACCCCGTGGCGCAGCAGCTCCTCGAAGAGCTCGGTCTTGCTCTTGAAGTTGTAGTAGACCGTGCCCTTGGCCACGCCGGCCCGCTCGGCGATCTCGTCCACCGTCGTCGCGGAGAAGCCCTGCTCCGCAATGAGGGTGACGGCCGCCTCGTAGAGCTTCGCGCGCGTGGCCTGGCGTCGGGTGCTGCTGCTGTCCATGGGGTCGATTCTCACAGGTGTCGCGGGGGTCGCCGGCCCCGTCTCACAGGGTCAGTTCGGGGTGGAGCCGGTCGAGCGACCAGACCTGCCGCTTGCGGGCCGAGACGGCGGTCAGGGCCAGGGCGCCCAGGGTGAACGCGGTCAGGACCGCGCAGGCCTGCCAGACCGGGCCGATCCCGCCGCCCGTGATCAGCCGGCGCAGCGCCTCGACCACGTAGCTCATCGGCAGGAAGGGGTGCACGGCGTTGAAGAACGCCGGGCTGGTCTGGACAGGGTAGGTGCCGCCCGCCGAGGTCAGCTGGAGCATCAGCACCGCGAGGACCAGGATCCGGCCCGCCGCGCCGAAGCGGGCGTTGAGCCACTGGATGATCGCGGCGAAGCAGCAGGTGACCAGGGCGAGGAAGCCGACCGTGCCGGAGGCCCTGGCCATCTGGAGACCGAGGCCCCAGTGCAGGACCGACATCAGGGCGGCGACCTGGAGGACGCCGATCGCCGCCACCGGCAGCCAGCCCGCCAGCGCGATCCGCCAGGCGGAGCCGCCGGCGGCGAGGGCGCGGCGGTTCAGCGGCTGGATGATCATGTACGCCACCATCGCGCCGACCCAGAGGGAGAGCGGGATGAAGTACGGGGCGAAGCCGGTGCCGTAGTTCGCCGCCTTGTGGAGCGACTGCGAGGCGAGCCGCACCGGGTCGGCCATGACCTCCGTGCGGCGGTCGCGGTCCTGCTTGTCGTAGTCCGGGATCTGCGCGACGCCGTCCTTCAGGCCCGTCGCGAGGGTGCCCGAGCCGTCGGCCAGCTTGAACAGGCCGCCGTCCAGGTCGCCCGCGCCCTTCGTGAGCTTGCCGACGCCGGAGTCGAGGCTGACGGAACCGGTCCTGGCCTGGGTGACGCCGGTGTGCAGCCGGTCCGCGCCCGCCGCGACCTGCTTGGCGCCCGCGTTCAGCTCGTTGATCTTCCTGATGGCGTCCTCGACGTCCTCGTCCAGGTGCGGGGCGCGGACGGCGAGCTCGTCGGCCTGCTTCTTGAGCTTGGTCAGGCGCGCGTCCAGGGTCTTCAGGTCGGCGGCGTCCTCCTTGGTGAGCTCGTGCACGTCGTCGGCGATCGTGGCCACGTCGTCGGCGCTGACCGAGGCCTTCTTGAGCAGTTCGCACGTCTTGGCGTCGGGAGCGGGGTTCTCCACGCACGCCTCGCGGTGCAGCGCGGCGAGGCCGTCGTCGGCCGTGTGGGCCGCGGAGCGGACCAGGGGGGCACGCCTCACCAGGTCGGCCAGGTTGTTCTGGGCGGCCGTGGTGGAGTCGGAGACGAGCCGGGCGGTGTCACGGATCGACTTGCCGTTGTTCGCCAGGTACGGGCGGACCTGGTCGGCGGTGCCGTTCACCTTGTCGGCGAGGGTCTGCGTACCGTTCGCGACCTTCCGCGAGCCGCTCTCCAGGTCCTTGGCGCCCTTGTCGAGCTTCTTCAGGCCCGCGGCCAGGTCGCCGCTGCCGGTCTTGGCGGTCTTCAGCCCGTCGGCCAGGTCCTTGGAGCCCTTCTTCGCCTTGTCCACGCCCTCCTTGAGGTCGCCGGCGCCCTTGGCCGCCTTCGCGGTGGCGTCGTGGATGTCGGAGAAGGAGATGAAGATCCTGTCGAGGAAGGTCCGCGAGGACTTGGTGGAGGCCGCGGTGCGGACCTCGGAGAACACCGTCCGGGAGATCTGCCCGACGATGTAGTTGTTGGCGTCGTTCGTCCGCACCCGCAGCGCCCCGGTCTCGGGGGAGTCGCCGGAGCTGGAGGCGATGCGCGAGCTGAAGTCGCCCGGCATGGTCAGGGACAGGTAGTACGTCCCGTTCTCGACGCCCTCGCGCGCCTCGGCGTCGCTCACCCGGTGCCACGCGAAGGTGTTGCTCTCCAGGAGCCCCTCGGTGATGTCGTCGCCGGCGTTGATCCTCTTGTCGCCGGCGGTGGCTCCCCGGTCCTCGTTCACCAGGGCGACGGGGATCTTGTCGAGCCTGCTGTACGGGTCCCAGAACGAGTACAGGTACAGGGCGCCGTAGAGCAGCGGCAGCAGCAGGATCGCGACGAGCGCGGCGCGCGGCAGCTTCCCCCTGCCGAAGCGCTTCAGCTCAAGCGCGGCCAGTTTCGGCGAGCGCATCGGCCGCCCCCTCCTCGGTCGTGGATGCGGGTGCATCTGTGCTGGTGTCGGCCGGGTCCGCGGTGTCGGTCGCGCTGTTCTCGGCGGGGTCGGCGGCGCCCGGGCCGGCGGTGCCGGCGGCGCTGTTCTCGGCGGGGTCCGTGGTGTCGGTGGCGCCGTTCCCGGCCGCCTCGGCGGTGTCCTCCGCGGGCGTCTGCGCACCCGCGCGCGTGGAGAGGCGCAGGGCGTCGGCGGGGGCCTCGCTGCAGACGGCGAGGACGGTGGTCCCGGACGCGGCCACGGAGCGCAGCAGCGCCCAGGCCTCGGTCCGGTCGGCGGCCGAGAGCTTCAGGTCGGTGTCGTCGACGGCGAGCAGCAGGGGCCGGCCGATCAGGGCGAGGGCGATCGAGAGCCGCAGGGCCTCCAGCCGCTCCAGGTCCCGTACGGAGGTCCGCTCGCCCTTCGGCAGGGCGTCGAGGTCGAGACCCGCGGCCGCCACGGCCTCCTCGATCCGGGCCCGGGACGTCGCCGCCCGCTCGGCGGGGCGCCGCAGGAGCGCCCGTACCGAACCGTCGTAACGGCGCTGGAGCAGGGCCCGCTCGCGCAGGTGCTCGGCGACCGTGAAGGCCGGGTCGAGCTCGCTGACGCCGGGGACCTGCCCCAACGCGGTGATCCGGCGCACGGCGGCCATCTTCCGGGGCAGCGGGAGACCGCCGACCTCGGCGCGACCCGCCTGGGTCTTCATCCGCCCGGTGAGCGCGAGCAGCAGACAGGTGCGGCCCGAACCGGACGGTCCCTCGATCGCCACCAGTGATCCGGGCCCGGCCCGGAAGGACACCTCGCTGAAGGCCCAGCCGCGCGGGCCCTTCAGTCCGAAGCCGTCCGCGACGACGGCGGCGCCGTGCGGCTGCTCCTCGGCTTCCGTGCCCACGGACTCACCCCCCATTCCCCTTTTTGAACTGACCAGTCAGTTCAAAAGTTACCCCCGAGTTGGATCTGAGGCAAAACCCCAGGTCAGCGTGATTGTCAGTGGGTGCGGGCAGGATGAACACATACGGCCACAGCGCCGTCACGCGACGACAGGAGGTTCGTCATGGCCAGCCCTTCCGCAGCCGCCGCGCCCCGGCGCCGCCCCGGAGGCCGTCCCGCACCCTCGCAGTCCGGACCCGCGTCCGACATCCACCCCGTCCCGCGCCGCGCCGCCGCCCCGCCCGCCGCCCTCGACCTCCTCGCCAAGGCCCACGCCGGCCTCGTCGAGGCCGCCGCCCTCGACCGCCCCCACGAGCGGTACGCCGCCGCCCACCTGGCCGCCCTGCGCACCGCCGCCGCCGTGCTCGCCGCACGCGCCCGACCCGAGACCGGCCCCCGCAAGCGGCAGCGGATACGGAGCGCCTGGGAACTCCTCGCCGAACTGGCACCCGAGCTCACCGAGTGGAGCGCCCTCTTCGCCTCGGGCGCGCCGCGCCGGGCCCGCGCCGAGGCGGGCATCACCAGCGCCGCCACCCGGCGCGAGGCCGACGACCTGCTCAGGGACGCCGCACACTTCCTGCGCCTGGTCGAGCGACTCCTCGCCCTCCGGCCCGTGCTGCCGCGGCAGACGGGAACCGACGAGTCCGGAGGATGATCCGAAAGGCGTTACCGAGGCCATAGGGTGGGGAGCGTCCGTACCCGTCACCGAGGAGTCAACAGCCGTGCCGGACCCTTCCCCTGTCTTCGGCCGAGAGGCGTCGTCGCGACCGTCGCGCGCCTCCCTGCGCACCGCCGTCGTCTGGGACGTCCTGAAAGACGCCCTCGACCGCCGGATCGAGGCCACCGGGAAGGACAGCCTCGACGTCCTCGACACAGGCGGCGGCTCCGGGAACTTCGCGGTGCCCGTGGCCCGCCTCGGCCACCGGGTCACCGTCGTCGACCCCAGCCCCAACGCGCTCTTCGCGCTGGAGCGCCGGGCCGCCGAAGCCGGCGTCGCCGACCTCGTCACCGGCGTCCAGGGAGACATCCGGGGCCTCTTCGACGTGGTCGGCCGCGAAAGCTTCGACGCCGTGCTCTGCCACGGCGTCCTGGAGTACGTCGACGACCCCGCCGAAGGCGTACGGAACGCGGTCGCCGCGCTCCGGCCCGCCGGCAGCCTCAGCCTGCTCGCCGCCGGACTCGGCGGAGCCGTCCTGGCCCGCGCCCTCGCCGGCCACTTCACCGAGGCCCGGCACGCGCTCTCCGACCCCGCCGGCCGCTGGGGCACCGGCGACCCCGTACCCCGGCGCTTCACCGCCGAACAGCTCACCGAGCTGTCCGACGGGGCCGGACTCGAAGTCGGCGCCGTGCACGGCGTCCGGGTCTTCGCCGACCTCGTCCCCGGCGCCCTCGTCGACACCGAGCCCGGCGCCGCCGAGGCCCTCCTCAAGCTGGAGGCCGCCGCCGCCGAGCTGCCCTCCTTCCAGGCCATCGCCACCCAACTGCACCTCCTGGGCGAGAAGCGCGCCTGATCGGGACCGCCACCCGTTCGGCGGTGCGGGCCACGGGACTCCATGGAGTACGCCACAGCCCGCCCGTCAAGGGGTTCCGCCCCGTATGATCGGGGGACACCATCCGGCATGACGGACAAGGGGCCGGGGAATCAACGCCTCAGCAACCGATCCGCATGGCGGCCCGGATTGGCTATTCGGCATTGAGGGCGGGTTTCACGGGGGCGATTCCCTGCCTATCCTGAAAGGGCCGCAAACCGGTCGCCCCCGCGACCGACGACTAGGAGGACTCCGTGCCGCTCTCGGAGCACGAGCAGCGAATGCTCGAGCAGATGGAGCGAGCGCTGTACGCCGAAGATCCCAAGTTCGCGACAGCGCTCGAGGGAAGCGGACTGCGTACGTACACCCGACGACGGGTCTACCAAGCAGTCGCCGGCTTCCTGGTGGGTATCGCGCTCCTCATGGCCGGAATGGTCGCACAGCAGATCTGGATCAGCGTGGTGGGATTCCTCGTCATGCTGGGCTGCGCGGTCCTGGCGGTCACCGGATGGCGCAAGGCGCCCAAGCCGGGTGAGCAGCAGGCCAGAGGAGGGACGGCGGCCGGAGGCCGTCAGACCCGGCAGCGACGCTCCATGATGAACCGCATCGAAGAGCGGTGGCAGCGCCGCCGCGACGAACAGCAGGGCGGCGGCCACTGACGGCCCCCTGAGCGGAAGCCCCGCACCCCAACGCCACCGAGCCCCGCGGCCCGCGCCCACGCGCACCCCGCGGGGCTCAGTGCGTTCCCCCTAGCTGCGGGCATCCGTTCCGCCGGAGCGGCCCCCACCCCGCCCGGCCGGGCCCACCCCGTTGGGGGCAATCGTTCCGCCGGGGCGGGCCCCCCCGCCCGGCCCGGCTTGGCCCGGTCCACCTCGTTGTGGTCATTCGTTCCGCCGGTGCGGCGCCCACCCCGCCAGGCCGGGCTGGGCCTGACCCACCCGCGTTGTGGGCAACCGTCCGCCAGGGGCGGGCCCACCCCGCCCGGCCTGGCCCACCCCGTTGTGGGCAATCGTTCCGCTGGGGCGGAACGGGTGGGCACAACGGACGGCGCCCGTTGCCGGGCCTAGGTTTTCGCGCCCGAACCCGCACCCGGTGCACGGCTCACTACCGGTGCGGGTTCAGAGCACAGGGGGGCGGAGCGCTGCCGAGGGCGCCGTCCCGTGTGCCCACCCTCCCCCGGACTCCGTCCGGGGGGACCCCCACGCACCAGCGGGACGATCGCCCACACGGAGGGTGGGCCAGGGTGGCGTGCGGGCCCACACGGAGGCAGTGACGGGGTGGGCGCGCGGGTGCGTGGCCACACGGAGGTGGGCCAGGGCGGCGGGCGCGGCCCACACGGCGGTGGGCCGGCGGCCGGTGCGCGGGCCCACACGGCGGTGGCCAGGCCAGAGGGCGTGCCCGTACGGCGGTGGGCGCGGCCTGCACGAGGCGGGCCGCGCCCGGGGGGTGAGTGGGTCCGGGGCGCGCCCGGGGGTCAGGTGGGGTTGCGGGTGGGGAGGCGGGGGGTGAGGGAGGTGACGGTGGAGGTCCAGCGGGCCGCGAGGGCGCGGCGGAGCCGTACCGCGGAGCGCGGCGCGAGCAGCGCCCGGAGCCGAGCCGACCGGTCCGCCGCGGCGTGGAACCCCGCACGGACGAGCCCCGCGTCCTCCGCGAGACCGGAGGCCGGCGTCGGACGAGGGGAGTAGAGGACCTCTTCGACGGCGTGGGCGACCCGGTGCACCGCCTCCGCGGACTCGCCGTGCAGCTCGCCGAGGCGGACGAGCCGGGCCGCCGTGTTCCGCGGCGTCCGGGATTCGTCGGGCTCGACCCCGTAGTCCCAGGCGGTGTCGTTGATCTCCTGCCAGACGGCGAGCGTGCGCGCGGCCGTCTCCGCGGGGCCGCGGCCGCCGTCGGATCCGAGGCGGCGGGCCCGCATCCGGGTCCGCCAGAGCAGGGGGACGAGCGGCAGGACGAGGGCGGCGAGTACCGCGAGGGAGACGAGGACGACGGTCATCGGCGCCGGTCCCGAACCGTCGGAGGAGGCACCGCCGGCGGCCGCGTCGGGACCGCAGTCGCCGAGCCGGCGCAGCTGCGGGGTGCAGTTCTCCGAGGCGCTGGGCGCGGCGGACGGCTGGGCCGAGGCGCTCTGCTGGGGCTGCGCGGGTCCGGTGGCCGTGCCGGAGGGCGTGGTCTCCCGGGTGTAGGTGGGGGTGGAGCCGCGCGCGGGCGTCGGCTCGAACCGGGTCCAGCCCGCGCCCTCGAAGTACAGCTCGGGCCAGGCGTGCGCGTCCCGGATGCCGACGGAGACGGAGCCGTCGGTCTGGGTGGTGCCGGGGGTGAAGCCGACGGCGACCCGGGCGGGGATGCCGAGCGAGCGGGCCATCGCCGCCATCGAGAAGGAGAAGTGGACGCAGAAGCCCTGCTTGTCCTTCAGGAAGCGGGAGATCGCCTGGACGCCGGTGCCGGACTCGACGTCGACGTCGTAGCGGAAGCCGCCGTCGCGGGCGAACCAGTCCTGGAGCCGTACGGCGCGCTCGTAGTCGTTGCCGGCGCCCTTGGTGACCGTCAGGGCCGTCGCCCGCACGTCGGCGGGGAGCGAGTCGGGCACCTTGGTGTACTCGCGGCGGAGCTTCTCGGGCGCGGGTCCCGCGGTGGACAGCTGGGCGGCCGTCGGCCGGATGTCGAGGCTGGCGACCTGGTAGCGGGCGCCCGCGGTGGTCTGCTTGTCGTCGCCGATGAGCATCCGCCCGGCCGGTTCGTACCGCCAGCGTCCGTCGATGTCGACCCGGCCGGCCGGGTACGGCATCGGCAGCCACTTCTGCTGGTACGCGTCGGAGGCGACGAAGTTGCTGGTCACCTCGGTGATCTGGACTCTCTGGGAGAGTCCCTGCGGCCAGGGCAGCTGCTTGGGCACGGCTTCGATCGGGCGGACCGAGGACTTCCACGAGGTGCCGTCGAACTGGTCGAGGGCGACGAGCCGCAGGTACAGGTCACTGGTGTTGCGGGAGTTGGTGCGGTAGCGCAGGACCTCCCGGTCCTCGGGCTGGCGCAGGTTGTCCTGGAGGGAGACCAGCGGGTTCACGGCCGAGATCGTGCCGCCCTGGCCGGTGCCCGCGCCGCCCTCGCCGTCGCCGCTGCCGAACAGCCCGCCGCTGAAGCCGGGCAGTGCGAGCGGCACCACGAGCGCGATGCCCATGGCGACGGCGCCGATCCGGCGTCCGGTGCGGGCCGGGGCGATGGCGGGGCCGCCGGCGACGGTGGAGCCGGGGCGGCCGGAGCGCTGGGCTCCGCCGAAGACCCGTCCCCACTGGGAGAGCCGGTCGCGGCCCTCGGCGAGGAGCAGCAGGAGGTATCCGGAGGCGGCGAGGAGGAACCACAGCCAGCCCGCGCCGCCGCCGGAGAGTCCGGCGGCCACCGAGTAGAGGGCGAGCAGCGGCAGGCCGGCCGGGGCCGCCTTGCGGTAGGTGACGGCGAGGCAGTCCACCAGGAGTCCGATCGCGACGACGCCGCCGACCAGCATGAGCCTGATGCCCTCGGTGTCCGGTGCGGGGATCGCGTACCGACCGACGTCCTCGGCGCCCGCCCGGAACAGCTCGGCGGCGTGCGCGAGGGCCCGCGGGCCGGGGATCAGCCAGAGGACCGCCTGCTCCCGCGCGAAGATCACGGTCAGCGCGAGGAGCGTGACGGCGATCTGGGCGAGGAGGGTCAGCGACCGGGCCAGCGGTACCCGCCGGGCCAGTGTGCCGACCCCGCTGACCAGCGCGAGGAGGAAGGCGGCGGTGAAGATCCAGGTCGCCGGCTTCACCAGGGGGAGCAGCGCCCCGGACGCCATCAGGGTGGCGCCCCAGGCGGCGAGGGTCAGCCGTGCGCGGCCGCTCATGACCAGCCTCCGTAGGTGTCCGCGGCGGATTCCGCGCGTGCTCCGGCAGCCTGCTGCCACAGATCGGCGAGCCGGGCCCCGGCCGGTACGGCGAGTGCCGTCCAGCCCGCGTCCCTCAACTGCTGCACCCGGTCCTCGACCGCGCCGGAGACGGCGCCGCCGGTGAGCCAGGTGCCGGAGTCGAGGACGAAGGCGACGGCGCCGCCGCTGCGCCCGCGCATCCGGGCGGTGAGGGCGGCCTGTTCCTCGTCGAGGTCGCCGACGAAGGCGATGAGCAGCCCTTCGTTCCCGCCGCGCAGCACGTCGGAGGCGCGGGAGAGCCCGCCGCCCTCGGAGTGGTCGACGACGGCGAGGGTGTCCATCAGGAGTCCGGCGGAGTCGGCCGAGTCCTGTGCGGTGCCGGCGAAGCCCTCGGAGCCCTCGCCGGGCACGGCGCTGCCGGTGTCGGTGAGCAGCCGGACGGCGTAGCCGCGCGCCAGCATGTGGACGAGGGCGGAGGCGGCGCCGGAGACGGCCCATTCGAAGGCGGAGTCGGGGCCCGAGCCCTGGTAGGCGATCCGGCGGGTGTCGAGGAGGACGGTGCAGCGGGCCCGCTGCGGCTGTTCCTCGCGGCGGACCATCAGTTCGCCGTAGCGGGCGGTGGAGCGCCAGTGCACGCGGCGCAGGTCGTCGCCGTGCCGGTAGGCGCGGGGGATGACGTCGTCGTCGCCGGCGAGCGCGAGGGAGCGCTGCTGTCCGTCGCCGTGTCCCGCGGCCTCGCCGGTGAGCTTCACCGGCGGCAGGGGCACGGTCCGCGGGACGACGGTGAGGGTGTCGTAGGCGCTGAAGGAGCGGGTCAGCTCGCACATGCCGAAGGGGTCGTTGAGCCGCAGCTGGAGCGGGCCGAGCGGGAAGCGGCCGCGCAGGTCGGAGCGGACCCGGTAGGACACCTCGCGCCGTCCGCCGGCCTCGACGCGGTCGAGGACGAAGCGGGGGCGGGGGCCCAGCATGTACGGCACGTGGTCCTGGAGCATGAGCAGCCCGGTGGGGAGCTTGGAGACGTTCTCCACGCGCAGCTGGACGCGGGCCTCGGTGCCCGCCTCGACCCGCTGGGGGTCGAGGCGGCGGGAGGCCGCGACCCGGTAGCGGGTGCGGTGCAGTACGAGGACGCAGATCAGCGGCAGGGTGGCGAGCAGCAGTCCGACGCGCAGCAGGTCGGCCTGGCCGAGGACGTACGCGCAGACGGCGGCGGCCACGCCGGCGGCGAGGAAGGAGCGGCCGCGGGTGGTGAGACCGCCCAGGGCGGCCCGCAGGCCGCCCCGGTCGTCGTCCTCCCGCTGTCCGTCCGGTCCGGCAGCGGTCGTCATCACAGCCGCCGGGCGCCGGGCTGCTGCTGGCCGTAGAGCGGTCCGGCGGGCGGGGCCGCGGCCGGGACGGGGGTGCGCTGGAGGATGTCCTGGACGACCTGCTCGGCGGTGCGCCGGTTCAGCTGGGCCTGCGCCGTGGGCAGCAGCCGGTGGGCGAGGACGGGCGCGGCGAGGGCCTGGAGGTCGTCGGGCAGGACGTACTCGCGGCCGCTGAGCGCGGCGGAGGCCTTGGCGGCCCGCAGCAGGTGGAGCGTGGCCCGGGGGGAGGCGCCGAGCCGCAGGTCGGGGTGGGTGCGGGTGGCGGCGACGAGGTCGACCGCGTACCGGCGTACGGCGTCGGCGACGTGGACCGCGCGGACCGCCTCGATCAGCTTCATCACGTCGTGGGCGTGGGCGACCGGTTGGAGGTCGTCCAGCGGGGAGACCGCGCCGTGCACGTCGAGCATCTGGAGCTCGGCCTCGGCGCTCGGGTAGCCGATGGAGACCTTGGCCATGAAGCGGTCGCGCTGGGCCTCGGGCAGCGGGTAGGTGCCCTCCATCTCGACCGGGTTCTGGGTGGCGACGACCATGAACGGGCTGGGCAGCTCGTAGGTCTGGCCGTCGACGGTGACCTGGCGCTCCTCCATGGACTCGAGGAGCGCGGACTGGGTCTTCGGCGAGGCGCGGTTGATCTCGTCGCCGATCACGATCTGGGCGAAGATCGCGCCGGGCTTGAACTCGAACTCCCGGCGCTGCTGGTCGAAGATCGACACGCCCGTGACGTCCGAGGGCAGCAGGTCGGGGGTGAACTGGATGCGGCGCACCGAGCAGTCGATGGACCGGGCCAGCGTCTTGGCCAGCATGGTCTTGCCGACGCCGGGGACATCTTCGATGAGGAGATGTCCCTCGGCGAGCAGCACGGTCAGCGAAAGCCGTACGACCTCGGGCTTGCCCTCGATCACGCTCTCCACCGACCTGCGGACTCGCTCCGCGGTGGTGGTCAGATCAGTGAGGCTCGCTCGATCGTCATAGGTCGTCACCCGGCCCTCCTCGGCCTTCCGGAACACGGACACCTGCCCCCGCGGGATGTTCGGGGGGTGTCCACCCGGGCATTCTTGTTGGCGTGGCCGGGTCGTGTCACTTGCCCGCGGACAAGTGCGGGGGGAATGCCGGGTTTTGGGCGTTTACGCCGGGTCGATCTCGCGCAGCAGGCCCGTCGTCACGTCGAAGACGAAGCCCCTGACGTCGTCGGAGTGCAGCAGGAAGGGGGAGGTCCGCACCCGCTGCATCGACTGGCGGACGTCCTGGTCCACGTCGCGGAAGGCCTCGACCGCCCACGCGGGGCGCTGGCCGACCTCGTCCTCCAGCTCGTGCCGGAAGTCCTCGGTGAGCGACTCGAGGCCGCAGCCCGTGTGGTGCACCAGCATCACGCTGCGGGTGCCGAGGGCGCGCTGGCTGATGGTGAGGGACCGGATCACGTCGTCGGTGACCACTCCGCCCGCGTTGCGGATGGTGTGGCAGTCGCCGAGCTGGAGTCCGAGGGCCGCGTGCAGGTCGAGACGGGCGTCCATGCAGGCGACGACGGCGACGCGGAGCACGGGGCGCGCGTCCATGCCGGGGTCGGTGAAGCCGGCGGCGTAGTTCCCGTTGGCCTCGACGAGACGGTCGGTGACCGAGGCGCCGGTGCGTATGGCGTCGGCAGAGGGGTGCGTGGAGGTCGACATGGTTCCGACGTTAAAGGGCACAGGCCGTCCGAGCCTGCTGTGAGAGGGGACAAAGAACGCCATCGAGTCTTGTTGTGAGCTAATCCACAGGGCCGGGATCATGGACCCGGACGAGTGAGGCGTCCGGAATGTCCGGCCGACCCGCCGGTGTCGTGCGACGCGCCAGCCGGTTGATTGACCGGCGCGTCCGGTGGACTAAAGTGACGCGGAGTTAACGGAGACATCGAGCGGTTCCCGCGGTTTCTCCCCCGTGTGCGCGGCGGTACCTACGGCTCGGCCTCCTCCCGCGGTACGTGCCTCCGCGCCGGTTCTGAGAGGGCGCATTGAGCAACGACCGACACGTCCCGGTGATGCTCCAGCGGTGCCTGGACATGTTGGCCCCCGCACTGGAGCGCCCCGGCGCGGTCGTCGTCGACTGCACCCTGGGCCTCGGCGGCCACAGCGAGGCCCTGCTCAAGCGGTTCCCCGAGGTGCGACTCGTCGCCCTCGACCGCGACAAGGAGGCCCTGCGGCTCTCCGGCGAGCGGCTCGCCCCGTACGGCGAGCGGGCCACCCTGGTCCACGCCGTGTACGACGAACTGCCCGAGGTCCTCGACCGGCTCGGCATCCCGAAGGTCGACGGCGTCCTCTTCGACCTCGGCGTCTCCTCCATGCAGCTGGACGAGGCCGACCGCGGCTTCGCCTACGCCCAGGACGCGCCGCTCGACATGCGCATGGACCAGACGACCGGCATCAGCGCGGCCGAGGTCCTCAACACCTACCCGGCCGGCGAGCTGGTCCGCATCCTGCGCGCGTACGGCGAGGAGAAGCAGGCCAAGCGGATCGTCTCCGCCATCGTGCGCGAGCGCGAGAAGGAGCCCTTCACCAACAGCGCCCGGCTCGTCGAGCTCATCCGCGACTCCCTGCCCCAGGCGGCGAAGCGCACCGGCGGCAACCCGGCCAAGCGGACCTTCCAGGCTCTGCGCATCGAGGTCAACCGCGAACTCGAGGCCGTCGAGAACGCGATCCCGGCGGCCGTGAAGGCCCTCGCCGTCGGCGGCCGGGTCGCCGTCCTCTCGTACCAGTCCCTGGAGGACCGGATCGTCAAGGGCGTCTTCGCGGCCGGCGCGGCGACCACCGCCCCGCCCGGCCTGCCGATCGTCCCGGAGAAGTACCAGCCCCGCCTGAAGCTGCTCACCCGGGGCGCCGAGCTGCCCACCGAGGAGGAGGTCGCCGAGAACCGGCGCGCCGCCCCGGCCCGGCTCCGGGGTGTCGAGCGCATCCGGGAGGACGTGCTGTGAGCACGGCGAAGGGGCCGCTCAAAGGGCGGGCCGCGCGGCTCGGACGGCTCATGCCGTCGGGGCCGAGCTCGGCCGCCCGCACCCCCTTCGTCCTGCTCGTCGTCGTCCTGCTCGGCGGCGGACTCATCTCCCTGCTCCTGCTGAACTCGGCCCTCAACCAGGGCTCCTTCCAGCTGAACGAGCTCAAGAACAAGACCACCGAGCTGACCGACGAGCAGCAGGCCCTCCAGCGGGACGTGGACGACTACGCGGCCCCCGACGCGCTGGAGCGCCGGGCCCGCGAGCTCGGCATGGTCCCGGGCGGCAGCCCCGCCTTCCTCGGCCCCGACGGCAAGGTCCTCGGCGAGCCCTCCGTCGCCGTCTCCCCGAAGCCCAGCCCCACCCCGAAACCCACGCCGAAGCCGACCGGCACCCCGAAGCCGCCGCCGAACACGGCCGTCCCCACGAGCACGGTCACCCCCACGAACTCGGTCGCCCCGGCCAACACGGCCGCCACCCGTACCGGCGCCACCACCGGCCCCCGTACCTCCGGAGCCCCCGAGGGCACCGCAACCGACCGGGCGAACGCGGGAACCGCGCGGGCGGACACCGGCGTGACTCCGACCGGCACCGAATCCACCGGCGGAAGCCCCACCGGTGCGGGCCCCGCCGGGAACGGGCGGGCACGGACGACACAGGCACCAGAGCTTCAGGACCCCACCCCGACGACCTCCGGCAGGTGACCGAGCAGTGCCCCCCAAGGAGCCCCCGCGCCGGCGCGTCCCCGGACCTGCACGGCCCGCCCGCCCCCGGCCCGCCTCCGCCGGAGCCCGGCCCCCCCGCCCCGCCCCGCGCCCGGCCGCGAAGCGCACCGCGCCCCGGCCGCCGGCCCGGCAGCCCCGCACCATCAGGCTCGGCAGCCCGAAGCCCCGGCTGCGCCTGGTCTCCCTCGGCCTGACCCTCGTCATGATCGCCTTCGTGGTGCGGCTGCTCCAGGTCCAGGCGGTCGACGCCAGCGCGTACGCGGCCAAGGCCGACAAGTACCGCTTCCAGGAGTACACGCTCTCCGCCGAGCGGGGCGAGATCACCGACCGCAACGGCATCGCGCTCGCCGCCAGCGTCGACGCGTACGACATCACCGCGGACCCCAAGCTCTTCACCCCCGAGGAGTCCAAGGTCACCGACGCCCCCGAGCAGGCCGCCGCCCTCCTGGCGCCCCTCCTGGGCAAGGAGCCCGCCGAACTCGTCAAGAAGCTCCGCACCCCCAAGTCCCGCTACACCCTGCTCGCCCGCAAGCAGACCCCGCAGGTCTGGAACCAGATCAAGGACCTCAAGCGGGTCTACGGGCAGAAGGCGCAGCGCTCCGCAGGCGGCAACGGCGTCAACCTCCTCGGCGGCGTCCTCAGCGAGCCCAGCACCAAGCGCGTGTACCCGAACGGCGAACTCGCCGCCGGGATACTGGGCTTCGTCAACGCCGAGGGCCGGGGCGCCGGCGGCATCGAGTCGATGCTCGACCCCGAGCTGGCCGGCAAGGACGGCACGATCCGCTTCACCCAGTCCGGCGGCCGCCAGGTGCCGACCGCCGGCTCCCAGGGCACCCCCGCCGTCCCCGGCTCCGACATCGAGCTCACCATCGACCGGGACATCCAGTGGGCCGCCCAGAAGGCCATCACCGACCAGGTGAAGAAGTCCAAGGCCGACCGCGGCTACGTCATCGTGCAGAACACCAGGACCGGCGAGGTCCTCGCGATGGCCAACGCCCCCGGCTTCGACCCCAACGACCTCTCCGCCGCCAACTCGGCCTCCATGGGCAACGCCGCCCTCCAGGACGCCTACGAGCCCGGCTCCACCAGCAAGGTCATGTCCATGGCCGCAGTCCTGGAGGAGGGCAAGGCGGCCCCCGGCACCCACGTCATCGTCCCCAACCGGCTCCACCGCGGCGACCGGCTCTTCAAGGACGACGTCGACCACAAGACCTGGTACCTGACCCTCAACGGCGTCCTCGCCAAGTCCAGCAACATCGGCACCATCCTCGCCACCGGCCAGCTCGGCGCCACCCAGCCCGAGTCCAACCGGGTCCTCCACTCGTACCTGCGCAAGTTCGGCATCGGCGGCCCCACCGGCCTCGACTACCCGGGCGAGACCGCCGGCATCCTCGCCAAGCCCGAGGACTGGTCCACCTCGCAGCAGTACACGATCCCCTTCGGCCAGGGCCTCTCCGTGAACGCCATGCAGGCCGCCTCCGTGTACTCGACCATCGCCAACAAGGGCGTACGCGTCGAGCCGAGCCTCGTCCGCGGCACCAAGGGCCCCGACGGGCGCTTCACCCCGGCCCCCGCGCCCGAGGAGACCCGGGTCGTCAGCGAGAAGACCGCCGACACCCTCGCCAAGATGCTGGAGTCCGTCGTCGACGACCGGGAGGGCACCGGCACCAAGGCCGCGATCCCCGGCTACCGGGTCGCGGGCAAGACCGGCACCGCCAACCGCGTCGACCCCGAACTCGGCCGCTACAAGGGGTACACCGCCTCCTTCGCCGGCTTCGCCCCGGCCGACGACCCGCAGGTCACCGTCTACTGCGCCATCCAGAACCCGACCAAGGGGAACTACTTCGGCGGCCAGATCTGCGGACCCATCTACAAGAAGGTCATGGAGTTCGCCCTCAAGACCCTCCACGTCGCCCCCACGGGCAGCGCCCCCGCCCGACTGCCGGTCGACTACGTCCCCACCCCGTGACACTCCGGGAGCACCAGTGACAACCATCACCCCCCATTCCGGGAACCGGAAATCGAACTCCGGCGACGCCCCGGGCTCTTTTGGCCCCGTACAGGGTGCGCCCGGTACGCTCACCGCCGTGCCACACGCTGATCAGTACCGAAACGCCCCGCCCCGTCCGGAGCAGGCCCGCCCGACACCCCTGGGCGACCTGGCCGCACACCTGGGGGTCGACGCCCCCGGGGCCGCCGAGATCTCGGGCATCACCCACGACTCGCGGGCGGTGCGCCCCGGCGACGTGTACGCGGCCCTGCCCGGCGCCCGGCTGCACGGCGCCGACTTCGTCGCCCAGGCCGCCGGACTCGGCGCCGCCGCGATCCTCACCGACCCGGCCGGTGCCGAACGCGCCGCCGCGACCGGCCTCCCGGTCCTGGTCGTCGAGGACCCGCGCGGCCGGATGGGCGAACTCGCCGCCGAGATCTACGGGCGGCCCGGCGCCGCCCTCCTCCAGATCGGCATCACCGGCACCTCCGGCAAGACCACCACCGCCTACCTCGTCGAAGGCGGCCTGCGGGGCGCCGGCCGCAGGACCGGCCTCGTCGGCACCGTCGAGATGCGCATCGGCGACGAGCGCATCAAGTCGGAGCGGACCACCCCCGAGGCCACCGACCTCCAGGCGCTCTTCGCCGTCATGCGCGAGCGGGGCGTCGAGGCCGTCGCCATGGAGGTCTCCAGCCACGCCCTCGTGCTCGGCCGGGTCGACGGCTGCGTCTTCGACGTCGCCGTCTTCAACAACCTCAGCCCGGAGCACATGGAGTTCCACTCCGACATGGAGGACTACTTCCAGGCGAAGGCCGGGCTCTTCACGCCCGAGCGGAGCCGCCTCGGCGTGGTCAACCTCGACGACGAGTACGGCCGCAGGCTGGCCAAGGAGGCCACCGTCCCGGTCGTCACCTTCTCCGCCGACGGCCTCGCCGACGCCGACTGGCGCGCCGAGGACCTGGTCCTCGGCTCCCACGACTCGACGTTCACCGCCGTCGGCCCGGACGGCCGGCGGATCCCCGCCACCGCCCCGCTGCCCGGCCCGTTCAACGTCGCGAACACCCTCGCCGCGATCGCCACCCTCGCCGCCGCGGGCCTCGACCCGAAGGACGCCGCCGACGGCATCGCCGCCGTCCCCGGCGTACCGGGCCGCCTGGAGCGCGTCGACGCCGGCCAGCCGTACCTCGCCGTCGTCGACTACGCGCACAAGACGGACGCCGTCGAATCCGTCCTGCGCTCGCTGCGCGAGGTCACCGAGGGCACGCTGCACGTGGTCATCGGCTGCGGCGGCGACCGGGACACCACCAAACGCGGCCCGATGGGCGCCGCGGCCGCCCGGCTCGCCGACACCGCCGTCCTGACCTCCGACAACCCCCGCTCCGAGGACCCGCTCCGGATCCTCGCCGCCATGCTCGCGGGCGCCGCGGAGGTGCCCGCGGAGGAACGCGGCGAGGTGCTCGTCCTCGCCGACCGCGCCGCCGCCATCGCCGCGGCCGTCGCCCGCGCACGGCCGGGCGACACCGTCCTGGTCGCCGGCAAGGGCCACGAGCAGGGCCAGGAGACCGCCGGGGTGGTCCGCCCCTTCGACGACCGCGAGGTCCTGCGGGCGGCGATCCTCGAACAGAACGCCAAGGCCGCCCCGGCGGACGACGGCGACGAAGCCAGCCACCAGAACAGTCAGGGATGAAGCAGTGATCGCCCTCTCCCTCGCCGAGGTCGCCGCAATCGTCGGCGGGCAGGCGCACGACATACCGGATCCGGACGCCCGGATCACCGGTCCCGTCGTCATCGACTCCCGTGAAGTGCGGGCCGGCAGCCTCTTCGTGGCGTTCGCCGGCGAGCACGTCGACGGCCACGACTACGCCGAGCGCGCCGTCGAGGCGGGTGCGGCGGCCGTGCTCGCCGCCCGGCCCGTCGGCGTCCCCGCCATCGTCGTCGACGACGTCCAGGCCGCGCTGGGAACCCTCGCCCGCACGGTCGTGGAACGCCTCGGCGCCGATGTCGTCGCCCTCACCGGCTCGGCCGGCAAGACGTCCACCAAGGACCTGATCGCCCAGGTCCTCGACCGCCACGCGCCCACCGTCTGGACGCCCGGCTCACTCAACAACGAGATCGGCCTGCCGCTCACGGCGCTCCGCGCGACCGACGAGACCCGGCACCTCGTCCTGGAGATGGGCGCCCGCGGCATCGGGCACATCCGGTACCTCACCGGCCTCACCCCGCCCCGCATCGGCCTCGTCCTCAACGTCGGCACCGCCCACATCGGCGAGTTCGGCGGCCGGGAGCAGATCGCCGAGGCCAAGGGCGAGCTCGTCGAGGCCCTGCCGTCCGCCGAGGAGGGCGGTGTCGCCGTCCTCAACGCCGACGACCCCCTCGTCCGCGCGATGGCGAGCCGCACCAAGGCCCGCGTGACCCTCTTCGGCGAAGCGGACGAAGCGGCCGTACGTGCCGAGAACGTCCACCTCACAGAGTCCGGACAGCCTTCTTTCCGTCTTCACACACCCACCGGGTGCAGCGACGTGACCTTGCGCCTGTACGGTGAGCACCACGTGTCGAACGCGCTCGCAGCGGCCGCCGTCGCGCACGAGCTGGGCATGCCCGTCGAAGAGATCGCCACCGCGCTCTCCGAAGCGGGAACCCTGTCGCGCTGGCGCATGGAGGTCACCGAGCGTCCGGACGGCGTGACGGTCGTCAACGACGCCTACAACGCGAACCCCGAGTCCATGCGAGCCGCCCTGCGCGCGCTCGCGGCCATGGGCCGGGCCGCACAGGCCCGAGGGGCTCGCACGTGGGCGGTGCTCGGCAAGATGGCCGAGCTCGGTGACGCATCGCTCGTCGAGCACGACGCGGTCGGACGGCTCGCCGTCCGGCTCAACGTCAGCAAGCTCGTCGCGGTCGGGGACAGGGAAGCGTCCTGGCTGCAACTGGGCGCATATAACGAGGGTTCGTGGGGTGAGGAGTCGGTGCACGTGTCCGACGCGCAGGCGGCGGTCGACCTGTTGCGCAGTGAGCTGCGCCCGGGGGACGTCGTCCTTGTGAAGGCTTCCAGGTCGGTCGGTCTCGAACAGGTCGCCCTGGCACTGCTCGACACCGAGGGCGAGGTCACCGGCCGATGAGGCAGATCCTCTTCGCGGGGGCCATCGGGCTCTTCCTGACCCTGATCGGTACGCCGCTGCTGATCAAGCTCCTTGCCCGCAAGGGGTACGGGCAGTTCATCCGGGACGACGGCCCGCGCGGCCACGCCGGGAAGAAGGGCACGCCCACCATGGGCGGCATCTCCTTCATCCTGGCCACGCTGATCGCGTACGCCCTGGCCAAGGTCATCACCGGCGAGGACCCGACGTACTCGGGCGTCCTGGTGCTGTTCCTGATGGCCGGCATGGGCCTGGTCGGCTTCCTGGACGACTACATCAAGATCGTCAAGCAGCGGTCGCTGGGTCTGCGGGCCAAGGCGAAGATGGCCGGCCAGCTGATCGTCGGCATCGCCTTCGCGGTGCTCGCGCTGCAGTTCGCGGACCTGCGCGGCAACACCCCGGCCTCCGAGAGGCTCTCCTTCATCACGGACTTCGGCTGGTCCATCGGCCCGGTGCTCTTCGTGGTCTGGGCGCTCTTCATGATCCTGGCCATGTCCAACGGCGTGAACCTCACGGACGGTCTGGACGGCCTGGCCACCGGCGCCTCGGTGATGGTCTTCGGCGCGTACACCTTCATCGGGCTCTGGCAGTTCCAGGAGTCGTGTGCGAACGCCATGACCCTGACCAACCCCAACGCCTGCTTCGAGGTCCGCGACCCGCTCGACCTCGCCGTCGTCGCCTCCGCGCTGATGGGCTCCTGCTTCGGCTTCCTCTGGTGGAACACCTCGCCGGCCAAGATCTTCATGGGTGACACCGGCTCGCTGGCGCTCGGCGGCGCCCTCGCCGGTCTCGCCATCTGCTCCCGTACGGAGCTCCTGCTGGCCCTGCTCGGCGGCCTGTTCGTGCTGATCACGATGTCCGTGGTCATCCAGGTCGGCTCGTTCAAGATGACCGGCAAGCGCGTCTTCCGGATGGCCCCCCTCCAGCACCACTTCGAACTCAAGGGGTGGTCCGAGGTCCTGGTCGTCGTCCGGTTCTGGATCATCCAGGGCATGTGCGTGATCGTGGGCCTGGGCCTCTTCTACGCGGGATGGGCAGCAGAGAAGTGACGGAACAGCTCGACTGGAACGGCAAGAAGGTCACCGTCGCGGGGCTAGGGGTGTCCGGCATCCCGGCCGCCCGCGTCCTGCACGCCCGCGGGGCGCTCGTGACCGTCGTCAACGACGGCGACGACGAGCGCTCCCGGGCCCAGGCCGCCGACCTGGAGGCGGAGGGCATCACCGTCCGCCTCGGCGACGGGGCCACCCTGCCGTCCGGCACCGAGCTGATCGTCACCACCCCCGGCTGGCGGCCCGACAAGCCGCTCTTCGCGGCCGCCGCCGAGGCGGGCGTCGAGGTCTGGGGCGACGTCGAGCTGGCGTGGCGGCTGCGGGGGCCCGACGCGGCCCCCTGGCTCGCGGTCACCGGCACCAACGGCAAGACCACGACGGTCCGGATGCTCGCCTCGATCCTGGAGGCGGCCGGTCTGCGGACCGCCGCCGTCGGCAACATCGGGGTCTCGCTCCTCGACGCCGTCCTCGGCGAGGAGACGTACGACGTCCTCGCCGTGGAGCTCTCCAGCTACCAGCTCCACTGGGCGCCCTCGGTCCGCGCCCACTCGGCCGCCGTGCTCAACCTGGCGCCCGACCACCTCGACTGGCACGGCACCATGGAGGCGTACGCCGCCGACAAGGGCCGCATCTACGAGGGCAACCAGGTCGCCTGCGTGTACAACGTCGCCGACCAGGTCACCGAGGACCTGGTCCGCGAGGCGGACGTCGAGGAGGGCTGCCGCGCCATCGGCTTCACCCTCGGAACCCCAGGCCCCTCCCAACTGGGCGTCGTCGAGGGCATCCTCGTGGACCGCGCCTTCGTCGAGAACCGGCAGAAGAACGCCCAGGAACTCGCCGAGGTCGCCGACGTCCAGCCGCCGGCCCCGCACAACATCGCCAACGCGCTCGCCGCGGCCGCCCTCGCCCGCGCCTTCGGCGTCGAGGCCAAGGCCGTACGGGACGGGCTCAAGGCCTTCCGCCCCGACCCGCACCGCATCGAACTGGTCGAGGAGGTCCAGGGAGTCACGTACGTCGACGACTCCAAGGCCACCAACACCCACGCCGCGGAAGCCTCGTTGGCGGCCTACGACCCGATCGTCTGGATCGCCGGCGGCCTCGCCAAGGGAGCCACCTTCGACGAGCTCGTCCGGAAGTCGGCGAAGCGCTTGCGCGGCGCCGTCCTGATCGGCGCCGACCGCGCGCTGATCCGCGAAGCCCTGGCGCGACACGCCCCGGAGGTCCCGGTGGTGGACCTCGACCGGACCGACACTGAGGCGATGTCCGAGGCGGTCCGCGAGGCGGCCCGGCTCGCCCGCCCGGGGGACACGGTCCTCCTCGCCCCGGCCTGCGCCTCGATGGACATGTTCACCAACTACAACAAGCGGGGCGAGGCCTTCGCGGACGCCGTCCGCGCCCTCGCCGCCACCGGGGACGCCTGACCTGACCAGCGGGAGGGTCCGGCCGGACCGGGCACGACTGGAGGGGGCAGCGACCATGCCGAGCAAGATCGCCGGGACACGCCGGCCTTCCGCCGTACGCGGCGGGGGGCGGGCCCCCGCGACCCCGCGGCGACCCCGCCGGGGAGGCGTGGGGCAGCTCTACCGGCGGGCGCAGAAGGCCTGGGACCGGCCGCTGACGGCCTACTACGTGATCATCGGCGCCGGGATGCTCATCACCACGCTCGGCCTCGTGATGGTCTACTCCGCCTCGATGATCACGGCGCTCCGCTACGAGCTGGTGCCCTCCTACTTCTTCCGGAAGCAGTTCTTCGCCGCGCTCCTGGGCACCGGACTGCTCCTGGCCGCCTCGCGGATGCCGGTGAAGCTGCACCGGGCGCTCGCCTACCCGATCCTGGTCGGCGCGGTCTTCCTGATGGTGCTCGTGCAGATCCCCGGGATAGGGCACGCGGTCAACGGCAACCAGAACTGGATCTCCCTCGGCGGCCCCTTCCAGCTCCAGCCCAGCGAGTTCGGCAAGCTGGCCCTGATCCTGTGGGGGGCCGACCTGCTCGCCCGCAAGCACGACATGCGGCTGCTGACCCAGTGGAAGCACATGCTGGTCCCGCTGGTCCCCGGCGCCTTCATGCTGCTCGGACTGATCATGCTCGGCGGCGACATGGGCACCTCGATCATCCTCGCCGCGATCCTCTTCGGCCTGCTGTGGACGGCCGGGGCGCCGACCCGCCTGTTCGTCGGGGTGCTCACGGTGGCCGGCGCGATCGGCGTGCTGCTGATCAAGACGAGCTCGAACCGGATGAAGCGCTTCGACTGCATCGGAGCGACCGACCCCGGTGGCGAGGGAGCCCCCTGCCTCCAGGCCGCGCACGGAATCTATGCTCTGGCCTCGGGCGGATGGTTCGGATCCGGACTCGGTGCGAGTGTGGAGAAATGGGGCCAACTGCCCGAGGCGCACACCGACTTCATCTTCGCGGTCACCGGTGAGGAACTGGGCCTCGCGGGGACGCTGTCGGTACTCGCCCTGTTCGCGGCTCTAGGCTATGCGGGTATCCGCGTGGCCGGAGGCACGGAGGACCCCTTCGTGAGGTTCGCCGCGGGAGGCGTGACCACCTGGATCACGGCGCAGGCCGTGATCAACATCGGTGCGGTGCTCGGCCTGTTGCCGATCGCCGGTGTCCCCCTCCCGCTGTTCTCCTACGGAGGGTCGGCCCTGCTGCCGACCATGTTCGCCGTCGGACTGCTGATCGCCTTCGCGCGACAGGAGCCCGCCGCGAAAGCGGCCCTGGCCATGCGCCGCCCCGGTTGGGGCAAGCGGGCCGGGGTGAGATGGAAGTCGATGCGACGGCGCGTCAAGAAGCGCCCGTCCGGAGAGCGGTGAATTTCGGTGCATGTCGTACTCGCCGGCGGGGGGACCGCCGGCCACATCGAGCCCGCGCTCGCCCTCGCGGACGCCCTGCGCAGGCAGGACCCCAGCGTGGGGATCACGGCGCTCGGCACGGAGAAGGGTCTGGAGACCCGGCTCGTGCCCGAGCGGGGCTACGAGTTGGCGCTCATTCCCGCCGTACCGCTGCCCCGCAAGCCCACCCCCGAGCTGATCACCGTCCCCGGGCGGCTGCGCGGCACGATCAAGGCCGCCGAGCAGGTCCTGGAGCGCACCAAGGCGGACTGCGTGGTCGGCTTCGGCGGCTACGTGGCCCTGCCCGGCTATCTCGCGGCCAAGCGGCTCGGGGTGCCGATCGTGGTCCACGAGGCCAACGCCCGGCCCGGCCTGGCCAACAAGATCGGTTCGCGGTACGCGGCCGGGGTCGCCGTCGCCACCCCGGACAGCAAGCTCCGGAACGCCCGCTACATCGGCATCCCGCTGCGGTACACCATCGCGACGCTCGACCGGGCGCGGGTGCGGCCCGAGGCGCGCGCCGCCTTCGGCCTCGACCCCAACCTGCCGACGCTGCTGGTCTCCGGCGGCTCGCAGGGCGCGCGGCGGCTCAACGAGGTCATCCAGCAGATCGCCCCGGTGCTCCAGCGCTCCGGCATCCAGATCCTGCACGCGGTCGGCCCGAAGAACGAGATGCCGCGCGTCGACAACATGCCCGGTATGCCGCCGTACGTGCCGGTACCGTACGTGGACCGGATGGATCTCGCGTACGCCGCGGCCGACATGATGCTCTGCCGCGCGGGCGCGATGACCGTCGCCGAGCTCTCCGCCGTCGGGCTGCCCGCCGCGTACGTCCCGCTGCCCATCGGCAACGGCGAGCAGCGGCTCAACGCCCAGCCGGTGGTCAAGGCGGGCGGTGGGCTCCTCGTCGACGACGCGGAGCTGACGCCGCAGTGGGTGCAGGGCAACGTCCTGCCCGTACTGGCCGATCCGCACCGGTTGTACGAAATGTCCCGTGCCGCCGCCGAGTTCGGCCGCCGGGACGCCGACGACCTGCTCGTCGGCATGGTGTACGAGGCGATCGCCGCCCGCCGACAGGCGTAGCGCGGCGGCGAGAGGCAGGAGCGCCAGGTGGCAGCCGGACCGACGACCGCGGAGAAGAGCGGCGCCAGCAAGTCGAAGGGGTCGTCGGAGCGGTCGTCCGGCACGGGTACCCGGAACCCTCGGTTCCGGGTACCCGCCCCCCGGTTGCTGCTCGTCGCGCTCGGCGTGGTCGCGCTCGTCGTCGGCGGGGTCTGGGCGCTCTACGGATCAAGCTGGTTCCGTGTGGAACGTGTGAAGACTTCCGGCACCCGGGTCCTGACCGCGAGCGAGGTCGAGACCGCCGCCGCCGTACCCCTCGGAGCCCCGCTCGCCACCGTCGACACCGACGCGATCGAGGCCCGACTCGGGGCCGCTTTCCCCCGGATCGAGTCGATCGACGTCGTCCGGTCCTGGCCGCACGGAATCGGGCTGAAAGTGACGGAACGGCAGCCTGTCCTGCTGATCGAAAAGGGCGGAAAGTTCATCGAAGTGGACAGGACCGGCATGCGGTTCGCCACCGTCGACACCGCCCCGCGCGGCGTCCCCCGGCTCGTCCTGGACAGCGCCGCCTCCCCGAGCCTGCGCCGCTTCGGCGCGGACCGGCTGCTCCGCGAGGCGGTCCGCGTCCGGGGTGAACTCCCGGCGGAAATCGCCCGGGAGGCTCGTGTCGTGCGCGTCACTTCGTACGATTCCGTCACTCTGGAGCTGACCAGGGGGCGCACGGTGTTCTGGGGCAGCGCCGAACACGGTCCGGTGAAGGCCCGGGTGCTGACCGCTCTGATGAAGGCGGCACCCAAAGCGGGGCACTTCGACGTAAGTGCCCCCACGGCGCCCGCCTCGTCCGGAAGTTGACGCCCATCACCGCTGGCCAGCACCCTGGTTGGCCAGCGCTACGGGTGATCACATAGGGTGAAAAGAAAAACGGGAGGTTCGGCGTGTTCGTTGAACGTGCGCCACTTGTCGACTTAGTGTCCTGTTCGGAGGAGTCCAGCGAACAGCGACACTAGTAACCCTAAACTTCAACGTTAGGGTTCGGGTCGGCGTTTCGGACCGTCCCAATCGGCATCCGTCGGAGCGGCGCGACCAACGCGCGGCGACGACACGTAACTCGAGGCGAGAGGCCTTCGACGTGGCAGCACCGCAGAACTACCTCGCAGTCATCAAGGTCATCGGTGTCGGCGGCGGTGGTGTCAATGCCATCAACCGAATGATCGAGGTCGGTCTCAAGGGCGTCGAGTTCATCGCGATCAACACCGACGCGCAAGCGCTGTTGATGAGCGACGCCGACGTCAAGCTCGACGTCGGCCGTGAACTCACCCGCGGCCTGGGGGCCGGGGCCAACCCGGCCGTCGGTCGCAAGGCGGCAGAGGACCACCGTGAGGAGATCGAGGAGGTCCTCAAGGGGGCCGACATGGTCTTCGTCACCGCCGGCGAAGGCGGCGGCACCGGCACCGGCGGCGCGCCCGTCGTCGCCAACATCGCACGCTCGCTCGGCGCCCTGACGATCGGCGTGGTCACCAGGCCGTTCACCTTCGAGGGCCGCCGTCGCGCCAACCAGGCGGAGGACGGCATCGCCGAGCTCCGCGAAGAGGTCGACACCCTCATCGTCATCCCGAACGACCGACTGCTCTCGATCTCGGACCGCCAGGTCTCCGTGCTCGACGCGTTCAAGTCGGCCGACCAGGTGCTGCTGAGCGGTGTCCAGGGCATCACCGACCTCATCACCACCCCGGGTCTCATCAACCTCGACTTCGCCGACGTCAAGTCGGTCATGTCCGAGGCCGGTTCGGCCCTCATGGGCATCGGCTCCGCCCGTGGCGACGACCGCGCGGTGGCCGCCGCGGAGATGGCGATCTCCTCGCCGCTCCTGGAGGCCTCCATCGACGGCGCCCGCGGCGTGCTGCTCTCCATCTCCGGCGGCAGCGACCTCGGTCTCTTCGAGATCAACGAGGCCGCGCAGCTGGTCAGCGAGGCGGCCCACCCCGAGGCCAACATCATCTTCGGCGCCGTCATCGACGACGCCCTGGGCGACGAGGTCCGCGTCACCGTCATCGCGGCCGGCTTCGACGGCGGCCAGCCGCCGGCCCGCCGGGACAACATCATCGGCTCGGTCTCGGCCAAGCGCGAGGAGCCGGCCCCGGCCCCCCGCCACGTCGAGACCTCCCGTCCGCTCGGCGGCCTCGGCACCGTGGCCCCCCGCGAGGAGCCCGTCGCCGCCCCGGTCGAGCCCGCCCCGGTCGTCAACGAGGTCCCGCTGACGCCGGCCCAGCCGGTCGTCCCGCCGGCCCGTCCCTACGCGGACAGCCAGGCCGAGGAGCTGGACGTCCCGGACTTCCTGAAGTGATAGGGCATCGCTCCGACGCGAACGGCGCGCACTTCGCCTTCACCGACCGGTGGGGCGGGGTGAGCGCCGTTCCGTACGAGGAGCTCAACCTCGGCGGAGCGGTGGGGGACGACCCCGAAGCGGTACGGACCAACCGGGCGCTCGCCGCCGGCGCCCTCGGGCTCGACCCGGCGCGGGTGGTCTGGATGAACCAGGTGCACGGCGCGGACGTCGCCCGGGTCGACGGGCCGTGGGGCACCGCCGACGTCCCGGCGGTCGACGCGCTCGTCACCTCCCGGCCGGGACTCGGGCTCGCCGTCCTCACCGCGGACTGCGTGCCCGTCCTCCTCGCCGACCCGGTCGCGGGAGTCGCGGCCGCCGCCCACGCCGGGCGTCCCGGGATGGTGGCGGGAGTCGTCCCGGCCGCGGTCGCCGCCATGATCGTTCTGGGCGCCGATGCGGCCCGTATCGTCGCCCGCACCGGTCCCGCCGTCTGCGGGCGCTGCTACGAGGTCCCGGAGGCCATGCGGGCCGAGGTGGCGGAGACCGAACCCGCGGCCTGGGCCGAGACGAGCTGGGGAACCCCGGCCGTCGACGTCGTCGCCGGGGTCCACGCCCAGCTCGAACGGCTCGGCGTCACCGACCGGCAGGCCAGCCCGGTCTGCACCCGGGAATCCGGTGACCACTACTCGTACCGCCGTGACCGCACCACGGGGCGACTCGCGGGATATGTCTGGTTGGACGCCGTATCCACCCCCGGGACGACCCCCGGATCCCCGGCAGGAAAGAACTGATGACGGACCGCACGTCGGAACTCGCCGAGAACCTGGCCCGGGTGGAGGCGCGGATCGCCGCCGCCTGCGCCGCCGCCGGGCGCGCGCGGGAGGAGGTGACCCTCGTCGTGGTCACCAAGACCTATCCCGCGAGCGACGTGAGGATCCTCCACGGCCTCGGCGTGCGGAACGTCGCCGAGAACCGGGACCAGGACGCCGCCCCGAAGGCGGCCGCGTGTGCCGACCTCGACCTGACCTGGCACTTCGTGGGCCAGTTGCAGACCAATAAGGTCAGATCCGTGGTGGGTTATGCCGATGTGGTGCAGTCCGTCGACCGCTTGAAGCTCGTTTCCGCCCTCTCCGCGGCCGCGGAGAAGGAGGGGCGCGAGCTCGGCTGCCTGCTCCAGGTCGCGCTCGACGCCGAGTCCGGTGAGCGGGGCGACCGCGGCGGCGTCTCGCCCGACGGGATCGAGGAGTTGGCGGCCGCGGTGGACGCCGCGCCCGGGCTGCGGCTCGGCGGGCTGATGACCGTCGCCCCGCTCGCCGGCCCGTACGCGGGACGGCGACGCGCCGCTTTCGACCGCCTCATGGATTTGTCGACTGCCCTGCGCGCGACCCGTCCGGCTGCGAACATGGTGTCGGCAGGGATGAGCGCGGACCTCGAGGAGGCCGTCGCGGCCGGGGCGACACACGTACGCGTCGGTACGGCGGTGCTCGGCGTCCGCCCGAAGCTCGGGTAACGTCGCGAAGCAAGTCGGACCACAGCAGAAAATATGGTCATTCCGCAGAATGGCGGGGTGCCCCGTGGATCGCCGGCACTTGGTGACAAGGCCGATCCACCACAGAGCGGAGGACTCAGAGAATGGCCGGCGCGATGCGCAAGATGGCGGTCTACCTCGGCCTCGTGGAGGACGATGGGTACGACGGCCGGGGTTTCGACCCCGACGACGACTTCGAACCCGAGCTGGAGCCGGAGCCCGAGCGCGACCGGCGCCACACCCCCCCGCGTCAGGTGGAGCGCGAGGAGCCGGTGCGTGTCGTGGCGCCCCCCGCGCAGCGGGAGCCGGTCGCCCATTCCGTCCCGGTACTCGCCGAAAGTGGACGTCCGGCCCGAATTGCCCCCGTGGCATCCATCACACCCGAACGTCCGAGCCTGGAGAAGAACGCACCGGTGATCATGCCCAAGGTCGTGTCCGAGCGGGAGCCCTACCGCATCACCACGCTGCACCCCCGGACGTACAACGAGGCCCGTACCATCGGGGAACACTTCCGCGAGGGCACCCCCGTGATCATGAACCTCACGGAGATGGACGACACGGACGCGAAGCGACTTGTCGACTTTGCCGCCGGACTCGTCTTCGGGCTCCATGGCAGCATTGAGCGCGTGACGCAGAAGGTGTTCCTGTTGTCGCCTGCTAACGTCGATGTCACGGCGGAGGACAAGGCCCGGATCGCAGAGGGCGGATTCTTCAACCAGAGCTGAGAACAACAGAACCGGACGGACCGGTCGCGAAGCGCGGTCGGCCGAGCGAGAGCACGCAAGCCAGGGGAGAGGGAAACGCGGGATGGGCGTCGCACTACAAGTGGTCTACATCGTGCTGATGTGCTTCCTCGTCCTCCTGATCGTCCGGCTGGTCATGGACTACGTCTTCCAGTTCGCCCGTTCATGGCAACCCGGTAAGGCGATGGTGGTCGTTCTCGAGGCCACCTACACTGTCACCGATCCACCGCTCAAGCTTCTGCGGCGACTCATCCCGCCGCTGCGTCTCGGGGGCGTGGCACTCGACCTGTCCTTCTTCGTTCTGATGATCATCGTCTACATCCTGATCTCCATCGTGAGCAGCTTCGCGAGGTGAGTGTGGACGATACGGTCTTGCCGACTGCCGACGACTACGTAGAGGTGAAGAAGAGATGCCGCTGACCCCCGAGGACGTGCGGAACAAGCAGTTCACGACCGTCCGCCTTCGAGAAGGCTATGACGAGGACGAGGTCGATGCCTTCCTCGACGAGGTCGAAGCCGAACTGACCCGCCTGCTCCGCGAGAACGAGGACCTGCGCGCCAAGCTGGCCGCCGCGACGCGTGCCGCCGCGCAGAACCAGCAGCAGCAGGGCATGCGCAAGCCGCCGGAGCCGCAGGATCGTCCCGGCGCGCCCGTGCCCGCGGCCATATCCGGTCCGCCGGTCCAGCAGCAGCCGCCCCAGATGGGCCCGCCGCAGCTGCCCTCCGGTGCCCCGGCGCTTCCCCCTGGCCCGATGCAGGGTGGCCCCATGCAGGGCGGCCCGATGCAGGGTGGCCCCATGCAGGGCGGCCCGATGCAGGGTGGCCCCATGCAGGGCGGCCCCATGGGCCCCGGCCCGATGCAGGGCGGCCCGATGGGTCACCCGCAGCAGCAGATGCAGCCGCAGATGCAGCAGCAGCCGCAGCAGGGCCCCGGTGGCGACAGCGCCGCGCGCGTCCTCTCGCTGGCCCAGCAGACCGCCGACCAGGCGATCGCCGAGGCCCGCTCCGAGGCCAACAAGATCGTCGGCGAGGCGCGCTCCCGCGCCGAGGGCCTGGAGCGGGACGCCCGCGCCAAGGCGGACGCCCTCGAGCGGGACGCCCAGGAGAAGCACCGCGTGGCCATGGGCTCCCTGGAGTCCGCGCGCGCCACGCTGGAGCGCAAGGTCGAGGACCTGCGCGGCTTCGAGCGTGAGTACCGTACGCGCCTGAAGTCGTACCTGGAGTCGCAGCTGCGTCAGCTGGAGACCCAGGCCGACGACTCGCTGGCCCCGCCGCGCACCCCGGCGACGGCCTCCCTGCCGCCGGCCCCGTCCATGGCCTCGGCGGGCGCGGGAGCCCCGTCCTACGGCGGCAACGGCGGGATGGGTGGTGCTCCGTCCATGGGCGGCGCCCCCTCCTACGGCGGTCAGCAGCAGATGTCCCCGGCGATGACCCAGCCGATGGCTCCGGTCCGTCCGCAGGCACCGCAGCCGATGCAGCAGGCGCCGGCGCCGATGCGCGGCTTCCTCATCGACGAGGACGACAACTGACGGCGCGGGGTCGCGCGACGAGCGCGTAGCCGTCGGCAGGCTGCAAGGGCCGGTTCCCGGGTTTCCCCCCAGGAACCGGCCCTTCGCCGTACCCGGTCCCCTCGCCATGCGCCGGGCCCTTGGCGTACCCGGCCCCTTGGCGTACGCCGGGCCCTTGCCGTACGTCGGCACCCTTGACGTACGCCGGGTGCTGGGCCACCCGAGCCCGAGCCCGCGCCCGAGGCCTTCCTCCGCCGTGCTCGGCCCCTTGACGTACGCCGCGGGTGCCGGGCCGCCCGTGCCCGAGCCCGAGGCCCCCTGCAGGGGCTGGGGCCGCCCTGTGCCGGGCCACCCGCCCGCCGCGCCGGACCGCTCTCCGTGCCGGCCCACCCCCGTGTGGGCCCGCGCGCCAGCCCGGTCCACCCGCCGCGTGGGCACGCGCCCACCCTGGCCCACCTTCGTGTGGGCGCGGCCCCGGCGGAACCATTGCCCACAACGGAGTGGGCCAGGCCCCGGCCCCGGGGGTGGGCCGGGGCGGGCGGGTACCGCCCCAGTGGACGGGGGCCCGCAACGAGGGTGGCGGGAGCGGGGGTGGGGGCCGCTCCGGTGGGAGGGTTGGCCGTAACGGGGGTGGGGTCGGCCTTCTGGCGCCTGCTCGGGCGGGGGAGTGCGAAGGGCCCGGCCTTGGGGAGGCCGGGCCCTTTGGGGAGGGGGTGGGTCAGGACTTGCGGAGGCGGAAGACGAGGGCGAGGGAGTCGTCCTCGAAGGGGGCCCCGTAGGAGTCGTCGGCCTCGCCCTGCGCGTGGTCCGTGGCGAGGACCTCGTCCGCGATGAGCCCGGCGTGGGTGGTGAGCGCCTCGACGGTCTCGGGGGAGGCGGAGGTCCACCGGAGGGCGATGCGGTCGGCGACGTCGAGGCCGCTGTTCTTGCGGGCCTCCTGGATGAGGCGGATCGCGTCACGGGCGAGGCCCGCCTGGCGCAGCTCCGGGGTGATCTCCAGGTCGAGGGCGACCGTCGCGCCGGCGTCGGAGGCGACCGACCAGCCTTCGCGGGGGGTCTCCGTGATGATGATCTCCTCGGGGGTGACGGTGATGTCCTCGCCGTTCACCGAGAGGGTCGCCTCGCCGGAGCGGAGGGCCAGGGAGAGCGCCGCCGCGTCCGCGGCCGCCACGGCCTTGGCCACGTCCTGGACGCCCTTGCCGAAGCGCTTGCCGAGGGCGCGGAAGTTCGCCTTGGCGGTGGTGTCGACGAGGGAGCCGCCGACCTCGGAGAGGGAGGCGAGGGAGGAGACGTTCAGCTCCTCCGTGATCTGGGCCTGGAGCGCCGGCGAGAGGGCCGCGAAGCCCGTTGCCGCCACCAGTGCGCGGGAGAGCGGCTGGCGGGTCTTGACGCCCGATTCGGCGCGCGTCGCCCGGCCGAGCTCGACCAGCCGGCGGACGAGCAGCATCTGCTCGGACAGGGTCGGGTCGATCAGGCCGGTGTCGGCCTCGGGCCAGGTGGCGAGGTGGACGGACTCGGGCGCGTCGGCGGTCACCGGGACCACCAGGTCCTGCCAGACCCGCTCCGTGATGAACGGGGTCAGCGGGGCCATGAGGCGGGTGACCGTCTCGATGACGTCGTGGAGGGTGCGGAGCGCGGCCGCGTCGCCCTGCCAGAAGCGGCGGCGGGAGCGGCGCACGTACCAGTTGGAGAGGTCGTCGACGAAGGCGGAGAGGAGCTTGCCGGTCCGCTGGGTGTCGTACGACTCCATCGCCTCGGTGGCCTCGACGACCAGGGTGTGGAGCTCGGAGAGGAGCCACTTGTCGAGGACGGAGCGGTCGGCGGGGGCCGGGTCCGCGGCGGACGGCGCCCAGCCGGAGGTGCGGGCGTACAGCGCCTGGAAGGCGACGGTGTTCCAGTACGTCAGGAGGGTTTTGCGGACGACTTCCTGGATGGTGCCGTGGCCGACGCGGCGGGCCGCCCAGGGCGAGCCGCCGGCCGCCATGAACCAGCGGACCGCGTCGGCGCCGTGCTGGTCCATGAGGGGGATCGGCTGCAGGATGTTGCCCAGGTGCTTGGACATCTTGCGGCCGTCCTCGGCGAGGATGTGGCCGAGGCAGACCACGTTCTCGTACGAGGACTTGTCGAAGACGAGCGTGCCGACGGCCATCAGCGTGTAGAACCAGCCGCGGGTCTGGTCGATGGCCTCGGAGATGAACTGCGCCGGGTAGCGGCTCTCGAACAGCTCCTTGTTCCGGTACGGGTATCCGTACTGCGCGAACGGCATCGAGCCCGAGTCGTACCAGGCGTCGATGACCTCCGGAACGCGGGTGGCCTCCCGTGCGCAGCCGTCGGCCGGGCAGGTGAAGGTCACCGCGTCGATGTACGGGCGGTGCGGGTCGAGCTCGGACTGGTCGGTGCCGGTCAGCTCGGTCAGCTCGGCGCGGGAGCCGACGCAGGTGAGGTGGCCCTCCTCGCAGCGCCAGATCGGCAGCGGGGTGCCCCAGTAGCGGTTCCGGGAGAGCGCCCAGTCGACGTTGTTGGTCAGCCAGTCGCCGAAGCGGCCGTGCTTGACCGAGTCCGGGAACCAGTTGGTCTTCTCGTTCTCCTGGAGCATGCGGTCCTTGACCGCGGTCGTACGGATGTACCAGGACGGCTGCGCGTAGTAGAGCAGGGCCGTGTGGCAGCGCCAGCAGTGCGGGTAGCTGTGCTCGTACGGGATGTGGCGGAAGAGCAGGCCGCGCGCGTCCAGGTCGGCGGTGAGGGCCTCGTCGGCCTTCTTGAAGAAGACGCCGCCGACCAGCGGGACGTCCTCCTCGAAGGTGCCGTCGGGGCGGACCGGGTTCACGACCGGCAGGCCGTACGCCTTGCAGACCTTGAGGTCGTCCTCACCGAAGGCGGGGGACTGGTGGACGAGGCCGGTGCCGTCCTCGGTGGTGACGTACTCGGCGTTGACGACGTAGTGCGCCTCGGCCGGGAAGTCGACCAGCTCGAAGGGGCGCTGGTAGGTCCAGCGCTCCATCTCGGCGCCGGTGAAGGACTCGCCGGTGGTGACCCAGCCCTCGCCGAGGGCCTTCTCGACCAGCGGCTGGGCGACGACGACCCGCTCGTCGCCGTCGGTGGCGACGATGTAGGTGACCTCGGGGTGGGCGGCGACGGCCGTGTTGGACACCAGGGTCCAGGGGGTCGTCGTCCAGACGAGGAGCGCCGCCTTGCCGGCCAGGGGGCCGGAGGTCAGCGGGAAGCGGACGTAGACGGAGGGGTCGACGACCGTCTCGTAGCCCTGGGCCAGCTCGTGGTCGGAGAGGCCGGTGCCGCAGCGCGGGCACCAGGGGGCGACCCGGTGGTCCTGGACGAGGAGGTCCTTGTCGAAGATCTGCTTCAGCGACCACCAGACCGACTCGATGTACGAGGGGTCCATGGTCCGGTACGCGTCGTCCAGGTCGACCCAGTAGCCCATGCGGGTGGTGAGGTCGGCGAACGCGTCGGTGTGGCGGGTCACCGACTCGCGGCACTTCGCGTTGAACTCCGCGATGCCGTATTCCTCGATGTCCTTCTTGCCGGAGAAGCCGAGCTCCTTCTCGACGGCGAGCTCGACCGGCAGGCCGTGGCAGTCCCAGCCGGCCTTGCGGGCCACGTGGTAGCCGCGCATGGTGCGGAAGCGGGGGAAGACGTCCTTGAAGACGCGGGCCTCGATGTGGTGGGCGCCGGGCATGCCGTTGGCGGTCGGCGGGCCTTCGTAGAACACCCATTCGGGGCGTCCCTCGGACTGCTCCAGGGTCTTGGCGAAGACCTTGTTGTCCTGCCAGAAGTCGAGCACGTCGTGCTCGAGGGCGGGCAGGTCGACCTGGGCGGGCACCTGGCGGTACTGCGGCGGTGTCATCGAGTTCCTCCGGCGGAAAGTCGTCGTTCCGTCGGAGGGACGAGAGCCCGGCTCCCGCGGTACCACCCTCCTTGGCCCCGGGCGGACGCCCTGAGCCCTCTCATTGGGTCGCGACGCCGGGTCTAGTCACCGCGCTGTCCCGCGGCTTTCTTCCGACGGCTCCGGGGTGATGCTTCACATCGGGCTCGCCCCCGGGCTCTCACCGTCCCCGGGTCGCTCATGGCTGCTTGCGACGCTACTCGTCCCCATCCAAGCCTTTCGCTGGGCCCAGTGTACGGGCCCCGCGGCGGGGCGGCAGACCCGTTTCCGCGTGACCCGAATGGCCATACGGGGCGGCCCGGACTTGGCGTGCGGCCATGTGGGGGAGGGCGGGACGGATAACCCGGCGGGGAGCTGGGCACAACGGAGGCAGGCCCGCCCTGCGGGGAGCGGGGGCGGGTGGGAACGGCGGCGTGCCCCGTTGCCGCGGGCCTTGGGCCGATTTATCGTCCCAGCACGATTCGCGAGCAAGATCACAAAATGTGAAGGGGCCGCGACATGGTGGCGAAGAAGACCGCCGCGAAGAGGACCTCGACCGCCGGTTCCGACGGTTCGGCCGAGGTCGCCAAGGACGTGACCGGCAAGAAGTCGACGGTCGCGACGAGGACGGCTGCCGGGAAGGCCGTCACGAAGAAGGCGGTCACGAGGAAGGCGGCCACCGGGAAGACGGCCGTCGACGGGACGGACGCGGCGGCCCCCGCCCGCGAGACCGCGGCCCCGGACGGCGAGGCCCCCGCGGGGAAGACGCCCGCCGGGAAGGCCGTGGCGAAGAAGGCGGCGGCCAGGAAGGCGCCCGCCGCGAAGCAGCAGACAGGAGCCAGGACGGTGGCAGCGAAGAAGACCGCGGGCGGCGCCACGACCGCCGGCAGTGAGGCCGCGGTGCCCCCGGCCCGCACCGGGGAACTCGCGGTGCGTCCCGGCGAGGACCCCTGGACGCCGGAGGAGGTCGACGAGGCCCGCAGCTCGCTCCAGGCCGAGGTGCTGCGGCTCCGCAGCGAGCTCGTCCACTCCCAGGAGGAGCTCACCGGGCTCATGCGGGACTCGGGCGACGGCGCCGGGGACGACCAGGCCGACACGGGCACCAAGAACATCACCCGGGAGCACGAGCTCGCCCTGGCGGCCAACGCGCGGGAGATGCTGGAGCAGACCGAGCACGCCCTGGAGCGGCTCGACGCGGGCACGTACGGCCTCTGCGAGGTGTGCGGCAAGCCCATCGGCAAGGCGAGGATGCAGGCCTTCCCGCGGGCCACGCTCTGCGTCGAGGACAAGCAGCGGCAGGAGCGGCGCGGCTGACGATCTCGGCTGACGGTCTCGCACGCCTGTGCCGTACCCTCGGTGCACGGTCAGGCATCGAGGTCGAGGGACTCACTCACGTGGCAGAGGCGGAGCGCATCATCGGTACGCCGGATTCAGCAGGGGCCGACGAGACGGCCGCCTCCGACGACAAGGCCGCCTCCGAGGGGACGGCGGCCTCCGACGGGACGGCCGCTCCCGAGGAGCGGCCGCGGGGCAGGCGCCGGATCGTCGCGCTGTTCGTGGTGGCCCTGCTGGCCTACCTCCTGGACCTCGGCAGCAAGATGCTGGTGGTCGCCAAGCTGGAGGGTCACGAGCCGATCGACCTGATCGGGGACCTGCTGCGGCTCGACGCCATCCGGAACCCGGGTGCCGCGTTCGGCATGGGCGAGGCCTTCACGATCATCTTCACCTGCATCGCGGTCGCCGTGATCGTCGTGATCATCCGGCTGGCCAGGAAGCTCTACAGCCTGCCGTGGGCGATCGCGCTCGGCCTGCTGCTCGGCGGCGCGCTCGGCAACCTCACGGACCGGATCTTCCGCTCGCCGGGCGTCTTCGAGGGCGCGGTCGTCGACTTCATCGCCCCGGCGCACTTCGCCGTCTTCAACCTCGCCGACTCGGCGATCGTCTGCGGCGGCATCCTCATCGTCCTGCTGTCGTTCCGGGGCCTGGACCCCGACGGCACGGTCCACAAGGACTGAGAGCCGGGGCCCTGTCCGGTGCGGAAGACGGAGTGTCTTCCGCACAAGGCATACTCGACGGGTGAGTACGAGTCCCGAGATCCGCACGCTGCCCGTTCCCGATGGCCTGGAGGGCGAGCGCGTCGACGCCGCCATCGCCCGTATGTTCGGGTTCTCCCGTACGAAGGCGGCCGAGCTGGCCGCCGCAGGGAAGGTCCAGGTCGACGGCTCCGTCGTCGGCAAGTCCGAGCGGGTCAGCGGTGGCGCGTGGCTCGAGGTCGAGATGCCCGGCACGGCCGCGCCCGTGCAGATCGTGGCGGAGCCCGTCGAGGGCATGGAGATCGTCCACGACGACGACGACATCGTCGTGATCATGAAGCCGGTCGGGGTCGCCGCGCACCCCAGCCCCGGCTGGACCGGCACCACGGTCATCGGCGGCCTCGCCGCCGCCGGGTACCGCATCTCCACCTCCGGCGCCGCCGAGCGCCAGGGCATCGTGCACCGCCTGGACGTCGGCACCTCCGGCCTGATGGTGGTCGCGAAGTCGGAGTACGCGTACACCTCGCTCAAGCGCCAGTTCAAGGAGCGCACGGTCGACAAGCGCTACAACGCGCTGGTCCAGGGCCACCCCGACCCGATGAGCGGCACCATCGACGCCCCGATCGGCCGGCACCCGAACCACGACTACAAGTGGGCGGTCACCGCCGAGGGCAAGCCCTCCGTCACGCACTACGACCTCATCGAGGCGTACCGCTCGGCCTCGCTGCTCGACATCAAGCTGGAGACGGGCCGCACCCACCAGATCCGGGTGCACATGTCCGCCCACCGCCACCCCTGCGTCGGCGACCTCACCTACGGCGCCGACCCGACGCTGGCCAAGCGCCTCGGCCTGACCCGGCAGTGGCTGCACGCGGTCCGGCTCGGTTTCGAGCACCCGGGGGACGGCTCGTGGGTCGAGTTCGCCAGCACGTACCCCGAGGACCTGCAGCGGGCGCTGGACCGGATCGCGGCGGAGAGCCAGTGACGGCTGCGTACGCGGTCCGCGAGGCGGCGGAGCCGGGCGACCGCGAGGCGTGCTTCGCGGTCCGCCGCGAGGTGTTCGTCGAGGAGCAGGGCGTACCGCAGGAGCTGGAGTACGACACGTACGACGCCACCGCGGTGCACGTCCTGGCCGTGCGCGCGGACGGGATGCCGCTGGGCACCGGGCGGCTGCTGCACGGGGCCGACGCCGTCGGCAGGACCGGCGGGGACGCCTCGGTGGGCTCCCTCGGCCGGCTCGCGGTCGCGAAGGCGGCCCGCGGCCTCGGGGTCGGCGCGGCGCTCGTGCGGGCCGTCGAGGACGTGGCCCGCGAGCGGGGTCTGACCGCCGTCGACCTGCACGCGCAGACCCAGGCGCTGGGCTTCTACGAGCGGCTCGGCTACACGGCGTACGGCCCCGAGTTCCCGGACGCGGGCATGCCGCACCGGGCCATGCGCAAGGCCCTCCAGGTCCTGTCCGGAGAATAGCGCCGTCTGCCCGCAGGGCAGGGCGGCCCAGGCGCTTCTCCCCCTGTGCGACGCCTGCCCCCTCCCGGGCGCCGGGCGGCACACAGGGGGCATTCGCTGCCAAAACGGACGTACGTGGCAGGGTGGGCCCGTGGATCAATTGGCCCTGCTGTTCATGCTGCTGCTCGGCGCCCTGCTGACCGTGCCCCTCGGCGACCGGCTCGGTCTGCCGGCGCCGGTGCTGATGACGCTCGTCGGGATCGCGCTGGCCCTCCTGCCGTTCGTGCCGAACGTCGAGGTCCCGCCGGAGTTCATCCTCCCGCTGGTGCTGCCACCGCTCCTCTACGCCTCCGTGCAGCGGACCTCCTGGCGGCAGTTCGCGGCCAACAGGCGCCCGATCTTCCTGCTCGCGGTCGCCCTCGTCTTCGTCACCACGGCCGCCGTCGGCGCGGTCGCGCACGTGCTCGTGCCCGGTCTGCCGCTGGCCGCCGCCATCGCGCTCGGCGCCCTCGTCGCCCCACCCGACCCGGTCGCCGCGACCGCCGTAGCCGGCTCGCTCGGGCTGCCCCGCCGACTGGTGTCGATCCTGGAGGGCGAGGGGCTCTTCAACGACGTCACCGCGATCGTGCTGTACCACGTGGCCATCGCCGCGGTCGTCAGCGGCTCCTTCTCCTGGCCCGAGGCGCTCGCCGAGTTCGTGCTGTCCGCCGTGGTCGCCGTGGTCGTCGGCCTGGCCCTCGGCTGGCTCTGCAACAAGCTGATCGGCCTCCTCGGCGACGTCACGCTGCAGACCGGCCTCACCCTCCTCGTCCCCTTCGTGAGCTACGTCCTCGCCGAGGAGCTGCACGGCTCCGGTGTGCTGGCCGTGCTGCTCACCGCGCTCTTCCTGGCCGAGCACGCGGCCGACGCCGACGACGTCATGGGCCGGCTCGCCGGGCAGACCTTCTGGCAGATCGTCGACACGCTGGTCACCGGCATCGCGTTCGGCCTCATCGGCCTGGAACTCATCCACGTCTTCGGGGTGGCCGAGGGCCGCGGCTCGGAGATGCTCGGCTGGGGCGCCGCCGTGGTCGGCGTGGTCGTCGGGGTCCGGCTCCTCTGGCTGCTGCCCGCCACCTGGCTGGCGAAGAAGCTGCACACCCGCAGGGACATCGACGAGGAGATCCCGATGAGCTGGCGGGAGACCGTCGTCATGTGGTGGGCGGGGATGCGCGGGGTGGCGTCGGTGGCCCTGGCCCTCGCCATCCCGCTGCGCACCCACGACGGCGAGCCCTTCCCCGGCCGGGACGAGATCGTCTTCATCGCCTTCTGTGTGATCATCGCCACCCTCGTCTTCCAGGGACTGACCCTGCCCTCGCTGGTCAGGTGGCTCGGCGTGCGGGCCGACACGGACGCCGAGCGGGCCCTCGAACGCGACCTCGCGATCCGGGCCGCGAAGGCGGCCAGGCGCCGGCTGAAGGAGATCGAGGAGGTCGAGGAGCTGCCGGAGGAGGTCCAGGAGCGGTTGCTGCGCGGGGCGTACGACATCGGGGCCCGGATCAGTCCGGACATGGTCGACGAGGAGCGGCGGGCCGCCTACGCGGCGCGCGTGGACCGGCTCAAGGCGGTGCAGCGGATCCAGCGGGAGCTGATGTCGGCCGCCCGGCACGAGGTCCTCTCGGCGCGCAGCGAGCCCGGTGCCGATCCCGAGGTGGTGGACCGGGTGCTGCGGCAGCTCGACGTGCGCAGCATGCGCTGAGCGGTGGCCCGTGGGCCGGGTGGCAGGATGGGGCGCATGGACATCATGCTCTTCCACTCGGCCTACGGGCTGACCCCCTCCGTCGAGGCGGCCGCCGAGCGGCTGCGGGCCGCCGGCCACCAGGTCTGGACGCCCGACCTCTACGACGGCCGGACGGTGGGGACCGTCGAGGAGGGCGTGGCGCTCCGGGACGAGATCGGCAAGGACGAGCTGTTGAAGCGGGCGGTCCTGGCCGCCGCGCCCTACTCCGAGCGGGGCCTGGTCTACATGGGCCTCTCCCTCGGGGCCTCGATCGCCCAGACGCTGGCGCTCGGGGACGAGAAGGCGCGCGGGCTGCTGCTGTTCCACGGCACCTCGGACCTCGCGGAGTCGGCGTCGGTGGACGAGCTGCCCGTACAGCTGCACGTGGCCGAGCCCGACCCGTTCGAGACGGACGACTGGCTGTCCTCGTGGTACCTGCAGATGCGCAAGGCCGGGGCGGACGTGGAGATCTACCGCTACCGGGGCGCGGGGCACGTGTACACGGACCCGGAGCTGCCCGACTGGGACGAGGAGGCGGCCGACCGGACGTGGTCGGTGGCGCTGGACTTCCTGAAGAGCCTGTAGGGCGTGGGCAAAGGGGTGTGGCCCCCGGGGAGGATCCCCGGGGGCCACACCTGTGTCCGGACGGTGCGTCAGCTCGCGCGGTACGCGGTCCAGGCGTCGGTCATCCGGGTCACCTGGCCCGCGGTGAACTGGTACATGCAGGCGTCGTAGGTGTAGTCCATGAAGTTGTGGATCGGGTCCACACCCGCCTTGGAGGCGCAGGAGTCACGGCCGGTCGGGCACTCGTACGCCGGGCTCTTCTCGGCCGGGGTGTCGGCGACGTAGTCGCCGTTGCCGTTGCAGCCGCCCTGGAAGGTGTGGTAGAGCCCCATCCAGTGGCCGACCTCGTGGGTGGCGGTGTCGCCCTCGTTGTAGTTCGCGGCCGAACCGCCCGGGAGCGAGGAGTCGAGGACGACGACGCCGTCCATGGACGGGTTGGAGTTGTACGAGGACGGGAAGGTCGCCCAGCCCAGGAGGCCGCCGCCGAGCTTGGCGGTGTAGAAGTTCAGCGCGCCGGCGCCGCCCTTGCGGAGGGTCTGCTTCATCTGCTTCTCGGCGGTGGAGCCGGAGGTCAGGTTGTACCAGGTGGCGTTGTCCGTGTAGTCGGTCGCGGCCAGCGTGAACTGGAAGTTGGTGTTCACGTTGCCGGTGCCCTGGCCCGCGTAGGCGGCGTTCAGGACGTTCAGCTGGTTCTGGATCTGGGTGGCGGAAAGCTTGCCCGTCGTGCCCGAGTGGATCACGTGGAAGTAGACGGGGATGTTCACCACGGCGGCCGCGTCGGCGGCGGCACCGAGGCGGCCCTCGGAGCGGGCCGCGGCCAGCTTCTTCTTCAGGTCGTCGTCCATGGCCTTGGCCTTGGACGCCGTGACCTCGTTCGGCTCGGCGGCGTGGCTGTCGGCGCCGCGCTCCTTGCGGGCGCCGGACAGGGTCGCCGTGCCGTCCTCGCACTCCTCGGCGGACGCGCCGGCCAGGGTGGTGGCGGCGCCGGTGGCGACCGGGGCGGACAGCGGGGCCAGGGCCAGGGTTCCGGCCATGACGGCGGTGCCGAGCATCCGACGCGTCATACGCGGGGATATGCGGACAAGAGCACGCACGGTGACTCCTCGTGGGGGGGTGGTGGGGGAGGTACTTCCTCGCCACGCCGGGGAGATTACGCGTCCATGTCAGCCACCGAAGAGGAGCGATCAAGCCCAATCATTCGAGGGGCAATTCGGGTCATCGGGAAGAAATTCTTCTGCCCGTTCCGGAGTTTGAGACCTCGACGTAACGAGCGGGGTGACGGAGGCGGGTGGTGTGTCCGGATTCGATCTCCGAAACTCGCCACCCGCCGTAGCGATGTGATCTCCCGTTAACACAAGAGATCATGGCTGAAAATCGCCGTTGAGGTGTCGCCTAGCGAACCGGCTGGTACACCCGCTCGACACGTTGCGTTCCGGTGAGCGTCCGGTACGACCGCGCCCAGGCCGTCGTGGCGGCCGGATCCGTCTTGTCGGAGACCGTGTAGTAGTCCATCTGCGAGCGCTCGGCGGTCACGTCCAGCACCCCGTAGCCGTGGTGGTCCATGTCCACCCACTTCACATGGCGGTTGGCGGCCTTGACCGCGCCGGCGGCCACCACCGAGAGCGTCCCCGGGGCCACGTGCAGCAGGTCGTCCAGGTTGTCCGAGGTGACCGAGGTGACCACGAACTCGGTCGCGGCGGAGGCCGACACCGGGTACGTCGCGGCCTTCACCGGCACGTCGTTGGCCCATGCCATGTGGATGTCGCCGGTGAGGAAGACCGTGTTGCGGATCCCTCGTGAGGTCAGGTGCGCGAGCAGCTCCTTCCGGTCGTCGGTGTAGCCGTCCCACTGGTCGACGTTGACCGCGAGCCCCTCCTTGGGCAGGCCCATCAGCTCGGCCAGCGGCTCCAGGAGGTACGCGGGCAGGGCGCCGAAGGCGACCGGCGAGATCATCACCGAGGTGCCGACCAGCTGCCAGGTCGCGTCCGAACCGGCCAGGCCGGCTTTCAGCCAGTCCAGCTGGGCGCGGCCGGTGATGCTCCGCTCCGGGTCGTCGACCGTGCCGCTGCCCGTCTTCGCCGCCGCGGAGCGGAACGAGCGCAGGTCGAGCAGGTGCAGATCGGCCAGCTTGCCGAAGCGCAGCCGCCGGAAGACCGTTCCCTCCGTGGAGGTGCGGACCGGCATCCACTCGAAGTACGCCTGCTTGGCGGCGGCCACCCGGGCCGCCCACTCGCCCTCGGCGCCGGGGGTGTGGTTCTCGGCCCCGCCCGCCCAGGCGTCGTTGGCGAACTCGTGGTCGTCCCAGATGGCGACCACCGGGTGGGCCGCGTGCAGCGCCTGGAGGTCGGGGTCCGTCTTGTACTTCCCGTGCCGGGTCCGGTAGTCGGCGAGCGAGACGATCTCGTGGCGCGGCTCGTGCTGCCGGACGACGTACTTCGCCTCCGGGTAGGCGCCGCTGGCGTACTCGTAGACGTAGTCGCCGAGATGGAGGACCGCGTCCAGGTCGGCGCGGCCGGCGAGGTGGCGGTAGGCGGAGAAGTGGCCGGCCTCCCAGTTCGCGCAGGAGACCACGCCGAAGCGGACGCCCGGTGCGGCGGCGTCGGCGGCCGGTGCCGTGCGGGTGCGGGCGGCGGGCGAGACGGCGTCGCCCGCGGTGAAGCGGAACCAGTAGGCGGTGGCCGGGCGCAGGCCGCGGACGTCCGCCTTGACGGTGTGGTCGGAGGAGGCGCTCGCCGTGGCCGTACCGGAGGCGACGACCCGGGCGAAGCCGCGGTCCTCGGCGAGTTCCCAGCCGACCCGGAGGTCCGGGCCGAGGCCCGATCCGGGCACGGCCTCGGGGGAGGGGGTGACGCGCGTCCAGAGCAGGACGCCGTCGGGCAGCGGGTCGCCGGAGGCGACGCCGTGCAGGAAGGCGGGTGCCCCGGGGGCCGCGAGGGCGGGGGAGGCCGCCCCGAGGAGGGCGGGTGCCGCGACGGCGGTGACGGCAGCGGCCTTGACGACCGTGCGGCGGGTGGGGGCAGGAGATATGAAACGACTGGTCACGGCCAGTCAGATTACTGACGAGTATGCCCGTTGGGCAGGCGAAATCCGGAAGTTCGCCGACTCGTCGCCCCGGAGACGCCCCCGCCCCCGCCCCCGGCCGGGGAGGCAGGGGCGGGGGCGAAGGCGGGGTGTGAGGGGGCGTCAGGCCTTGAGGGCCGCCGCGATCGCCGTGTCGAACTCGGCCGGCGTCATCGGCGGGTTGTCGCTGCCCGCCACCGTCACCGGCTTGCCGTCCATCTTCAGGGTCGGGGTGCCCGACACCCCGCTCGCGTCGAAGGCCGCGGACATCTTCATCGCCCAGGCGTCGAAGGTGCCCTCCTCCACGTTCTTCTTGAAGGCGGCGTTGCCCTTGAGCGCCGGCACGGAGTCCGCCACCTCCAGGAGGTAGGAGTCCTTGGCGAACTTGTCGTCCTTCTCCTCCGGGTGGAAGTCCGTCGAGTAGAGCGCGGACTTGTACTTCAGGAAGGCCTCGGGGCTGACGTCCAGGGCCGCGCCGAGCGCGGAGAGGGCGTTCTTGGAGCCCTCGCCCGGGATGCCGTCGTCGATGAAGGTGGCACCGACGTACTTGATCTTGTACTTGCCGGCCGCGACGTCCTTCTCGACCGTGGAGCCCACCGACTGCTCGAAGGTCGCGCAGACCGGGCAGCGCGAGTCCTCGTACAGCTCCAGCGTCTTCTTCGCGGACGACTTGCCGATGACGACCGTCGTGCCGTTCGTGCCCGAGGTGTTCTTCGGGGCCGTGACGTTCTTCGCGTCCGCCGCGGCCTCCCAGTGGGACGGCTTGCCGGACTGCACCACCGCGTAGCCGATGCCGCCGGCCGCGGCCAGGACGGCCAGGGCCGAGACGCCGACGACGAGCTGCCGGCGGGCCCGGTCCTTCTTCGCCTGGCGCTCGCGCTCGACGCGCAGCCGCTCGCGGGCGGCGGCCTTGTTGGACTGGCTGTTGCGTGCACTCATGATGATCTCCGTGAAAGGGGGAAGGCAGGGGGAACCGCGGGACGCGCTCAGACGAGGGCGAGACCCGGGTTCGGCGGCCCCCGCCGCCCCACGGAGTGCACGAGGAACCGGGTACGGGAGGACACCTGCCGCCCCGCGGGCCGCCCGGCACGCCGGGGCGCCGGACCGCCCGCACGGAAGAAGGCCGCCACCAGCAGCAGCGGACGGAACGCGCAGGCCGCCACCGCGCCGACCAGCCGGGCCAGCGCACGCTCCCCGCCGCGCAGCCAGCACGCCGCCGCGAACCCGACGCCCACGTGCGCCAGGAGCAGCAGCCAGGGCAGCGCCGGATCCGGGGAGGCGACCAGGGCCGCCGCGCTTCCACCTCCGGGGGTCACCACGCCGGGCAGCGGGGCCCCCACGGCGCCGCCGCAGAACACCTCCACCCCCACCGCGCGCAGCGAACCGGCGACCGGGCCGCCGGCGGGGCCGTAACAGACCGCCTGACCGCTGGTGAAGAGGGTGTCGGCCGCCAGTTCCAGCGGGACGAGGAGCCCGGCGATCGGGCCGAGGCCGCGCTCGCGGCCGGCCAGCGCGTACGCCACGGCGAAGACGGCGACGGCCACGGGGACCACGGTCCCCAGCGGCAGCGGAACGCCCGAGAGCAACACGTGGGACGCCACGGACAGCGTCACGACCAGGGCCGTGAAGAACGCCGCCCGCAGCGTCCTCAGCTGCGTCCCTGCCATGTCCATCGTCGACGAGTCTGTCACGGGGGCCCGTAAGAGGTCCCTAAGGACTTCCTGTGGACGGCCCGCCGGGATCCCTACAGGCCGGGGATCCGGCCGTTGCGGAAGAGGTCCACGAAGATCTGGTGGTCGGCCCGCGCCCGCGCGCCGTAGGAGTGCGCGAAGTCCACCAGGAGCTCGGCGAAGCCCTCCTCGTCGGCCGCGATGGCCGCGTCGATGGCCCGCTCCGTCGAGAACGGCACCAGCGAGTGGCCGCTGGAGTCGTCCGCCGCCGCGTGCATGGTCGCCGTCGCCCGGCCCAGGTCCGCGACGGTCGCCGCGATCTCCTCCCAGTCGTCGATGTCCGACCAGTCCAGGTCCACCGCGTACGGCGAGACCTCGGCGACGAGCTGCCCGGCACCGTCCAGCTCCGTCCAGCCCAGCCACGGGTCGGCGTGTGCCTGCAGCGCCCGCTGCGAGATCACCGTGCGGTGGCCCTCGTGCCGGAAGTACTCCCGCACGGCCGCGTCCGTGACGTGCCGCGAGACCGCCGGGGTCTGCGCCTGCTTGAGGTAGATCACGACGTCGTTCTCCAGGGCGTCGCTGTTGCCCTCCAGCAGGACGTTGTACGAGGGGAGGCCGGCCGAGCCGATGCCGATCCCGCGCCGCCCGACGACGTCCTTGACCCGGTACGAGTCGGGACGGGCCAGGCTGGACTCCGGCAGGGTCTCCAGATAGCCGTCGAAGGCCGCGAGGACCTTGTAGCGGGTGGCCGCGTCCAGCTCGATCGTGCCGCTGCCCGCCGTGAAGCGGCGCTCGTACTCGCGGATCTCGGTCATCGAGTCGAGCAGCCCGAAGCGGGTCAGCGCCCGCGCCTCGCGCAGCGAGCCGAGCAGCGCCCCCTCGGCGGTCTCCAGGGTGAAGGAGGGGACCTCGTCGCCCTTGGCACCGGTCGCGAGGGCGTGGATGCGCTCCCGGTACCCGGCCGCGTAGATCCGGACCAGCTCGGTGATCTGCCCGTCGCTGAGCGCCTTGGCGTAGCCGATCAGGGCGAGCGAGCCGGCGAGCCGCTTCAGGTCCCAGGTGAAGGGGCCGACGTACGCCTCGTCGAAGTCGTTGACGTTGAAGATCAGCCGGCCGTTGGCGTCCATGTACGTGCCGAAGTTCTCGGCGTGCAGGTCGCCGTGGATCCACACCCGGCCGGTGCGCTCGTCCAGGTACGGGCCGCCGTGGGCCTCCCGCTCCAGGTCCGCGTAGAAGAGGCAGGCCGTGCCCCGGTAGAAGGCGAAGGCGGAACCGGCCATCTTCCGGAACTTGACGCGGAAGGCCGCGGGGTCGGCGGCGAGGAGCTCGCCGAAGGCGGTGTCGAAGACGGCGAGGATGTGCTCACCGCGCTCCGCCGCGGTGGGCTGGGGGACCGACATCGAGGTGCCTCCTGGTACCGGACGTGCTGCAAGGCTGTTCATGACAAATGGGACAGGTGTTCCCGCTCTCCCAACGCCCGACGGTACCGGCGAGTGCCCGCGTTCTGTCAGTCGGCCGACGTAGACTTCCACGCTGTCCCCCCAGAAATTCAGTCGGAGGCCTCCCCCCGTGACCAAGCCGCCCTTCACGCACCTCCACGTCCACACCCAGTACTCGCTGCTGGACGGTGCCGCGCGGCTGAAGGACATGTTCAACGCGTGCAACGAGATGGGCATGACGCACATCGCCATGTCCGACCACGGCAACCTGCACGGGGCGTACGACTTCTTCCACTCGGCGAAGAAGGCGGGGGTCACGCCGATCATCGGCATCGAGGCGTACGTGGCCCCCGAGTCCCGGCGCAACAAGCGGAAGATCCAGTGGGGACAGCCGCACCAGAAGCGCGACGACGTCTCCGGTTCCGGCGGTTACACCCACAAGACGATCTGGGCGGCGAACGCCACCGGACTCCACAACCTCTTCAAGCTCTCCTCCGACGCGTACGCCGAGGGCTGGCTGCAGAAGTGGCCCCGGATGGACAAGGAGACGATCTCCCAGTGGTCGGAGGGGCTCATCGCCTCCACCGGCTGCCCCTCCGGCGAGCTCCAGACCCGGCTCCGCCTCGGCCAGTTCGACGAGGCCCTGAAGTCGGCCTCCGAGTACCAGGACATCTTCGGCAAGGAGCGGTACTTCCTGGAGCTGATGGACCACGGCATCGAGATCGAGCGCCGGGTCCGCGACGGGCTCCTGGAGATCGGCAAGAAGCTCGGCATCCCGCCGCTGGTCACCAACGACTCGCACTACACGTACGCGCACGAGGCCGGCGCCCACGACGCCCTGCTGTGCATCCAGACCGGCAAGAACCTCTCCGACCCGGACCGCTTCAAGTTCGACGGCACCGGCTACTACCTGAAGTCCACGGACGAGATGTACGCCGTGGACTCCTCGGACGCCTGGCAGGAGGGCTGCCGCAACACCCTCCTGGTCGCGGAGCAGGTCAGCACCGAGGGCATGTTCGTCGAGAAGAACCTGATGCCCAGGTTCGACATCCCGGAGGGCTACACCGAGGTCAGCTGGTTCCGCGAGGAGACCATGCGCGGCATGCACCGCCGCTTCCCCGGAGGCATCCCGGACGACCGCATGAAGCAGGTCGAGTACGAGATGGACACCATCATCTCGATGGGCTTCCCGGGCTACTTCCTCGTCGTCGCCGACTTCATCATGTGGGCGAAGAAGCAGGGCATCGCCGTCGGCCCCGGCCGGGGCTCCGCGGCCGGCTCGATCGTCGCGTACGCCATGGGCATCACCGACCTCGACCCCATCCCGCACGGTCTGATCTTCGAGCGCTTCCTCAACCCCGAGCGCATCTCGATGCCCGACGTCGACATCGACTTCGACGAGCGCAGGCGCGTCGAGGTCATCCGGTACGTCACCGAGAAGTACGGCTCGGACAAGGTCGCCATGATCGGCACCTACGGCAAGATCAAGGCCAAGAACGCCATCAAGGACTCCGCGCGCGTCCTCGGCTACCCGTACGCCATGGGTGACCGGCTCACCAAGGCCATGCCCGCCGACGTCCTCGGCAAGGGCATCGACCTCAACGGCATCACCGACCCCTCGCACCCGCGCTACAGCGAGGCGGGCGAGATCCGGTCGATGTACGAGAACGAGCCGGACGTGAAGAAGGTCATCGACACCGCCCGCGGCGTCGAGGGCCTGGTCCGCCAGATGGGCGTCCACGCCGCCGGCGTCATCATGTCCAGCGAGCCGATCGTCGACCACGCCCCGATCTGGGTGCGGCACACCGACGGCGTCACCATCACGCAGTGGGACTACCCGCAGTGCGAGTCGCTCGGCCTGCTGAAGATGGACTTCCTCGGCCTGCGCAACCTCACGATCATGGACGACGCCGTCAAGATGGTGAAGTCCAACAAGGGGATCGACATCGATCTCCTGGCCCTGCCGCTGGACGACCCCAAGACCTTCGAACTGCTCCAGCGCGGTGACACCCTCGGCGTCTTCCAGTTCGACGGCGGCCCCATGCGGTCCCTGCTGCGGCTGATGAAGCCCGACAACTTCGAAGACATCTCCGCCGTGTCCGCCCTGTACCGGCCGGGCCCGATGGGCATGAACTCGCACACGAACTACGCGCTGCGCAAGAACGGCCAGCAGGAGATCACCCCGATCCACCCCGAGCTGGAGAAGCCGCTCGAAGAGGTGCTCGCGGTCACCTACGGCCTGATCGTGTACCAGGAGCAGGTGCAGAAGGCCGCCCAGATCATCGCCGGGTACTCGCTCGGCGAGGCCGACATCCTCCGCCGCGTGATGGGCAAGAAGAAGCCCGAGGAGCTGGCGAAGAACTTCACCATCTTCCAGGCCGGCGCCAAGAAGAACGGCTACAGCGACGAGGCCATCCAGGCCCTCTGGGACGTCCTGGTCCCCTTCGCCGGCTACGCCTTCAACAAGGCGCACTCGGCCGCGTACGGCCTGGTCTCCTACTGGACCGCCTACCTCAAGGCCAACCACCCGGCCGAGTACATGGCCGGTCTGCTGACCTCGGTCAAGGACGACAAGGACAAGTCCGCGGTCTACCTGAACGAGTGCCGCCGCATGGGCATCAAGGTGCTCCCGCCGAACGTGAACGAGTCCGAGTCGAACTTCGCCGCCCAGGGCGACGACGTGATCCTCTTCGGCCTCTCCGCCGTCCGCAACGTCGGTACCAACGTCGTCGAGTCGATCATCAAGTCGCGCAAGGCGAAGGGGAAGTACTCCTCCTTCCCGGACTTCCTCGACAAGGTCGAGGCCGTCGTCTGCAACAAGCGGACGGTCGAGTCGCTGATCAAGGCCGGCGCGTTCGACGAGATGGGCCACACCCGCAAGGGCCTGGTCGCCCACCACGAACCCATGATCGACAACGTGGTGGCGGTCAAGCGCAAGGAGGCCGAGGGACAGTTCGACCTCTTCGGCGGGATGGGTGACGAGGCGAGCGACGAGCCCGGCTTCGGCCTGGACGTCGAGTTCTCCGACGTCGAGTGGGAGAAGTCGTACCTGCTCGCCCAGGAGCGCGAGATGCTCGGCCTCTACGTCTCCGACCACCCGCTGTTCGGCATCGAGCACGTCCTGTCCGACAAGACGGACGCGGCGATCTCCCAGCTCACCGGCGGCGAGCACGGCGACGGCGCGGTCGTCACCATCGGCGGCATCATCTCCGGCCTCCAGCGCAAGATGACCAAGCAGGGCAACGCCTGGGCCATCGCCACCGTCGAGGACCTCGCCGGCTCCATCGAGTGCATGTTCTTCCCGGCCACCTACCAGCTGGTCTCCACCCAGCTCGTCGAGGACACGGTCGTCTTCGTCAAGGGGCGGCTCGACAAGCGCGAGGACATCCCCCGCCTCGTCGCCATGGAGCTGATGGTCCCCGACCTGTCGAACGCCGGGACCAACGCGCCGGTGATCCTCACCATCCCGACGGTGAAGGTGACCCCGCCGATGGTCACCCGGCTCGGCGAGATCCTCAAGCACCACAAGGGCAACACCGAGGTGCGGATCAAGCTCCAGGGCCCCCGGACCACGACCGTGCTCCGGCTCGACCGGCACCGGGTGCAGGCCGACCCGGCCCTCTTCGGCGACCTGAAGGTGCTGCTCGGCCCGTCCTGCCTGGCGGGCTGACCCCCGCACGCACCGGCTGCGGCCGCCGCTTCGGCCGCCGCGCACACACCGGCTGCGGCCGCCGCTTCGGTCTCCGTACAGACCGTCTCGGCCGCCGCTTCGGCCTCCGCGCACGCGCAAGGGGCGCGCCCGTTGTCACGGGCGCGCCCCTTTGCCGTGGAGGCGTCAGTTGTGGCCGAAGCGCTTCTGACGACCCTTCCGCGCCATGTCGCCCGGTGTCACCTGGGCGGCGCGCTGTTCGGCCTGGGATTCGAGGGCGGACTGCTGCGCCTGCTGCGCGCCGCGCTCGGCCGGGGACTGCTGCTTCTGACCGCGGTTCTGGTTGCGGTTCTTGGCCATGGGAATGCCTCCTCAAAGGGACCTAGGGGCCAGGGCCGCTGTCAGACTCACATACGGTATGAACCGCCGCATGTTGGATCATTACGGAGCGTGAGGGGTGGGCTGACGTGATACTCGCCACGCCGATGATCCAGTTCCGGCCGTCAAGCCCCCGGCGGTCGGGCAGACTCGAAGGAAACCCGAAGCACCCTTTCGAATCCGAGGCTCCCGAAAGAGGGTGGAACACGTGGACCGCTGCGTCGTCCTGGTGGACGCCGGCTACCTCCTGGGCGCCGCCGCCAGTCTTCTCGCCGGGGAACCGGCCCGCTCCCGGATCACCGTCGACCACGCCGGCCTCATCCGGCAGCTGCGCGAGCGGGCCGAGGCCGAGACCGCCCTGCCCCTGCTGCGGATCTACTGGTTCGACGGCGCACCCGACCGGGTGCCCCAGCCCGAGCACCGCAGACTGCGCGTGATGCCCCGCGTCACCGTCCGGCTCGGCGCCCTGACCAGGAGCGAGGGGCGCTGGGCGCAGAAGGGCGTCGACGCGGCCATGCACACCGAGCTGACCGAGCTCGCCAGGAACCGGGCCTGCTCCGACATCGTGCTCGTCACCGGCGACGGCGACCTGCTGCCGGGCCTCATGTCGGCCAAGGAGCACGGCGTCGCCGTCCACCTCTGGGCCGTCCAGGCCGCCGACGGCGACTACAACCAGTCCGAGGACCTCGTGGCCGAGGCCGACGAACGGCGCGTCCTCGACCGGACCTGGATCACCCGCGCCGTCCGCGCCAAGGACCTCAGCGGCCTCTGCGCGCCCCCGCCCGCCCCGCGCCCCGAGATCGCGGCGATCCTCTCCGCGCCGCTGCCCGAGGCCGCCCTCGCCGCCTCGGCCGAACGGGCGGCGGAGGCCGCGGCCGCGCGCACCGGCGGCCCCGCCCCGGCGGGGGACGCCGCCGTCCCCGCCGACCGCGGCCACGGCACCGACGGCCTCGTCCACCGCAACGGCCACGTCCGCGACGGCGACCGCGTCCACGCCAACGGCCACCTCCCCGACAACGGCCACCTGCGGGACGACGCCCACCTCCGCGAGGACGGTCACCTGCGGGACGACGGCCACCTGGGCGGCGGTCACCTGAACGGAACGGCGCTCCCCGCCCCCGCCACGGGCAAGGGCGTCCCCACCCCCAAGGACCTGGCCGGCCTGCGCGGCCCCGGCACCCCGGCGCCGCCCGGCGCGTCCGTCGCCACCGTGCCGCAGGGCACCAGCGCGCTCCGCTGGTCCTCCGACCGGGGCTGGGTCGAGCGCCCCGCGCCCTCCCTCGGCGAGCCCGCCGAGACCGCCTCCCTGCCCACCCTCGCCGCGCTGACCAGCGCCGAGCAGCGCTGGGCCGACCGCGAGGAGGACATCACCACCGTCGGCGGCGACCCGTTCGAGGTCGGCCAGGTGTTCGCCCGTCGCTGGATGGAACGGCTCCCCGAGCAGAGCCACGTCCAGAAGCTGTCCACCCTCTACCCCCGCATCCCGCACCGTATCGACGGCGAACTCCTCCGCTACGCCGCCCGCTTCGGTCTGCTCGCCCACAAGGACGACCAGATCGACGAGCACGACCGGTACGCCATCCGAGCCGGGTTCTGGCGCGAGATCGACGTCCGCGCCGCCGCCGAACACGCCCCCGCGCCCGGACCGGGCCCGGCGACCCCGTAGGCTCTTCCCCCGTGAGTACGGTGTGCGTGGTGCGGGACCTGGTCAAGACGTACCCCGCCACGCGCGGTAGGCGCGGTGCGCCGGCGACACCCGAGGTGCGGGCCACCGACGGGGTCAGCCTCGACGTGCGCGGCGGCGAGATCTTCGGCCTGCTCGGGCCCAACGGAGCCGGCAAGTCCAGCCTCGTCCGCCAGCTCACCGGACTCATGCGCCCCGACTCCGGCACCGTCGAGCTCCTCGGCCACGACCTGGTCCGCCACCCCGAGCGGGCGGCCCGGCTCCTCGCCTACCTCGGCCAGGAGTCCACCGCCCTCGACGAGCTGACCGTCGCCCTCGCCGCCGAGACCACCGCACGGCTGCGCGGCCTCACCGCCCCCGACGCGCGCGCCGAGCGGGACGCCGTCCTGGAGGAGCTTGGCCTCACCGCGCTCGCCTCCCGGCCGCTCAAGAAGCTCTCCGGCGGACAGCGGCGGCTCGCCTGCGTCGCCGCCGCCCTCGTCGGCGGACGGCCCGTGCTCGTCCTCGACGAACCCACCACCGGCATGGACCCCGTCGCCCGCCGGGCCGTCTGGGCCGCCGTCGACCGGCGCCGCGCCGAGCACGGCGCCACCGTGGTGCTCGTCACCCACAACGTCATCGAGGCCGAGACCGTCCTCGACCGGGTCGCCGTCCTCGACCACGGCCGGGTCATCGCCTGCGACACCCCCGCCGGGCTCAAGGAACGCGTCGCCGGCGAGGTCCGCGTCGAACTGGTCTGGCGCGAGACGGCCCCGCTCCACCTGCCCGAGGTCGCCGTGCTGCGGGAGCTCGCCCAGGAGACCGGACGGCGCTGGAGCCTCCGGCTCGCCCCCGACGCCGCCCGCGCGGCCGTCGCCACCGTCACCGGCGGCGCCGCCTTCGCCGCGCTCGACGACTTCACCCTGGCCACGCCCAGCCTGGAGGACGTCTACCTCGCCCTGGGCGGGGCGACCGAGGGGCTGGTGAAGGCGTGACCCGCCCCGCGCCCCGCGCCCCGCGCGCCCCCCACGAACCCCACGACACCGTCAGGAGCCGCCCGCAGTGAGCACCGTGCCCGCGGAGGTCCTGCCGACCGCCGCGTCGACCACCCGGTCCCGCGGCGCCGAGGACGGCCCCGCGCCCCTCGCCCCGCGCGCCCGGCTGCTGCCGGCCCTGGCCGCCGTCTACCGGGCGCAGCTCTCCCGGGCCCGGGTCGCCCGCATCCCGCTGCTCTTCGTGGCCACCTTCCAGTCGATCGGCATCATGGTCATGATGCGCGGGGTCGTCGACGGCGGCACCGAGGCGAGGGCCGTCGTGGCGGGCTCCACCGTCCTGGTCGTCGCCTTCGTCGCGCTCAACCTGCTCGCCCAGTACTTCGGGCAGCTGCGGGCCGCCGGCGGCCTCGACCACTACGCCACGCTGCCCGTGCCGCCCGCCGCGGTCGTGCTCGGCGCGGCCGGGGCGTACGCCTCCTTCACCGTGCCCGGGACGGTCGTCACCGCCGTCGCCGGATCCGTGCTGTTCGGCCTTCCGCTCGGCCACCTGTGGATCCTCGCCGCCGTCGTCCCGCTCTCCGGGGCGGCGCTCGCCGGACTCGGCGCGGCCCTCGGGCTCCTCGCGCCCCGGCCGGAGCTGGCCACCCTCCTCGGCCAGCTCGGCATGTCGGCGGCGCTGCTCCTCGGCGTGCTCCCGGCGGAGGGGATGCCCACGCCGATCGCGTGGGCGCGGGACCTGCTGCCGTCCACGTACGGCGTGGAGGCCCTGGCCCGCACCTTCGCCCCGCACCCGGACTGGGCGCTCGTCGCCGGCGACCTCGCCGTGTGCGGGGCGGTCGGCGTCCTCTCCCTCGCCGTCGCCACCCGGGCGTACCGGCGGGCCGCCGTCCGCTGAGGCGGGCCACAGGGACACCTGGCACGATGGCGGGGTGACCGCACCCCTGACTCCGCCTCACCAGCCGCCGCACGACCCCGACTGGCCCCCGCAGCCCCCGCCGCACGACGGGCCGGCCGGCGACCCGATCACGGGCGCCGAGGTGCTGCAGGGCGTCGTGGTGACCCTCGTCTCGGCGGTCGCGGGCGCGGTGCTCGGAGTCCTGTGGCTGACCCTGGCCCCCCGCGTCCTGCTGATCTCGGACGGCAAGGGGGTCTACCTCCGCGAATCCGAGGGGGAGTCGGCGATCGGCGCGGACGGCACGTTCGTGCTCCTCGCCCTGGCGTTCGGTGCGGTCGCCGCGCTCGTGGTCTTCCTGCTGCGCCGCAAGGGCGGGGTCCCGCTGGTGCTCGGCCTGGCCCTGGGCGGCGTCCTCGGCTCGCTCATCGCCTGGGGCCTCGGCACGTCCTTCGGCCCGACGGACGACGTCGTCGGCCACGCCAAGGCGGTCGGCCCCAACGTCGTCTTCGAGGCGCCGCTCGAACTGAACATGGCCGCGGCCGCGATGCTGGCCTGGCCGCTCGCGGCGATGATCGTGCACCTCGGCCTCACGGCCGCGTTCGGCCCCCGCGACCCCGAGCCGGAGGCGTGGGACCAGCCGAAGCCGTACCGGCAGGGCCCGAGCGCCGACTGACGGCGCCGGCCCCGGGAAAGGCCGCGCCGGACGTCAGGCGCGGCCGATCGGGGCGACGACCGCCGAGGTGAGGGCCGCCAGGTCGGCGGGGGAGAGCTCCACCTCGAGGCCGCGGCGGCCCGCCGAGATGCAGACGGTCGCGTGGTCCGAGGCCGACGCGTCGAGGACGGTACGCAGACGCTTGCGCTGGCCCAGCGGGGAGATCCCGCCCCGGACGTACCCCGTGGTGCGCTCCGCCGCCGCCGGGTCCGCCATCGCCGCGCGCTTGCCGCCGACCGCCGAGGCCAGCGCCTTCAGGTCCAGTTGCCCCGCCACCGGGACCACCGCCACGGTCAGCTCGCCGTCCACGTCGGCCACCAGCGTCTTGAAGACCCGGTCGGGGGAGACCCCGAGGGCCTCCGCCGCCTCCTCGCCGTAGGAGGGGGAGGCGGGGTCGTGCTCGTACGCGTGCAGGGTGAAGGGGGTGCCGGCCGCGGTCAGCGCCACCGTCGCCGGGGTGCCCCCGCCGTTCTTCTTCTGCTTCTTCGCCACGCGCTCTTCCTCGGCTCGGTCCGTCCCGCTGGGGTCCGGCTCAGTTCGGGTACGTCGGGGCCTGCGTCAGGTCCACCGCCGGCAGCGACGGCAGATGACGGAGCACGGCCGTCTCCGCGCGCAGCAGGCTCAGCTCCTCGCGCAGCCGCGTCGCCGTGTCCGGGGCCTGGAGCAGCCGCTGCTTCGACGGGGTGTCGAGCACGGCCGCCGCCGCGACCAGGTACGACACCACCGACGGGTCGTCGGGCAGCTCACTCGTCGTCAGTGAGCGCTCCCGCGCCCCCGCGAGCCGCTTCTGATAGCTCCGGAAGGCCCGCAGTACGCCCTCGGCGAGGGTGCCGGCCTCCTCGCCGCGCTCCTCCGGGATCTCCTCGACCTCGGCGACCAGGAACGGCCCGCTCGCGTCGACCGAGAGCAGCTTCACCCGGGTCGTGCCGGTGGCCATCACCTCGAAGCTGCCGTTGGCGCGCTCGCGGATCGACGCCGCGTCGGCGATGCAGCCGACCCGGTGGAAGGACTGGATCGGGTCGGAGCCGAAGCCCGCGCCCGGGCCCTTCTCCGGCAGCGATGTCTGGTCCGGCATGCCCGGGGCGGTCGGCGCGACCTCGCGGCCGTCGCGGATCGCGACGACGGCGAACCGGCGCGGCTCCGACTCGTCGATCGTGAGCAGCTCGCGCATCATGGCGCGATAACGCTCCTCGAAGACGTTCAGCGGCAGCACGAGGCCCGGGAACAGCACCGCGTTGAGCGGGAAGAGAGGCAGGCGAGCGGTGGTCACAGCGGTCAAGCCTAATGGCCGCCGGGCCCGCCCCGTCCGGCCCGTCCGACTCCGGTGTCCCACAGGGGTGTCCGACGGGCCACCTCGGCCCGGACGAGGTCCCGCGCGGCCAGGAATTCGAGGAGGGGGTCCCCCCTGCCGGAGCGAAGCCGAGAGCCCGGGGGAGGATCCTCCGGTACGGAGCCCCGCGCGACCCTCCAGGGGCACGAGGTCGCGTACGGGCCGATCCGGCCGAACTCCGCCCACGCGTCCCGCCACCGCCCGCGCTCGACCAGTACGTACGCGAGCAGGTTGCGGACCTCGGCCGGCCACCGGTCGCCCGCGGGGAAGGCCGCCGACAGGGCCAGGGCGCGGTCCACGGCCCGGTCGATCCGCGCCGCGGGCACCGACCCGTCGTCCGCGGGCCCCACCCGCAGCAGGTCGTAGGTTGCGCGGACCGGCAGGGCCCGGACCAGCGAGCCCTCGGCGGCGTCGTCCGCGGCCTGCTCGGCGAAGTCGAAGGCGGCGCGGTGCGAGCCGTACCACTGCGCGGACAGGTACTTGAGCGCCGCGACGTGGCAGCCGTAGTGGTGGGGGGAGCGGCGCACGGCCTGTGCCCACAGCGACTCGAAGACCGTGTGCCCGGCGTGTGCCCCGCGCGCGTGGTCCAGGGCGAGGCGCCACGGCACCGGGTCCCGCGGGGCCTGCTCCGCGACCGCGCTGATCAGCGGGGCGAGCTCGCGCAGCCGCTCGGCCCGCGCCGGCGACTCCCAGGCCCTGCGGACGGCGAGCTGCGCCGTGACGAGGAGGGCGTCGGGGTCGCGGGGCGCGGAGGCGAGCCAGTGCGTCAGCCACTCGTCCCTGTTGTACGCGAAGGTGGCGAGCCGGGTGACGTACCGGTCGCGGTCCTCCCACTCGCCGCCGTCCCGGGTGGTGGCGAGCAGCTTCGCCGCCGGTTCCGGGTCGGCGAGGGCGGCGGCGACGAGGGCGGGGGCGAGCCGCTCGTCCGGGGCGTCGAGCAGCACGTCGTCGTCCGGCACCAACCCCGCGGCGAGCCGCGGTGCGTGCCGGGCCGAGCGGACGGCGCCGACCAGGGCGCGGAGCAAGGACATCGTGCGACGTATTTTCCCACCGCGCCGGGGTCCCGCGCGCCCGCCTGCCCAGCCCTTTCACCCTCATTCCACCGGGCCCACACCGCGGCCCAGAAGCCTCTCCACCAGCCCGCCCGGTCGGCCGCGCGCCGGGCCCGCCGGCTCGCCCGAGCGCACTCGGCCCACCGGCCCACCGGCCCACCGGCCCACCGGCCCACCGGTCCGTCCGGTCGACCGCGGCGCAACAGTCGCCCGCCTGCCCGCCTGCCCGCCTGCCCGCCTGCCCGCCTGCCCGCCTGCCCGTCCGCCCGGTCCGGCCGGTCCGGCCCGGTCGGTCAGCCGCGGCGCAGCAGTCGGGTGGCGCCCGCCGCCACCGTCGTGGCCAGGATCCAGCCGAGGAGGATGAGCGCCGCCGCCGCCCACTGCCAGAGGCCCTCCAGGCGCCAGTAGCCGTCCTGGCCGAGGTTGATCACAGGGAGCAGGAGGTCCAGGGCGTACAGCGGGCCGTTCCACTCGGGTGCCTCGGCGCCCTTCAGGGCGATCGGGCGGTAGTGGGAGAAGGCGGCCGTGCCCGCCGCCCAGAGCACCGCCATCCACAGGGCCGCGCGGCCCGGCCGGTAGCCGTACGCCACCGTCCAGTCCTGGACGTACCCCCACAGCTTTCCGGCGACGGGGAGGGTCTCGCGTCTTCGCCGCTGCTTGGCGAGCAGCACCTCGCGGGCGTCGGCGTCCTCCCCGCTGTTGCGCAGGACCGTCGCGAGCCGCTCGTACGGCTCGGGGGCGTACTCCGGGGTCGCCGCCGCGACCCACTCCAGGCGCCGGGCCAGTGGGAACGGCCCGTACGGCACGAGGTTCTCGTAGGCGAAGCCGCCCATCGCGAGCCCGCCGGGGCCCGGCCAGCTGGTCGACAGGTCGATCAGCGTGACGACCTTGGCGCCGTTCAGCACGACCCGGCCCTCCTCCGGCCGCTCGCCGTTGAACCGGAGCTCCGGGGTGACGATCCGGCGGAGCGACACCTCCTCCCGGCGCGCGCCGTTCAGCACGAAGCGGGCGTGGTGCAGATCCACGGCGTCACCGAACCGGCCGTCGTCGAGCCGCACCCCGCCGTGGCACTCCACCGGCTTGCGCCGGGCGCCCTGGGCGGGCGTCACCCCGTACGGCGGGGTGGCCGTGGAGTAGGTGGAGGCGTAGCTCCCCGAGTCGTCGTACACCCACGCCGCGTTCAGGTAGAGCGAGCGCTCCACGGTCAGCTGCGGTGCGTTCAGGGCGCGGCGGCCCTGCGCCCCGCGCAGCACGCTGCCGCGCAGGCTGAGCGACACGCCGACCTTCGCCCCGCGCAGGCTCAGCTCGCCGTGCGTCTCGATCAGCTCCGCCTGGACGTCCTGCGCCACCACCATGCCGTCCGCGGTGATCGCCCGGCCCCGCCGGTCCGGCCACACCTGGATCTGGTTGATCAGCAGGTCCGTGCCGATCTGGGCGTCCGTCAGCCGTATGCCGTGGCGCACCCGGCAGCGCGGCAGGTGGAGGTCGCCCTCCGTGTGCAGCCGCGCCGCCTCCAGGCGCGGCAGCGAGCACTCCACCATCCGCAGCGTCCCGAAGCGCGCCTCGGGCAGCACCACCTCGCCGTCGAAGCGGCAGCCGTGCAGCTCCACGTACGGCCCTATCGTCCCGCCCGCCAGATTCAGCACGCCGGTGATCCGCACGCCGCGCAGCTTCAGCGCGGCGACCCGCCCGGACCGGGCCGGCGGCCCGGCGAGCAGCAGCAGCGCCACCACGTCGGCGCGGACGCTCCGCTCCTCACCCCACTCCCACTCCCGCTCCCTGAACGGGTCGTCCCGCTCCGCGATCCCCTCCGTGAGATCGCACGTCCTGCCGATCCGGAACGCCCGCCACACGGCCCGCTCCGGTCCCGTGAGGCCGTCCGGCATCTCGTCCTCGTGCGGCTCGGTCACTGCCGCCCCCTCGCTTTCCACGATCCGCTCCCACGACTCCGCCGACTCCGGCCGGCGTCCTTCGTGGATTCGTACAGCCGTTCTTCCCGCTGTGTGACGGGCTGAACGCTAACGGTCAGGTGTGGCGACAAGACGCCACTGTGGCGCGTATCAGTCAGTGATTGGCATGTATCAGCTGTTGATACGGCCGACCGGCGTCGATGGGCCGTCTGCGAGAATTGACCCGTGATCTCTCGAATCGATCTGCGCGGTGAGACCCTGCCCGAGGGTTCCGCCCTGCGCGACCTGCTGCCCCGTGCCGAGTTCGACGTGGAAGCCGCCCTGGAGAAGGTGCGGCCGATCTGCGAGGACGTCCGGCATCATGGCGCGGCAGCGGTGATCGACTACGGGGAGAAATTCGACGGCGTCCGCGTCCCGTCCCTCCGCGTCCCCGCCGACGCGATCACCCGCGCCCTCGACGAGCTCGACCCGGCCGTCCGCGCCGCCCTCGAGGAGTCCATCCGGCGCGCCCGGCTCGTCCACCGCGAGCAGCGCCGCACCACCCACACCACCCAGGTCGTCGCCGGCGGCACGGTCACCGAGAAGTGGATCCCGGTCGAGCGCGTCGGCCTGTACGTGCCGGGCGGCCGCTCCGTCTACCCGTCCTCCGTCGTGATGAACGTCGTCCCGGCGCAGGAGGCCGGCGTCGAGGGCGTCGCCATCGCCTCCCCGCCGCAGAAGGAGTTCGGCGGCCTGCCGCACCCGACGATCCTGGCCGCCTGCGCCCTGCTCGGCGTCGACGAGGTCTACGCCGCCGGCGGCGCCCAGGCCGTCGCCATGTTCGCCTACGGCACCGAGGGAACCGCCGACGAGCCCGGCTGCGCCCCCGTCAACCTGGTCACCGGCCCCGGCAACATCTACGTGGCCGCCGCCAAGCGCCTCCTCAAGGGCCGCATCGGCATCGACGCCGAGGCCGGCCCGACGGAGATCGCGATCCTCGCGGACTCCACCGCCGACCCCGTCCACGTCGCCGCCGACCTCATCAGCCAGGCCGAGCACGACCCGATGGCCGCCTCCGTCCTCGTCACCGACTCGGACGAGCTGGCCTCCGCCACCGAGGCCGAACTGAAGACCCAGGTCGCCGCCTCCAAGCACGTCGACGACCGGATCGTCCCGGCCCTCGCCGGCCGCCAGTCCGCGATCGTCCTCGTCCGCGACCTCGCCGACGGCCTCAAGGTCGTCGACGCGTACGGCGCCGAGCACCTGGAGATCCAGACCGCCGACGCCGCCGCCGTCGCCGACCGGGTCCGCAACGCGGGCGCGATCTTCGTCGGCCCCTGGGCGCCGGTCTCGCTCGGCGACTACTGCGCCGGCTCCAACCACGTCCTGCCCACCGGCGGCTGCGCCTGCCACTCCTCGGGCCTCTCCGTGCAGTCCTTCCTGCGCGGCGTGCACATCGTGGACTACACGCGCGACGCGCTCGCCGACGTCGCCCACCACGTGGTGACCCTCGCCGAGGCCGAGGACCTGCCGGCCCACGGCGCCGCGATCAAGGCACGGTTCGGATGGAAGGTCCCCGAGGGCAAGTGAGCGAGAACGACAGCATCCGGATCGACGACCTGCCGGTCCGCGGCGAACTCAGGGGCAAGTCCCCGTACGGTGCGCCCCAGCTCGACGTCCCCGTCCAGCTGAACACCAACGAGAACCCCTACCCGCTGCCCGAGCCGCTGGTGGCCCGGATCGCGGAGCGGGTCGCCGAGGCCGCCCGCGGCCTCAACCGCTACCCCGACCGGGACGCGGTCGAGCTGCGCACCGAGCTCGCCCGCTACCTCACCCGCACCGGGAACCACCCGGTCGCGCTGGAGAACGTGTGGGCGGCCAACGGCTCCAACGAGGTCCTCCAGCAGCTGCTGCAGACCTTCGGCGGCCCCGGCCGTACCGCGATCGGCTTCGAGCCCTCGTACTCGATGCACGCCCTGATCGCCCGCGGCACCGGCACCGGCTGGATCTCCGGCCCGCGCGACGACGACTTCACCATCGACGTGGCGGCGGCCGAGAAGGCGATCGCCGAGCACCGGCCCGACGTCGTCTTCATCACCTCGCCCAACAACCCCACGGGCACCGCGGTCGACGCCGCCACCGTCCTCGCCCTGTACGAGGCGGCCCAGGCGGCCAAGCCCTCGATGGTCGTCGTGGACGAGGCGTACGTGGAGTTCAGCCACCGGGAGTCGCTGCTGCCGCTCCTGGCGGGCCGCCCCCACCTGGTGGTCTCCCGGACCATGTCCAAGGCGTTCGGCGCCGCCGGACTGCGCCTCGGCTACCTCGCCGCCCACCCGGCCGTGGTCGACGCCGTCCAGCTGGTCCGCCTCCCGTACCACCTCTCGGCCGTCACCCAGGCCACCGCGCTCGCCGCCCTGGAGCACACCGACACCCTCCTCGGGTACGTCGAGCAGCTCAAGGCCGAGCGCGACCGGCTCGTCACCGAGCTCCGGGCGATCGGCTGCGAGGTCACCGAGTCCGACGCCAACTTCGTGCAGTTCGGGAAGTTCCCCGACACGCACGCGGCCTGGCAGCGGATCCTCGACCGGGGCGTCCTGGTCCGGGACAACGGCGTACCGGGATGGCTGCGGGTCACCGCCGGCACCCCCGAAGAGAACGACGCGTTCCTCGACGCGGTCCGTGAATTGATGAAGGAGCAGGAGCGATGAGCCGCGTAGGCCGCGTTGAGCGCACCACCAAGGAGACCTCCGTCGTCGTCGAGATCGACCTCGACGGCACCGGGAAGGTCGACGTGTCGACCGGGGTCGGCTTCTACGACCACATGCTCGACCAGCTCGGCCGGCACGGTCTGTTCGACCTGACCGTGAAGACCGACGGCGACCTCCACATCGACTCGCACCACACCATCGAGGACACCGCCCTCGCCCTCGGCGCCGCCTTCAAGCAGGCGCTCGGCGACAAGGTCGGCATCTACCGCTTCGGCAACTGCACCGTCCCGCTGGACGAGTCGCTCGCCCAGGTGACCGTCGACCTCTCCGGCCGCCCTTACCTCGTGCACACCGAGCCCGAGAACATGGCGCCGATGATCGGTTCGTACGACACGACGATGACCCGCCACATCTTCGAGTCCTTCGTCGCCCAGGCCCAGATCGCGCTGCACATCCACGTGCCGTACGGCCGCAACGCCCACCACATCGTGGAGTGCCAGTTCAAGGCCCTGGCCCGCGCGCTCCGCTACGCTGCCGAGCGCGACCCGCGCGCCGCCGGAATCCTCCCCTCCACGAAGGGCGCGCTCTAGTCGTGAACAGCCTCTCCACCATCCTCATCGTCGTCGGGCTCTTCCTGCTCGGCGGCATCTACTCCTTCGTCAAGCAGCAGATGCCCAAGGGCGTCATCGTGCTCGTCGCCCTCGCTGCCGCGATGTGCCTCGGCGCCGGCGTGCTGCGGCTGGACGTGTGGGCATGAGCGCCGCGTCCCCGAAGAAGGTCGTCGTCTTCGACTACGGCTTCGGCAACGTCCGCTCGGCCGAGCGCGCGCTCGCCCGGGTCGGCGCGGACGTCGAGATCACCCGCGACTACGACAAGGCGATGAACGCCGACGGGCTCCTCGTTCCCGGCGTCGGCGCCTTCTCCGCCTGCATGACGGGCCTCAGGGAGGCCCGCGGCGACTGGATCGTCGGCCGCAGGCTCTCCGGCGGCCGCCCCGTCATGGGCATCTGCGTCGGCATGCAGATCCTCTTCGCCCAGGGCATCGAGCACGGCGTGGAGAGCGAGGGCCTCGACGAGTGGCCCGGTACGGTCGAGCCGTTGAACGCCCCCGTCGTCCCCCACATGGGCTGGAACACGGTCGACGCGCCCGCCGACAGCGAGCTGTTCGCCGGCCTCGACGCCGACGCCCGGTACTACTTCGTGCACTCCTACGCGGTGCGCGAGTGGACCCTGGAGGTCGGCAACAAGAACATCCGCGCCCCCAAGGTCAGCTGGGCCACCCACGGCGAGCCCTTCGTCGCGGCGGTGGAGAACGGCGCCCTGTGGGCGACCCAGTTCCACCCCGAGAAGTCCGGCGACGCCGGAGCCCAGCTCCTCACCAACTGGATCGGAACCCTGTGAGCACTCTCGAACTCCTCCCCGCCGTCGACGTCCGCGACGGCCAGGCCGTCCGGCTCGTCCACGGCGAGTCCGGCAGCGAGACCTCCTACGGCTCTCCGCTGGAGGCCGCCCTGGCCTGGCAGCGGGCCGGCGCCGAGTGGCTCCACCTGGTCGACCTGGACGCCGCCTTCGGCACCGGCGACAACCGCGACCTGGTCCGCCAGGTCACCGAGGCCATGGACATCAAGGTCGAGCTGTCCGGCGGCATCCGCGACGACGCCTCGCTCGCCGCCGCCCTGGCCACCGGCTGCACCCGCGTCAACCTCGGCACCGCCGCCCTGGAGACCCCCGAGTGGGTCGCCAAGGTCATCGCCGAGTTCGGCGACAAGATCGCCGTCGGCCTCGACGTGCGGGGCACCACCCTGCGCGGCCGCGGCTGGACCCGCGACGGCGGAGACCTGTACGAGACGCTGGCCCGCCTGGACTCCGAGGGCTGCGCGCGGTACGTCGTCACCGACATCGCCAAGGACGGCACGCTCCAGGGCCCCAACCTGGAGCTCCTGAAGAACGTCTGCGCGGCCACCGACAAGCCCGTCGTCGCCTCCGGCGGCGTCTCCTCCCTGGACGACCTGCGGGCCCTGTCCGGTCTCGTCCCGCTCGGCGTCGAGGGCGCGATCGTCGGCAAGGCGCTGTACGCCAAGGCCTTCACGCTCGAAGAGGCCATCGCGGCGGTGGCCGCCGTATGACCGATTCCGTACGCAAGGTCGTCACCGGCGCTCCCTGGGAGGAGCAGTTCGGCTACTCGCGCGCGGTGGAGCTGCCGAACGGTCTTGTCCTGGTCTCCGGCTGCACGTCGGTGGTCGACGGCCAGGTCGCCGACGGCGGCCCGTACGACCAGGCGGTCAACTCCTTCAACGTGGCCCTCGGGGCGCTGAAGCAGCTGGACCTGGGCGCGGAGCACGTCGTCCGGACCCGGATGTACCTCACGCACGCCCGGGACGTGGAGGAGGTCGGCCGCGCCCACAAGGAGCTGTTCGACGCCGTCCGCCCCGCCGCGTCGATGATCATCGTGTCCGGCTTCGTCGACCCCCGCCTGGTCGTCGAGGTCGAGGTCGAGGCCTTCAGGAGTGATGCCGCATGAGTCTCGCCGTACGCGTGATCCCCTGCCTGGACGTGGACAACGGCCGGGTCGTCAAGGGCGTCAACTTCCAGAACCTGCGGGACGCGGGCGACCCCGTCGAGATGGCCAAGCTGTACGACGCCGAGGGCGCCGACGAGCTGACCTTCCTGGACATCACCGCCTCCTCCGGCAACCGGGAGACCACCTACGACGTGGTGCGCCGCACCGCCGAGCAGGTCTTCATCCCGCTCACGGTCGGCGGCGGCGTCCGCTCGGCCGAGGACGTCGACAAGCTGCTGCGGGCGGGTGCCGACAAGGTGGGCGTCAACACCGCCGCCATCGAGCGGCCCGAGCTGATCCGCGAGATCGCGGAGCGCTTCGGCCGCCAGGTGCTCGTCCTGTCCGTGGACGCGCGCCGCACCGCCTCGGGCTCCTTCGAGGTGACGACGCACGGCGGCCGCAAGGGCACCGGCCTCGACGCCGTCGAGTGGGCGCACCGGGCCGCCGAGCTGGGTGCGGGCGAGATCCTGCTCAACTCGATGGACGCGGACGGCACGAAGGACGGCTACGACACCGAGATGATCGCGGCGGTGCGCCGGCACGTCACGGTGCCGGTGATCGCGTCCGGCGGCGCCGGAAAGCTCTCCGACTTCGCGCCGGCCGTGGCGTCGGGGGCGGACGCGGTGCTCGCGGCCTCCGTCTTCCACTTCGGTGATCTGCGGATCTCGCAGGTCAAGGAAGTGCTGCGGGAGGCGGGCCACCCGGTCCGCTGACCGGAGGTTCCGCTTCTGTGAAGGGCCCCCGCGGGGGCCCTTCTTCTTCGCCAAATGCGCAGGATTATTTGTGCAAATCTTGTTGCGCAACTTTTCCTTCGTATCTACGGTCGTGGACATGACCTCGCAGGAGAACCGCCGCATCGACGACCTCGGCACCCTGAAGGCCATCGCGCACCCCCTGCGCATGCGCCTCTACCGGGCCCTGTTCGTGGCCCGCACGGCCACCGCGTCCCAGCTCGCCGAGCAGGTCGACGAGGCCGTCTCCCTCGTCAGCTACCACCTGCGCAAGCTCGCCGAGCACGGCCTCATCGAGGAGGCCGAGGCCCAGTCCGCCGACGGCCGCGAACGCTGGTGGCAGCCCAGCTCGTACGGACTGTCCATCCGCGACGAGGACGTCCGGGGGAACCCCGAGATGGCCGCCGCGAGCGACGCCGTCGGCCGCACCATCAACGACCAGCGCACGGCGCTCCACCGCCGCTTCATCGACGAGCGGCTCACCTGGTCCGACGAGTGGCGCTCGGCCGCGATCAGCTCCGAGTGGCTGCCCCGCCTCACCGCCGCCGAACTCGCCGCCCTGGGCGAGGAACTCGACGCGCTCCTCAAGAAGTACGACCAGCGGGCCCGCGCAGCCGAGGACGCCGGCGACACCGAAGGCCGCGAGAACGTCGCCGTCCACCTGCACGGCTTCCCCTACCGGGGCTGAGGGACGATGACCACGACCACGACCACGACCACCGCCGCCGCCCGCCCCGCCCACCGCAGCCCCCAGGTCCTGCGCTGGCTCGGCGCCTACACGGCCTCCACCCTCGGCGACAGCGTCTACCACCTCGCCCTCGCCTGGACGGCCGTCAGCAACGGCACCCCCGCCCAGGCCGGACTCGTCATGGCCGTCTCCGCCGTGCCCCGCGCCCTGCTCCTGCTCGTCGGGGGAGCGATCGCCGACCGCCTCGGCCCCCGACGGGTCGTCATCGCCTCCGACACCGTCCGCGCCCTGGTCGTCCTCGGCCTCGCCGCGACCCTCTTCCTCGCCACGCCCGGCCTCTGGGCGCTCGCCGCCGTCGCCCTCGTCTTCGGCGTCGTCGACGCCCTCTTCCTCCCCGCCGTCGGCGCCCTGCCGCCCCGCATCGCCGAGCACGACCAGCTCGCCCGCGTCCAGGGCATGCGCGGCCTCGCCCACCGGCTCGGCGCCGTCCTCGGCGCCCCGCTCGGCGGGCTCGCCGTCGCCCTCGGCGGCACCGCCACAGCCTTCGGCATCGCGGGCACCCTCTTCGCCCTGTCGCTGCCCCTGCTCGGCGCGCTCAGGCTCCGCCCGCTGCCGCACGAGGACCGGGCGTCCGACGGCACCGCCCTGAGCGACCTCGCCGCCGGCCTGCGCTACCTCCGCGGCCACCGGACGCTCGGCCCGCTGATGATCGTCGTCCTCCTCGCCGACCTCGGCTTCGTCGGCCCCCTCAACGTCGGCCTCGCAGTCCTGTCCGACCAGCGCGGCTGGGACGCCACCGGCATCGGCTGGGTCCTCGCCGGCTTCGGCGTCGGCGCCGCCGGCGCCTCCCTGCTGCTGACCGTCAAGGGCCGCATCCCCCGCGCCGGCACCGTCATGGGCTGGACCATGGTGCTCGGAGCCGTCTCGATCGGCGCCCTCGCCCACGTTCCCCAGCTGGCCCTCGCCGGCCTCGTCGCGGTCTCCATCGGCCTGCTCGCCGGACTCTCCGGAGCCCTGTGCAACGCCCTCGTCCAGACCGAGTGCGACCCCGCCTACCTCGGCCGGGTGAGCGCCGTCTCCAGCCTCGGCAGCCTCGGCATCGCCCCGCTGAGCTTCCCGGTCACCGGCGCGGCCGTCGGCCTCTGGGGCCCCGGCCCGGTCTTCGTCGTCAGCGCGGCGGTCTGCGCCCTGTCCGGCGCGTACGCCCTCCTGGTCCCGGCCCTCCGCGGCGCCGAACTGCCGAAGCAGCCCGGCCCGCCGGAGCAACCCCGCCCCGCCGAAGCGGCGCCGAACTGCCGAGGTGGCTCCGCCCCGCCGAAGCAGGGCTGAACCGCCGAAGCGGCTCGGCCCCGCCGAAGCGGCCCGCTCGGATCAGATCCCCAGCTGCTTCGTCTCCCGCAGCCGCTCGATCGCCTCCGGCTCGCCCTCCAGGGCCACCTTCGCCGAGTCCTGGCGCCCGTACAGGTACATCACCAGCTCGCCCGGCTCCCCGGAGGCCGTCACCACCGGGGTGCCGCGGTGGGCCACGGCCGTCTGGCCGTTCGGACGGCGCAGCACCAGACCCACCGGGGCCTTGCGGCCGAGCAGCCGGGCCATCCGCTCAAGACGGGACCAGAGGGCGTCCGCGAAGACCGGGTCCAGCTCGCGCGCCGACCAGTCGGGCTGCGCACGGCGCACGTCCTCCGCGTGCACGTAGAACTCGACGACGTTCGCCCCCTCGTCCACCTGCTTGATGGTGAACGGCGAGAACCGCGGCGGTCCCGTGCGGATGAGCTGGATCAGCTCCTCGTACGGCTTGTCGGCGAACTCCGCCTGCACCCGCTCCTGCCGCTCCCGCAGCGCCGGCACGAGGGAACCGGCCGCCGCGTCGGGCCGCCGCTCGCGCACCACCACATGGGCGGCGAGGTCCCGGGTCCGCCAGCCCTCGCAGAGCGTCGGGGCGTCCGGGCCCGCCGCCTCCAACAGATCGGCGAGCAGAAGCCGTTCACGTTTCGCATGGGTCGACATGCCCGCCAGCGTACGGCCGGGACGACCGGTCCGCCCAGTGGACGCCCGGCCGGACACCGTCCCGGACCACGGCACAATGACGCCATGAGCAGCAATCTCGACCCGGCCGTCTCCGCCCGGCTCAAGCGCAGCCCCGACGGGCTCGTCCCCGCCATCGCCCAGCAGTACGACACCGGCGAGGTGCTGATGCTCGGCTGGATGGACGACGAGGCCCTGCACCGCACCCTCACCACCGGCCGCGCCACCTACTGGTCCCGCAGCCGCCAGGAGTACTGGGTCAAGGGCGACACCTCCGGCCACGTCCAGCACGTCAAGGCCGTCGCCCTCGACTGCGACGCCGACACCGTCCTCGTCAAGGTCGACCAGGTCGGGGCCGCCTGCCACACCGGCACCCGCACCTGCTTCGACACCGACGTGCTCCCCGTATCCCAGTAAGGTCTGGCGCCATGGATCTCGAGACGTTCCGCAAGCTGGCGGCCGACCGCCGCGTCATCCCCGTCAGCCGCAGGCTCCTCGCGGACGGCGACACCCCGGTCGGGCTCTACCGCAAGCTCGCCGCCGAACGGCCCGGCACCTTCCTCCTCGAATCCGCGGAGAACGGCCGCTCCTGGTCCCGCTACTCCTTCATCGGAGTGCGCAGCGACGCCACCCTGACGGTGCGGGACGGCGAGGCCCACTGGCTCGGCACCCCGCCCGTCGGCGTCCCCACGGACGGCGACCCCCTCGACGCCCTGCGCGCCACCGTCGAAGCCCTCCACACCCCCCGGGACCTCTCCACCGGGATGCCCCCGTTCACCGGCGGCATGGTCGGCTACCTCGGCTACGACATCGTCCGCCGCCTGGAGCGGATCGGCGACTCCACCCGCGACGACCTGGAGCTCCCCGAGCTCACCATGCTCCTCACCAGCGACCTCGCGGTCCTCGACCACTGGGACGGCTCGGTCCTGCTGATCGCCAACGCGATCAACCACAACGACCTGGAGACCGGCGTCGACGAGGCGTACGCGCACGCCGTCGCCCGCCTCGACGCCATGGAGGCCGACCTCGCCCGCCCGGTCGCCACCGCCCCCACCGCCCTCCCCGCCTCCGAACTCCCCGAGTTCTCCGCGCTCTGGGGCGGCCCCGCCTACCAGGACGCCGTCGAGGACATCAAGGAGCGCATCCGGGCCGGCGAGGCCTTCCAGGTCGTGCCCTCGCAGCGCTTCGAGACCCCCTGCACCGCCTCCGCGCTCGACGTCTACCGGGTCCTGCGGGCCACCAACCCCTCCCCGTACATGTACCTCTTCCGCTTCGAGAACGGCTTCGACGTCGTCGGATCCAGCCCCGAGGCCCTCGTCAAGGTCGAGGACGGGCAGGCGATGGTCCACCCCATCGCCGGTACCCGGCACCGCGGCGCCACCCCGCAGGAGGACCACGACCTCGCCGAGGAGCTGCTCGCCGACCCCAAGGAACGCGCGGAGCACCTCATGCTCGTCGACCTCGGCCGCAACGACCTCGGCCGGGTCTGCGCGCCCGGCTCCGTCGAGGTCGTCGACTTCATGTCGATCGAGCGCTACTCGCACGTCATGCACATCGTCTCCACCGTGACCGGCAAGGTCGCCGAAGGACGGACCGCCTTCGACGTCCTCACCGCCTGCTTCCCCGCCGGCACGCTCTCCGGAGCCCCCAAGCCCCGCGCGATGCAGATCATCGAGGAGCTCGAACCCTCCCGGCGCGGCCTGTACGGCGGATGTGTCGGTTATCTCGATTTCGCCGGCGACGCCGACACCGCCATCGCCATCCGCACCGCCCTGCTCCGCGACGGCACCGCGTACGTGCAGGCCGGCGCGGGTGTCGTCGCCGACTCCGACCCCGTCGCCGAGGACAACGAGTGCCGGAACAAGGCCGCGGCCGTCCTCCGCGCCGTCCACACCGCCAACCGGATGAACGACAACTGAGCACGTAGGGGATAGTGGGGTACGTGAGTGCCGTACCCGTACCCCAGCCCCGGGCCGCCCGCGCGGCCGTCCCCACCGGCGGCCGCCGCAGCCTGGCCGCGGCCCTCCTCCTCGGCGCCCTCGGCGCCACCGTCGTCCTGCTCTCCGCCGGCCAGATCTGGGCCGAGGGCACCGCGTCCGTCGGCGGCGGCAGCGTCCCCGTCGAAGCCGACGGCAGCGCCGTCACCGGCGTGCCGACCGCCCTCGCGATCGTCGGCCTCGCCGCCCTCTTCGCCGTCTTCGCCGTCCGCCGCACCGGCCGCACCCTCGTCGCCGGGCTCCTCGCGCTCAGCGGCGCCGGCGCCGCGCTCGCCGCGGTCCTCGGCGCCTCCGACAGCACCGCCCTCGACGCCGAGGCCGCCCGCATCAGCGGCGACACCGCCGCCGCCGTGGCCGGCCTCACCCACACCGCCTGGCCGTACGTGACCGCCGCCGGCGCCGCCCTCATCCTGCTCGCCGGCCTCTTCGCCCTGCGCTTCGGCAAGAGCTGGCCCGCGATGGGCGGCCGCTACGAACGGTCCGGAACCCCGCGCGCCGGACGCAAGGCACCCACCACCGACCCCGACCGGCCCGAGGACCTGTGGAAGGCCCTCGACCGCGGCGAGGACCCCACGCACGGCGGCTGACCGGAGGGCCGACCGCGACGCGTGATCGTCCCGGCACCCCCGATTCATCCTCGTGCGCCCCCGTGCGGGACAATGAACGCCGAGTGTCCGCGCACGCGAGACCTCACCATCGAGCAACTGCAACGAGGAGCAACTCATGGCGGGCAGCGCCCACGGACACACCCCGGCCGCCTGGACCGGTGTCATCATCTCCTTCATCGGCTTCTGCATCGCCGGCGTCTTCATGGTGGCCGCCAACCTGCCCGGTTTCTGGGCCGGTGTGGGCGTCATCTTCCTCGGCGGCATCGTCGGCGGCGCGATGAAGGCCGCCGGCCTCGGCATGCCGAAGGAGTCGGCGGCCGTCGCCGCCGCCCGCGAGGCCGCCACCACGACCGCGCTGGCCCGTTCCTGACGCGACACGACGCACCCGAGGGCGCAGTCCGGCCGTGCCGGGCTGCGCCCTCGCGCGTCAGGGGCGAGAATCACCGGGTGGACACGCACCCGACGGCCGGAGCCGCGACCGACGCTTCCCCCACCCGACCGGGTGAATCCACCCCACCGGGAACCCCCACCCCACCCGCCCCGACACCGACCGCCGCCGAGGGGCACGGGGGTCCGGGTGACGCCGTACCCGCGGGGCCCGGCGGCCGGCCGGCTGACGGCGCAGCCGCGTGGTCGGGGGGTTCCGACGGCGCCGTACCGACGTGGCCCGGAGGGCAGGGGGATGCCGCCGTGCCCGCGTGGTCCGGAGCGCCGGGGGGTGCCGTACCCGCGTGGTCGGGAGGGCCGGGGGGTGCCGTGCCGCGGCCTCGGCCGCTCGTGCGGCGGCTGCTCGCGCCGGTCGGGACGCTCGCCGGGGTCGCCGCCGCGTTCGCGTACGTCGGAGCCGTCGACCCCAACGAACCCGGGCACTACCCCGTCTGCCCGCTGCTCCGCTTCACCGGTCTGTACTGCCCCGGGTGCGGCGGACTCCGCAGCGCCCACGCCTTCGTCACCGGCGACCTGCCCGCCGCGCTCGGCGCGAACGCCCTGGCCGTCGTCGGCTACGGGCTCTTCGCCGTCGTCATGGCCGTCTGGCTGATTCGTGCCACCCGCGCGGTGCCGATGCGCCTCGCGATCTCCCCGGTCTGGGGGTGGGGGATCGGCGCCGTCCTCGCCCTCTTCACCCTGGTCCGGAACCTTCCCTTCGGCTCCGCACTGGCCCCCTGAGGCCCTTCAGCGGCACTCGGGGACCCCGACGGGAGTCCCAGCAGGTGGGACGCCGCTCCGGCCGATGCGAGTCCGGAGCCGTCCTGCGGATAGGATCGAAGTGGCTGAACCTGTTTCCTCATCACCGTCCCGGAAGGGGGCCCCTCGCGTGAGTGTGCTCGACGAGATCATCGAAGGCGTGCGCGCCGACCTCGCAGAGCGACAGGCGCGGGTCACCCTCGACGAGCTCAAGGAGCGCGCCGCCAAGGCGCCGCAGGCCAAGGACGGCGTCGCCGCACTGCGCGGCGACGGCGTCAAGGTGATCTGCGAGGTCAAGCGCTCCAGCCCGTCCAAGGGCGCACTCGCCGCGATCGCCGATCCGGCCGGTCTCGCCGCGGACTACGAGGCGGGCGGCGCCGCCGTCATCTCCGTCCTCACCGAGCAGCGCCGCTTCGGCGGCTCCCTCGCCGACCTGGAGGCCGTCCGCGCCCGGGTCGACATCCCGGTCCTGCGCAAGGACTTCATCGTCACCGCGTACCAGCTCTGGGAGGCCCGGGCGTACGGAGCGGATCTCGCGCTCCTCATCGTCGCCGCCCTGGAGCAGGAGGCGCTGGTCTCCCTCATCGAGCGTGCCGAGTCCATCGGGCTGACCCCGCTGGTCGAGGTCCACGACGAGGAGGAGGTCGAGCGCGCCGTCGACGCGGGCGCCCGGATCATCGGCGTCAACGCGCGCAACCTCAAGACCCTCCAGGTCGACCGCTCCACCTTCGAGCGCGTCGCCCCCGAGATCCCGGCGCACATCGTCAAGGTCGCCGAGTCCGGCGTCCGCGGCCCGCACGACCTCATCGCCTACGCCAACGCCGGCGCCGACGCGGTCCTCGTCGGAGAGTCCCTCGTCACCGGCCGCGACCCGAAGGCCGCCGTCGCCGACCTGGTCGCCGCCGGCGCCCACCCGGCCCTCCGCCACGGCCGGAGCTGACCCCGCCATGACCCCCGTCCGCGCCACGCCGACCGCCCTGGGCACCGCCCCGGGCGGTGCGGTCGTGCCCGCGGACGCCTCGGGCCGCCGCGGCCGGCTCCGTACCGCCGCGGCCCCCGTCTCCAAGCACGCCCCGCTGGCCAGGGGCTGCCGCCCGCGCGGCTGTCGCGCGCCCGCCCGCCGTGTCCACGGCCGCCGGGTCCGCTACGTCATCGGCTCCGAGCCGGGCCAGGTCAACGGGATGCGATGGCGCCCGCGCGCCCCGCGCACCTTCACACACGACGCCTGACCGACCCGTCGTCGTCCCTGACCGCACCCTCGCCTCGTGCGGGCCGCGCCTGTGCTTCGGGCGGGTTGCGCCTGCTGCCACCCCCCCGTGTGGGCAATCGTCCCGCTGGGGGCGTGGGGGTCCCCCCAGACTCCGTCCTGGGGGACCCCTCCCACGCCTCTGGCGGACGATTGCCCACAACGGGCTGTGGGCGCCCGCAACGGGCGGCGGCGCCCGCAAGGGGTGGCGCCCGCGACGGGTCGGGCGACAGGTGTTCGTGTTGACGTATGTGAGCGTGGCGCGCGCATAACGTGACCACCAACCACACGTATCCCGGGGCATCCGCCCCGCGAGGAGCATCCGCATGTCCAGCGAGTTCTTCATTCCGGACCTGGAGGGCCAGGTCCCCAACGCCGAGGGCTACTTCGGCGACTTCGGCGGCAAGTTCATCCCGGAGGCGCTGGTCGCCGCCGTGGACGAGGTCGCCGTCGAGTACGACAAGGCGAAGGCGGACCCGGAGTTCGCGCGCGAACTCAACGACCTGATGGTCAACTACACGGGCCGTCCGAGCGCCCTCACCGAGGTGCCCCGGTTCGCCGAGCACGCGGGCGGCGCCCGGATCTTCCTCAAGCGCGAGGACCTGAACCACACCGGCTCGCACAAGATCAACAACGTGCTCGGCCAGGCGCTGCTGACCAAGCGCATGGGCAAGACGCGGGTCATCGCCGAGACCGGCGCCGGCCAGCACGGCGTGGCCACGGCCACCGCCTGCGCCCTGTTCGGCCTCGACTGCACCATCTACATGGGCGAGGTCGACACCCAGCGCCAGGCCCTGAACGTGGCCCGGATGCGGATCCTCGGCGCCGAGGTCGTCGCCGTGAAGTCCGGCAGCCGCACCCTCAAGGACGCCATCAACGAGGCGTTCCGGGACTGGGTCGCGAACGTCGACCGGACGCACTACCTGTTCGGCACCGTGGCCGGCCCGCACCCCTTCCCCGCCATGGTCCGCGACTTCCACCGGGTCATCGGCGTCGAGGCCCGCCGCCAGGTCCTGGAGCGCGCCGGGCGGCTGCCCGACGCGGCCATCGCCTGCGTCGGCGGCGGCTCCAACGCCATCGGCCTCTTCCACGCCTTCGTCCCGGACGCGGGTGTGCGCCTGATCGGCTGCGAGCCGGCCGGCCACGGCGTCGAGACCGGCGAGCACGCGGCCACCCTCACCGCCGGCGAGCCCGGCATCCTGCACGGCTCGCGCTCGTACGTCCTCCAGGACGAGGAGGGCCAGATCACCGAGCCGTACTCGATCTCGGCCGGCCTCGACTACCCGGGCATCGGCCCCGAGCACGCGTACCTCAAGGACAGCGGGCGCGGCGAGTACCGCGCCGTCACCGACGACGCCGCCATGCAGGCGCTGCGGCTGCTCTCCCGCACCGAGGGCATCATCCCGGCCATCGAGTCGGCGCACGCCCTCGCGGGGGCCCTGGAGGTCGGCAAGGAGCTCGGCAAGGACGCCCTGCTCCTCGTGAACCTCTCGGGGCGCGGGGACAAGGACATGGACACGGCCGCCCGCTACTTCGGGCTGTACGACGGGGAGGGCTCCAAGTGACGACCGGGAACATCCAGCTGCTGAGCGACACCCTCGCCAAGGCCAAGGCCGACAACCGGGCCGCGCTCATCGCGTACCTGCCGGCGGGCTTCCCGACGGTCGACGGCGGCATCGCCGCGATCAAGGCGGCCTTCGACGGCGGCGCCGACGTCGTCGAGGTCGGTCTCCCGCACAGCGACCCGGTCCTCGACGGGCCGGTCATCCAGACCGCCGACGACATCGCCCTGCGCGGCGGCGTCAAGATCGCCGACGTCATGCGGACGGTCCGCGAGGCCCACGAGGCCACCGGCAAGCCGGTCCTCGTCATGACGTACTGGAACCCGATCGACCGGTACGGCATCGAGCGCTTCACCGAGGAGCTCGCCGCGGCCGGCGGCGCGGGCTGCATCCTGCCCGACCTGCCGGTCCAGGAGTCCGCGGTCTGGCGAGAGCACGCCGACAAGCGCGGTCTCGCCACCGTGTTCGTCGTCGCGCCCAGCAGCAAGGACGAGCGCCTGGCCACCATCACGTCGGTCGGCTCGGGCTTCGTCTACGCCGCCTCGCTCATGGGGGTCACCGGCACCCGCGAGTCCGTCGGCGAGCAGGCCGCCGACCTGGTCCGGCGCACCCGGGCCACCTCCGGGCTGCCGGTCTGCGTCGGCCTCGGCGTCTCCAACGCCGTCCAGGCCAAGGAGGTCGCCGGCTTCGCCGACGGCGTCATCGTCGGCTCCGCCTTCGTGCAGCGCATCCTCGACGCCGACGGCGACGAGGCCGCCGGGCTGGCCGCCGTAAGGGAACTGGCGGGCGAACTCGCCGAGGGTGTCCGCCGCGTTTCGTAGCCCGTTCGGGTGGATCCGGGACCGGGGAGGCACGTAGGCGCCTCCCCGGTTCGTTCCTGAGGCGTGAGCGAGAAGAACCGTGGTGACGGTAACCGGAGCGCGCGGGAGCGCCTCCAGCAGCAGCGCGAGCGCGACAAGGCCCGCGAGAAGCAGCGGCGCGTCCTGATCGTGTCGGCGGCGGTGGTCGGGGTCCTCGGCCTCGCCGCCGTCGTCGGCGTGATCGCCGCGAACAGCGACAAGGGCGGCGGGTCCGACAAGGCCGGTCCGGTGGTCGCGCCGACCGGATCGATCGAGGGCGACAAGCCCGCGATCCCCACGGGCACGACGGACGCCCCGTCCACCCTGGCGATCTGGGAGGACTTCCGCTGCCCGGCGTGCGCCCAGTTCGAGACCGTCATGCGGGACACCATCCACGAGCTGGAGGCCTCCGGCGCGCTCAAGGCCGAGTACCACCTCGCCACCCTCATCGACGGGAACATGGGCGGCAGCGGCTCGCTGCGCGCGGCGAACGCGGCCGCGTGCGCCCAGGACGCGGGCAAGTTCACCGCGTACCACGACACGCTCTACACGAACCAGCCGCCGGAGACGGACGACGCCTTCGGCAACAACGACAAGCTGATCGAGTTGGCGGCGAAGGTCCCGGGGCTCGACACGCCCACCTTCCGCAGCTGCGTCCAGGACGGCACGCACGACAGCTGGGTCACGAAGTCGAACGAGGCCTTTCAGAACGGCGGCTTCCGCGGCACCCCGTCCGTCCTCCTCAACGGCGAATCGATCTTCCCGACCAAGGGGGACGAGCAGATCTCCCCGGAGAACCTGAAGAAGTGGGTGGCCGAGGCCAACAAGGGCAAGAAGGCCGGCACGGCCTCGCCCTCGGCCGGCTGAGCCGCCTCCGCCGGGGTTAGTTACCCATACGTTGCCGGGTGGGCTGCCGTCCCGCCCGCCCGGCAAGGTAGCGTCGATCCTGCCATGGACCTTGCCTACATTCCCAGCCCGTCGACCGGCGTGATCCACCTCGGACCGATCCCGCTGCGCGGCTATGCCTTCTGCATCATCATCGGTGTCTTCGTCGCCGTCTGGTACGGCAACAAGCGCTGGATCGCCCGGGGCGGCACTGCCGGCACCGTGGCCGACATCGCCGTCTGGGCGGTGCCTTTCGGCCTCGTCGGCGGACGCCTGTACCACGTGATCACCGACTACCAGCTGTACTTCAGCGAGGGTGAGAACTGGGTCGACGCCTTCAAGATCTGGGAGGGCGGCCTCGGTATCTGGGGCGCGATCGCGCTCGGCGCCGTCGGTGCCTGGATCGGCTGCCGCCGCCGGGGCATCCCGTTGCCGGCCTACGCCGACGCCATCGCCCCCGGCATCGCCTTCGCCCAGGCCATCGGCCGCTGGGGCAACTGGTTCAACCAGGAGCTCTACGGCCGTCCGACCGACCTCCCCTGGGCCCTGAAGATCACCGAGGGCGCCAACCGCGAGGCCGGGCTCTACCACCCGACCTTCCTCTACGAATCGCTCTGGTGCGTCGGCGTCGCCTTCCTCGTCATCTGGGCCGACCGCCGCTTCAAGCTCGGCCACGGGCGGGCCTTCGCGGTGTACGTGGCCGCGTACTGCGCCGGCCGCGCCTGGATCGAGTACATGCGCGTCGACGAGGCGCACCACGTGCTCGGTCTGCGGCTGAACGTGTGGACGGCGATCGTCGTCTTCCTGCTCGCCGTGGTCTACATCGTGGTCTCGTCGCGGATGCGGCCGGGACGCGAGGAGATCGTGGAGCCCCGCGCGGCGGAGAAGGACGGCAAGTCCGGGAAGTCTGCGGCGTCCGGGGAGTCCGGGGACGACGAGAAGGGCGAGAAGGACGGGGAGGGTGAGCCGGAGGACGGCGAGCCCGAGGACGCCGCTCCGGTCGCCGACTCCGACAAGAACGAGGAAGCCGGTGCCGGCAACGGTGCCGGGTCGGCCGCCAAGGGCTGATCCTTCCGCTGCCGAGAGGGGCGCCGGGACCGAAAGGTCCCGGCGGCCCTCTCGCGTACGGGGGCGGGCCTTACGGAGGTCAGGCCGTGCGGGAGGCGAGGGCGAGGACGCGGTGGGCGCCCTCCACCACCGCCGCGTCGACGAAGCGGCCGTCGGGGAGGGCCAGGGCGCCCCGGTCGGTGGCGGCCGCGGCGACCACCTCCCGGGCCGCGTCGACCTCCTCGGCGGTGGGCAGGTAGGCCCGCTCGATGACCGGGAGCTGGCGGGGGTGGATCGCCGCCCGGCCGAGGAATCCCATGGCACGGCCCCGGGCACAGCCCGCGGCCAGGGCGTCCAGGTCGCCGATGTCGGGGTGGACCGACTGGGCCGGGGGCGGCAGGGCGGCGGCCCGGGCCGCGACCACCACCCGGCCGCGCGGCCAGTCGAGGCCGCTGTCCTCCCGAACGCCCAGGTCGGCGCGGAGGTCGGCCTCGCCGAGCGCGATGCCGCGCACGGCAGGGTGGGCGGTGGCGATGGCGTACGCGTGCTCCAGGGCGAGGGCGTTCTCCAGGAGCGGGTAGAGGGGGAGGCCGGGGGCGAGCCCGGCGATCCGGTGGATGTCAGTGGCGTGTGTCACCTTGGGTACACGGAGACCGCAGAGGCCGGGGAGGGGGGCCAGGGTGGGGATGTCGTGCGGGGAGTGGACGCGGACGTGCACCGGGACGGGGTGGGCGTCGGCGAGCAGATCGACCGTGGCGTCGAGGGCGTACGCCTTGCGGTGCGGGGCGACCGCGTCCTCCAGGTCGACGATGACGACGTCGGCGCCGGAGGACAGGGCCTTGGCGACGACCCCGGGCCGGTCGCCGGGGGCGTACAGCCAGGTGAGGGGCGTGCGGACGCGGGCGAGGCCGTCGACTCCGGTGACGCTGCCGCTCATACCGCTCCCCGCTCGCGGAGGTCGTCGATCTCGGCGGGGCTGAGGCCGAGTTCGGTGAGGACGGCGGTGGTGTCGGCGCCGTGGGGGCGGCCGGGCCAGCGGATGGCGCCGGGGGTCTCGGAGAGCCGGAAGAGGACGTTCTGCATCTTGATCGGGCCGAGTTCGGGGTCCTGCACCTCGGTGACCGTGCCGAGGGCCCGGTACTGCGGATCGGCGACCACGTCCCGGACGTCGTAGACCGGGGCGATGGCCGCCTCCGCCTTCTCGAAGGCCGCCATCGCCTCGTCGCGGGTGCGGCGGGCGATCCAGGAGCCGACCGCCTCGTCCAGGACGTCCGCGTGCGCGGCCCGGCCCGTGCCGTCGGCGAACCACGGCTCGTCGATCAGCTCGGGGCGGCCGACCAGGCGCAGCACGCGCTCGGCGATCGACTGGGCGGAGGTGGAGACGGCGACCCAGGAACCGTCGGCGGTCCGGTACGTGTTGCGCGGGGCGTTGTTGCGGGAGCGGTTGCCGGTGCGGGGCTGGACGTAACCGAGTTGGTCGTACCAGAGGGGGTGGGGTCCGATGACCGAGAGCATCGGTTCGATGATCGCCATGTCGACGACCTGGCCGCGGCCGGTCGTCGTCCTGGCGGTGAGCGCGGTCATCACGGCGTACGCGGTGGCGAGGGCGGCGATCGAGTCGGCCAGGCCGAAGGGAGGCAGGGTGGGCGGGCCCTCGGGCTCGCCGGTGATGGCGGCGAAGCCGCTCATGGCCTCGGCGAGGGTGCCGAAGCCGGGCCGGTGGGCGTACGGGCCGAACTGGCCGAAGCCGGTGACCCGGGCGAGGACCAGCCGCGGGTTGACGGTGGAGAGCTCCTCCCAGCCCAGACCCCAGCGTTCCAGGGTGCCGGGGCGGAAGTTCTCCACGATCACGTCCGCGTCGGCGGCGAGCGCGAGCAGGGTGTCACGACCGCCGGGCGACGACAGGTCCAGGGTGATCGTCCGCTTGTTGCGGCCCAGGACCTTCCACCAGAGGCCGATGCCGTCCTTGGCGGGGCCGTGCCCGCGGGACGGGTCGGGCTTGCGGGGGTGCTCGACCTTGACGACGTCGGCGCCGAAGTCGCCGAGCATCATGGCCGCGAGCGGGCCGGCGAAGAGGGTGGCGAGGTCCAGGACGCGCAGTCCCTGGAGCGGCGCCGGAGCGGAGGGAGCGGGGTTCGCCGGCGCGGCGGCCGGTGCGTGGACGGTCATGCGGAATCGGCCTCCAGGGTGTCGGGGGAGTGGAAGGCCGCCTCGATCTCGACGCGGTACGGCATCGAGGTCGACGCGCCTTCGCGCTGGACGGAGAGCGCGGCCGCGGCCTGCGCCCAGGCGAGCGCCTCCGGGGCGGGGCGGCCCTCGCCGAGGGCGACCGCGAGGGCGCCGACGAAGGTGTCGCCGGCCGCCGTGGTGTCCACCGCCCTGACCCGGGGGGCGGGGACGGTGACCGGCTCGGCGTCGCGGGCCGCGTACAGGCCGCCGGCCGCGCCCAGGGTGATCACCACCTCGGGGACGAACCGCAGCAGGGCCTGGGCGGCCGCTCGCGGGTCGTCGAGTCCGGTGAGGGCGGCGGCCTCGTGCTCGTTGGGCACCAACAGGTCGGTGGCGGCGAGGAGTTCCGGGGGCAGCGGCTGGGCGGGAGCGGGGGTGAGGATCGTACGGACGCCGAGCCGGCGGGCGGTGACGGCGCCCTCGACGACGACGGGGAGGGGGAGTTCGAGCTGGAGGAGCAGGGTGTCGGCGGTACCGATGAGGGCCTCGTCGCCGTGGGTGAGGGAGGCGACGGTGCCGTTGGCGCCGGGGACGACGACGATCGCGTTGCCGCCCTCGTCGTCGACGACGATGTGGGCCGTGCCGGAGGGGCCCTCGACGGTGCGCAGCAGATCGGTGTCCACCGCGCAGTGTTCGAGCGTGGCTCGGAGCCGCGCCCCGAAGTCGTCCGCGCCGACCGCGCCGATCATCGCGACCTCGGCGCCCGCGCGCGCGGCGGCGACGGCCTGGTTGGCGCCCTTGCCGCCGGGGATCGTGCGGAACGAGCGGCCGGTGACCGTCTCGCCGAGGGCCGGGGCCTTCGGCACATAGGCCACGAGGTCCATGTTCGTGCTGCCGAGCACGACGATGCTGGTCATGGGCGTACTGCCTCCGTGTGTGTCAGTTCGGCCAGCGTGTCGAAGCCGATGCCGTCGAAGGACGGGACCGACGTCGCCAGACGGTTCTTGAGGGGAGCGGTCCAGTGCTCCGGCAGCCGGTCGGGGTGCCCGGCGAGGAGACCGGCGACCGAACCGGCCGTGGCCCCGTTGGAATCGGTGTCCCAACCGCCCGACACCGCCGCGCAGACCGAGCGCGAGAAGTCGCCGTCGCCGTGGGTGAGGGCGGCGGCGAGCAGGGCGGCGTTGGGAACGGCATGCACCCAGTGGTACCCGCCGAGCTCGGCGTGCAGGCGGTCCACGACGGCGTCGAAGTCGGGCGTGGCACGGGCCGCCGCGATGCCGAGCCGGACGGCCGCCGCCAGCCGAGAGCACGGCGGGACCACCCCGAGGCCGCTCGCGAGCGCCCGGTGGACGTCGGCGGTTCCGGTCGCCGCCGTGGCCAGGGTCGCCGCGACGAACATGGCGCCGTAGACCCCGTTGGCCGTGTGCGTGAGCGCCGCGTCCCGGTAGGCCTGCGCGGCCGCGGCGACCGGGTCGCCCGGATGCGTCCAGCCGTGCACGTCGGCCCGGATCTGGGCGCCGATCCACTCGCGGAACGGGTTGCGGTGGAGGGCGGTCAGCGGGGGTTCGATCCCGTCGAGGAGGTTGCGGTAGGCGACGCGCTCGGCCGTGAAGGTGCGGCCGGCGGGCAGTTCGTCGAGCCAGAGGCGCGCGACGTCGGTGGTGGTGAAGTCGCGCCCGTACCGCTGGAGCAGCAGCAGGTTCAGCAGCGGGTAGTTCAGGTCGTCGTCCTCCGGCATCCCGTCGATGTTCTCGGCGAGCGAGGTCGCGGCGGAGCGGCGGTTCCAGGGGTGGGCCGCGAGCAGCTCCCCGGGGACGCCGCGGGCGGTGAACCACGTGGTGAGCGGCCAGTTCCCGGCGGCCCGGGCGAGCGCCCGGATGGCGGGGAGGGGGAGCTTCTCGACGGGCTTGCCGAGGAGGCAGCCGGCGGCACGGCCCAGCCAGGCGGCGTGCAGCCGGTCGAGGAGGCCGGTGCGCTCCCCGCTTGCGCCGTCACCGCGTGCGTCGTACCCGCCTGCGCCGTAGCTGCCTGCGCTGTACTCGCCTGCGTCGTAACTGCCGGCGCGCTCGCTGCCGGTGCGCTCCTCCCCGCCGGGGCGCTCCCCGACGCCGGTGCGCTCACCGCAGCGGGGCTCGTCGGTGGGCTTCGTCCGGGGGGAGAGCGGTCGCGCCTCGGAAGGGCCGCCCGCGGCGGCGGTGATGGCGGTGAAGGCCGTGGGTTCCAGGGCCGACAGGGAGCCGGGAAGGGTTGCCAGGGCGTCCAGGAGTTCCTCCGCCAGCGGGCGGAGGTGGGGGCGCGGGGTCTCCGAGGCGCCGGCCGTCCCCGGGGCGGGCGGCCCGCCCGCGGCCGTCCAGCGGGCCGCGAGGGCGCGGGCGTCGCGGCCGTCCTCCGCCGCCTGCCGCAGCTCGTGGCCCACCAGGTCCTCGGGCTGGACCCAGGTCAGGCGCAGGGTCACCGGTCGGCGCCCGTCAGGGTCGCGAAGGCCGACTCGTGGGCCCGGCGCAGCGCGGTGTCGCGGGCGAAGACCTCGCGGGCGACCGCGGTGAGGGCCGCCGCGGGGGCGTGCAGATCGAGGCGGCTCGCCTCGGCCACCCGCTTCGCCCAGTCGGCGGGGACGGCGGACTCGCCGTGGAGCGCCCCCACGATCGCGCCGGCCATCGTGGCGATCGAGTCGCAGTCGCGGCCGTAGTTGACGGCGCCGAGCACCGTACGGCGGAAGTCGCCCCCGCCGACGAGCAGCATGCCCAGGGCGATCGGGAGTTCCTCGATGGCGTGGAGGCGGGAGGGGCGGCGGGCGCCGAGGGAGGGCGAGCGGTAGTCGGGGCCGACCGAGTCGAAGGGTGCGACCGCCCGGCGGAGAGGGGCGAGGGCCGACTCGAAGTCCGTGTGTCCGGCGGCGGCTTCGGCGACCGCCTCGATCGCCGCCCGTGTTCCGTCCTTGGCGAGCGAGAGGGCCGCGCCGACCACCGAGGCCGGGGTGGCGCCCGGGGCGCAGGCCGCCGCGACCGCGGCGGCGAAGACACCGGCCGCCTCCCTGCCGTACGAGGACTGGTGCGCGCCCGTGAGGTCGATCGCCTCGGCGTACGCGGCGGCGGGGTGGGCGGCGTTGACCAGGCCGACGGGCGCCATGTACATAGCGGCGCCGCAGTTGACGACGTTGCCGCCGCCGGCCTCGCGCGGATCGACGTGGCCGTAGTGGAGCCGGGTCACGATCCACTTCTCGGCGAGGAAGATCCGCTGGAGGGGCAGTGCCTCGGCCTCCAGCTCGGGGATCCAGACGGGGGAGCCCATGAGTTCGGGCACGAGGTGGTCCGCGACCGCGTACGCGTCCAGGTGGCCGCGGACCTTCTCGTACACCCGGATCAGCGCGTGGGTCATCAAGGTGTCGTCGGTGACGTGCCCGTCGCCCTTGTGGTACGGGGCGATGGGGCGGGCGGTGCGCCAGTCGCCGCCGTTCCAGGGGCCGACGATCCCGGTGACCCGGCCGCCGTGCCGCTCCAGGATCTGTTCGGGGGTGTAGCCCTCGACGGGGCCGCCGAGCGCGTCGCCGACGGCGGCCCCGACGAGGCTTCCGGTGATCCGGTCATCCAGAGGGGGGCCGACCGGTGCGGGTGCTTCCCGTGTGGGCGCGTTCTGTGCGACCACGTCCTGTGTGGGTGTCATGTCGGAATTGTCCACCTGGGGCGGCCGGTTCCGTGGCTCCGAGCAGCCCGGCGAGTTCCACCAGATCCGTCCCTGCGAGCCGGGGCAGCGCACAGCCCGCCAGCGTCCGGCACGCGTCCCGCCAGCTCGACGGCACCGAACGCCCGCCGCCCAGCGCCCCGGTGAGCGCCCCCGCGAGCGCCGGCGCCGAGTCGGCGACCCGGGAGAGGCACGCGGCGGCCGGAACCGCCGCCGCCATCTCGCCCCGGGCGGCGGTCGCGAGGGCCAGGGCGACCGGCACCGTCTCGGCGGCCGCGATGCCGTAGCTGTACACGTGGTCCACGATCTGGTGCTCCAGGAGCGGGACCAGCTCGAACGCCGAACCGGCGGTCCTGGCCAGCTTCACCGCGTGCCGGGCGTTGCGGCCGATCTCGGTGACCGGCGGGAGTTCGGCCAGCGCCGCCTCGACGGCCTCCTCGACCGTCGCCCCGCCCAGTGCCGCCGCGACCGCCGCCGCCGTCGCGCGCGCCCCGTGCACGCCGTCGCCGTCCTGCGTGTACCGGGCGTCGAACTCGGCGAGTTCGGCGGCCGCGTGCGGGTCGCCGGGGTGCACGACCGCGAGGACCGCGGCCCGGACGCAGGCCGCGTCGTCGAAGAAGTGCGGGTTGTCGTGGCCCGTCGCGGGCGGGCGCAGACCGGTGGCCAGGTTCCCGAGACCCGCGCGGACCGAGATCCGGGCGCGCAGGGGGAGTACGGCCGACTCCACCTCGGGCGCCCGGTCCGCCGCGGCCGCGACCTGGCCCGCGAGGGCGTTCCACGCCAGGTCGACGGCGGCCCGCAGCCGGCGCTCCGGGGGGAGGCCCGCGAACACCGGGCCCGCGGAGGCCAGGACCGCCTCCGCCGTGAACACCGCCCACTCGGCGTCGTCCGACGGGCCGAGGCGGAGCGGCTCGGGCGGCTGGTTGAGGGCGATGGGGACGGGCAGGGTCGTCGTCGCGTTCTGCTCCGCGAAGGTGTCGAGTTCACGGGTGAGACGGCGGGTCCACTCCGGCATGCGTGCGGCGCGGTGGCGTGCGGCGGGCCATCCCGCGGCGTCGCCCGCGGCGATCCCCAGGAGGAGGCCCTCGACCGCGTCGCGGGCGGCGCGCCGACCGGCCTCCGCATCCCGCGTGGCCTCCCGCGCGCCGCCCCACGACCCGGTGCCCCGTACGGGCGTCGCCGGCGGTGACCCCTGCGGGGCGTCGAACAGGGGGCCGGGGTCCGGCATCGGGTGCTGTGCCCACCCTCCCCCAGAGGGGGGACCCCCACGCCCTGCGGGACGGCTGCCCACAGCGGGGGCGGCCATGGTCGAGGCGGGGGCGGCCGACGCGCCGGCGCCGGCGGCCGGGGCGGCAGACCAGGCGGCGGGGGCGGCCGGAGCGCCTGCCCCGGGGGCGGTGGCCAGGGTGGCGGGCGAGGTGGAGGTGGCGGTAGCGGTGAGGGGTGAGGTGGGGGCGGCCGAGGTGTCGGCGCCGGAAGCGGCGGCCGGGGCGGCGGCCGGGGCACCGGCGTCGACTTCGGAGGTGGCGGGAGTGGTTGGGGTGGTTGTGGTGAGGTCGGCGCTCATCGGGGGTCTGCTTCCGGGGTGAGGAGGTCGGCGATGTCGAGGACGTGGTAGCCGCGCATGGAGGGGAGGCAGCTGCCGGTGACGGGGGCGATGGCGGAGGCCCAGTCGTCCGGGATGGAGCTCAGGCCGCCGGAGGCGCCCGCGAGGGCGCCGGCCACGGCCGCCGTGGTGTCGGCGTCGCGGCCCATGTTGACCGCCGTCAGGACCGCCGTGCGGAAGTCGCCGCGAGCGGCGGCGAAGGCGCCGAAGGCGAGGCCGACGGCTTCGGGGGCGAGGTCCGTCCAGGGGTAGCCGCCGATGACGACGGCGGAGCGGACCTGGCGTTCGCGGGTGAGCGGGTCGGGCTGGACGCGCTGGGCGGCGACGACCGCGCGGCGCAGGGAGCGGGCGGTCCAGGAGTCCATGGGGACGGCGGAGAGGGCCGCTGCGATCACGGACGTGACGCCCGCGCCGCCCATCGCCGCGGCGACGCCGGCCGCGACGGCCTGGCCGCCGTAGATGCCTTCGCCGTCGTGGCTGACGCTGCCGTCGATGGCGACGAGGCGGGCGGCTTCCGCGGGCCGCCCGGCGGCGAAGACGCCGAACGGGGCGGCGCGCATGGCGAGTCCGTCGCTCCAGGCGTGGCGGTGCTGGGCGGAGATGGGTGCGGCGAGGCCGCGGCGGAGGTTCTCCAGGGTGCCGCGTTCGGAGAAGCCCGCACCGCGGAAGGGGCCTTCGTCGAGGTCGGCGATCCAGTGGTGCCAGGCCCGTTCGACGTGGTGGACGGTGAGGGCGGAGCCGTGGCGGGCGAGGAGGAGGGCGGAGAAGATGGCGTACTCGGTGTCGTCGGTGCCGGCCGGGCTGTCCGTGACGAAGCCTTCGATGCGGCCCCAGCGGCGGCGGATCTCGGAGGGCCGCATGTTCTCGGCGGGCGCGCCGAGAGCGTCGCCGACGGCGAGGCCGAGGAGCGCCCCCCTCGCCCGTTCGCGCGTGTCGCTTGCCGTGGTGGTCACCATCTCGCGGCCTTCCTCGGGTGGGGGCGCGCGGTCGGCGCCCCGATGCCTGGATCTGTGCCACCGCGGGCCGCGAACTCGCCGAAGAAACGTCTCTGTCACCCGGCTGACACCCCGCCAGAACGCGGTTCACCCGGTGAGGAACGCGGTTCACCCAGTGAGGGGGGCCTTAGTAAGTACGGCCTGCCTTGCTAGCGGACCCCTTACATCGCGCGTATTTTCGAGGGTGCTGGGGGCGGCGGGTGCATCCCGGCCCGCAAGAACGAGGGGAGAGCCATGTCCATCATCGAAGTTCAGGCACCGCTGCACGAGGCCCACCGCGACAACCACACCCACCGTGACGTGAACGGTGGTTGGCTGCGGCCGGCGGTGTTCGGCGCGATGGACGGACTCGTCTCCAACCTCGCCCTGATGACCGGTGTCGCGGGCGGCTCGGTCTCCTCGCAGACCGTCGTCATCACCGGCCTCGCCGGACTCGCGGCCGGCGCCTTCTCGATGGCCGCCGGCGAGTACACCTCCGTCGCCTCGCAGCGCGAGCTCGTCCAGGCCGAACTGGACGTCGAGCGCCGCCAGTTGCGCAAGCACCCGGTCGACGAGATGGAGGAGCTCGCCGCGCTCTACGTCTCCCGCGGCGTCGAGCCCGCGCTCGCCCGCGAGGTCGCGATGCAGCTGTCGAGGGACCCCGAGCAGGCGCTGGAGATCCACGCCCGCGAGGAGCTCGGCATCGACCCGGACGACCTGCCGTCGCCGGTGGTCGCCGCCGTCTCGTCCTTCGGCTCCTTCGCGCTCGGCGCGCTGCTCCCCGTCCTGCCGTACCTGCTCGGCGCGACCGCGCTGTGGCCGGCGGTGCTGCTCGCGCTCCTGGGCCTCTTCGCCTGCGGCGCCCTGGTGGCGCGGGTGACCGCCCGCGGCTGGCTGTTCAGCGGGATGCGCCAGCTCGTCCTGGGTGGCGCCGCCGCGGCCGTCACGTACGGGCTCGGCATGCTCTTCGGGGCGGCGCTGTAGCCCCGTACGCCCGCGCCCGTGCGGATCTCGCGACCACGCGGATTCCGCGCCCGTGCGGATTCCCTGTCCGGGCGGATCCCGTGTCCGCCGCGGAACGGATTCCGTAGCCGTACAGAAGGCCTGGAGGCCCCCTCAAGGGGCCTTTCGGTCTTTTCGGGGCGACTTTTCGGGACACAAGCCATGGATCGGCTGTGACGTATCTCCCTGGTCCGATCCTCCGTCGCGATGAGACACTATGCGGGACGCCACATATGTAGCCGGTTACCCGGCGGTTTCGAACTCGTGACCAACGGGAATGAGGCATGAGCGTCACGGGGCAATGGAGCCCCCCTCAGGCGGGCGACGATGCCCGCGCAGCGACGGACCGCCGGAGATCCGGAGATCCTCCGAATCCTTCGATCCGTCCCCCGCGGGGCAGTCCCTGTTCCCGCACCCCACAGGTGAACCCACACCACCGCTCCGTATCGGCGGTGTCCGCATGCTGGAATGAGCTATCCACTTCGCGAGAAGCCAGCCATCATGTAACCTGCACGAAATTTCGCGGAGGGCCAACGTCGTCCCTCGGCATCTGCATATGCCACGACGACGACGGGAGAGCCGATGCGTTCCGACGCCTGGTCGCCCATGGACGGTCGCCCCGCTCCGCAGGGGATGTACGACCCCCGTAACGAACACGACGCCTGTGGTGTCGGGTTCGTGGCCACCCTCACCGGTGTAGCCAGCCACGCGCTGGTCGAGCAGGCGCTGACCGTACTGCGCAACCTCGAGCACCGCGGCGCCACCGGCTCCGAGCCCGACTCCGGAGACGGCGCCGGCATCCTTTTCCAGGTCCCGGACGCCTTCCTGCGCGAGGTCGCCGGATTCGAGCTCCCCGAGGCCGGCGCCTACGCCGTCGGCATCGCCTTCCTCCCCGAGGACGGCACGGACGAGACCGTCTCGAAGATCGAGGCCATCGCCGCCGAAGAGGGCCTCACCGTCCTCGGCTGGCGCGAGGTCCCCGTCGCCCCCGAGCTGCTCGGCGCCTCCGCCCGCTCCACCATGCCGGTCTTCCGCCAGGTCTTCGTCGCCGACGGCGAGAACACGGGCATCGCGCTGGACCGCAAGGCGTTCGTGCTGCGCAAGCGCGCCGAGCGCGAGGCAGCGACCTACTTCCCGTCGCTCTCCGCCCGCACGATCGTCTACAAGGGCATGCTGACCACCGGTCAGCTGGAGCCCTTCTTCCCGGACCTGTCGGACCGCCGCTGCGCCACCGCCGTGGCCCTGGTCCACTCCCGGTTCTCCACCAACACCTTCCCGAGCTGGCCGCTGGCCCACCCGTACCGCTTCGTCGCCCACAACGGTGAGATCAACACCGTCAAGGGCAACCGGAACTGGATGACCGCCCGCGAGGCCCAGCTCGACTCCACCGTCTTCGGCGAGGGCTCGCTCGACCGGATCTTCCCGATCTGCACCCCGGACGCCTCCGACTCGGCCTCCTTCGACGAGGTCCTGGAGCTGCTCCACCTCGGCGGCCGCTCCCTGCCGCACGCGGTCCTCATGATGGTCCCGGAGGCGTGGGAGAACCACGAGACCATGGACCCGGCCCGCCGCGCCTTCTACCAGTACCACTCCACGATGATGGAGCCCTGGGACGGCCCGGCCTGCGTCACCTTCACCGACGGCGTCCAGGTCGGCGCGGTCCTCGACCGCAACGGTCTGCGCCCCGGCCGCTACTGGGTCACCGACGAGGGCCTCGTCGTCCTCTCCTCCGAGGTCGGCGTCCTCGACATCGACCCCGCCAAGGTCGTCCGCAAGGGCCGCCTCCAGCCCGGCAAGATGTTCCTCGTCGACACCGCCGAGCACCGGATCATCGAGGACGACGAGATCAAGGCCGGTCTCGCCGCCGAGCACCCGTACGCGGAGTGGCTGGAGACCGGGGAGATCGAGCTCTCCGACCTTCCCGAGCGCGAGCACATCGTGCACACCCACGCCTCGGTCACCCGTCGCCAGCAGACCTTCGGCTACACCGAGGAAGAGCTCCGCGTCATCCTCGCCCCGATGGCCAACACCGGCGGCGAGCCCCTCGGCTCCATGGGCACGGACTCGCCGATCGCGGCCCTGTCCGCCCGCCCGCGGCTGCTCTTCGACTACTTCACCCAGCTCTTCGCGCAGGTCACCAACCCGCCGCTGGACGCCATCCGCGAGGAGCTCGTGACGAGCCTGCGCTCCTCGCTCGGCCCCCAGGGCAACCTGCTCGAACCGACCTCCGTGTCGTGTCGCAGCGTCACCCTGCCCTTCCCGGTGATCGACAACGACGAGCTGGCCAAGCTCGTCCACATCAACGCCGACGGTGACATGCCCGGCATGAAGGCCGCGACCCTCTCCGGCCTCTACCGGGTCTCCGGCGGCGGCGAGTCCCTCGCCGCCCGCATCGACGCGATCTGCGCCGAGGCCGACACCGCGATCGAGGGCGGCGCCCGCCTGATCGTGCTCTCCGACCGGCACTCCGACGCCGAGCACGCGCCGATCCCCTCGCTGCTGCTCACCGCGGCCGTCCACCACCACCTCATCCGCACCAAGCAGCGCACCAAGGTGGGTCTGCTGGTCGAGGCCGGTGACGTCCGCGAGGTCCACCACGTCGCCCTGCTCATCGGCTACGGCGCCGCGGCGGTCAACCCGTACCTCGCCATGGAGTCCGTCGAGGACCTGGTCCGCGCCGGCACCTTCATCGAGGGCCTGGAGCCCGAGCAGGCCATCCGGAACCTGATCTACGCGCTCGGCAAGGGCGTCCTCAAGGTCATGTCCAAGATGGGCATCTCGACCGTCGCCTCCTACCGCGGCGCCCAGGTCTTCGAGGCCGTCGGCCTCGACGCCGAGTTCGTCGCCACCTACTTCAACGGCACGGCCACCAAGATCGGCGGCGCCGGTCTCGACGTCGTCGCCAAGGAGGTCGCCGCCCGCCACGCCAAGGCGTACCCCGCCTCCGGCGTCCCCTCGGCGCACCGCGCCCTGGAGATCGGCGGCGAGTACCAGTGGCGCCGCGAGGGCGAGCCGCACCTGTTCGACCCGGAGACCGTCTTCCGCCTGCAGCACGCCACGCGCAACAAGCGGTACGACATCTTCAAGAAGTACACGGACCGGGTGAACGAGCAGTCCGAGCGCCTCATGACGCTCCGCGGCCTCTTCGGCTTCTCCTCGGACCGCGAGGCGATCTCGATCGACGAGGTCGAGCCGGTCAGCGAGATCGTCAAGCGGTTCTCGACGGGCGCCATGTCGTACGGCTCCATCTCCCGCGAGGCGCACGAGACCCTCGCCATCGCCATGAACCAGCTGGGCGCCAAGTCCAACACCGGTGAGGGCGGCGAGGACCCGGACCGCCTGTACGACCCGGCGCGCCGCTCCTCCATCAAGCAGGTCGCCTCCGGCCGCTTCGGCGTCACCAGCGAGTACCTCGTCAACGCCGACGACATCCAGATCAAGATGGCCCAGGGCGCCAAGCCCGGCGAGGGCGGCCAGCTGCCCGGCCACAAGGTCTACCCGTGGGTCGCCAAGACGCGTCACTCGACGCCCGGCGTCGGCCTCATCTCGCCGCCGCCGCACCACGACATCTACTCCATCGAGGACCTGGCTCAGCTGATCCACGACCTCAAGAACGCCAACCCGGTCGCCCGCATCCACGTGAAGCTGGTCTCCGAGGTCGGCGTCGGCACGGTCGCCGCCGGTGTCTCCAAGGCCCACGCGGACGTCGTCCTCATCTCCGGCCACGACGGCGGAACGGGCGCCTCCCCGCTGACCTCGCTGAAGCACGCGGGCGGCCCCTGGGAGCTCGGCCTCGCAGAGACCCAGCAGACCCTGCTGCTCAACGGCCTGCGCGACCGGATCGTCGTCCAGACCGACGGCCAGCTCAAGACCGGCCGCGACGTCGTCATCGCCGCGCTGCTCGGCGCCGAGGAGTTCGGTTTCGCGACCGCGCCGCTCGTCGTCTCCGGCTGCGTCATGATGCGCGTCTGCCACCTGGACACCTGCCCGGTCGGCATCGCCACCCAGAACCCTGCGCTCCGCGACCGGTTCTCCGGCAAGGCCGAGTACGTCGTCAACTTCTTCGAGTTCATCGCCGAGGAGGTCCGCGAGATCCTCGCCGAGCTGGGCTTCCGCACGATCGAGGAGGCCGTCGGCCACGCCGAGCTGCTCGACACCAGCCGCGCCGTCACCCACTGGAAGGCGCAGGGTCTCGACCTGGAGCCGCTCTTCCACGTGCCGGAGCTGCCCGAGGGCGCGGTCCGCCACGCCCTGATCGAGCAGGACCACGGTCTGGAGAAGGCCCTCGACAACGAGCTGATCCAGCTCGCCGCCGAGGCCCTGAACGCCCCCTCCGCCGAGGAGGCGCAGCCGGTCCGCGCCCAGGTCGCGATCCGGAACATCAACCGGACCGTCGGCACGATGCTCGGCCACCACGTCACGAAGAAGTTCGGTGGCGCGGGCCTGCCCGCCGACACCATCGACATCACCTTCACCGGCTCCGCCGGCCAGTCCTTCGGCGCCTTCCTGCCGAGCGGTGTGACCCTCCGCCTGGAGGGCGACGCCAACGACTACGTCGGCAAGGGCCTCTCCGGCGGCCGCGTGGTCGTCCGCCCGGACCGCGGCGCGGACCACCTGGCCGAGTACTCGACCATCGCGGGCAACACCATCGGCTACGGCGCGACCGGCGGCGAGCTGTTCCTGCGCGGCCGCACCGGCGAGCGCTTCTGCGTCCGCAACTCCGGCGCCCTGGTCGTCTCGGAGGGCGTGGGCGACCACGGCTGCGAGTACATGACCGGCGGTACGGCGGTCGTCCTCGGCGAGACCGGACGCAACTTCGCTGCCGGCATGTCGGGCGGTGTCGCCTACGTCGTCGACCTCGACCGGGACAACGTCAACTCCGGCAACCTGGGCGCGATCGAGACCCTTTCGGACGCCGACAAGGACTGGCTGCACGATGTCGTGCGCCGCCACCAGGAGGAGACCGGCTCGACGGTCGCGGAGAAGCTCCTCGCCGACTGGGACGCCGCGGCGGCCCGGTTCAGCAAGATCATCCCCACCACGTACAAGGCAGTGCTCGCCGCCAAGGACGCCGCTGAGCTCGCCGGTCTCTCCGAGACCGAGACCACCGAGAAGATGATGGAGGCTGCGTCCCATGGCTGACCCCAAGGGCTTCCTGACCACCGGGCGTGAAGTCGCCCAGACCCGACCGGTGAGCGAGCGCGTCCGGGACTGGAACGAGGTCTACGTTCCCGGTTCGCTGCTGCCGATCATCAGCAAGCAGGCCGGACGCTGCATGGACTGCGGCATCCCGTTCTGCCACAACGGCTGCCCCCTCGGGAACCTCATCCCCGAGTGGAACGACTTCGCCTACCGCGAGGACTGGTCGGCGGCGTCGGAGCGCCTGCACGCCACCAACAACTTCCCGGAGTTCACCGGCCGCCTGTGCCCGGCTCCGTGCGAGTCGGCGTGCGTGCTCGGCATCAACCAGCCGGCCGTCACCATCAAGAACGTCGAAGTCTCCATCATCGACAAGGCCTGGGACGCGAACGACGTCAAGCCGCAGGTGCCCGAGCGCCTGTCCGGCAAGACCGCGGCCGTCATCGGCTCGGGCCCGGCGGGTCTCGCCGCCGCCCAGCAGCTGACCCGGGCCGGCCACACCGTGGTCGTGTACGAGCGCGCCGACCGCATCGGCGGCCTGCTGCGCTACGGCATCCCCGAGTTCAAGATGGAGAAGCGGCACATCAACCGCCGCATCGAGCAGATGCGCGCGGAGGGCACCAAGTTCCGCACGGGCATCGAGATCGGCCGCGACCTGACGTCGACGGACCTGCGCAAGCGGTTCGACGCCGTGGTCATCGCCGCCGGTGCCACCACCGCCCGCGACCTGCCCGTCCCGGGCCGCGAGCTGAACGGCATCCACCAGGCCATGGAGTACCTGCCGCTGGCCAACAAGGTCGTCGAGGGCGACTTCGTGGCCCCGCCGATCACCGCCGAGGGCAAGCACGTCGTGGTCATCGGCGGCGGCGACACCGGCGCGGACTGCGTCGGTACGGCGCACCGCCAGGGCGCGGCCTCGGTCACGCAGCTGGAGATCATGCCGAAGCCGGGCGAGGACCGGAACGCCGGCCAGCCCTGGCCGACCTTCCCCATGCTGTACAAGGTCACCTCCGCGCACGAGGAGGGCGGCGAGCGGGTCTACTCCGTCTCCACCACCCACTTCGAGGGCGACGAGGACGGCAACGTCCAGTTCCTCCACCTCGTCGAGGTCGAGTTCGTCGACGGCAAGCTGACCCAGAAGCCGGGCACCGAGCGCAAGATCCCCGCCCAGCTGGTCACGCTCGCGATGGGCTTCACCGGCACCGACGTGGAGAACGGCCTCGTCTCCCAGTTTGGTCTGGACCTCGACGAGCGCGGTAACATCGCCCGTGACGCGGACTTCGCCACCAACGTCGATGGCGTCTTCGTCGCCGGTGACGCCGGCCGCGGCCAGTCCCTCATCGTCTGGGCCATCGCCGAGGGCCGCTCCGCCGCCCGTGGCGTGGACCGCTACCTGACCGGAGCCAGCTCCCTGCCGGCCCCGATCCGCCCGACGGACCGTTCCCTGATGGTCTGATCCGTCCCCCACACGTCCCGTACAACGACGTACGGAACTGAGCGCGGCGCCCCCCGAATGTCCCCGACCGGACGACTGGGTGGGCGCCGATGCGCGTCCCGGCACGGACGCGCGCCCGCGGGAACCCCCTAGCTCTTCCCGGGAAAGATCCACGTCAGCAGCGACGCCGTCGACACCGCCAAGACCCCCACGAGGCCCATCCACCGCGCCCATCCGGTCATCCGCCGCACGGCCCCGGCCCGCCGCCGCTCGTACCGCAGCAGGTCCTCCGCGCCCGACCGCAGCTTTCGGCCCGGCGACTCGTGCACCGCCGTCACCATCAGCCACGAGGCGAGCAGGAGCAGCAGGAACGCCCCCGCGAGCAGTCCGATCACCCACCACCGCGGCCCGGTGGTCATCTTGCTCAGGTTCTCCTGCCCCTTCAGCACGAAGACGACCGTCAGCAGCCCGGTCAGCGTGGCCAGGAAGTTCCGGTACCCCTCCGCCTGCTGCAGCGCCGCCCTCAGCTGCTCGGGCGGCGTCGCCATCGCCAGTACGCGCTCGTCGGCGTCCCGCAGCTCCGCGGGCGTGAACTCGTTCACGGCCGGTTCCCCCGAGGAGGCGCGACCCAGAACGACGCCCCGCACCCCTTCTCGACCCCCGCCGGCCGGTCCACGTGCCACGTCTCGCACGCACACCGCGCGTACCTCGGCGCGGTGTCCTCGCCCCCCGGACCCCGCGACGACCCCGGTCCCTTCGTCACGTACTGCACCTCCTTCCACACCCGCCTGGTCACACACCGGCACTCGGGGCACTCGCCCGAGGCCTCCACCTCCCCTCCTTCCCGCGGCTCCCACAGGAACGTGGTGACGGGCGAGGTCAACGGCCGGTCCGTGATGCGGTAGGGAACGGTCGAACTCATGGGCGCGGGCCTCCAGTGGTGGTGGGAACTAGCAGCTCGAAGAGCCGTCGGTACCGGCAGAGCCGTTCGAGGACCTCCTCCTCGGACAGGTCCGTCTCCTCCGAGCAGAGCAGTACGTGATCGGGGTCCACGAGCCCTTCGACCGCCGGCGCCCGACCCGTCAGCCGCGCCGTCAGCACGATGACGTCCCGCCAGTCCGGCACGATCTCGCGCTCCTCGCCGATGGGCGCCTCGACCGTCACGTCGAGCCCGAGGCACCGGAACGGTGCGTACCGCTCGTACGCCTTCCCCAGCGTCCAGCCGAACCGGCCGGCGACGAGGACGAGTTCGAGGGGGCCGAGGGTGCCGGGGCCGAGGAGGCCCGGGTCGAAGGCCGCCAGATCGAAGTCGTCGGGGACGAAGTGCTCCAGAACCTCGGAGCCGGGGCCGGTGAAGGGGCCGGGGAGGGCGGGGCCGCCGGCGGGGAGGAAGGCCTGGGCGATGCGGACGGTCTCGCCGAGGCCGTCGGGTTTGTAGGCGGCGTTGGCGAGGAGCTGGCCACATGTCAGGTGGGACCGGAACGCCATGCTGTGCCCGTGCCCGTAGCCCTGCTCGAAGAGGAACCGCGTCCCGACGTCCGGGCCGAGAGCGCGGAGGGAATCCGGGACGTCGGCGACCGCCAGGGGGAAGGGCGGGTCGAGAGCCGCGGCGTGTTCGGCCTGGGCGGCCAGGGTGCCCTTCAGCACGGACGCGAGGTGGGCCAGCGGTTCCACCCCGAGACCGCGGGCGTCGAGGTTCCAGCGCCCGGTTCCGTACTTCGAGTAAGGATGGGCGACGTCGAGCACATGGTTGATGAAGGAGTTCTTGGCGATCTCCTCCATGTGGGCCGCGACGAGTTCGAGACAGCCCGGCGCGAGGACACCGCAGGCATCCAGGTGCCGAAGATCCTGGTGCGCCGCTGCGGAGTCCTCCCGGGAGAAGCTGTGCCGTCCTGCCGCGGTCACACGCCAGGGTCCGAAGGGACCGGGTTCCTCGTCCGGCCAGGGAAGGAGCCCTGACACCCAGGAAGGGGCCGTCCAGCCGGTGACCGTATCGGGGACCTGAGGGGCCGAGATGCCCGTCGCGGTGGTGAGGGAGTTGATCTGCTCGACCACTCGGCCCATCGGGATTCTCATGATCGCGGACCGCTCCAGGACGTCGAACACGGTCAGGTCGTCCTTGAGCCAGGGAGCCTCGCCATCCACGTTGAACGACAGGAGGCGGCGCTCGTCGCCGGTCAGGGCGCGATGAGTGAGAGTCGCGCCCGAGCACCTGGAACCCAGCGAGAAACCCAACTGCTTCAGGGCGTCGATCTGCTCGACGACTTGCCTGCGCCGCTCGACGGACGTCGCACCCACCAGAAGGTCCACCGGGTGGGCGACGCCTTCCTGCCAGTGGACCGCCTCCCCCTTCATGAACAGGGCGGCCATGACATCGGTGTCGCTGGGGGTGTCCTCCGCGAGCAGGGGGATGTCCTCCAAGCCCGGCAACGGCACGCGCCGCGCGAGGTCTCGGACCGAAGCGAGAGCTTCGGACAGCGGGATCCGGTGGGCTGTCGCGACCGAAAGGAGAGAGGCGTAGCGGGGCGGGATGCGTTGGCCCACCCTGGGCGAAGGGGCTGCCGGTCGGTAAGCCCCGCAGAGGTCGGCCATGACCTCGGTGGGGAACATGTCCTTGAGCGCGCCGATGCCCGAGATCTCGGGTACCTCCACGCCGGCGATGGCGAAGCGCCGCTGGGCGCGCACGGCCACCGCGAGGGATTCGCCGGAGCGTGCGGCCACCCTCATCGCCCCGGCCCAGGAGCCGTCCGGTGCGCCGCGCTCGAAGAGCAGCGCATCGAGACCGACAGGCTTCGGGTACCCGTGGGGGGCGAACGGTTCCCGAGTGCCGTCGAGAATGCCCAGCAGTGAGTTGCGCCAGCGGTTGAACAGGGTGCTCTCGTACGTGGGATCGCTTCCGAACGGCCGCATCAGCTGATGCTGGTGGATTGCCGTGCGGTCGGACGGCAGGCAGCCGACGTCGCGCAGCCGGAAGGTCGAGGAGGCCAGGCTGCGTTCCTCGTGCGTGGGGTGCAGGAATCCCACCGACTCGCCGACGAGTGCGTCGAAGACCCTCACCGCCAACTTGGGTTCCTTGAGAGCGAGTTCCCACAGCCATCGCAGCGACACCTCCTCGAACGAAGCGACCGCCTCGGGCACGCCGGCCAGGACCCGGCGCGTCACCCCTTCCCTGTCGTAGCGGAGGAGCTCGTTGCGGTCGACGGTGGGTACCGGCTGATCCCGCTCACGAAGGTTGAAGACGTAGCCCTTCACTTCGGGCGCGTTCTTGACCACGACCCCGTCGAGCAGCAGCTGCCCGGGGCCCTGGACGATCCATGCGTCGTCCCCGGCGCGGGCGGGTGCCGCGGGCCAGTGTTCCGAGGCCTGGAGACGGCCCGGCTGCCACTCCTCCGACCGGATCGTCCCGCCGTCCCGGTCCAGCTCCACCGCCGTCACCCGGTGGTCGCTCACCCACAGCAGGCCGCGCAGGGTCTTGACGAGCGAGGGGGTGGGTTCGCCGTCGGCGTTGAGGTAGAGGCGGATGGTGGTGCCGCCGCGTTCGGGGGCTTGGGAGGTCGGGACGATCTCGAGGAGGCCCGAGCCGGACTGGATGGTGGCCTGGAGGGGGGCTTCGGTGCGGGAGGGGTTGCCGTGGGGGTCGACGGGGGCGGTGGTGACGACGACTTCCTCGGCGAGCATGAAGTAGCTGAAGACGCCGATGCCGAAGCGGCTGTTGAAGGGCACGGGTTCGATGCCGGCGCGGCGCCAGTTGCGGCGCTCCTGGACGAAGTCGGGGTCCTGTTCGTAGCGCTTGCCGGCGCGGGCGAACATGGAGGTGAGCTTCTTGCGGCTCATGCCGGTGCCGGTGTCGCGGCACTCGATGTAGGGGCGGCCGTCGTCGTAGCCCTGGACGAAGGTGATGTCCGGTTCGCGGCCGGCGTCCGTCGCCCCGTACTTGCCGATCTTCCGGCCGTACGCGGTGCGGAGCTGGCGGTGGCGGCAGGCGTCGAGGGCGTTCTGGTAGAGCTCGCGGACGGCGAGCATCTTGTCGCCGTAGAGCTGGGTGCCCATGAGGAGGGGGCGGATCTCGTCCTCGGCGAGGCGGAAGCGCTCCAGGGGCTTGGTGTACTGCTGCGCCAGCGGCTCCAGGAACTCGGTGGTGACCTTGCGGGGGATGCCGCGCAGGAGGTCGGGGGCGGTGGTGCGGGCCTCCTTCCAGCCCTTGTGGCGGGCGCGGACGGAGGCGTCGGCGGTGGCGGCGAGTTCTTCCAGGGCGGCGTGGAGGGCGGGGTGGGGGCAGCGGAAGTTGACGGCGAGGTCGCGCGCGCCTTCGGCGTTGTTCGGGGCGTGCAGCCGGTACTCGGGGAGGGCCGCGACGACCTCGGAGGGGACCAGGCGGCGGTGGGCGGAGCCGAGGTGGTCGACGAGGGCGCTGGACATGCGGCGGGGGTCGGCGGCGAGGAGGGAGGCGAGCCAGACGAGGTAGGCGAGGTCGCGGGCGCGCCAGGCGTTGCCGGTCACGGCCGGGTGCTCGCTCCAGCGGAGTTCGCCGGTGCGGTCGATGCGGGGGCTGCTGCCCGGGGCGACGGTGACGTGGGCGAGGACCTGCCGGATCTGGTGGTCCATCAGGACGCGGTTCTGCGGTGAGGGCTCGCCGGGGCCCGCGGCGGCGACGGCGGTGACCACGCGGTCGATCAGGTGGTCGATCGACGCGTAGTCGCCCGTGCCGTCCCACAGGAGGTCCCAGTCGGCGATGAAGCGGTGCCGGAGCCAGTGGTCGGCGGCCGTGGCCGGTGCGGGCAGGTGGCGCCTGCGCAGGGTCTCGGCGGTCTGGGCGACCTGGGAGTGGGCCCGTGAGACGTCGCGGGCGGCGTCGCACACGAGGCGGTCGTGGGAGGTGGTGACGGTACGGCCCCGGCCGTCCTCGCTGCGGTCGATGCGGTCCGGCCGCAGCGCCGCGAGTTCGCTCAGGGCGACGGCGACGACGCCTTCGTGGAGCAGGGGGGCGGCGAGCAGCGCCGCCGTCTCGGCGGGGGAGAGGAGTTCGTGGTCGGCGAGGCCGGCCGCGTCGACGAGGTGGCCGAGGCGCTCCATGACCCGGATCGGGTAGGCGGGGTCGCTCCAGGGGGTGGCGAGGGCCGAGTCCGTGCCCAGCCGGCTCTTGGCGACCTCGCGGGCCAGGTCGCCGAGGCGTTCCTTGACCCGTTCGTGGACGGCGGTCTGCGAGGTGTGCTTCCAGAGGGCGGAGGCGTCGACGGCCTCGGTCCAGAGCTCGGTCTCCTCGGAGCCGTCGCACAGGACCAGCCGGGCGGCGAGCTCCTCCGCGCACTGGAACTCGACGGCCGGCGGGGGTTCCGTGAGGAGGGAGGCGAGCCGGTCGATCCGGGCGCGGACGAAGACGTGGACCTCCTCGAACGTCCGGGACGGGCTGTGCGGCGACAGGGCCTCCGAGAGGGCGATGCCGAAGTGGCTGCCCTTCTCCGGGTCGGCGTAGGCGGCCTGCCCGGGGCCGCAGCCGCGGAGCCACGCCACGTTCTCGTACGAGGAGTCCACCAGGCGGGTCAGGCGCGGCGGCGCGGCGGTGGGCGGCTGGTCGGTGCGGCACGTGTCGAGGGCGACGACGACCGTCACGCCCTCGGGGACGGTGCCGAGGAGGACGTCGGGCGCGGTCTCGAGGACGGTCTGCGCGATCAGGGAGCCGTCGGCCCGGGGGCGGGCGTCCGAGGTGAGGAGGTACTCGCGCTCGCCGACGGTGACCCCGTGGGCGGAGACGTACAGGAAGGCGGTGTCGCCGGCCGCGCAGGAGAGGAGGAACTCCTCCACGGCGCTCACGATCGAGCCCACGCCCGTGTTCCGCCGCTCCGGGCTCGGGTGGCCGGGGTGGAGGGCCTCCACGGTGTAGCCGGATGCGGCGAGGGCGGTGCCGACGAGTTCGACGTCCCGGTCGACGAAGCCGAGCGGCGGGTAGCGCCGGGCGAGGTCCTCGTCGCGTTCCAGGAACTCGGTCCGGCCCACTCCGATGAGCAGCGCCCGCCTTCTTCCGGTCGCCTGCTCCTCGGCCGCGTCCGTCGCCGTGCCCACCCGTGCCCCCAACTCCCCTGCCCTGCCCCGCTGGACGTCCATGATTCCAGAACGGGCGTGCCGACCAGGGGTGGTTGGGGTGATGAAGTCGGCTCACGGGCCCGTCATGCGGGTCCCGCCGTTTCGCGGAAGTGGGGGATGACCTTGGTGCCCCACTGGCGGATGGTCTCCAGGCGGACGTCCTGCGGGACGGTGCCCGTCTGGATCAGGCACATGACCACGCCGTGGCCGACGCGGAGGGTGCGGGTGCGGGCGGCCACCCAGGTCAGGAAGATCTCGGAGGCGCTCATGTGCGCGTACCGGGTGAGGGGGTGGTGCTCGACCGCCCAGACGCGGTCGAAGCCCATCTCCTCGGCGAGGAAGGCCTGTTCGACGCAGTCGTGGAGGACGCGGTGTTCGCTGTCGGGGGTGGGGTCGACGAGCTGTGCTTCGAAGATCATGGAGAACTTCAACGGGGGCTTCTCCCGGGAGGGTCGGCACGGCTATGCCTAATCGAAATACTTCTAGCAGGCACAGGTGGAGGAGGGAAGGGCCGTAGACTGCCGTCCGTGGCGGACGAAGAGACCGTGCCGGGGCTGCCGGCGACGAGCTGGGCGGTGCTCGGACTGCTGTCCTTCGGACGGGAGTTGTCCGGCTACGACGTCAAGAAGCGGTCGGACCGGTCGCTCGGCCTCTTCTACTGGAGCCCGTCGTTCAGCCAGGTCTACGGTGAGCTCAAGCGGCTGGAGAACGCCGGCTACGCCACCTCGCGCCTGGTCGCCCCGGAGACGGGCACGCGAGACAAACGCGTCTACCGGATCACCGGCGAGGGTCTCGCCGCCGTCCGGGCCTGGGCCAACGCGGCCCCCCTCGACCCGCCGGTGCTCAAGCACGGGCCGATGCTGCGGCTCTGGCTCGGCCACCTCCTCGAACCCGAGCGGATGCGGGAGGTCCTCGTCGGGCACCGGGAGTACGCCGAGGGCATGCGGCGGCGCGCCGAGGCGGATGCGGCGGACGCTGCGGCCGACGAGGCGTGGGCGTTCCCCCGCCTCACCCTGGCCTGGGCCGAGCGGTACTACACGGCCGAGCGCGACCTGGCCGCCGCCATGCTCGCGGACATCGAGGAGTGGGAGGGGAAGCGTCCATGGCACTGAGCCTGCGGAAGGTCGAGGAGACCGCACCCGCGCTGGTCAGCCTCTACAAGTCGGCGGGGGCGTCGCTCCAGCGGCACGGCATCGGCGGGCAGCGGGTCGCCGTGTACCTGGTGATCGACTACTCGGGGTCGATGAAGCCGTACTACAACAACGGCAGCGTCCAGGCGCTGGCGGACCGGGTGCTCGGCCTGTCCGCGCACTTCGACGACGACGGCCGGGTGCCGGTGGTCTTCTTCTCGACCGACGTCGACGCGGAGACCGACATCCGGCTCGACGGCCACGCGGGGAGCATCGACCGGATCGTCGCCGGGCTCGGGCACATGGGGAAGACGAGCTACCACCTCGCGATGGACGCCGTCATCGACCACTACCTGGACAGCGGCTCCACCGCGCCCGCGCTGGTCGTCTTCCAGACCGACGGCGGGCCGATCAACAAGCTGGCGGCGGAGCGGTACGTCTGCAAGGCGGCCCGGTTGCCGATCTTCTGGCAGTTCATCGGCTTCGGCGACCCGGGGAGCCGGCAGTTCGAGTTCCTGCGCAGGCTCGACGAGCTGGCCGTGCCGGCGAAGCGGCCCGTCGACAACGCCGGCTTCTTCCACGCGGGGCAGGACCCGAACCGGGTGCCGGACGAGGAGTTGTACGACAGGATCGTCGGCGACTTCCCCGCGTGGCTGGCCGCGGCCCGGGCCCAGGGCATCGTCCGGTCATGAGCCCGACGCGTCGTCCGGTCATGGGCCCGACGCCGCGGTGACCTCCTTCGCGACCTCCCCGCCGAGGCGACCGTCACCTCGGACAGGCCGATGTGGCGGACCTCGCCGTCCTCCTGGAGCCGGCGCAGGGCTGCCGACGCGGGGCATCGCCTAGGCCCTGGACTGCGTCTGCGGCAGCGAGGCGGAGATCGAGCCCTGCCTCGGCCCGATGCCGGTCGCCCGGCTCGACGCCGTCGACGAGCGGATCCACGACCTCCAGGGCACTCGCTCCTCGCTCGCCGCCCTCGTCGCGGCGACCGAGGGCGGACAGCCGGCCGCCGCCGACCGACGGGTGGTAATCCACTGGCCCGCGGGGGCGGGAGGGTCCGATCATGAGGGCCATGACCTCTCTCGTGCGCCACGTGACCATCGACTGTGCCGACGCCTACGCCCTGGCGACCTTCTGGGCCGGCGTCCTCGACTCCAAGCTCTCCGACGACGACCGGCCCGGTGACGAGGAGGTGCTCGTCGAGTCGGCCGGAGCGGGCCTCCTCTTCATCCAGGTCCCCGAGGCGAAGACGGTGAAGAACCGCGTCCACCTCGACCTCCAGCCGCAGGACCGCACGCGCGACGAGGAGGTCGAGCGGCTGCTCGCCCTCGGCGCGACCCTCTTCGAGGACCACCGGAACCCGGACGGCACCGGCTGGGCGACCCTCACGGACCCCGAGGGCAACGAGTTCTGCGTCGAGCGCAGCAAGGCGGAGCGCGCAGCGACGGCCTGAGCGCCGCACACGCCGGCGGGTCGACACCTTCCGTACGACCGCGAGGCGCGGCCTCCCGCCCGCCGACGGGTCGCGTCCTCCCGTACGTCCGTGGGTCGGGACTTTCCGTACGTCCGTGGGTCGGGACTTTCCGTACGTCCCTGAGGCGCGGCCTCCCAAGGACCGTGGGCCGCTGCTTCCCGCCCGCCGGCGGGCCGCTGCTTCCCGCCCGCCCGCGACTTCCCGCGCGCCCGGAGTAATCCGGACAGGAGGTGACGGGTATCCGGTGTTTCCTGGAGGCATGGGAGACACCGGAACCGGAACCACCTGGTCGGCCTTCGAGGCCGCCGAACCCGAGTTCGCCGCGACCGTGCGGGAGCGCTTCGGCCAGTACACGCACCACGCCCTCGCCACCGTGCGGAAGGACGGCTCGCCGCGGCTCAGCGGCATCGAGGCCGACTTCCGCTTCGGTGAGCTCTGGCTCGGCATGATGCCGAACTCCCGCAAGGCCCTCGACCTGCGCCGCGACCCCCGCTTCGCGCTGCTCGCCAACCCGGGCGCCGGCACCGGCATGGGCGGCGGGGACGTCCGCGTCTCCGGGCGCGCGGTCGAGGTGACCGACCCGGAGGCCGTCGGGCGGTACGCGGCCGAGGCGGGTGCCCCGCAGCCCTTCCACCTCTTCCGGGTGGAGCCGGCCGAGGTCGTCCGCACCTGGGTCGACGGCGAGGAGCTCGTCCTCCGCACCTGGACCCCGGGACGCCCGACCCGGACGATCCGCCGCGGCAACGACGACAGCCCGCCGCACCGGGACGACTGAGCCGTGCCGGGACGGTCGAGTCGGGCCGGGCCGGTCGAGTCGAGTCGCGCCGGGACGGCCGGGCCGGCGGCCGGGCGTCGTCGCCCGGCGCGGGTGGGACCAGAATGGGCACGTGCCGACGACCAAGAAGAAGAAGCAGGTGAACGCCGCCGCACCCGAGCGGCGCCGGGAACTCCTCGACACGGCGGCCGAGGTGTTCGCCGCCCAGGGGTACAACGCCACCACCGTCCGCAAGATCGCGGACGCCGCCGGGATGCTCGCCGGCAGCCTCTACTACCACTTCGACTCCAAGGAGTCGATGCTCGACGAGATCCTCTCCGGCTTCCTGAACGAGCTGTGGGAGGGGTACGACGCCGTCCTCGACGCCGGCCTCGGCCCCCGGGAGACCATCGAGGCCCTCGTCACCGAGTCCTTCCGCGAGATCGACCGGCACCGCGCCGCCGTCGCCATCTACCAGAAGGAGTCCCGGCACCTCACCGACCAGCCCCGCTTCCACTACCTCACCGACTCGCAGCGCCGGTTCGAGAAGGCCTGGCTCGGGACGCTGGAGCGCGGCGTCGCCGACGGGGTCTTCCGCGCCGACCTGGACGTCCGGCTCACCTACCGGTTCGTCCGCGACACCGTGTGGGTCGCGGCGTCCTGGTACCGCCCCGGCGGCCTGCACAGCCCCGAGGAGATCGCGCGGCAGTACCTGTCGATGGTGCTGGACGGGATCGCCGTACGCACTGCCTGACCGGACGGTCCGACCGGGCCCTGTCCGCACCGTCCGACCGGACGGCCCGGCCGGACGGCCCGGCCGGGCCCCTGTCCGCACCGCCGGCCCGGACCGCGTGTCCGGACCGCCTGTCCGGGCCCCTGTCCGCCCCGGCCGCTCTGTGAGGTCGCCCACGTCGGCCGGGTCTGGGCTGGTCTGATCCGTGCGGGCATCGGGTGGGCGGGGCGGGAAGGTCCTGAGGCGCACTATTGTTCCGGTAGAGACATCCGGGGCTCGTTTCGCGTGTTCCGGGAGAAACAGCCGGGGCCCGTATCGCGTGTTCCGGGTAGAGCAGCCGGGGCCCGCACCGTGCAGGTGCGGGCCCCGGCTGTGCCGCGAGCACCGGCCAGGAAGGCACGCATGACCCGCTCCGAACGCCCCAAGCGCAGCCCCCGCAGCACGCAGGCGAAGTCCACGTCGCAGCCGAGGGGAGCCCGCGGCGGCCGCCGCCCCACGGCGCCCCCGCCGCCGGCCGAGTTCACGCCGCCGGAGACGGTGACGCCCGCGCTGCCCGCGGTGGCCTCCTTCGCCGACCTCGACATGCCCGAGGGCCTGCTGCGGATCCTCGGCGAGCAGGGCGTCACGGAGCCGTTCCCGATCCAGGCGGCGACGCTGCCGAACTCGCTGGCCGGCCGTGACGTGCTCGGCCGGGGGCGTACCGGCTCCGGCAAGACCCTCGCCTTCGGCCTCGCGCTCCTCGCCCGCACCGCGGGCCGCCGCGCCGAGCCGACCGCGCCCCTCGCGCTGGTCCTGGTGCCCACCCGCGAGCTCGCCCAGCAGGTGACCGACGCCCTCACGCCGTACGCCGGCGCGCTGCGGCTGCGGCTCACCACCGTCGTCGGCGGCATGTCGATCTCCCGGCAGTCGTCCGCGCTGCGGCGCGGCGCCGAGGTCCTCATCGCCACCCCGGGCCGCCTGCACGACCTCATCGAGCGGGGCGACTGCCGGCTCGACCAGGTCGCGATCACGGTCCTGGACGAGGCCGACCAGATGGCCGACATGGGCTTCCTGCCGCAGGTCACGAAGCTCCTGAAGCAGGTCGAGCCCGGCGGTCAGCGGCTGCTCTTCTCGGCCACCCTCGACCGGAACATCGACAAGCTGGTCAAGATGTTCCTCGACGACCCGGTCGTCCACTCCGTCGACCCGTCGGCCGGCGCGGTCACCACCATGGAGCACCACGTCCTGTACGTGGCCGACGAGACCGACAAGAAGGCCGTCACGCTGCGGATCGCGGCCCGCGACGGCCGGACGATCCTCTTCATGGACACCAAGCGTTCCGTGGACCGGCTGGTCAAGCGGCTCCTCGCCAACGGGGTCCGCGCCTCCGGCCTGCACGGCGGCCGCTCGCAGCCGCAGCGCAACCGGACCCTTGACCAGTTCAAGACCGGCCAGGTCACCACGCTCGTCGCGACGAACGTGGCGGCGCGCGGCATCCACGTCGACGACCTCGACATGGTCGTGAACGTGGACCCGCCGATCGACCACAAGGACTACCTGCACCGCGGCGGCCGCACGGCCCGCGCCGGCGAGTCGGGCAGCGTCTTCACCCTGGTCCTGCCCGAGCAGAAGCGAGACATGGGCCGGCTCATGTCGAACGCGGGCATCAGCCCCCGCACCGCCCAGATCAAGTCCAGCGACGAGCAGCTCGCCGAGCTGACCGGCGCCCGGGAGCCCTCGGGCGTCCCCGTCGTCATCGAGACCCCGCAGCCGACCCCGCCGCGCGGCGCGGCCGGAACCGGCGGCGGCCGCCGCCGGCGCGGCGGTTCCGGCGGCGCGTCCGCGGGTGCGGGCCGCGCCTCCGGTTCCGGTACGGCCGCGGGCCGCGGCTCCGGTGCCACGGGCGGCTCCGGGCGCGGCGCGTCCGGCGCGGGCCGTACGGCGGCCGGTGCGGGTCGCGGGACGGGCACGGGCCGGGGCACCGGCACCGGCTCCGGCCGGGGTTCCGGCGCGGGGGCCGGGCGCGGTGCCGCCTCCGGCGCCGGCGCGGGTGCGGGTCGGGGCGGACGCCAGGCGTCGAGCACCAGCCGCTCGCGGAGCGCGAGCAGCTCGCGGGGCTCCAGGCCGAGGCCGACCGACACGTAGCGGAACAGGCTCCCGTAGGAGGTGCGGACCTGGTCCAGGGTGGCGTCCAGGTACTCCGTCCGCACCTCCTGGAGCGGCACGATCAGCTCCGGGTTCTGCATGAGCCCGCCCTGCTTCAGCCCCTCCCGCACCTTCGCGTCGTGCGCGGCGCGGAAGGTGTTCGAGGCCAGGTAGTCGGCGCGGGCGGCGCTCGCGGGCACCCCGAGCAGGGTCAGCAGGGGCTGGGCCCTCCTCGCCGCCGGAGCGGCCGCCGTGACCTGGGTCGCCGTACGCGGCTCGGTGCTGCCCCGGCGGATCTTCACCGTCCCGGCCTTCTCGTACGACCTCGCCGTCCGGCTCCTCTTCGCCTTCGGCATGCAGGGCTTCTTCCTGGTCCTCGCGATCTGGCTGCAGGGCGGCCAGGGCTACACCCCGACCCAGGCCCGCGTCCTGATGGCCGCCTTCTCCGCCGGCGGCTTCCTCACCGCCGCCGCACCGCTCGCGGTCAAGCTCGGCCGGTACGTCCCCACCGCGGGCGCCCTCCTCATGGCGGCCGGCTACGGCTGGGTCTGGTACGCCATGGAGGCCGCCGCACCCGTCCACACCGGCGTCTGGCCGCTGGCCCCCGGTCTCGCCGTCGCGGGCGCCGGCCTCGGCCTCCTCGTCGTCCCCCTCGTCGGCATCGTCCTCTCGGCCGCCCCCGCCGAACTCGCCGGCGGCGCCTCGGGCGTCTTCACCACCGCCCAGCAGTTCGGCGGCGCCCTCGGAGCCGCCGTCATCGGCACCGCCTGGTTCGCCGACCTCTCCCTCGGGGCCGCCATGCCCTGGGTCCTCGCGGCCTACGCCCTGTGCGCCGCCCTGAGCCTGCGGCTGCCCCGCACGGCGGTCACCGACGGCGAGCGACGCACCCTCCCCGCCCGCCTCCCGCCAGGAGCGCCCTTCCGGGCGCGGCACCTCCACCCGGAGGCACCGCGCCCGGGCGAAGCGCTACGCCGACCGCGACCAGGGCGCCGACAGCAGATCCGCGACACCGCGCCGGTCACGGCCCTCCGGCGGCCCACCGGCCGCCCTCCCCACGGCGACCATCGAGACGATCGCCCAACCCGGCGCGGGATCCAGCTCCTTGGTGAGCCCCTCCAGATCGAAGGCCCGGAACTGGTGCGCCGCCAACCCCATCGCCTGCGCCTGCACGGTCAGGTGGGCGACGGCCTGCCCCAGGTCGTAGTCCGCGAACTCGGAGAAGAGCAGGTCCGTGTCGTCGACGTGACGGCGCGCCGACGTGACGACGAGCAGCCCCGCGTCCGTCGCCCACCGGGCCGAGCTGGGCGCGAGGTGCGGCACCACCCGCTCGTGCCCCGGCTCGCCCGGCCGGCTCGCGAAGAAGCCCCACGGCTGGGAGTTCCCTGCGGACGGCGCCCACCGCGCCGCCTCCAGCAGCAGCCCCAGGGCCCCGTCGTCGACCGCGACCGACGGATCGAACCGGTACGGGCTGAAGCGTCCCGCCAGCAGAGGATGAAGACCGTCGGACGGTTCCGGATCACGTCGCATGATCCGGTCCAACTGCCCACCGCACAGCCCTATTCCGACGGATGTCCGACGTCGCCCGCCCACCGCGCAGCCCTCTTCCGGCGGATGTCCGACGTCGCCCACCCACCGCGCAGCCCTCTTCCGGCGGATGTCCGACGTCGCCCACCCACCGGGCAGCCCTCTTCCGGCGGATGTCCGACGCCGCCCGCCCACCGCGCAGCCCTCTTCCGGCGGATGTCCGACGTCGCCCGCCCACCGCGCAGCCCTCTTCCGGCGGATGTCCGACGCCGCCCGCCCACCGCGCAGCCCTCTTCCGGCGGATGTCCGACGTCGCCCGCCCACCGCGCAGCCCTCTTCCGGCGGATGTCCGACGCCGCCCGCCCGACGGCTCAGCCGCGCCGCGGCGTCGTCCACTCCAGACGGGTCCTGACCCGGGGCTCGCGCACGTGCTCCAGCGCCGCCAGGGCCGTCTCACGGGCCGCGCCGTCGGCGGCGCCGTCCGCGAGGATCGACGAGAGCGCGTCGACGGCGCGCGGGTCCTGCCGGATCGCCAGCCCGCGCGCCGCCTCGGCCGCCGTCTCCGGGTCGTCGTCGCCGAGGCGCTCCGCGAGCCCCTCCCGGACGAGAGGGGTGTCGTCGGGCAGTTCCGCCAGCGCCAGCGTCGCCCAGTCCCGCACCCGGGCATCGCCGTCCCGGCTCAGCGCGAGGAGCACCCCGAGCGCCTCGACGTGCCCGGCGGGCACGATCCCCGCCAGAGCGGCCGCCACCGCCCGCCGCACGGCCGCGCCCGGATGCCCGGCCGCAGCGAGCAGTTCGGGCACGGCCGCCGGATCCCCGCACGCCCCCAGCGACAGCACCGCCGACAGCAGGGGCTCGCGGGCCGGGGTCACCGCCTCCCCCGCCAGCCGTCGCAACACGGGGACCGCCCCCGGACCGAAACCGCGCAGTGCACCGAGCACCCGCGCGCCGAACGCCCGCCGCATCGGGTCGCGGTAGGCACACCAGCCCGCCGCCGCCACGAACGTCTCCTCGTCGCCCCGACCCGCCAGCTCGTCCACCGCCGTCGTCCAGTCGTCGAGCTCCGGGTCGCCGCAGCGCAACGCCCGCGCCGCCAGCTCCTCGTGCGGGGTCCGCAGCCCGAGCGCCGACTCCAGGAGCGTGGAGATCGCCGCGTGCCCGGTGTGCCGGTCGTCGCCGCGCCCGGGCGCCCCGTCCTCCCGCAGCAGCTCCACCACCACCGTCACCCCGCCGTCCTCCCGGACCCGCCGCACCACCGCCTCGTACGTCTCCCCGCCCTCGTTCCCCGCCACCAGCCCGCGCCGCAACTCCGCCGCCATGTCCACGCCGATCCACCGCCGCGCCTCCCGCAGCGCCGCCTCCCGGGCCCCCGCCCCGTGCTCCAGCAGCGCCCGCACGCAGCCCGCCGAACCGCGCCGCGCCGCCGCGACCAGCGGCACGAGCCCGTCGGGCCCGCACCGGTCCGGATCCGCCCCGTGCTCCAGCAGCACCCTCGCCGTGTCCGCGTGGCCCAGCCGCAGAGCCCAGGCCAGCGCCGTGAACCCGTACGCCTCCTCCTGGTCCGGCTCCGCCCCCGCCGCCAGCAGCGCCCGCACCACCTCGGTGTGCCCCCCGCACGCCGCCCCGCACAACGGCAGGTCGCCCCCGTCCTCCCCGCTGCCCCGACCCGGCTCGGCCCCCGCCGCCAGCAGCAACCGGACGATTCCCACCTCGTCCCCGACCGCCGCCCGGTACAGCGCGCTCTCCCCGTCCTCCCGCTCCTCGGGCCCCGCCCCGCCCCGCAGGGCCCGCACGGCCCCGTCCTCGTCCCCGTCCCGAATGGCGTCGAACAACGTGCTCATCCCCCGACCCTGACCCGCCGTCGGCACCCGAAGCAAATCGATTCGGTCACGCACCGGGGCCGGAGTGCGCCCGTCTCCTCTCCCGGAGAAGACGACGGAGCCCCGTCGGCAGGCGGTGGTGGAACACCGCGTGGGCTGCCTGCTCGGGGAAGTCCCGGAGGAGACGGACACGGTGCATCTGCGCCCGGATCGTGGGGTCCCCGGGCTTCCCGGGCATCCCGGCCGCCCCATCGGGCATCCCGGTACCCCGGGCGCCGTCAGGTCGCGCAGTCGAGCACGGTGCGGCACAGCCCGCACCGGGCCCGCAGGGTGCGGCCCGCCGGGATGCGCAGCCGTTGGGCGCAGACCGGGCAGGGGAAGGAGACGCCGGTGGCGGGGGCGCCGCCGTCGAAGGCGTACGGGGCGTCCGGGGAGGACCTGCCCCGGCGCCGTTCCCATGCGTAGCGGCGGCGGTCGGCCCAGCCGGCGGCGGCGAGAGGGGGAGGGGTGAGGTCGCGGCGCGCCTCGGCCCGGCCGCGTACCCAGGCCTCGTACGCGACGGGGCTGGTGAACCAGGGGGAGGGGTCCTCGGCGAAGACGCCGGCGCGTTTGGCGAGGACGTAGCCGAACTCCTCGGGGGTCAGGTAGCCGAGTTTCTGGCTCTCGACGCCGTCGCGTCGGTAGGCGTCGAGGAGGAGCCAGCCGGCGCCGAGGTAGGTGGTGACGACGTCGGTGAGGACCTCGTTGTCGGCGGTGTCGGGGAAGCCGAGGTCGAGCCGGTGCAGCAGGACGTGGGTGATCTCGTGGGCGAGGGCGGCGCCGATGTCCCTGCGGCGGGTGCGGAAGCGGTCGTTGAGCTCCACGAAGTACTCCGGTCCGGCGGTGAGCTCGACGGTCGCCGCGTGTTCCATGGGTCGGAAGCTCACCACCATGCGCGCCTCGGGCAGCCGGAGGTGGCGGACCAGGGCGTGGGCCACCCGCTGGGTGCCGAGGTGGAGGTCCTCGTCGTCGCCGAGGGCGACGGCGGCGGGCGGCACGCTCGCCGGGTAGCGGTGCACGCCGTCGGGGGAGAGGCGCCGGTAGAGCGCGGTGAGCGAGGCCCGGACGGTGGCGCGGTGGGGGAAGCCGTGGGTGACACGGTCGGCCTCGTGACGGTTCGGCATACCGGATTCCCCCTCTCTCCCACTGTACGGTCCCTCCACCGGTGCTGGCCGAAAAGGCTTCCTTGTGGCGGAAGTTGGGAGCTGTCCATAATCCGGACAGGTCTTGACGGGCTCATGTCACCGTCCGTCAGGGGCAACCCCCCACGAGAGAAGGCAGGCACATGAAGCAGAACCGCGTGGTTCGCACGCTCCAGAAGCTGGCCGCGGCCGGCGCCGTCGTCCTGGCGGCCGTCAGCCTCCAGCCCACCACCTCGGCCTCCGCCGCACCCGCCCCCGTCGTCGGCGGCGTCCGCGCGGCCCAGGGCGAGTTCCCCTGGATGGTCAGGCTCTCCATGGGCTGCGGCGGCTCCCTGATCACCCCTCAGGTCGTCCTCACCGCCGCCCACTGCGTCAGCGGCTCCGGCAACAACACCAGCATCACCGCCACCGCCGGGGTCGTCGACCTCCAGTCGAGCAGCGCCATCAAGGTCAGGTCGACCAAGGTCTACCAGGCACCCGGGTACAACGGCACCGGCAAGGACTGGGCCCTCATCAAGCTCGCCTCGCCGATCACCTCGCTGCCCAACCTGAAGATCGCCGAGACGACCGCGTACAACAGCGGCACGTTCACCGTGGCCGGCTGGGGCGCCACCCGCGAGGGCGGCGGCCAGCAGCGCTACCTGCGCAAGGCGACCGTCCCGTTCGTCTCGGACGCCGAATGCCAGGCCGCGTACGGCAGCTCCCTCGTCCCCGGCGAGGAGATCTGCGCCGGCTACAACGAGGGCGGGGTCGACACCTGCCAGGGTGACTCCGGCGGCCCCATGTTCCGCAAGGACAACACCGGTGCCTGGATCCAGGTGGGCATCGTGAGCTGGGGCGAGGGCTGCGCGCGGGCCGGCTACCCGGGCGTCTACACGGAGGTCTCGACCTTCGCCGCCGCGATCAAGTCGGCCGCGGCCACGCTGTAGCCCGAGACGGGAGGGCCCCGGGGCGACGACCCGCCCCGGGGCCCTCCCCTTGCCGGGGGCGGATGTCCGGGAGCCCGGGCCCTGCGGCCTCGCGCCAGGAGCCCGCTCTCAGCCCAGCTTCTCCGAAGCCTCCGAAGCCTCCGAAGCCTCCGAGGCCTCCGAGACCTCTGAAGCCTCCGATATCTCTGAGGCATCCGAAGCCGCGCCCGTCCCCTCCGAAGCCGTGCCCGCCCCCACCCCCGCCAGTTCCACCGACCCCGCCGCCCCCTCCAGTTCCAGGACCCACACCTCGTTCGGGCCCTCGCGGAGGGCCGGGCCCGGCACGAAGAGGGCGTCCTGGGGGCCGACCGACCAGTGGCGGCCGAGGCAGAAGCCGTTCACCCAGACGAAGCCGCGGGTCGCGCCCGGCAGCCGGAGTTCGGCGTCGCCCGCGCCCGTGACCTCGATCGTCGCGCGGTAGAGGCCGGGGCCGGGGGCGGCGGGCACCTCGGCGAACGGCACCTTGTCGACCGCCGCCGGCTCGAAGGCGTCCAGCCGCAGGCCCCTGGCCCGTACGCCGTGGAGGTACTGCCGCTCGTGGAGGACGCCGCCCGTGATGCCCTTCGGCTCGGCGAGGCGGGGCCCGTAGTTGACCCGGCCGAGGGACTCCACCCACAGGTCCACGACGGCCGGACCCGCCACCGGCTCGGGCAGCCGCGCGTCCTCCGCGTCCAGGACGCCCGCGAGGACGCCGTCGACGTACACCGAGGCCCGGTCGCGCAGGCCCGTCACGCCCAGCGGATACGGCTGCCGTGGCCCCGGCACGGACACCCGGTAGCGGACCAGGCCCCGGTCGACGCCCAGCTCCTCGAAGCTCGGGGGCACCGGGGTCGCCGACTCCGCGCCGCCGAGCACCTCCAGGACGCCGTCCAGCGGCGCCCAGCCGGTGAAGGCGCCGCGCACCGGGGCCGCCAGCCGCGGCGGGGGCTCCGGCACCGCGGGCAGCGGCCCGTCCGCGTACGCGGCGAGCACCTCGCGGAAGAGCCGGTACTTCTCCGTCGGCCGACCGGCCTCGTCGACCGGCGCGTCGTAGTCGTACGAGGTCACCGTCGGCAGCAGTGCCCCGTCGTGCAGCTCACCGGCCCGGTTCGCGCCCGCCCAGCCCGCGAAGTTCGTCCCGCCGTGCGCCATGTACAGGTTGACCGAGGCCCCGCACTCCAGGATCTCCCGCAGGGCCGCCGCCGCGTCCGCCGCGTCCCGCACCGTGTGGTCCGTGCCCCAGTGGTCGAACCAGCCGCACCAGAACTCCATGCACATCAGCGGCCCCGACGGCTGGTGGCGCCGCAGCGCCGCGAAGCCCTCCCGCGCGCCCGAACCGAAGTTCGCCGTCGCGAGCACCCCCGGCACCGAGCCGCCCGTCAGCATGTGGTCCTCGGGCCCGTCCGAGGTGAACAGCGGCACCCGGACCCCGCAGTCGCGCAGCAGCCCCGCCAGCCACTCCAGATAACCCCGGTCGCTGCCGTAGCTCCCGTACTCGTTCTCCACCTGGACCAGGACCACCGGACCGCCCCGGTCGACCTGGCGCTCCACCACCTGCGGCAGCAGCCGCCGGAACCAGGCCTCCACGGGCGCCAGGAACTCCGGGTCGAGGGTCCGTACCCGCCGCCCGAGCGGCCCGGTCAGCCAGTGCGGCAGACCGCCGTTCTCCCACTCGGCGCAGATGTACGGCCCCGGGCGCACGATCGCCCGCATCCCGGCCCGCCGCACCGCGTCCAGGAACCGCCCGAGCGCGTCCACGTCCGCGTAGCGGCCGGGCTCCGGCTCGTGCAGGTTCCACGGGACGTACGTCTCGACGCAGTCGAGGCCCATCGCCCGCAGCATCCCGAGCCGGTGCTCCCAGTGCCCCTCGTGCACCCGGAAGTAGTGCAGCGCCCCCGAGAGCAGCCGCACCGGCCGCCCGTCGAGCAGAAAGTCCTCGTCACCCACAGCGAACGTGCTCATGGCCTCACCCTCACCCCCTGGCGGCGGGCCGGTCCATGGACAAAGATCGTCGCAGTTTGGACGTTAGGGAAGGGCCCGCGGCATGTACCACACCTGGATGCGCTACTTCACGCCCGGCCCCGTCCACCACCGGCTCGGCCTCGTCTGCCTGGGCGTCGGACTCCAGCACGGCGCCCTGCCCACCGTCGGCCCCCGCACCCTCGACCACCACGTCGCCGTCGTGGTCTCCGCGGGCGGCGGCTGGTACCGGGGCGCCGACGGCCGCCGCACCACCGTCACCGCCCCCGCGCTGCTCTGGCTCACCCCCGGAACCCCGCACCACTACGGCGCCGACCCCGGCACCGGCTGGGACGAGGCCTTCGTCGACTTCTCGGGACCCGCCACCGCCACCTACACCGAACTCGGCTACATCGAACCCGACCGGCCCGTCGTACCCCTTTCCGACGCCGCCCCCGCCCGCGCCGCCATCGCCCGCATCGCCCGCGCCGCCCGCCCCGGCAACCCCCTCCTGGAGGTCGAGACCGGCGCCGCCGTCCACGAACTCCTCGTCGCCCTGCGCCGCGCCCGCGCCGACACCAACGCCGACGGCGACCCCGTCCTCGCCGCCCTCGCCCGCGACGCCTTCCAGCCGCTCTCCGTCGCCGACCACGCCGCCCGGCACGGCATGACCCCCGCCGAGCTGCGCACCGCCGTCCGCCGCGCCGCCGGGTGCAGCCCCAAGGACTACCTGCTCACCGTCCGCCTCGGCCGCGCCAAGGAACTCCTCGCCGCCACCGAGCTGCCCGTCGCCGCCGTCGCCCGGCGCGTCGGCTACGACGACCCCGCCTACTTCTCGCGCCTCTTCACCCGCCGGGTCGGCACCGCGCCCGTCCGCTTCCGCGAGCAGCAGGGACGCTCCGTGCACGGCGGCTGGAGCGACCGCGTTCCGGATCCCGAACACCCGCCCACCATCCCGCCGAGATCCGTCTAAGCTCGCAGATCATGAGCGACACCAGCGAGATCGACCCGACCGTCACCGCCGAGCTGACCCGGCTGCGCGAGAGCATCGACAACATCGACGCGGCGGTCGTGCACATGCTCGCCGAGCGCTTCAAGTGCACCCAGCAGGTCGGCTTCCTCAAGGCCGAGCACCAGCTGCCGCCCGCCGACCCCGCCCGCGAGGCCCGCCAGATCGCCCGGCTGCGGGAACTCGCCGAGAGCGCCAAACTGGACCCGGCCTTCGCGGAGAAACTCCTCAACTTCATCATCGCCGAGGTCATCCGCCACCACGAGACGATTGCGGACGGAGCACGCTGATGGCCCGCGTCACGGTCTTCACCCTCGGAGGCACCATCTCCGCGCGAGGCGGTGACGCGGCCCGCATGACCGGCCAGGAGGTCCTGGCCGAACTGGGCGCGCCCGAGGACGTCGTCCTCCGCGACTTCCGCCGCGTGCCCAGCTCCTCCGTCACCCACGAGGACCTCGCCGCACTGGCGGAAGAGGTCCGCAAGGCCGTCGCCGACGGCTCCGGCGTGGTCGTCGTCCAGGGCACCGACACCCTGGAGGAGACCGCCTTCCTCCTCGACCTGCTCTGCACCACCGAACGGCCCATCGCCGTCACCGGCGCCATGCGCCGCCCCGACCTGCCCGGCGCCGACGGCCCCGCCAACCTCGCCGCCGCGCTCGCCGTCGCCGCCGACCCGGCCTGCCGGAACCTCGGCGTCCTCGTGGTCCTCGCCGACGAGATCCACGCCGCCCGCCTCGCCCGCAAGACCCACACCACCTCCGTCGCCACCTTCGCCTCGCCGGGCGCGGGGCCGATCGGCACCGTCGTCGAGGGCGAACCCCGCCTCCTGCTCCGCCCCGCCGCCCCCGCCGCCCCGTGCCCGCTGACGTTCGACCCGGCCGTACGGGTGGCCCTCGTGACGCTCTCCCAGGGCGACCGCGGCGAACTCCTCGAAGCCGTCGACCACCGCTTCCAGGGCCTCGTCGTCGCCGCCTTCGGCGCCGGCCACGCCCCCACCTGGCTCGTCGACCCGCTCGCCGAGCTCGCCCGCCGCATCCCGGTGGTCCTCGCCTCCCGTACGGGAGGCGGCGCGACCCTCTCGCACACCTACCGCGGCCCCGGCTCCGAGCACGACCTGCTGCACCACGGACTGATCCCGGCCGGCCCCCTCGACCCCGCCAAGGCCCGCATCCTGCTCCACGCCCTGCTCTCCAGCGGCGCCGCCGGCCCCACCGGCTACGACCGCCCGCGCATCACCGCCGCCTTCGCCCACCTCGACGGCTCGGGACTCGCCTGACCGCACACGCCGTCGCGCGACGGATTCGCCTGTGGGCGCAATAGCGCACCACCTCTGCCCGATGCCGAAGGCATCGGGCAGCATAGGGCCCATGTCCGTACTGACGCGCGACGAAGCGCAGACCCGTGCCCAGCTCCTCGACGTCCACCACTACCGGGTGGACCTCGACCTCACCACCGGCGACGAGACCTTCGGGTCACGGAGCCTCATCCGCTTCACGGCCCGCACCGCGGGGGACACCTTCGTCGAACTCAAGCCGGAGACCCTGCACTCCGCCGTCCTCGACGACACGCCGCTCGACATCGGCGCCCTCGACGGCAACCGGCTCCCGCTGAGCCTCACCGAGGGCGAGCACACCCTCCTCGTCACCACCACCATGCGGTACTCCCGCACCGGCGAGGGCATGCACCGCTTCAAGGACCCGACGGACGGCGAGTCGTACGTCTACACCCAGCTCTTCATGGAGGACGTCCAGCGCGTCTTCGCCGCCTTCGACCAGCCCGACCTGAAGGCCGTCTTCGAGCTGGCCGTCACCGCCCCCGAGGGCTGGACCGTCCTCTCCAACAGCGTCACCGAGCAGCAGTCCGACGGCACCTGGCTGGCCGCCCCCACCCCGCTGCTCTCCACCTACTTCGTCTGCGTCGCCGCCGGCCCCTGGCACAGCGTCCGCACCGAGCACGCCGGCCTGCCGTTCGGCATCCACTGCCGCCGCTCCCTCGCCGCCCACCTCGACGCCGACGCCGACGAGATCCTCGCCGTCACCAAGGCCTGCTACGACCGGTACCACGAGAAGTTCGACGAGCCCTACCCGTTCGACTCGTACGACCAGGCCTTCGTCCCCGAGTTCAACGCGGGCGCCATGGAGAACCCCGGACTCGTCACCTTCCGCGACGAGTTCGTCTTCCGCTCCGCCGTCACCGTCACCGAGCGGCAGACCCGCGCCATGGTCATCGCCCACGAGATGGCCCACATGTGGTTCGGCGACCTCGTCACCCTGCGCTGGTGGGACGACATCTGGCTGAACGAGTCCTTCGCCGAGTACATGGGCTTCCAGACCGTCAACGAGGCCTGCTCCGACCTCTTCCCCGACACCTGGGTCGACTTCGGCATCGCCCGCAAGGCCTGGGGCTACGAGGCCGACCAGCGGCCCTCCACCCACCCCGTCGCCCCCGACCCGGAGGCCGTCCCCGACACCGCCTCCGCCCTCCTCAACTTCGACGGCATCTCCTACGCCAAGGGCGCCTCCGCCCTCCGCCAGCTCGTCAGCTGGCTCGGCGAGAAGGACTTCCTCGCCGGCATCAACATCCACTTCAAGCGCCACAAGTTCGGCAACGCCACCCTCGCCGACTTCATCGACAACCTCGCCGCAGCCACCGACCGCGACGTCCACGGCTGGGCCGACCAGTGGCTCCGCACCACCGGCGTCGACACCCTCACCCCCCGCCTCGACGGCGAGGGCACCAGCTGGCGGCTCACCGTCGACCGCGAGGGCAGCCGCCCGCACCGGATCTCCGTCGGCGTCTACGACCGGGACCCCTCCGGCGCCCTCGAACTGCGCGAGCGCCGCGAGGTCGACGTGCCGCAGGAGGCGCCCGCCGAACTGTCCGGCCCGCGCCCGGCCCTCGTCGTCCTCAACGACGAGGACCTCACCTACACCAAGCTCCGCTTCGACGAGGTGTCCCGGGAGACGGCCCTGCGCGACCTCTCCCGCATCCCGGACGCGCTGACCCGCGCCGTGGTCTGGAACGCCCTGCGCGACATGGTCCGCGACGGCGACCTCGCCCCCGCCGCGTACCTGGACACCGCCGTCGCGCACCTGCCCGAGGAGACCGAACTCGCGCTCCTCCAGGGCGTCCTCGGCTTCGCCCGCACCCAGATCGCCGACCGGTACGTGTCCGAGGACGAGCGCCCCGCCGCCCTCGCGAAGATCGGCGAGATCGCCCGCGCCCTGCTGCGCCGCACCGAGGACGGCGAGGCCCCCGGCCTGCGCCTCACCGCCGTGCGCGCCTGCATCGACAGCGCCACCACCCCCGACAAGATCGCCTCCTGGCTCGACGAGGGCACCGTCCACGGCGGCCCCGAACTCGACCCCGAGCTGCGCTGGCGCATCCTCGCCCGCCTCGCCGTCCTCGGCGCCACCGACGAGACCGTCATCGCCGCCGAACTGGAGCGCGACCCCAGCGCCACCGGCGAGGAAGGCGCCGCCCGCTGCCGCGCCGCCCTCCCGGACCCGGCCGCCAAGGCCGCGGCCTGGTCGGCCCTCTTCGACTCCGACGACCTGTCCAACTACCTGTTCACGGCCACCGCGCAGGGCTTCTGGCAGCCCGAGCAGGCCGAGCTCGTCCGCGCGTACGTGCCGCGCTTCTACGCCGACGCCACCGCCCTCGGCGCCCGTCGCGGCCCCGCCATGGCCGAGGCGGCCGGCCGCTACGCCTTCCCGTTCCACGCGGTCGACGCGGAATCGCTGGCCCTCGGCGAGTCCCACCTCGACGACGACGCCGTGATCCCCGCCCTGCACCGCAAGCTCGTCGACCAGCTCGACGACCTGCGCCGCGCACTGGCGGTCCGCACCGCCTGAGGCCGCCCCACCCCCGGCGCACGACACGAAGCCGTGCGCCGGGGCCGGCGCACGAGCACCCGCGGAAGCCCACGAGCCCCACGCAGGCCCGCGAGCCCCACGCAGGCCCGCGAGCCCTACGGCAGCCCTGCGGGCCCTGCGCATGCCCGCAAGCCCCACGCATGCCCGCAAGCCCCCCGGAGGCCCGCGAGCCCCACGGCAGCCCCCCGAGTCCGGCCTGATCGGCAAGGCGCCCCCGGGCCCTTGTCCCCCGTTCGGGTCACAAGTGCCGACTCCCCGGACAGGGCGCGGCGGGGCCCGCCACCCTGTCGTCCATGTGTGCCGCACTCCCACCCCTCGCCGGAGGCACCTCCGGCGCCGAGGCCCTCCGGCCTCTGCTGGACACCGTCCTCGACGCCCTCCGGGAGGGCGCGCAGGCCAGGGGCGGACCCCTGCCGGCCGGAGGACCGGCGGCCGTGGCGGCGCGGACGGCATCGCTCGGAGCCGTACTCCCCGAGACCGGCACCGGTGCGCACGAAGCCCTCCGCACCCTCGTCCGCGCCGTCGCGGAAGGCGCGGCCGACCCCGCACACCCGCTCTGCGCCGCCCATCTGCACACCCCGCCGCTCGCCCTCGCCGCCGCCGCCGACCTGGCGGCGTCCGCGCTGAACCCCTCGATGGACTCCTGGGACCAGGCGCCGGCGGCCTCCGCCCTGGAGGAGCGGCTCACGGCGGCGCTGGCGGCCGAGGTGTACCCGGCGGGCGACCGTCCCGACGCGCTCGTGACCACCGGCGGCACGGAGTCCAACCAACTCGCCCTGCTCCTGGCCCGGGAGCGGCACGGCCCGGCGGTCCGCACCGTCGTCGGGGCCAACGCCCACCACTCCTTCCACCGCGCCGCCTGGCTCCTCGGCCTGCCCGAACCGGTCACCGTGCCCACCCCGGGCGGCACGCTGGAGCCCGCCGCCCTCGCCGAGGCCCTCACCCGCACCCGCGGCCCCGTCCTCGTCGCCGCCACCGCCGGCACCACCGACGCGGGACTCGTCGACCCGATCGCCGCCCTCGCGGACGTGTGCACGGCACACGGCGCCGAATTCCACGTCGACGCCGCCTACGGAGGCCCCGTCCTCTTCAGCCGGACGCACCGCCACCTCCTGGACGGCCTCGACCGGGCCCGGACGGTCACCGTCGACCTGCACAAACTCGGCTGGCAGCCGGCCGCCGCGGGGCTCCTCGCCGTACGGGACGCGGACGACCTGGCCGTACTCGGCCACACCGCCGACTACCTCAACGCCGACGACGACACGGAGGCGGGCCTCCCCGACCTCCTCGGCCGCTCGCTGCGCACCACCCGCCGCCCCGACGTCCTGAAGGCCGCCGTGACGCTCCGCGCGCTCGGCCGCGAAGGCCTCGGCGCGCTCGTCGACGCCTGCATGGCGCGCGCCCAGGACCTCGCCGACCTCGTGGAGAAGGCCCCGGGCCTGGAGCTCCGCGCCCGCCCGACCCTCACCACGGTCCTGTTCCGGCCGCTCACCGCCGCCGAACGCGCGGACGGCGGCGTCCCCGCCGAAGCGGCCGGCGCCGCCCCCTCCGCCGACGAGGAGCCCGCCGCGATCCGCCGCACCCTGCTCGCCGGGGGCCACGCCGTCCTCGGCCGCGCCGCGGCGGACGGCCGCCTCTGGCTGAAGGCCACCCTGCTCAACCCCCACGCCACCCCCGGCGACCTGGCACAGCTCATCACCCTCGTGGAAGGCAGCACGCACCGATGACCGGCAGCACCCCTCAGCAGGACCTCGACCAGCCCCACGACCTGGTGGGCGTCGGCATCGGCCCCTTCAACCTCTCGCTCGCCGCCCTCGCCCACGGCGTGCCCGGCGGCCTCGCCACCACCTTCTACGAGCAGCGCCCCGCCTTCCAGTGGCACCCCGGACTCCTCATCGAGGCCTCCACCCTCCAGGTCCCGTTCCTCGCGGACCTGGTGACCCTCGCCGACCCGGCGAGCCCCTGGACGTTCCTCAACTACCTGAAGAACCGCGAGCGCCTCTTCCCCTTCTACTTCGCCGAGAAGTTCCACATCCAGCGCGCCGAGTACGACGCCTACTGCCGCTGGGTCAGCGAACGGCTCCCCGGCCTGCACTTCGGCCACCAGGTCGACTCGGTCCGCTGGAACCCCGAGCGGCGCCTGTTCGAGGTCGACTTCACGCAGGTCGACCCGGAGGGCGAGGCCGAGGCCCTGGGCCGCGCGTACACCCGGAACGTCGTCCTGGGCGTCGGCACCGAGCCGTACGTCCCCGAGCCGCTCAAGCCGCTCGCCGACGCCCCCGGCGTCCCCGTCTTCCACTCCGCCGACTACCTGGCGCACCGCGAGACGCTCCTCGCCGCCGGGCACGTCACCGTCATCGGCTCGGGGCAGTCCGGCGCCGAGGTCTTCCTCGACCTGCTGCGGGCCCGTCCCGCCGGAGCCGAGCGGATCCACTGGCTGGCCCGTACCGAGGCCTTCGCCCCGATGGAGTACTCCAAGCTCGGCCTGGAGCACTTCACCCCCGACTACACCCGCTACTTCCACGCGCTGCCCGAGCCGGTGCGCGGCGACCTCGTGCCCCGGCAGTGGCAGTTGCACAAGGGCATCGACGCCGACACCATCGCCGCCATCCACGACGAGCTGTACCGCCGCACCCTGCACGGCGGCTGGCCCGACGCGGTGCTCACCCCCGGCGTCCGGGTCCGTACGGCGGGCCGGGTCGCCACCACCCAGGTCGAACTCCACCTGGAGCACCTCCAGCAGGGCACCCGCTCCCGGCTCACCACCGACGCCGTCGTCCTCGCCACCGGCTACCGGGAGCGCCCGGTGGACCGGATGCTCGCCGGCCTCGACCCGTACCTGCGCCACGACTCCGCGGGGCGCGCCCGCGTCGACGAGCGGTACCGGCTGGTCCTCGACCCCTCCGTGACCGGTTCTGTCTTCGTCCAGAACGCCGAGAAGCACACCCACGGCGTCGGCGCCCCGGACCTGGGCCTCGCGGCCTGGCGCAGCGCGACCATCCTGAACGCGGTCAGCGGCAAGGAACCGTACCCGCTGCCGCGTCGCACCGCCTTCACGAGCTTCGGCCTGGAGACGCGGGAGGCGCCGGTCATTCCGGCCCAGGAACGGAAGCTGACGCCCCTCACCCAGAACGTGTGACGGGGGGAGGCGCGGGTCCGGCCGGGCGGCGGACCTCCGTGCCGGACCGCGAGGGCGCCCCGGTGCGCCGACCGGCCGCTGCCGGGGCGCCCTCCGCCGTCATCTCATCGGGGGGCGGCCGGAATCATGTTGTGGAAGGCGATGATCCGCCAGACGGGGCCGTCACCGCCGTCGGTCCGCTCGACGACGGCCAGGGCGTGCGTGGTGGCGAGCACCGCTTCGTCGGGGCCGAGGATCGTGGACTCGGCCTCGACGGTCGCCACGTCGGGGCGCAGGTACCGGATGGCGCGGATCCGGGCGTCGAGGAGGGTCTTCGCGTACGACGTCCGGAAGAGCCGGTCGTGACCGGCCTCGATGCCCGCGCGGCCGGCCGGCTTGTCCCCCCGTACGGTGGTGAAGTCGCAGTCCTCGGCGAAACCCGTCGCGAAGAGCGCGGCGTCGCCGGCCGCCCAGCCGCGGGTCATGTCGGCCCACAGGGCCCGGATGCGGGAGTCGTCGTGCTGTGTGGTCACGGCAGGTCACATCCCCACGGGGGTTCGGGTGCGGACGCGCAGCGGGATCTCGCTGCACGGGCCACCCGCCGTCGGCGGGGCCCAGGCGGCGAGGGCGTGGTAGAAGGCGTCGCCGCGGCGTTCGAGGTAGCAGATGATGTTGATCGGCCACGCGGTGTTGCCGAAGAGGTACTCGTCCATGGGCGTCGGCTGCTCGCTGAGAAGGCAGGCCCGCTCGTCCGGCGGCCCCAACCGGTGCCAGTCGGGGTGCATGTGGAGGGAACCGAGCAGGTCGAGTCCGAGGGCGTCGGCCTCCTTCGAGATCTTGAGCAGATCGGAGGAGTCGACCCACCAGCCCCGGTGCTCGTTCTCGTAGGCGGACCCGAATCGGGGCACGATCGCGTCGCTGAACTCCGTGCGGGCCGCCGGGTCGGAGGCGCGTGCGTTCCGGCCGAAGGCGACGTGCTCGACGTTCAGCGTGGCGTCCTCGGCGCTGCCGAGGAGGAGCGCGAAGCAGGGAAGGGGAGCCTCGGGAGTGATCAGCTGGTACTGGCCCACGGCGACGGTGAGGAATTCGTCGAGGGCCTGGTGACACATCAGGACGGTCGGCTCGCTGCGGCATTCGTCCGGTTCGGACACGGTGGGGTTGTCTCCGTTCCTCGCTGAGTGAAGTCCGTTCAAAGGCGAGTCGGAGCGTACGAATCCCGGGTCTCTACCCGGTCTTGGTTGAATCCCGCACGGCTTGGGTCAGAAGGGGCACCTCGGGGAATGTCATGATCTTTCCGGTCAAGGGAGGGCCGTGACGTGCCGGAACGGCTCCTGCCCCGGTGACGGGTCCGCGCGGGGGACCGCGTCGCCGGACGGGCGGTCCCCCTCGACGACGCGCGCGGACCCGCCACCGGGCGGGCCGCTAGAACACCGGCACGCCGTCCCGGGTCAGCTTCCAGTCCACCGAGGCGAAGCCGCCCGGGTCGACCGTCCCCTTCGCCTTCACCCACTGGATGATGGTGTTGCGGATCTCGTCCGAGTTGGCCCACAGCTGCTGGGCGCCCGCGACGTGCGGGAACGCGCCGCCGCCGCTCGCCCGGTAGTTGTTGACGGCGAGGACGAACTTCGCCGCCGGGTCGAGCGGCTCGCCCTCGAAGGACAGGCCGGTGATCCGCTGCCCGGCGGGCTTCGCGATGTCGATCTCGTACGTCAGGCCGGACACGGCGTCGTAGTTGTAGTCCGGCGTCCCGCCCGCATTGGTCAGGGCCGCGGTGTCCACGGGCGCGCCCGGCGCGGTCTGGACGTAGTACTTCGCCGAGTACTCCAGGTAGTCCTTCAACTGGGCGCCCGTCAGGAGACGGGCCTCCAGCGTGTTCTCGAAGGGGTAGAGGCCGGCCGCGTCCTTGATGCTGATCTGCCCCGCCGGGATCCGGGCCGTACGGGAGAAGCAGGAGGCCTGCGAGAGGACCGGGAGGCCCGCGTACGCGCCGCCGGCGAGGGCCGCCTTCACCGTGTCGGCCTGGACGACGTTGATCAGGTCGATGATCGGCTCGTCCTTCCACGGCGCGTCGGCCGTGGTCATCACCGCGGTGGAGGTGCCGATGACCTGGTTGACGTACGCGACGACCTTCTTGTGCTCGTCCGCGAGCAGCCCGGTGATCTCCGGGTCCTCCGCCACCGTGTTGGAGTTCAGGACCTGCGCGGCGACCTTCTCGACGGTCCAGCGGCCCTTCTCCCACACCAGGTCGAAGTCGAAGAGGGTGAGGCGCTGCCCCCACTTCAGCGGCTCGGAGAGGACGACCTCCTTGCCGGTCTGCTTGTTCGCGATCCGGTACTCGGGGATCTCGGTGTGCGCGTGGCCGACGAGGATGGCGTCGATGCCGGGGACCTGCTCGGCGACGAGCCCGGCCGCGTTCTCGACGTGCGGGAGCTGGTCACCGTACGAGGAGGTGCCGCTGGAGCCGGAGTGGGCCGAGACGACGACCACGTCGGCGCCCATCGAGCGGAGCTTCGGCACCCACTTCGCGGCCTGCTCCTCAAGGCCCGGGAAGACCATCCTGCCGGTGACGTTCGCCTTGTCCCAGATGGCGATGCCCGGGTTGGTCAGGCCCAGCACCGCGACCTTGACGTCCCTGCCGTGCGGGGTCCGCAGGCAGTGCATGCTGTACGGGGCGAAGGCCGGGCGCAGGGTCTTCGCGTCGAGCGCGTTGGCACCGAGCAGCGGGAAGTCGCACTGCTCCTCGAACTTCCGCAGCACCGGGATGCCGTAGTTGAACTCGTGGTTGCCGAGCGCGGCGGCGTCGTAGCCGATGGCGTTCATGGCCTGGGCCATGGGGTGGACCGGGCCGCCGGTCTGGGTGATCGGGTCGACCTTGGCGTAGTAGTAGGACAGCTGGGTGCCCTGGATGGTGTCGCCGGCGTCGATGAGGAGGGTGTTGCGGCGGCCCTTGGCGGCACGGACCTGCTCGACGAGGGTGGAGATCTTGGCGAGGCCGACGTCGTTGTGGGCCTTGTCGTCGAACTCCCTGTCCGTGAAGTAGTCCCAGTTGAAGACGTTGCCGTGCAGGTCGGTGGTGCCCATCACGGTGAAGGAGTACCGCTTCTGCGGACGTGGGCGCCCCGCGGCGGCGGCCTCGGCGGCCTCGGCGGGCACTGCGGCGGCCCCGGCGACGGCCACTCCGGCCCCGACGGCGGCCGAGCGCTCCAGGAACGTCCTGCGGTTCAGCGGCATGTGTGTCTCCCCTTTGGTTCTGTGGCGCCCGCACCCGAACGTGGTGCACAACGCGCGTAGATTCTGGCCCAGACCTTCACGCCGACAACAGGCCTTTCGGGTTACGGAGTGGGAAAGTGTTCGACGGACGATCGTCGTCGAACACGGAGGATCAGGACGTGACACAGGAACACGCCACCCCGGAAGCCCCCCAGGTGACGGTGCGCGGCGAGGGCCGCCTGGAGGTCGAGCCGGAGCTCGCCCGGATCTGGCTGACGGTCTCCGCGCGCGGCGCGGACCGCGCGGAGACGCTCACCGACCTCACCCGCCGCAACACCCGCGTGCTCGACCTGGTCAAGGCACTCGGCGACGCGGTCGAGAAACTGGAGACCGGCAGCTTCTCCCTCGCACCCGAGCTGACCAGGAAGGGACGCGGAGAACGGGTCCACGCCTATACGGGCCGGGTGCGGGTGACCGCCGAACTGACCGACTTCACCGCGCTCGGCGAACTGGTGACCCGACTCGCCGATCTGGAGATGACCAGCGTCGAGGGCCCGTGGTGGGACCTGCGACCCACCTCCCCGGCGTACGCGGAGGCCCGCCGACTCGCGGTCGAGGAAGCGGTCCAGCGGGCACGCGCCTACGCGGCCGCGCTCGGCACCTCCCTCGCCTCACTCCTCGAACTGTCGGACGCGGGTCTCGCCCAGCCGCCGATGCCGAGGCGCGCCGGCTTCGCCGGGTCGGCCGTGGCCTACGCGGCGGAAGCGGTCGGCGAGACCCCGGCGCTCGACCTCGAACCGCAGCGGCAGACGGTCACCGCCGAGGTCGTGGCGCGCTTCACGATGCGCCCGCCCGCACTCTGAGACGTTCGCCCCCGAGGGGGGAAATCGCTCATCGGAGCACCCCTGCGCACAGATTCAAGACTTGTCAACAACCTTTCATGGAAAGGTTGTTGAGTAGTCATGCCCAGCCAACTTCCTACTGATGGGTAGGCCCTAGGCTCGCCTCATGCGCCGAGCGAAAATCGTTTGTACCCTTGGGCCCGCCACCGAAACATACGACCAGATCAAGGCGTTGGTCGAGGCCGGAATGGACGTAGCCCGCTTCAACCTCAGCCACGGCGGCTACGCCGAGCACGAGGAGCGCTACCAGCGCGTCCGCAAAGCCGCCGACGAGACCGGCCGCAGCGTCGGCGTCCTCGCCGACCTTCAAGGCCCGAAGATCCGCCTCGGCCGCTTCCGCGAAGGCCCCGTACTCCTTGAACGCGGCGACGAGTTCACCATCACCGTCGAACCGACCGAAGGCGACCGCCACTCCTGCGGCACGACCTACCCCGGCCTCGCCGACGACGTGACCACCGGCGAGCGCATCCTCGTCGACGACGGCCGCGTCACCCTCGAGGTCACCTCCGTCGAAGGCCCCCGGGTGAACACCCGGGTCGTCGAAGGCGGCATGGTCTCCGACCACAAGGGCCTCAACCTGCCGGGCGTCGCCGTCTCCGTCCCCGCGCTCTCCGAAAAGGACATCGAGGACCTCCGCTGGGCGCTGCGCATCGGCGCCGACGTCATCGCCCTCTCCTTCGTCCGCAGCGCCCGGGACATCGAGGACGTCCACCGGATCATGGACGAGGAAGGCCGCCGCCTCCCCGTCATCGCCAAGATCGAGAAGCCCCAGGCCGTCGAGAACATCGACGAGATCGTCGCCGCCTTCGACGGCATCATGGTCGCCCGCGGCGACCTGGGCGTCGAAATGCCCCTGGAACAGGTGCCGATCGTCCAGAAGCGCGCGGTCAAACTGGCCAAGCGCAACGCCAAGCCGGTCATCGTCGCCACCCAGATGCTCGACTCCATGATCGACAACTCCCGGCCCACCCGCGCCGAGGCGAGCGACGTGGCCAACGCCGTCATCGACGGCACCGACGCCGTCATGCTCTCCGGCGAGACCAGCGTCGGCCGCTACCCCATCGAGACCGTCCGCACCATGAGCCGCATCGTCGAGGCCGCGGAAGAAGACGTCCTCGCCAAGGGCCTCCCACCCCTGACCGAGCGGAACAAGCCCCGCACCCAGGGCGGCGCCGTCGCCCGCGCGGCCGCCGAGATGGGCGACTTCCTCGGCGCCAAGTTCCTCGTCGCCTTCACCCAGTCCGGCGACACGGTCAGGCGGCTCTCCCGCTACCGCTCGCCGATCCCCCTGCTCGCCTTCACCCCGGACCCCGCCACCCGCTCCCAGCTCAACCTCACCTGGGGCGTCGAGACCTTCCTCGGCCCGCACGTCGACTCCACGGACGCGATGGTGGCCCAGGTCGACGAGGAGCTCCTCCGCATCGGCCGCTGCCGGAAGGGCGACATCGTGGTCATCACGGCCGGTTCCCCGCCGGGTGTCGCCGGCTCGACGAACCTCGTCCGGGTCCACCACATCGGCGATCCGCTGACGTAGGGGTCAGTGCTTGGGGCCGACGTACTGGTCCATGAGCGCGACGGACGCCTTGCGGGCGACGGAGATGTTCTGTGCGGTGCGCGACTGCTTCGCGGACTTCCACTCGACGCCCACGCGGTCGAGGGCGTCGGTGAAGAGCCCGATGATGTCGGCGGATGAGTTGGTGAAGAAGTAGCGGGGGTACTCGTACCGCTTCCGCTCGCCGCCGATGAGTCGGGTCGTCCAGTTCGTGATCCGGCTCCCGTCGGAGTGGACGAGGCCTCGAATGAAGTCCCAAGGGTGCGTCTCGACGATTTCCTGTTGCCACGGTTGGAGGGCGATGTGCCGCTCGTGCTTCTTGCCGGGCCCGTGCTGCGGGAAGAGGCATTCGAGGTGCTTGGAGTAGATCTTGAGATCATGACACCCGGCCTTCTTGACCCAGCAGATCGAGTTGTCCGGAAACACCGCGCGTAAGGACGCCTGGGCCTCCTGCTGCACGCCGGGCCAGGCGTCGTCGAGCGTGATTCTCAGGCTTGGAACACGGTGTTGCTGGGGCTGACTGATGTATCCGTCGCCGAGATAGAGCCCGAGGAGGTAGGCGTACGCATCCACCATCTCAGGCGGGCCCGGCAGTGAACGGCACCGTACACAGGGTGCGCGGAGTCGGGAGCAAGGTTCGAGACGCCCTTGCCAACTGCGGATCGCAGCTCGGGAGATTCCTGTCGCTTTGCTGACGGAATTGAGACTCCGGCCCTGGGCGACGAGTGACAGTGCCCGCTTGCGCGTTTCGACGTCGTACATGCGGTCGAGCGTGGCTGCTTCGCTCCAGCCGCACGGCGAAGATGATCAGGCTTCACGCGTGTGGGTGACGATCACTCAGTACTGCGCTACCTGGGAATTAAAGGTAAAGTGCCCCGGGTGGGATTCGAACCCACGCTGTCGGTGGTTTGAGCACCGTGTCTCTTCCGCTGGACTACCGAGGCTTCCTTCGAAGTGAAGGTTGGCGGCTACCCGCTGTGCCCCCAGCCTATCGTAGCTAGGTAGGCTCGTGGCGAGCAGTACCCCACCCCGTACCAAGGAGTACCGTGACCGCCCCCGAGTCGCCCCAGCCCGCCGACGACGCCGAGGCGTCGCACGTTCCGCCGCTGACGACCCGCGTCGTCATCGCCGAGGACGAGGCCCTCATCCGCCTCGACCTCAAAGAGATGCTGGAAGAAGAGGGCTACACGGTCGTGGGCGAGGCCGGAGACGGCCAGACCGCCGTCGAACTCGCCCGCGAGCACCGCCCCGACCTCGTCATCCTCGACGTGAAGATGCCCGTCCTGGACGGCATCTCGGCCGCCGAGAAGATCGCCGGCGAGTCCATCGCCCCGGTGCTCATGCTGACCGCCTTCTCGCAGCGGGAGCTCGTCGAGCGGGCACGGGACGCGGGCGCCATGGCGTACCTGGTGAAGCCGTTCAGCAAGAGCGACGTGGTGCCGGCCATCGAGATGGCCGTCTCCCGCTTCGCCGAGCTGCGCGCCCTGGAGAAGGAGGTCGCCGACCTCTCCCAGCGCCTGGAGACCCGCAAGCTCGTGGACCGCGCCAAGTCGGTGCTGCAGACGCAGTACGGGCTGACGGAGCCGGCCGCGTTCCGCTGGATCCAGAAGACCTCGATGGACCGCCGCATGTCGATGCAGCAGGTCGCCGAGGCCGTCATCGAGGACGCCGAGGAGAAGAAGGCGGCCCGGGAGCAGCAGCAGTAGTCCCGCCGTACACCACCTCGTACCAACGAGAGCCCGGTGAACGGGAGAAGGCCCGCCCCACAGCATTGTGGGGCGGGCCTTCCGTCATGAGCGGACCGGGCCGGGGCTCAGTCCTCGCCGAGGTACGTCTTGCGCACCTCGTCGTCGACCAGCAGGTCCTGACCGGTGCCGGACAGCTTCACGTGTCCGACCTCCATCACGTACCCGTAGTCCGCGAGCGAGAGCGCGGCCTGCGCGTTCTGCTCGATGAGGAGGATCGTCATGCCCTCGGACTTGAGCGCCGCGATGGTCTCCATGATCTTCTGCATCATGATCGGGGAGAGGCCCATCGAGGGCTCGTCGAGCATCAGCAGCTTGGGCTGGGACATCAGCGCCCGGCCCATCGCCAGCATCTGCTGCTCACCGCCGGAGAGGGTGCCCGCGGCCTGCTTGCGACGCTCGCCCAGGATCGGGAAGAGGTCGTAGGCCTTCTGGATGTCCTTCTCGATGCCGGCCTTGTCGCTGCGGAGGAAGGCGCCGAGCTGGAGGTTCTCCTCGATGGAGAGCCGGGGGAAGATGTGCCGGCCCTCGGGGGAGTGGGCGAGACCGAGCGACACCACCTTGTGGGCCGGGATGCCGTTGAGCACCTGGCCGTCGAAGGTGATCGTGCCGCCGGTCGGCTTGAGCAGGCCGGACAGCGTGCGCAGGGTCGTGGTCTTGCCGGCGCCGTTGGTGCCGATCAGGGCGACGACCTGGCCCGCCTCGACGGAGAAGGAGATGCCCTTGACGGCCTCGATCTTGCCGTAGGCGACCCTGAGGTCCTCGACCTCCAGAAGTGCGGTCACTTCGAGTCTCCTTCGGTGGTGCTGTCCGCGTCGGCGGCCGGAGCCTCGTCGGCGGGGGTGTCGTCGGCCTCGGGGGCGGAGTCCTCCGCCTCGTCGGCCTCGTCGGCCTCGTCGGCGGAGTCCTCCGCCGTCTCGGTCGCCTCGGCCTCGGTCGCCTCGGCCCCGGGGGCCTCGTCGGCCTCGACCTCGGCCTCGTCGGCCTCGACCGCTTCGGTCTCGGTCGCCTCGGCTGCGGCGGCGGCTTCGGCGGCTTCGACCTCGGCCGCCTCCTCCGCGCCGGGCGCGTCCTCGTACGGGGTGCCCAGGTACGCGGCGACGACGCGCTCGTCGCCCTGGACGACCTCGGACGTGCCCTCGACGAGCTTCTCGCCCTGGACGAGGACGGCGACCCGGTCGCAGAGCTTGAAGATGAACTTCATGTCGTGCTCGATGACCAGGACGGCGATGCCGCGGTCGCGGATGGCGAAGACCAGTTCCTCGGTGGTGCGGGTCTCGGCCTGGTTCATGCCGGCCGTCGGCTCGTCGAGCAGCAGCAGACCGGGGTCGCTGGCGAGCGCGCGGGCGATCTCCAGCTTGCGCTGCTCGCCGTAGGGCAGGTTGCGTGCCAGGTGGTCGGCCTTGCTGCCCAGGCCGACGAACTCCAGGAGTTCCATGGCCCGTTCGCGGGAGGCGGCCTCCGCGCGCTTGAAGCCGGGGCCGCGCAGCAGCGCGGACCACAGGCCCTCCTTGGTCCGGGTGTGGCGTCCGACGAGGACGTTCTCCAGGACCGTCATGTTGGAGAAGAGGCGGATGTTCTGGAAGGTGCGCGCGATGCCGGCCTGGGTGACCAGGTGCGGCTTCGGCGGCAGGACCGTGCCCTTGTAGCTGACCTTGCCCTCGGTGGGGACGTACAGGCCGGTCAGGCAGTTGAAGAAGGTCGTCTTGCCGGCGCCGTTCGGGCCGATGAGACCGACGATCTCGCCTTCGCGGACGGTCAGGTTGACGTCGCGGACGGCGGTCAGGCCGCCGAACCGCATGGTGACGCCGCTCGCTTCCAGGACCGGCGCGGCCAGGACGGTGCCGGTGGCGGTTTCCGTGGTGGTGGTCGTCATGGCTTTCACGCCCCTGCCTTCGCCGTACCGATGCCCGTGTCCTCGGGCTGTCGCTGTTCCGGTACGCCGACGTGTTCGTCGTTCTCGTGGAATTCCAGCTGTGCCCGCTTGTTGGCGATGAGGCCCTCGGGGCGGAAGCGCATCAGCAGGATCAGCGCGAGACCGAAGCCGAGCAGCTGGTAGTCCTGCATGAACTGCAGCTTGGCGGGGATCAGGAAGAGCAGCGCGGAACCGACGATCGGGCCGCTGATCGTGCCCATGCCGCCGAGGATGACGGCCGCGAGCAGGAAGGCGGAGTTCGGCGGGACCGGGCCGGCGAACACGTAGTTCTCCGGGACCACCGTCGTGTTGACGTGTGCCTGCACCGTGCCTGCGAGGCCTGCGAGGGCCGCGCCGAGCGCGAAGGCGATGAGCTTGACCCGGAAGCCGTTGATGCCCATGGCGGTGGCGGCGGTCTCGTCCTCGCGGATCGCGACCCAGGCGCGGCCGATGCGGCTGTTGCTGGCGCGGGCGAAGACCAGGACGACCAGCGCCATGATGAGGATCATGAGCAGGTAGTAGTTGGCGTACGCGCCCAGTTCGACACCGAGGACGGTGTGCGGCTTGCCGAAGTTGTACCCGAAGAACTCGAGGTGCGGGATGTTCGGGATGCCGTTCGGGCCGTTGGTGATCTTCGGGCCCGAGGTGCCGTCGAGGTTGCCCATGGCGATGCGGAAGATCTCACCGAAGCCGAGGGTCACGATGGCGAGGTAGTCGCCGCGCAGTCGCAGGGTCGGGGCGCCGATGACGACGCCGAAGACCAGCGAGGCCGCCATGCCGGTCAGCGCCGCCGCCCAGAAGGGGAACTGCACGCCGAAGGCGGAGGAGGTGGCGCCGGAGACCAGTGCCGCGGTGTACGCGCCGACGCCGAGAAAGGCGACGTAACCGAGGTCGAGCAGGCCGGCGAGGCCGACGACGATGTTCAGGCCGAGCGCGACCGTCGCGAAGATCAGGATGTTGACCGCGATCAGCGTGTACGTGTCGCCGCTCTGCTGGATGAACGGGAAGGCGATCGCGGCGACCAGGGAGGCGGTGACGGCCACCTGGCGGTTGCGCGCGGTGATTCCGGAGAGCCGCTGGGTCAGGCCGGACTTGATCAGTGCGACGGCGGAGAAGCTGACGAGGATCAGGTACGCGATGAAGAGCTGCGGCTCCGAGTCGTCGGTGTCGATCCCGAAGGTGACGACGAACAGGCCGAGCGCGAAGACCGCGACGATGATCAGGATCTCGACCCAGGAGGACAGCTGCTTGGCCGGGGCGGCCTTGCGGGTGTCGTCCGGCAGGAGGTACGCGGCGATCGCCGGGACGGCGGCGGCGACGACGGCGACACCGGCACCGGGCTCCAGGTCCACCAGGGCGCCGAGCTCCACGACGATCGCGATCGCGGTGAAGAGGGTGGTGGCGAAGGTGCCGAGGGCCATGATCCACAGCGCCTTGCGGGCGCCGGCCGGGGTCAGCCAGCCGAGGCCCTTCACGCCGAGTGCGGAGAGCGCGTGCAGGGCGGTGAGGACCGCTCCGACCAGGGTGAGGAGCTGGAGCGGGGCGGGGTTGCCGTAGATCGTGAGGTTGCCGGGGAAGGCGGCGGTCCACGTCCAGGCGAGGAAGGCGCTGGCGGCCGTGGCGACGGAGCCGCCGACCGCTGCCCAGAGGAGTGCGGTGGTCTTCGGTGCGGCCTGGGTCTTGGTGGGGTTCTCGGTCATGGTGCTCACGCCCTGTCCGCGACGCGCTCGCCGAGCAGGCCCTGGGGCCGCACGAGGAGTACGAGGATGAGGAGGACGAAGGCCCAGACGTTGGACCAGGCACCGCCGCCGAGCTGCTGCATGCCGGGGATGTCCTCGATGTAGGCGATGGACAGGGACTCGGCGAGTCCGAGGACCACGCCGCCGACCATGGCGCCGTAGATGTTTCCGATGCCGCCGAGGACGGCTGCGGTGAACGCCTTGAGGCCGAGGATGAAGCCCATCTCGAAGCCGATCTGGCCGCGCTCGAGCCCGTAGGCGACGGCGGCGACGGCGGCGAACGCGGCACCGATGGCGAAGGCCATCACGATGATGCGGTCGGTGTTGATGCCCATCAGCTTCGCGGTGTCGGGGTCCTGCGCGGTGGCCTGCATGGCGCGGCCGCTGCGGCTCTTGGAGACGAAGACGCCCAGGGCGAGCATGCAGAGCGGGGCGAGGACCAGGATGAAGAGGTCGGCGCGCTGGATCTGCAGGCTTTCGGTGATCTTGAAGGCCTCGCCGGTGAACTCGGGGAAGCTGCGCTTGTCCTTGGCGTTCGGGTAGAAGCCCCAGACGAGCTGCTGGAGGGCGATCGAGAGGCCGATCGCGGTGATGAGCGGGGCGAGCTTGGGGGCAGTGCGGAGCGGTCGGTACGCGAACCGTTCGGCGGCGGTCGCGACGGCCACGGAGGCGATCGCGCCACCGATGATCATGAGCGGTATCGCCACCCAGAGAGGCGTCCCGCCGGGGAGCGCCAGGTAGGTGGTGAGGGCGCCGAAGCCGCCGATCATGAAGATCTCGCCGTGGGCGAAGTTGATGAGCTGGACGATGCCGTACACCATGGTGTAGCCGATGGCTACGAGGCCGTAAAGGGCTCCCATGGAAAGGCCGTTGACCAGCTGTTGCGGCAGTTCGTTCACCGCAGGCCTCCGATGAGCTTGTCGGATATGACTCCGCGCGAGGGCGCTGTTTGCGCCCTCGCGCGGGATGGTTCAGATGATGCGGGTTTCCCGGACGGGTACCGGGGTGGCGACTACTGGTTGAAGGTGTCGCTCTTGACGTCGATCCACTTGCCGCCCTCGACCTTGTAGACCGTGAGCTGCTTGTTGGTGGTGTCGCCGAACTCGTCGAAGGAGACCTTGCCGGTCACGCCGTCGAAGGAGACCTTGCCCAGGGCCTCGGTGACCTTGGCGCGGGCGTCGGAGGGCAGCTTGCCGTTGTTGGCGGCGACGACGGCCTTGACGGCCTGGATGACGGCCCAGCCGGCGTCGTAGGAGTAGCCGCCGTAGGCCGCGTACGGGTCCTTGTAGCCGCCCGCGTTGTAGTCCGCGATGAACTTCTTGGCGGTGTCGAGCTTCTCGACCGGGTAGCCGATCGAGGTGGCCAGGTCACCGTCGTTGGCCTCGGCGGAGGCGCTGATGAAGGCCGGGTCGTAGATGCCGTCGCCGCCCATGACGGGGATCTTGGCGCCGGTCTTCTTGATCTGGTCGGAGAGCAGGCCGCCCTCGGGGTACTGGCCGCCGAAGTAGACGGAGTCGGCGCCGGAGGCCTTGACCTTGTCGGCGGTGGAGGAGAAGTCGGTCTCCTTCACGGTGACGTGGTCGGTGTCGACGACCTGGCCGCCGAGGCGCTTGAACTCGTCGGAGAAGATCGCGGCGAGGCCGGCGCCGTAGGTCTGCTTGTCGTCGACGACGAAGACCTTCTTCTTGCCGGCGTCCTTGAAGAGGTACTGGGCGGCGAACTTGCCCTGGACCACGTCGGTGGCGGCGGTGCGGAAGTAGGTCGGGAAGGGGCGCTTGAACTCGCCCTTGCCCCAGTTGTCGCCCTGGCTGAGCGCCGGGTTGGTGTTGGCCGGGGAGACCTGGGCCAGGTTGGCGGCGGCGAAGACGCCCTGCATCTGCTGGGAGACGCCGGAGTTCAGCGGGCCGACGACGCCGAGGACGTCCTTGTTGCCGACGAGCTTGGTGGCGTTGGCCTGGCCGGAGGCGGGGACGGCCTGGTCGTCGAGGGCCTCGACCTTGAAGGTGACGCCCGGGACTTCCTTGTTCTTGTTGGCGGTCTTGGCCGCCAGGTCCACGGAGTTCTTGATGCCCTGGCCGAGCGCGGAGAGGGAGCCGGTCAGCGGAGCGTCGACGCCGATGACGACGGTGACACCGCCGCCGTCCGCGTTGTTGTCGCTGCCGCCCTTGTCGTCACGCGAACCGCATGCGGTGAGAGTGAGCGCTCCCGTGGTGAGCACGCTGGTGAGGATGAGCAGTGAACGGTGTCGCACGAAGAATCCTTTCCCTGGCGCGGCCCCCTCAAGCTGAGGCGGTGCCGTGAAGCTGTGTAGCTAGAGGTGCCGTTTTCGATGCCGGGCCGTACGGGGTGAAGCAGGCCGTGCAGTGGAAGCGCCCGGCGGCGCGGTGACTGGCCGTGACTCTAGGCGCAGGTGGGGAGGGTCGGGGAGCGCCGAGGTCAGGATGTGACTGTCTTGTTATGCCGACGGGGGGAGACGGTGTGCGGCGCATGGGCAAATGCGGACAAACAGGCCTGTAGCGCGGTGTTCACATCGTGAGAATCCCCAGTTCCGCTAAGGGGCTTGAGAGGATCACGGTCCTGACGGCGGCCCCGTGAGGCTCTCCGGATAGCGGTGAGGGCCTCTGATGTGAGCGGACGAAGGTCAGCCGTCGCCCACGAGCGTCCACGGGCCCGCGAACGGCGCGAATGTCACGGAGCGTGACGTCCGGCGTGGCCGAGATCAGCCGCCCGGGGACGCCGGGGGAGTCGTCCACTGTTCGGGCGGGCGCCAGTTCTCGGAACTTCCCGTGGCGCCCTTCGCCGCCTCGCAGCGCCGGCGCGACTCCCGGTCGGCGAACGCCTCCGCCGCCTCGCGGCCGGCGCGCCGCTCCTCGGCCCTTGCCGCCGCGAGGACGTCGTCGTGGATCTCGTACTGCTCGTTGGAGAGCCCCTTCTGCTCCCAGTCGAGCCCGGCCCACACGCTGCCCTCCAGGGCCTCCTTCACCCAGTACGACACCAGGCTCGTGCAGATGTCCGCGGGCGTGCTCGCGTGCGCCGCGGGGGAGCCGGTGCGGGGTGCCGGCGCCGGCTCCGGGGTGCGCTCGCAGCCGGTGGCGAGGGTCATGAGGCATCCGGTCAGGGTCGCGGCAAGGAGGGATCCGGTCGGGCCGACTCGGCTTCCTGTCACGGGAGTCACCTCGCTGGGTGAACGGATCGGGGGTTCTCCGGGGCGCGGTCGGCCAGTGAAGCGCGTCGATCCGCGTGAGGCAAGGGGGCGCGGTGGAGCGGGAGTTGGCGAGAATACGCCGAAGGGGGGCGGTGTGCTCGCGCACCGCCCCCCTCGACTCGGCCCGGATCAGGCCTTGTCGGCCCGTCCGGCCGTCGGCAGGTTGCCGGCGTCCTGCGGGTTGATGTCCCGCAGCATGCAGGTCAGCCGGGCGGAGCAGACCCGCTTGTCCTGCTCGTCGGTGATCACGATCTCGTACGTGGCGGTGGACCGGCCGCGGTGCACCGGGGTCGCCACGCCGGTCACCAGACCGCTGCGCGCGCCGCGGTGGTGGGTGCAGTTCAGGTCGACGCCCACGGCGATCTTCGAGGCCCCGCCGTGCAGCATCGAGCCGATCGAGCCCAGGGTCTCGGCGAGCACGGCCGACGCGCCGCCGTGCAGCAGCCCGTACGGCTGGGTGTTCCCCTCCACCGGCATGGTGCCGACGACCCGCTCGGCCGAGGCCTCCACGATCTGGACGCCCATCCGGTTCCCGAGGTGTCCGGCCGAGAAGAGCGCCGGGAGGTCGACGCCCAGCGCCGCGTACTCGTCGATGACCTCCTGCGGGAACTTCACGTGCTGCTGCTCACCCATGGTCCGGCTCCGTTCGTCTTCGTACGGCTCTGATCGCGCGGTCACGCGGCGCGTGATCACGCGAGGGCGCCTGAGCAAACGCTTAGGCGGAAGCCGATTGTTCCAGACGGACCACGACGGACTTGCTCGCGGGGGTGTTGCTGACGTCGGCCGTCGACTCCAGCGGCACCAGGACGTTCGTCTCCGGGTAGTAGGCCGCCGCGCACCCCCGGGACGTCGGGTAGTGCACCACCCGGAAGCCGGGCGCCCGCCGCTCCGTGCCGTCCGTCCACTCGCTCACCAGATCCGTGTGGTCCCCGTCGGCGAGGCCGAACGCGGCCGCGTCCTCGGGGTGCACCAGGACGACCCGGCGGCCGCCCTTGATGCCCCGGTAGCGGTCGTCCAGACCGTAGATCGTGGTGTTGTACTGGTCGTGCGAGCGGAGCGTCTGGAGCAGCAGCCGGCCCTCGGGCACCCTCGGGTACTCGACCGGCGCGGCCGTGAAGTTGGCCTTGCCGGTCGCCGTGGGGAAGCGGCGCTCGTCGCGCGGGGCGTGCGGCAGGCCGAAGCCGCCCGGGTTCGCCGCGAGCCGGGCGTTGAAGTCCTCGAAGCCGGGCACCACGCGCGCGATCCGGTCACGGATCGTGGCGTAGTCGGCCTCGAAGGCCTCCCAGGGCGTCGCCGACCCGTCGCCCAGGACGGCCCGGGCCATCCGGGCCACGATCGCCGGCTCGGACAGCAGGTGCGGGCTCGCCGGCGGCAGGTTGCCCCGCGAGGCGTGCACCAGACTCATCGAGTCCTCGACCGTCACCACCTGCCGGCCGCTCTTCTGCACGTCCTTGTCGGTGCGGCCGAGCGTGGGCAGGATCAGCGCACGCCGGCCCGTCACCGCGTGTGAGCGGTTCAGCTTCGTCGACACGTGGACGGTCAGCCGCGCGTTCCGCATCGCCGCCTCCGTCACCTCCGTGTCGGGCGTCGCCCCCACGAAGTTGCCGCCCATCGCGAAGAACACCTTCGCCTCGCCGTCGCGCAGCGCCTGGATCGACCGGACCACGTCGAAACCGTGGTGGCGCGGCGACACGATCCCGAACTCCTTGTCCAAGGCGTCGAGGAAGGCCGGCGCGGGCCGCTCGAAGATGCCCATCGTCCGGTCGCCCTGCACGTTCGAATGGCCGCGCACCGGGCACACGCCCGCGCCGGGCCGCCCGATGTTCCCGCGCAGCAGCAGCAGGTTCACCACCTCGCGGATCGTCGGCACCGAGTGCTTGTGCTGCGTCAGCCCCATCGCCCAGCAGACGATCGTCCGCTCCGAGGCCAGCACCATCTCCAGCGCCCGCTCGATGTCGGCGCGGTCGAGCCCCGTCGCGGCGAGGGTCTCGTCCCAGTCGGCCGCCCCGGCCGCCTCGGCGAACTCCTCGTAACCGTGCGTGTGCTCCCGTACGAACTCCTCGTCGACCGCCCCGGGCGTCTCCAGGACCAGCCGGTTGAGGAGCCGGAAGAGCGCCTGGTCGCCGCCGATCCTGATCTGCAGGAAGAGGTCGGTGAGCGCGGCGCCCCTGAGCATGCCCTGCGGGGTCTGCGGGTTCTTGAACCTCTCCAGGCCCGCCTCCGGCAGCGGGTTCACCGAGATGATCCGCGCGCCGCCCGCCTTCGCCTTCTCCAGGGCCGACAGCATCCGCGGATGGTTCGTGCCCGGGTTCTGCCCGGCCACGATGATCAGGTCCGCCCGGTGCAGGTCCTCCAGGGAGACGCTGCCCTTGCCGATCCCGATCGTCTCGGTCAGCGCCGAGCCCGAGGACTCGTGGCACATGTTGGAGCAGTCCGGCAGGTTGTTCGTGCCGAACTCGCGCGCGAACAGCTGGAGCAGGAACGCGGCCTCGTTGCTGGTCCGCCCCGAGGTGTAGAACAGCGCCTCGTCGGGGGAGGCCAGCGCCCGGAGCTCCTCCGCGATGATCGCGAAGGCCCGCTCCCAGGTCACCGGCTCGTACCGCTCGCCGTCCTCCGCGAGCAGCATCGGCTCCGTGATGCGGCCCTGCTGCCCCAGCCAGTACCCGCTGCGGGTCGCCAGGTCCGCCACCGGATGCGCGGCGAAGAACGCCGGGGTCACCCGGCGCAGCGTGGCCTCCTCGGCGACCGCCTTCGCGCCGTTCTCGCAGAACTCCGCGACGTGCCGCTTGTCCTCCTCCGGCCACGCGCAGCCCGGACAGTCGAAACCGTCCTTCTGGTTGACCTTGAGCAGGGTCCGTGCGGTCCGGCCGAGGCCCATCTGCTCCCGTGCGATCCGCAAGGTGTGCCCGATGGCGGGCAGGCCCGCAGCGGCGTGCTGCGGCGGCGTGACCTGCGGTGCGTCCTGTACCGGATCACCGGCCGGCGGCTTGCTGACCATCGCGCTCTCCCTTGAGCGGTATTCCTGTGGCGTACACGTTCGATCCTGTCACGGACCACCGGCGGCCCGGCGGACAGGGCGGCGCGGAAGAGGCCGCGCGACCGGGAATGTCAGTGGGCCGTGGGAGGATCGTCCCGTGGCCGAGACAGCATCGAAGAAGACCGAGAAGACCGAAGCGGACCGCCCGCGACTCCTCCTCATGGACGGGCACTCCCTGGCGTACCGCGCGTTCTTCGCGCTGCCCGCGGAGAACTTCACCACCGCGACCGGGCAGCCGACGAACGCCATCTACGGGTTCGCCTCGATGCTGGCGAACACCCTGCGCGACGAGGCGCCCACGCACTTCGCCGTCGCGTTCGACGTGTCCCGCAAGACCTGGCGGTCCGAGGAGTTCCCCGAGTACAAGGCGAACCGCTCCAAGACCCCCGACGAGTTCAAGGGGCAGGTCGAGCTGATCGGCGAGCTCCTCGACGCCATGCACGCCCCGCGCTTCGCCGTCGACGGCTTCGAGGCCGACGACGTCATCGCGACCCTCGCCACCCAGGCCGAGGCCGAGGGCTTCGACGTCCTGATCGTCACCGGCGACCGCGACTCCTTCCAGCTGGTCACCGACCGCACCACCGTGCTCTACCCCACCAAGGGCGTCTCCGAGCTCACCCGCTTCACCCCGGAGAAGGTCCAGGAGAAGTACGGCCTGAGCCCCTCCCAGTACCCCGACTTCGCGGCCCTGCGCGGCGACCCGTCCGACAACCTCCCCGGCATCCCCGGCGTCGGCGAGAAGACCGCCGCCAAGTGGATCAACCAGTTCGGCTCCTTCGCCGAGCTCGTCGAGCGCGCCGACGAGGTCAAGGGCAAGGCCGGCCAGAACTTCCGCGACCACCTGGACTCGGTCCGGCTCAACCGCCGCCTCACCGAGATGGTCCGGGACGTCGAACTGTCGAAGACGGTGACGGACCTCGCCCGCGAGCCGTACGACCGCGCGGCCGTCGCCCTCGTCCTCGACACCCTGGAGATCCGCAACCCCTCGCTGCGCGAGCGGCTCCTCGCGGTCGATCCCGGCGCCGCCGAGGACACCGCGCCCGCGCCCGCCGCGGGCGTCGAGCTCGACGGCACCGTCCTCGGCGCCGGCGAGCTCGCCCCCTGGCTCGCCGAGCACGGCACCGAGCCGCTCGGCATCGCCACCGTCGACAGCTGGTCCCTCGGCACGGGCAACGTCAGCGAGATCGCCCTCGCCGCCGCCGGCGGGGCCGCCGCCTGGTTCGAGCCCAGCGCCCTCGACGCGGCCGACGAGCAGGCCTGGGCCGCGTGGATCTCCGACCCCGCCCGCCCCAAGGTCATGCACAACGCCAAGGGCGCCATGCGGGTCTTCCCCGAGCACGGCTGGAGCATCGCGGGCGTCACCATGGACACCGCCCTCGCCGCCTACCTCGTCAAGCCCGGCCGGCGCTCCTTCGCCCTCGACGCGCTCTCCGTCGAGTACCTCGGCCGCGAGCTCGCCCCGGCGGCCGCCGCCGACGGCCAGCTCGCCTTCGGCGCCGACGACACCGCCGAGGCCGAAGCCCTCATGACCCAGGCGCGGGCCGTCCTCGACCTCGGCGACGCCTTCGACGAGCGGCTCGGCGAGGTCGGGGCCCGCGGGCTCCTCCACGACGTCGAACTACCCACCTCCGCACTCCTCGCCCGCCTGGAGCGGCACGGCATCGCCGCCGACCGCGACCACCTGGAGGCCATGGAGCAGCAGTTCGCCGGAGCCGTCCAGCAGGCCGTGAAGGAGGCGCACGCCTCCGTCGGCCACGAGTTCAACCTCGGCTCGCCCAAGCAGCTCCAGGAGGTCTTCTTCGGCGAGCTCAACCTGCCGAAGACCAAGAAGACCAAGACCGGCTACACCACGGACGCCGACGCGCTCGCCTGGCTCGCCGGCCAGACCGAGCACGAACTGCCCGTGATCATGCTCCGCCACCGCGAGCAGGCCCGGCTCCGCTCCACCGTCGAAGGCCTGATCAAGACCGTCGCCGCCGACGGCCGGATCCACACCACCTTCAGCCAGACCGTCGCCGCCACCGGCCGCCTCTCCTCCACCGACCCGAACCTGCAGAACGTGCCGGTGCGCACCGACGAGGGCCGGGCCATCCGGCACGGCTTCGTCGTCGGCGAGGGCTTCGAGGCCCTCATGACCGCCGACTACAGCCAGATCGAGCTGCGCGTCATGGCCCACCTCTCCGAGGACGAGGGCCTCATCGAGGCCTTCTCCTCCGGTGAGGACCTCCACACCACGGTCGCCTCCCAGGTCTTCGGCGTCGAGCGGTCCGCCGTCGACGCCGAGATGCGCCGCAAGATCAAGGCCATGTCGTACGGCCTCGCCTACGGCCTCTCCGCCTTCGGCCTCTCCCAGCAGCTGAACATCGACCCGGGCGAGGCCCGCGGCCTGATGGACACCTACTTCGAGCGCTTCGGCGGGGTCCGCGACTACCTCCACCGCGTCGTCGACGAGGCCCGCGCCACCGGGTACACCGAGACCATGCTCGGCCGCCGCCGCTACCTGCCCGACCTCAACAGCGACAACCGGCAGCGCCGCGAGGCCGCCGAGCGGATGGCACTCAACGCCCCCATCCAGGGCACCGCCGCCGACATCGTCAAGGTCGCCATGCTCGGCGTCGACCGCGCCCTCACCGACGCCGGCCTCGCCTCCCGGATGCTCCTCCAGGTCCACGACGAAATCGTCCTCGAACTCGCCCCCGGCGAGCGCGACCAGGTCGAGGCCCTCGTCCGCGAGCAGATGTCCGCCGCCGCCGACCTCCGCGCCCCCCTCGACGTCTCCGTCGGCGTCGGCCCCGACTGGGACTCCGCCGCCCACTGACCCACCCGGGGTGGGCTCCCCAGAACCCGAGCCCACCCCGGCCACCTACCCCGCCCCTCCATGCGGGCCGCACCGGCCCCGCCTCGTGCGGTCCGCGCCCGCCCTCTTCGCGGGGGCCGCACCGGCCCCTCCGGGTGACCCGCGCCCGCGCCCTCTGTGTAGGCCGCGCCAGCCCCCTCCGTGTGGGCAATCGTCCCGCAGGGCGGGACGGGTGGGCACACGGGACGACGCCCCCGGCCGGGCCAAGGCTTCCGCGCCCGAACCCGCGGCACGGCGCCGGCTCCTGGACCCGTACCACGGGAGCCCCCTCACGAGGGCACCGCAGACTCACCGACGGCGGCACGGCCGTCCGCGGCTTCACCCCGCCCGAGAGGATCAGCGAGATCCCTGACGGGGGCGCTCCCCGCGACGAACCGGGCCCTCTCCCACCGGGCCCCCTCCCCCAGGGACCTCCCCAGGGGCCCCCTCAAGCACCCGCTCCCGGGACGGCTCCCGGGACCGCTCAGAGCCTTCCCCCCGCAGCCGCACCCCCGCTCCGTACAGCACGAGCCCTACGGCGAGCCCCGCGCCGGCCCCGAAACAGGCCGTCGGAATGATGTCCAGGGGCGTCTCGATCCGGTCCCATCCCCAGAACGCGGCCCAGCGCAGCACCCGGTGGACGATGCCCGCGAGCACACAGCCGCCGATCAGGCCGACCGCGACGAGCCGACCGCGCCGGCCGGGGACCGGCACCCGGGCCGGCAGGCCGACGCCGGGACCGGCGGAGCGCAGCGCCCGGGCGACGAACCAGGTCAGCAGGGCGAGGGCGAGCGCCGAACTCCCGTACTGCGCGTAGAGGTAGACGGGGAACCCGGCCACGATCTCGCCGAGGAAGGGGATCACCTTGGTGCCCCAGCGGTCGAGGTGGGTGAAGGAGTCCCACGCCACGTGGGTCGCCGAGCCGATCACCGCGGAGAGGAAGAACCAGCCGACGAGCGCCGCCGCGTGCCGGTCCCGCCAGGGTCGGCCCCGGACCAGCCCGTACACCGGTCCGCGCCACCGGGCGGGCAGCAGCGCCACGAGCGGCTCGCGGACGAGCAGCCAGAGGCCCACGAGCGCGGCGGTGACGAGCACGTCGGCGGTGACGATCCCGACGGGGGAGTGGGTGACCGCCCCGAAATCCATCGCCCCGGGCGCCGCGGTGGCGGCGAAGTAGGTCATGTCGGGGGCGAAGGAGCCCGCGACGAGCGCGGAGGCGACCAGGGGCCCGCGCCCCGTCCCGTTCCGACGCAGTCCGGGCAGCACGGCGGCGGCGTGACTCAGGGTGAACGGCAACGGGAGGTCCCCTCGGTTCCGGTGGTGACGGCCGGAGAGCAGGAACGGCCGCAGTGCAAGAGGCCCCCGGGCGGCCGGTCGGTTCCCGCGCTCCGTGGCATGCGATCGAAAGGCGGCCGTTCGTAAGACGGCGCAGAGGTGACGAAACCGTGAAACACGGTCAGCGGCCGGTGTTCGGCGGTCGGGAGTTGGCATAGGGTCGCCAGAGGTCACGCGCGGGGAGCGTGGGACTCGAGTCGACGGGGAGGGGACCACGGGTATGGCAGCGCACATCGGCCACCGGCTGCGCAAGGGGGCGACCAGCGGTGTGGTGGTGGCCGCGGCGGTCGCCGCGCTGGCGGCTTCGCAGGCACCGGAGGCCGTATCGCCGCCCGCGGACAACACCGGCGGGGACCGCGCCATCGGCGCCGGTGACTCCACCGTTCCGCCGTCGGGTGAAGGTTCCGCGACCGGCGATTCCCCGTACTACACCGAACTGCCGCCGCTGAACACGCCGAACAAGCCCGGCGCGAGCACCAACCTGCCCGTGATCACCGGCCCCGCCGAGGCAGGCATACCCGCGTCCGTCCTCGCCGCGTACAAGCGGGCCGAGCAGTCGATACGCTCGACCGATCCCGGCTGCAACCTGCCCTGGCAGCTGCTCGCCGGCATCGGCAAGGTCGAGTCCGGGCAGGCGCGCGGAGGCCGGGTCGACGCCAACGGCACGACGCTCTCCCCGATCCTCGGCCCCGTCCTCAACGGCGTCGGCTTCGCCAACATCTCGGACACCGACGGCGGTGCCTACGACGGCGACAAGGTCCACGACCGCGCCGTCGGCCCGATGCAGTTCATCCCGTCGACCTGGGCGACCTGGGGCCAGGACGCCAACAGCGACGGCAAGAAGGACCCGAACAACATCTACGACGCCGCGCAGGCGGCCGGCCTCTACCTCTGCGCGAACGACCGCAACCTCGCGCTCAAGGCCGACCTCGACCGGGCGATCCTCAGCTACAACCGCTCGACGGAGTACCTGAACACGGTCATGACCTGGGTGGCGTACTACCAGCGCGGCACCCACCAGGTCCCGGACGGCACCGGCGTCCTCCCGGTCGACCGCAGCGACGGCCTGACCCCGGGCAACCTCCCCACCGCGCCGCCGTCGCCGAACCCGACGACCCCCGCGCCGGTCACCCCGAAGCCGAAGCCGTCGGAGACCCGTCCCGGACAGGTCAAGCCGCCGACCGTGCCGACGAAGCCCCCGGTCACCCCGCCCACCGTCACGCCGGCCGCGAAGGTCACGCGGCTCACGATCGTGGCCAACGGGAAGCCGACCACGACCACGGGCAGCGCCTTCACGGGCGCGCCCCGGGTCGCGGCGCTCGACGCCACGGGCAAGCCGGTTGTCGGTGTCGGCGTCCGCTTCGAGATCGTCGGGACCACCGACTCCCACTTCGCCGGCGGCGCGAAGGCCGTCACCGTCACCACCAACGCGTCCGGCCTCGCCGCCTCTCCGACCCTCTGGGCCGGCGAGCGGACGGGGACCTTCACGGTGCGCGCCACCGTCGTCGGCCGCACCCTGGCCGCGGCCGACTTCGCCGCGACGGTCACGGAGCGCCGGGCGGACACCCTCGTCCGGGTCGGCGACGACGCCCTGTCGGCCACGACCGGCGCCGCCTTCACGCAGCAGATCAAGGTGAAGGCCACCGACAAGGGCGCCCTCGCCCCGGGGGTGCTCGTCACCGCGCAGATCGTCACCTCGGACACGGACCCCGAGGAGAGCGCCGAGGGCCCGTACTTCAAGCAGGGGGACGAGGCCGTCCGGACCGTCACCCTCACCACCGGTGTCGACGGGCTGCTCACCCTCGCCCCCGGCACGGTGCTCGCGGGCGACAAGGCGGGCACGTACTACCTCCGGCTGACCACGCCGGGCGGTGGCGAGGTCTTCATCGCGCTCAAGGTCGAGGCGCCTTCGACGCCGCCTCCGACGCAGGAGCCGACCCCGGACCCGACGCCGTCCGGGACGGGTTCGCCCGAGGCCACCGCCTCTCCTTCCGCCTCTCCCACGGCCTGACCTTCCGGTCGCCCGCCGTCGCGCCGCCCCGCCGTCCCCACCGGACGACGGGGCGGCGCTCCGCGTTACCCGGGTGCAACGTGTTCTCATCTCGCGGTCGCGTTGCTACGGTGCCCCCGCCCTGACGACCTATCAGATCGCCCCCGGGAGGCCGACCATGCGCGCCCTCGTCGCCGCCGCCATCGGACTCGCCCCAGTCCTCCTCCTCGTCCTCCTCGTGTCCGTGGTCGATCTCCCGCCCGACGGCCCCACCTCGCCCAAGCCCCTGCTCACCGCCGATCCCGGCCCCAAGAAGTAGAGGGGCCGACCGTGCGCCGCCGAGCCAGCCTCGTCCTGCTCGCCCTCGCCGTCTTCTGCGCCGGGACGGCCCCGTTCCTCCGCTGGTACGCCTTCCCCCGCCTGGCGAAGATCCCGCCGAACCAGTACCAGGAGACCGTCCTGGAGGCCCGCCCCGCGACCCTCCTCAACTACTCCACCCTCCAGGCGGAGAAGGTCGACAAGATCACGATCATCCAGACCCTCAAGGGCAACGTGGAGGAGTCCCGCCGCATCGAACGCGACGCCGGACGCGACGTCGTCGTCTGGGACGCCCTCGCCTACGTCACCGGCCCCGACGGCAAGATGGTCTCCCAGGTCCCCGAGCGCTACATCTTCGACGCCCACACCCAGGACCCCGTCCACGCCACCGGCGAGTCCGTCGACGGCGACCCGGTCCGGCGCGAGGGCATCGAGTTCAAGTTCCCCTTCCTCACCGAGAAGCGGGACTACCAGTACTTCGACGCCCAGACCCGCACCGCGGCCCCCATCCACTACAAGGGCACCCGCACCTTCCGGGGCATGGAGGTCTACTACTTCGAGCAGACCGTCCCGTGGACCGAGGTCCCCATGCCCAAGTCCATGCCGGTCAAGGGCATCACCCCGAAGGTCCTCGCCGACTCGGGCCTCACCCGCTGGTACACGACCAAGCGCATGTTCTGGATCGAGCCGGTCACCGGAGCCCCCGTCAACGGCGAGGAGATCCACAAGGAGGAGCTCCGCAACGCCAAGGCGCTGATGGGCCGGGACACCCTCACCGTCTTCGAGGGCCATGTGAAGATGCGCGAGGACTACCTGAAGAGCGTCGGCGAACTGGTCTCCGCCAACCGCCTCACCGTCCTGGTCCTCGTCTCCTACGGCCCCTGGACCCTCACCTTCCTGGCCCTGGCCCTGCTCTCCCTCTCCCTCTGGCTGGAGGCCCGGTCCCGCCGCGCCGCCCCGACATCCCCGGCCGCCGACCCGGTCACCGCTCCCGTCTGAGCCGGGCGCTCGTGTGCCGGGTCGGCTCCGCCCCCGACGGGTCCTCCGGCCACGGGTGCTTCGGGTACCGCCCCCGCAGCTCCGCCCGCACCGCGCGGTAGCCCTCCCGCCAGAACGACGCCAGGTCCGCCGTCACCGCCGCCGGCCGCCCGGCGGGGGACAGGAGGTGGACGAGGACCGGGACGCCCGCCACCCGCGGCGTCTCGGCGAGGCCGAACATCTCCTGGAGCTTCACCGCGAGCACCGGCCGCTCACCCCCGTAGTCGACCCGGATCCGCGAACCGCTCGGCACCTCGATCCGCTCAGGCGCCAGCTCGTCGAGCCGGCCCGCCTCGCCCGAGGCCCACGGCAGCAGCCGCCGCAGCGCCCCGCCCGCGTCGATCCGCCCCAGATCGGCGCGGCGCACCGCCCGCGACAGCTCCGGCTCCAGCCACTCCCCGGCCCGGTCGACCAGCGGCCCGTCCGCCACGTCGGGCCACGGTTCCCCCAGCTCCCGGTGGAGGAACGCGAGCCGCTCCCGCAGCTCCCCGGCCTCCCGGCCCCACCGCAGCAGCCCCGGCCCCTCGCGCCGCAGACCGTCGAGCAGCGCCTCCCGGACGAGGGCGGGCGCGGCCCCAGCCCCCAGCGGCCGTACGGTCAGCTCGACCGCGCCCAGCCGGTCCACCGAGCGCGCCACCACGTCCCCGTCCTCCCAGTGGACCTCCTCGCCCGTGGACCGCAGATGCCCGGCGGCCCGCCGGGCCACGGACTCGTCGACCACGGCCGCGAGCCGCACCCGCGCCGTCGCGTCCCGCGCCGTACGGTCCGCCACCGCCACGGCGAGCCACGGCGAGGTGCGCAGCGCCGAGCCCTCGGCGAGCCGCGCACCACTCCCCGACACCATCAGGTACCCGCCCTGCTCCCTGGCCCTGGCGACCCGCTCCGGGAAGGCCAGCGCCGTCACCAGCCCGGCCACGACGTCCTCGGCCTCCCCGGCGGACCCGCCCGCGGCCCCGCCGGCCCCCGGGCCGCCCCCGTCCGCCGCCTCGCCGGCCGACCGCTCCAGACGGCGCGCCTCCGCCTTCCACCGGGCTCCGTAGCCGTCGGCCCCCCGGCGGGCCGTGCGCCAGGCCGCCGCCAGGTCGTCCCCGTACTCGCGCGGCGGCTCCTCGCTGAGCAGTGCCACCACCTCCGCCGCCCGGCGGACCCCGACCTCGGCCGCGCCGTCGAGGAGGGCACGCCCCAGCCGCGGGTGCAGCCCGAGCCGGGAGAGCCGTACGCCCCGCGGCGTGGCCCGTCCGCCGTCGTCCACGGCCCCGATCGACTCCAGGACCGCGCGGGCCGCCGCCATCGCCCCGGCGGGCGGCAAGTCGAGCAGCGCCAGCCCCGCCGCCGTCGGATCGCCCCAGCAGGCGGCCCTGAGGGCGAAGTCCGCCAGGTCGGCGATCCTGATCTCGGGAGAGGGGAAGCGGGCCCGGCCGCCGTCCTCCGCCTCGGACCAGCACCGGTAGACCACGCCGAACGCCTCGCGGCCCGAGCGCCCCGCCCGCTGGGTCGCCGCGGCCGTCGACACCGGCACCGTCGCCAGCGAGCCGAGGCCCCGCGCGTGGTCCATGCGCGGCTCCCGCGCGAGCCCCGAGTCCACCACGATCCGCACCCCCGGGACCGTCAGGCTCGACTCCGCCACGGACGTCGAGAGCACCACCCGCCGCCGCCCGCCCGGCTCGGCGCCCCGCAGCACCGCGTCCTGCACCGCGGCGGGCGCCCGCCCGTGCAGCTGGAGCACCTCGGCGTCCAGACCGGCGAGCAGCCCCGCCGTCCGCGCGATCTCCCCCGTGCCCGGCAGGAAGCAGAGGACGTCGCCCTCGTGCCGCCCCATCGCCGACCGCACGGTGGCCGCCACGTGGCGCAGCAGCGCCGGATCCACCCAGGTCCCGTGCGCGGGCCTGATCCCGGTGGGCGGCGCGGCGAACCGGACCTGGTGGCCGTGCCCCTGTCCCTCGCTCCACACGACCGGCGCGGGCCCGGTCCCGTCCACCACCGTGAGCAGCCGCGCCCACGCCTCCGCGTCGCTCGTCGCCGAGGCCGCGATCAGCTTCAGCTCCGGCCGCAGCGTCGCCCGCACGTCCACCAGGAAGGCCATGGCGGTGTCGGCGTCCAGATGCCGCTCGTGGCACTCGTCGAGCAGCACCACGTCCACGCCCGCCAGCTCCGGGTCGCGCTGGAGCCGCTGGAGCAGGATGCCCGTCGTCACCACCTCGACCCGGGTCGCGGGCCCGGTCCGCCGCTCGCCGCGCACCGAGAAGCCCACCGCGCCGCCGACCTCCTCGCCGAGCAGCCACGCCATCCGCCGCGCCGCCGCCCGCACCGCCATCCGGCGCGGCTCGGCCACCAGCACCCGGCGCCCCGGTCCGTCCCCTATGAGCCCCGCGAGGGCCAGCGGCACCAGCGTCGTCTTGCCGGTGCCGGGAGGAGCGGACAGCACCGCCGTGCCGCGCTCCGCGAGCGCGGCGAGCAGCTCGGGGACGGCATGGCGGACGGGGAGGCGGTCGAGTGCTTCGTGTCGGATCACGCGTTCAGTCTCGTACGTGCGGAAGACGAGGCGGGCCCCGTTGTCCACAGGGCCCACCCGGTCATATGACTGGTACGACTATCGCCGCGCGGTCTCGCACCCCGCTCCGCTACCGCGGTCCCGCACCCCCGCTCCGCCGCTACTCCACCACTTCACTCACTTCACTACTCAGCGCGCTCGCACACGAAGATCGCCGTCCCCGGGATCAGGTTGCCCCGCAGCGGGGACCAGCCGCCCCACTCCTGGCCGTTCCACGCCGGCCACTCCGGCTCGACCAGGTCCACCAGCGTGAACCCGCCGGCCACCACGTCGCGCACCCGGTCGCCGATCGTCCGGTGGTGCTCCACGTACACGGCCCGCCCCTGCTCGTCCTGCTCGACGTACGGCGTCCGGTCGAAGTAGGAGGCCGCCACCGAGAGGCCCTCGGGGCCCGGTTCGTCCGGGAACGCCCAGCGGATCGGGTGCGTCACCGAGAACACCCAGCGGCCGCCCGGCCGCAGCACCCGGCGCACCTCGCGGAAGACCCGTACCGGATCTGCGACGAACGGCACCGCGCCGTACGCCGAGCAGGCCAGGTCGAAGGAGCCGTCCCGGAAGGGCAGCGCCCCGGCGTCGGCCTCCACCAGCGGCACGTCCCCGCCGATCCGCAGCGCGTGCTGGAGCTGCCGGTGCGAGAGGTCGAGCGCGACCGGCCGCGCCCCCTGCGCCGCCAGCCACCGCGAGCACTGCGCGGCGCCCGCGCCGATCTCCAGGACGTCGCGGCCCTTCAGCGAGGCGGCCGGCCCCAGCAGCCCGGCCTCGGCCTCGTCGAGCCCCTCGGGACCCCACACGAACCGGTCGTCGCCGAGGAAGGAGCCGTGCTCGCTCTGGTACTCGTCGGCGTTCCTGTCCCACCAGCCACGGCTCGCCCGGCTGCTCTCCGCGTCCCCCGCGTCACGCCTGGTCGCCTCGGCCTCGTCCTCGGCCGCCTCTTCGTGTTCGTACTCTTGGTTCATCTCGCCCGTCGATGTAGTTTGCGCTCAGTGCCGCGGTGCGGCGGACCCCGCCGCTGCGGCGTGGGAGGCATGACTCGTGCCGGAATTGCACCGATCTGCCCAGGGTGCGCGCTTCGCGCATTGACCCTGTCCGGCTGCCCCCGTATGCTAAAGGTTGCGCTGCGGGCCTGCGCGCCTCAGACGGAGCAGGCCGCGCTCGTACCTGTTGTATGTCCCCTCGGTTTTCGAGGCTCCCCCCGTCCGCGGGAAGGGTGCCTCATTGGCTGTCCGGCTTCTTGGTGCGATACGGGCTCTCGGCGTAGCAGTACCTACGACTTTCTGTCCGTAACCGGAGCCCTTTCCCACATGACGAGCAGCACCGAGACCACCGCCACCAGCACCACCCCGCAGGTTGCGGTCAACGACATCGGTAACGAGGAAGCCTTCCTCGCCGCGATCGACGAGACGATCAAGTACTTCAACGACGGCGACATCGTCGACGGCGTCATCGTGAAGGTCGACCGGGACGAGGTCCTGCTCGACATCGGTTACAAGACCGAAGGTGTCATCCCGAGCCGCGAGCTCTCGATCAAGCACGACGTCGACCCGAACGAGGTCGTCAAGGTCGGCGACGAGATCGAGGCCCTGGTTCTCCAGAAGGAGGACAAGGAAGGCCGCCTGATCCTCTCGAAGAAGCGCGCCCAGTACGAGCGCGCCTGGGGCACCATCGAGAAGATCAAGGAAGAGGACGGCATCGTCACCGGTACCGTCATCGAGGTCGTCAAGGGTGGTCTCATCCTCGACATCGGCCTCCGTGGCTTCCTGCCGGCCTCCCTCGTCGAGATGCGTCGTGTCCGCGACCTCCAGCCCTACGTGGGCAAGGAGCTCGAGGCGAAGATCATCGAGCTGGACAAGAACCGCAACAACGTGGTCCTGTCCCGCCGCGCCTGGCTCGAGCAGACCCAGTCCGAGGTTCGCCAGACCTTCCTCACGACCCTGCAGAAGGGTCAGGTCCGCTCCGGCGTCGTCTCCTCGATCGTCAACTTCGGTGCCTTCGTGGACCTGGGTGGCGTCGACGGCCTCGTGCACGTCTCCGAGCTGTCCTGGAAGCACATCGACCACCCGTCCGAGGTTGTCGAGGTCGGCCAGGAGGTCACCGTCGAGGTTCTCGACGTCGACATGGACCGCGAGCGTGTCTCCCTGTCGCTGAAGGCGACGCAGGAGGACCCGTGGCAGCAGTTCGCCCGTACGCACCAGATCGGTCAGGTCGTCCCGGGTAAGGTCACCAAGCTGGTTCCGTTCGGTGCGTTCGTCCGCGTGGACGAGGGCATCGAGGGTCTGGTCCACATCTCCGAGCTGGCCGAGCGCCACGTGGAGATCCCGGAGCAGGTCGTCCAGGTCAACGACGAGATCTTCGTCAAGGTCATCGACATCGACCTCGAGCGTCGTCGCATCAGCCTCTCGCTGAAGCAGGCCAACGAGTCCTTCGGTGCCGACCCGGCCTCGGTCGAGTTCGACCCGACCCTGTACGGCATGGCCGCGTCCTACGACGACCAGGGCAACTACATCTACCCCGAGGGCTTCGACCCCGAGACCAACGACTGGCTCGAGGGCTTCGAGACCCAGCGCGAGGCCTGGGAGACCCAGTACGCCGAGGCGCAGGCTCGCTTCGAGCAGCACCAGGCTCAGGTCATCAAGTCCCGCGAGGCCGACGAGGCCGCCGCTGCCGAGGGTGCTGCCGCCCCGGCCGCCGGCAACGCCGGTGCGGGCATCTCGGGTGGTTCGTACTCCTCGGAGTCGGACGACAACTCCGGCGCCCTGGCGTCGGACGAGGCGCTCGCCGCCCTCCGCGAGAAGCTCGCCGGCGGCCAGAGCTGAACAGGCTCTCCGCTGAGCGCTAGCCGCTAGCGCATCGAGGCCCGCTCCCCTTCGGGGGAGCGGGCCTCGGTCGTTTCCGGCCCGCGCCGGTTTCAGGGGGTGACGGTGATGTTCGTCAGGCCGTTCCCACCGGTCACCGTGTTCGAGGCGTACACCGTGGTCGTACAGCCGGCGCTCTGGTTGGTCACGTTGATCGCCAGCCGCTGGGGGCCGGTGGCGCCCGTGAGGTTCGAGTGGTTGCCGCGGAAGACCGTCCCGCAGCCCCAGCCGCCCTGCTGGCTGTGGGTCTCGAAGCCGTTGTTCGTCGTGTTCACTCCGGTGTTGTCCGCCACGAGGACGCCGTTGCCCTTCACGTCGACCCATGAGTCGTCGTAGTTGGCGCCGGTGAGACCGCGTCCGTCGAAGGTGTTGCCGACGATCCGCGCCCCGGTGGTGCCCTCCTTGATGTCGACGCTCTCGCCGCCGACGTCCGGCCCGATGACGTTGTTCAGGATCTGCGCGCCGTCGCTCTTGTCCGTGAGGGTGTTGGCGGTGCCGATGTACACCCCCTCGCCCATGCCGCGCCCGTCGTTCCCGGTGTCGTAGATCCGCGAGTTCCTCAGGACTCCGTTCCTGCTGGAGTTGCGGAAGTGCACGCCCTCCATGTCCAGGTCGTGCACGGTGACCCCGTCGATGACCACGCCGTTCGCGGCGTCCGCCATGATCCCCTTCTGCCCGCCGGTCACGGTGATCCCCGCGACCGTCCAGTACGAGGCGCCGTTGAGGTGCAGCCCGTAGCCGCCGCCTGCCGTGAGCACCGCGCGCGGGGAGCCGGTCAGCGTGATCCTGGCCGAGGCGGTGCCCGGGACGGTGGCCTTGAAGTTGCCGGTGTACGTGCCGTCGGCGAGGTGGATGGTGTCGCCGGGACGGGCACCCGCGAGTGCCGTCTTGAGCTGGGCGGCGGTCGCGACCTCGACGGTGGCGGCCGCGGCGGGCGCGGTGGCGAGGGGGATGGTGAGGAGCGCCGGGAGCAGGGGGAGGAGCAGCGTTCGGGTGCGCATGGGGGAGGCCTTCCGGACGGGAACGGGACGGTGTTCCTGTATGTGCACGATGGTCGGGATGCTGAACGCGATGCTGCCCCGAGACGGTAGGGAGAGGCCGTGGCCATGTCAAGGTCTGGACCAGTGCCCGCCGGGTCCGCTCCGTGCGTCGAACTCCACCGGAAGATCGTCCGGCACGGGAATGGCCGTGCCGCGCACGGCGTTTCCAGAGAGAACACGAGGAGGAGCGGTAATCGTGCTTGATCCCCAGGATTTGTACGAATGGGACGAGAAGGGCCTGGCTGTCGTCGACCTCGCCTTGGCGCAGGAGTCGGCCGGGCTGGTCATGCTGTACCACTTCGACGGCTACATCGACGCGGGCGAGACGGGCGAGCAGATCATCGACCGCCTCCTCGACACGCTTCCGCACCAGCTGGTGGCCCGCTTCGACCACGACCGGCTCGTGGACTACCGCGCCCGCCGGCCCCTGCTCACCTTCCGCCGCGACCGCTGGACCGCGTACGAGACTCCGTCCATCGAGGTCCGCCTCGTCCAGGACGCCACCGGCGCCCCCTTCCTCGTCCTCTCGGGTCCCGAGCCCGACGTGGAGTGGGAGCGGTTCGCCGCCGCCGTCCGGCAGGTCATCGAGCGGCTCGGCGTGCGCCTCTCCGTCAACTTCCACGGCATCCCCATGGGCGTGCCGCACACCCGACCGGTCGGGCTCACCCCGCACGGCAGCCGCACCGACCTCATGCCGGGCCACCGCAGCCCCTTCGACGAGGCCCAGGTCCCCGGCAGCGCCGAGTCCCTCGTCGAGTACCGGCTCACCGAGTCCGGTCACGACACCCTCGGCGTCGCCGCGCACGTCCCGCACTACGTCGCCCGCTCCCCGTACCCGGACGCGGCCCTGACCGCCCTCGAAGCCGTCACCGCCGCCACCGGCCTCGTCCTCCCCGGCGTCGCCCACTCCCTCCGGACGGAGGCCCGCCGCACCCAGACCGAGATCGACCGCCAGATCGGCGAGGGCGACGAGGAGCTGGTCGCGCTCGTGCAGGGCCTTGAGCACCAGTACGACGCGGCGGCCGGCGCGGAGACCCGCGGCAGCCTGGTCGCCGAGCCGGTCGAGCTGCCGTCGGCCGACGAGCTGGGCCGCGAGTTCGAGCGCTTCCTCGCCGAACGGGAGGGCGACGCCTAGGTCCGGTCCGGAATCCCCGCCCTGCTCGGTGCTGCCCTCCGGACGGGATCCGGGTCCTGCCCGGGGGCGCGGGACCGCCGTCCCGGGGCAGGCCCTAAGCTGCCGCTCATGCTGAAGGTGGGCCTGACCGGCGGGATCGGCGCCGGCAAGAGTGAGGTGTCACGGCTGCTCGTCTCGTACGGGGCCGTGCTGATCGACGCGGACCGGATCGCCCGCGAGGTCGTCGAGCCCGGGACCCCGGGACTCGCGGCCGTCGTGGAGGCCTTCGGGGAGGACGTCCTCACCGAGGAGGGGACGCTCGACCGGCCGAAGCTCGGCTCCATCGTGTTCGCCGACCCCGAGCGGCTCGCCACCCTCAACGCCCTCGTCCACCCCCTGGTCGGGGCCCGGTCGGCGGAGCTGGAGAGCCGGGCGGGGGCCGGGGACGTCGTCGTCCACGACGTACCCCTGCTCACCGAGAACGGACTCGCGCCGCTGTACGACCTGGTCGTCGTCGTCGACGCGTCCCCGGAGACCCAGCTCGACCGGCTCGTACGGTTCCGGGGCATGGCAGAGTCCGAGGCCGGGGCCCGGATGGCGGCCCAGGCCACGCGCGAGCAGCGGCTGGCCGTCGCCGACCTCGTGATCGACAACGACGGACCGCTCGACGCGCTCGCTCCGCAGGTCCGGAAGGTCTGGGACGAACTGGAGCGCCGGGCCGCCGCCCCCGCGAAGGACGGGTAGCGCGGGCCCGGCGGAATGCGGTCACGGGGTCCGGTGTTCAACCACCGGATCGAGGGGAAGGATGCCATCGTGGCCGACAGGAACCCGGAAACGCACGTCATCGACTTCCGCGCCGCCGAGCACCTGCTGGCCGCGCGGGACCCCCGTGGCGCCGTGAAGCTGCTGGACTCGGTGATCGCCGCCCACCCCGAGAACACGGCCGCGCGCCTGCTGCGCGCACGGGCGTTCTTCGCGGCCGCCCAGCTGCGCCCGGCGCAGCTGGAGTTCGAGCTGGTCCTGGAGCGCGAGCCGGACAACGCGTTCGCCCACTTCGCGCTGGCCCGCACCTTCGAGCGCTCCGGCAACACCGCCCAGGCCACCCGGCACTTCCGCCTCGCCGCCGCCCTCGACCCGAAGCCCGAGTACCTCCGCGCCGCGGGCTTCGACACCCGGAACTGACGGCGCGGGTTCAGCGCCCCTGGCCGCCGTGATCGGGCTCGTAAGGCGGGATGTTCCGGCCCGGCTGCCAGTGCGGGCCCTGGCGCAGGTGGTGCAGCACCATCGTCAGGTCGACCGTGGCCACCAGGAGCAGCACCCCGCAGGCCGCGGCCCAGCCCGGACGGCCGACCAGCGCGAACACGGTCGTGCCGAAGGCGCCCCAGAGCAGCCCCCACAGACTCAGCCAGAACCGCAGCCGCAGCGCGCTGCGCGCGGTCACCGGCTCGTTGCCGCTCCGCATGACGGTCACATCCCCCGTCCGGGTACCCGAGGGCTACCACCAGCATGTACCCGCGGCGGGGGAAAGGGAACGACGCCCCGGTGTCCCCGGGGCGCCTTCGCCCGACCGAATCCTCGTCCGGCCGTCGCTTCCGTCCGGCCGTCGCTTCCGTCCGGTCGTCATTTTCGTCCGGTCGTCACTCCCGACCGGTCGGATCCTCGTCCGGCCGTCCTCGTCCGCTCAGTGGACGACGCTGTAGCTGCGCCAGGGCAGGGTGTCCGGCGCGATCGAGTCGCTCAGGTTGGTGGCCAGGTAGATGGACGGGCCCTGGCAGTCACGGGTGCGGTAGAGCATGATGTCGACCAGCGTGTTGTTCTCCACCTTGGTCACACCGGACGGCGCCATCTTGTGGCAGCCGTTCACCGAGGGGCTCGTCACGGTCACCAGCAGCTCCCGTTCCGTCTCGTACGAGAGGGTGCCCACGGCGGTGCGGTCGAGGCCCGAGCAGCCGGCGACGGCGAGAGTGAGCAGCACGGCCCCGGTGGCGGTCGTGAGACGCCGGCGAACGGACATGGCGGAATCCTCTTCTTTCGGGTCCTTTCAGGCCACCATGCCGCCCACCGCGCCCGCTGTCATCCGCTGTTGGGCCGCCTGGGGGAACCACCCGACGGTCGTTGTCAGACCCCACCCGTAAGGTCGGAGGTCCGGTAGGGATCGCGACGCGCAGCGGGAGGAGGGCAGAGCCGTGGCACACAGCTGGGCGACCAGTGCCGCCGTCTTCCTGCCGGCGGCACTTCCCCGCGAGGGCCGGATCGCCTTCTGGGCGCCGGACGGCGGCGCGCCGCCCGAGGCCGCGGAGAGCGGCGCCGAGCGCGTCGAGCTGACCGTCGCCCGCCGGCACGGCGGCGGTGCCCGGGGGAGGGCCGTGCCCGCGGTCACCCTGCCGATCGAGGCCGCCCTGCCCCATCTCGTGGTGGCCCGGCACCATCCGGCGGCCCACCCCGCCACCGCCGGCTGGGGCGCCGCCGCCCTGCACGCCCTGCACCTGGCCGCCCGCGGCAGACTCCTGCCGGGACTCACCGCGGACGACCTGGACGCCTGGCGGGCCGGCCCGCTGGACGCCGACGACATCGCCCATCTGCGGGCCGTCGCGGCGGCCCTGCCGTACGAGGCGTACGCCGTGCCCGTCCCCGGGCGCGGCGCGCTGAGGCTGCCCGAGCCGGAGGCCCTCGTGCGCGCCTTCCTCGACGCGGTCGCCGACACCCTGCCCCGCACCCCGGCCGCCGCCCACGCGGTCGGGGCGCCGTTCGCGGCCCGCGCGCCCCAGCACCTGCCCCGCGCGCGTGCCTGGGCGGCCGAGGCGGCGGCCGGGATGGACGCGGGCGTGCGCGTCTCGCTCCGCCTGGACTTCTCGGGGTACGAGCTCTTCGACATCGCGGCCGGCGAGGACGGCGACGAGCGGCACGCGGCCGCCGCGATCCTCCAGATCCACAGCCTCGCCGACCCCACCCTCGTGATCGACGCCACCGACCTGTGGGCGGGCGACGGCGAGCACTTCGGTGCCCGCGCCCGCATCGACGCCGTCCTCGCGCTGCGCCGGGCCGCCCGCGTCTGGTCCCCGCTCGCCCGCCTCATGGAGCGGGACGTGCCCGACGTCCTCGCGGTGACCGAGAACGAGCTGTACGAGCTGCTGGGCCCGGCCGCCGCCCGGCTCGCCGATGCCGGGGTCGCCCTCCACTGGCCGCGCGAGCTCGCCCGCTCGCTCAGCGCCTCCGCCGTCGTCCGGCCGGCCCTCGCCGCGCCCGGCTCCGCGACCGACGGCACCTCCTTCTTCGACAGCGAGGAGCTCCTGCGCTTCAACTGGCAGCTCGCCCTCGACGGCGATCCGCTCACCGAGCGCGAGATGGACCTGCTCGCCGAGTCCCACCGGCCCATCGTGCGCCTCCGCGACCAGTGGGTCGTCGTCGACCCCGCCCTCGTCCGCAAGGCCCGCAAGCGGGAACTCGGCCTGCTCGAACCGGTCGACGCCCTGTCCGTCGCGCTCACCGGCACCGCCGAGGTCGACGGCGAGACCGTCCCCGCCGTCCCGGTCGGCGCGCTCGCCGCCCTCCGCGACCGGCTGCTCGCCGGCCCCGAGGACGTCCAGGCCCCGCCCGGCCTCACCGCCACCCTGCGCGACTACCAGCTGCGCGGCCTCGCCTGGCTCGACCTGATGACCTCGCTCGGTCTCGGCGGCTGCCTCGCCGACGACATGGGCCTCGGCAAGACCGTCACCCTCATCGCACTCCACCTGCGCCGGGCCCGCCGCGCCCCCACCCTCGTCGTCTGCCCTGCCTCGCTGCTCGGCAACTGGCAGCGGGAGGTGCGGAAGTTCGCCCCCGACGTGCCCGTCCGGCGGTTCCACGGCGCCGACCGCGACCTCGCCGGAACCGAGGGCGGCTTCGTCCTCACCACCTACGGCACCCTGCGCACCAGCGCCGCCGAACTGGCCGGGCGGGAATGGGGGATGGTCGTCGCCGACGAGGCGCAGCACGTCAAGAACCCGTTCTCCGCGACGGCCAAGGCGCTGCGGGAGATCCCCGCCCCCGCGCGCGTCGCGCTGACCGGCACTCCGGTCGAGAACAACCTCTCCGAACTCTGGGCGCTCCTCGACTGGACCACCCCCGGACTCCTGGGGCCGCTCAAGGCCTTCCGGGCCCGCCACGCCAGGGCCGTGGAGAACCACGAGGAGATCGAGCACGAGGAGGCCGTCGAGCGGCTCGCCCGGCTCGTGCGGCCCTTCCTCCTGCGCCGCCGCAAGTCCGATCCCGGCATCGTGCCCGAACTCCCGCCCAAGACGGAGTCCGACCACCCCGTCGCCCTCACCCGTGAGCAGGCCTCGCTGTACGAGGCGGTCGTCCGCGAGACCATGGCGCAGATCGAGGAGGCCGAGGGCATGGCCCGCCGAGGCCTCGTCATGAAGCTGCTGACCTCCCTCAAGCAGATCTGCAACCACCCCGCCCAGTACCTCAAGGAGCAGGCCCCGCGCGGCAGCGGCACGGCCCGGCTCGCCGGCCGCTCGGGGAAGCTCGCCCTGCTCGACGAACTCCTCGACACGATCCTCGCCGAGGACGGCTCCGTGCTCGTCTTCACCCAGTACGTGTCGATGGCGCGGCTCCTCGCCGACCACCTGGCCGCACGGGGCATCCCGGCCCAACTGCTGCACGGCGGAACCCCGGTGGCCGAGCGGGAGCGGATGGTCGACCGCTTCCAGGCCGGCGAGGTCCCCGTCTTCCTGCTCTCCCTCAAGGCCGCGGGCACCGGCCTCAACCTCACCCGGGCCGGCCACGTCGTGCACTACGACCGCTGGTGGAACCCGGCCGTCGAGGAGCAGGCGACCGACCGCGCCTACCGCATCGGGCAGACCCAGCCGGTGCAGGTGCACCGGCTCGTCGCCGAGGGCACGGTCGAGGACCGCATCGCCGAGATGCTCCGCGCCAAGCGGGCCCTGGCCGACGCCGTCCTCGGCTCCGGCGAGGCCGCCCTCACCGAACTGACCGACCGCGAACTGGCCGACCTGGTGTCCCTGAGGAGACCCGCGTGAACCACGCACGGGGCGCGCGCGGAGCCGCCCCCCGCCACGACGACCGCCGCCGCAGCTTCCCGCAGCTCGCACCCCGCGCGGCGCCCGACGGCGGGTTCGCCGCCACCTGGTGGGGGAACGCCTGGGTCGACGCACTGGAGGACACCGCGCTCGACGCGGCCCGCCTCTCCCGCGGCAAGGCCTACGCCGGGCGCGGACACGTCGACGCGATCACGGTCACCCCCGGCCGGGTCGTCGCCTACGTCCACGGCAGCCGGCCCCGCCCGTACCGCACCGAGATCCGGATGCGGACGCTCGGCGACGACGGCTGGGAGCGGTTCCTCGACGAGGCCACCGCCCGCCCCGACCACATCGCGGCCCTCCTCGACAAGGACGTTCCGCACGCCCTGGAGGCGGTCGCCGGACTGCTGCCCGCGCCGGGGGACCTCGTCCCCGACTGCTCCTGCCCCGACGACGGTTACCCCTGCAAGCACGCCGCCGCCCTCTGCTACCAGGCGGCCCGGCTCCTCGACGAGGACCCGTTCGTCCTCTTCCTGATGCGCGGCCGCGGCGAGCAGGAGCTGCTCGCCGAACTCACCCGGCGCAACGCGGCGGTGTCCGCCGCCGAGACCTCCGCCGCCGCGCCGCCGATGCCCACGGTCCTCGCCCGGACCGTGCTCGCCCCGGACGCCGGGCTGCCGCCGCTGCCGCCCGAACTGCCGGTCCCGGACCGGCCCGGCCGCCCGGCCGTCTTCCCGCCGGACCCGCACGCCCCCGACCCGCTCGCCCTCGACCTCCTCGCCACCGAGGCAGCCGCCCGCGCCCACGTCTTCCTCGCCACCGGCCACGACCCGGTCGCCGCGCTCACCCCCTGGCAGGACGCGGTCCGGCTGGCCGCCGCGCACCCCGGTTCCGGGCTCACCGCCTCGACCCGGGCGCTCTACCGCGACCTGGCGCACGCGCTCGACCGCACCCCCACCGACCTGGCGCGCGCCGTCGCGGCCTGGCGGCAGGGCGGCGCCGCGGGGCTCGTCGTCCTGGAGGAGCCGTGGGACCCGCCGGCCGGCCCGTTCGACCGCGCCAGACCCGCGCTGCTCGCCGCCGACTTCCCCGCCTTCCGCCCCTGGCGCAACCGGCTCTCCACCGAGTTCTTGCAGCTCCGCCTGGGCAGGGACGGCCTCTGGTACGGCTACGAGTCGGACGCCGGCCGCGAGGACTGGTGGCCGCGCGGCGCCCCCGACCCTGACCCGGTCGGGACCCTCACCGACCTGCTCGGGCGATGATCGGACACGTGGACGGAATCACACTCGATGGAGTGAAACCCGTCAACGGCCGGATCCGGCACACCCGTTTGTCGCGTTGATTCCGGTACGGGCACTCGCCCGTGTACACCTCCGGAAGGCAGGAAGCCATGAGGCAGATTCGCCGAAGTGGTCTGGCCACACTGTTGGTCACGGGTGGGGCGCTCGCGCTCTCGGCGGGCGCCGCGCACGCCGACTCCGGCGCGCAGGGCGCCGCGGTCGGTTCGCCGGGCGTCGGCTCCGGCAACGCGGTTCAGCTGCCGGTGCACGTGCCGGTCAACGTCTGCGGGAACACGGTCAACGTCGTCGGACTGCTCAACCCGGCCTTCGGGAACCGCTGTGCCAACCACTCCGCCGCGCCGGACGGTTACGGCTCGGACGAGGGTGGCGGCCGTGCCCACAAGGACATGCCCGGCACCCCGCGCGGCGGGGAGCAGGCCGGCGGCTCGCACACCGGCGGCGGTTCCTCCGGCGGCGGCTCCTCCAACGGCGGCGGCTCCACCGCCGAGGGCAGCGCCACGGGTTCGCCCGGCGTCCTCTCCGGGAACGGCCTGCAGCTCCCCGTCGACCTGCCCGTGAACCTGAGCGGCAACTCGGTCAACGTGGTCGGCATCGGCAACCCGGTCTTCGGCAACACCTCGGTCAACGGCCCCGGCAAGCCCGCGCAGCCGATCGAGGTCCCGACGCCGCGCCCGCAGACCCCCGTCCGGAACGTGCCGGTCCCGCAGGCCGAGACCGAGGCCCCCGCCCCGGCGCCGCAGGGGGAGACGAGTTCGGTGGCGCTGGCCTCCACCGGTGCGGACACCATCGGGTACGCCGCCCCCGCGAGCGCCGCGCTGCTGCTCGGCGGCGCCCTGCTGTACCGTCGCGCGCGCCGGTCCGCGGACCAGGCCTGAGGGTCCGCTCCCCACGGTCCGGCCGCCGCGCGCTGACACCCGAGCCGTCAGCCGCGTCCCCGGGCGCGCGCGTCCCCGTCGCCGCGACGCCAGGCCCGGAGCACCGCCTCGATGGCGGGAGCGACCCTCGTCCGGGCCTGGTGCCGGGGAACCCCCTGCATCAGCAGGGTGTCGTACGGGGTGTCGACGTGCCGTACGGACGCGCGCACCGCGGCGGTGACGGCGCCGCGGTCGAGCGAGCGGCCCGCGGCCGTGCGCCCGACCCGTCCGCTGCCCTTCGCCGACGCGTGGACGGCGATCTCCGTGACGCGGTCCTCCGGGCAGGACGGGAAGAGGCGCCGGATCTCCGCGCCGAGGAGCGCGGTGACCTCGGCGTCGCGCGCCGCGCGCCGTACCGCGTCCCGGGCCCGCCGCCGGGCCCGCGCGTCGGCGTCCGCCAGGCAGGCGAGCTCCGCCCGGGCGAGCGCGGCCTCCTCGACGAGCAGGCCCTGGCGCTCGTACCGCGTGCGGCGCCGGTTGTGGCGGACGACCACGGCCCAGAGGCCGCTGCCCTCGCGGGCGCGCCGGGTGAGGGCCGTGTCGCCGCGGCGGAGGAAGACCAGGTGGCCGAGGTCGGCGCAGTCCAGGCAGACCGGCGCGTTGAACTCGACGATCATCCGCTCCAGCGGTCCCTGCCGGCACTCCGAGCAGCGGCGGCGCTTGAGCGGTTCGACGACGACGGGTGCCACGAGGTCCATGGCCGGTCCTCCCTCCGGTACCCGCTCAGCGGACGCCGGGCGCGGCGGCGGCGATGAACGTGGCGAGTGCTTCCTTCGCCTGCTCCGAGCGGCGGGCGCGGTCCGCCTCGTCGACGGCCTCGTGCATGCAGTGGGAGTCGACGAAGGCCGCCTCGGCCAGCCGGCGGACCTCCGGGTCGTCGCACACCAGCTGGACGCGGAAGAGGGCCTGCCGGGCGGCGGTGCGCTGCCGGTAGGAGGCGTGCCGGGACTCCTCCGCCTCCTCGGAGCCGGGCTGTTGGAGCGTCCGGAACCAGCGGTCGTTCTGGCTGTGCCGGTAGTCGACGACCGCGCCCGCGAAGGCGCTGTAGGTCGCGATCCGTTCCTGCCTGAGCTGCTCGGTGCGCGCGAGCGCGGCCGTGCGCTCGGTGGCCCTCCCCTGGAACCAGTGGGTGAAGACGACACCCAACAGGGTTCCCGCCACGGCTATCAGCGCCGCATCCATGACCGGCCGCCCTCCCGATTCCCTCGGCCTGCAGACCCGTAGATCATGACAGTCCGAGGGGCCGGGCGTCACTGCCGGTAGCTGCTCAGGAAGCGGCCGATGCGGCTGATCGCGGCGTCCAGGTCGTCGGCGTACGGCAGGGTCAGGATGCGGAAGTGGTCCGGGCGCGGCCAGTTGAAGCCGGTGCCCTGGACGACCTGGATCTTCTCCCGCAGGAGCAGGTCGAGGACGAACTTCTCGTCGTCGTGGATCCGGTGCACGGCGGGGTCGAGTCGCGGGAAGGCGTACAGCGCTCCCTTCGGCTTCACGCACGAGACGCCGGGGATCTCGTTGAGCTTCTCCCAGGCGCGGTCGCGCTGTTCGCGCAGCCGGCCGCCCGGTGCGGTCAGCTCGTGGATCGACTGCCGGCCGCCGAGCGCGGCCTGGATGGCGTACTGGGCGGGGGCGTTGGGGCAGAGCCGCATGGAGGCCAGCATGGTGAGGCCCTCCAGGTAGTTCCTGGCGTGCTGCTTGGGGCCGCTGACGACCAGCCAGCCGGAGCGGAAGCCCGCCACCCGGTAGGTCTTGGAGAGCCCGCCGAAGGTGAGGACGACCAGGTCGGGGGCGAGGGAGGCGGCCGGGTGGTGGACGGCGCCGTCGTAGACGATCTGGTCGTAGATCTCGTCGGCGAGGACCATCAGGCCGTGGCGCCGGGCGAGTTCGAAGATGCCGTCCAGGACCTCCTTCGGGTAGACGGCACCGGTGGGGTTGTTCGGGTTGATGACGACGATCGCCTTGGTGCGGTCGGTGATCTTCGACGCCATGTCGCCGAGGTCCGGGTACCAGTCGGCGGCCTCGTCGCACAGGTAGTGCACGGGCCTGCCGCCCGCGAGCGTGGTCACCGCCGTCCACAGCGGGTAGTCCGGAGCGGGTACGAGGACCTCGTCGCCGTCCTCCAGGAGGGCCTGGACGGCCATCGAGATCAGCTCGGACACGCCGTTGCCGAGGAAGACGTCGTCGACGTCCACGTCGGGCAGGCCCATGGACTGGTAGCGCTGGGCGACCGCGCGGCGGGCGGAGAGGATGCCGCGGGAGTCGGTGTAGCCGTGGGCCTTGGGGAGCATCCGGATCATGTCCTGGACGATCTCCTCCGGAGCCTCGAAGCCGAAGAGCGCCGGGTTGCCGGTGTTCAGGCGCAGGACGCTGTGGCCCGCCTCCTCCAGCGCGTTGGCGTGCTCGATCACCGGGCCGCGGATCTCGTAGCAGACCTCGTTCAGTTTGCTCGACTGCCGGAACTCCATGTCGGATCTCCCCAAGGTCCCCGTCGGTTTCGTGTTGCTTGGTTTTACCAAGTTCGAGCTTGGAAAGTCCAACAACATGTCTAGACTGCGTCGCATGCCACGTCAGCCACGCCGCCGCAGCTACGACCAGCACTGCGCCGCCGCGCGCGCCCTCGACCTCGTCGGCGACCGCTGGACCCTGCTCGTCGTCCGCGAACTCCTCGCCGGGCCGCGCCGCTACACCGACCTCCACGCCGATCTGCCCGGCGTCAGCACCGACATGCTCGCCGGCCGCCTCAAGGACATGGAGGGCGCCGAACTCGTCACCCGGCGCAGGCTGCCCCCGCCCGCCTCGGCGTACGTCTACGAACTCACCCCGCGCGGCCGGGACCTGCTGCCCGTGCTGCGCGCCCTCGCCGCCTGGGGTGCCCCCGACCTCGGCGAACCCCGGCCGACCGACGCCGTCCGCGCCCACTGGTACGCCGTCCCGCTCCTCGGAGCGCTCGCCGAACTGGGCGAAGGCGTCGTCCAAGTGAGCCTGGACGAAGGCCAGTTCCACGTGCGGATCGGTGCCGACGGCAGTACGGCGTACGGCGACGGCGCGTACGGCGACGGTGCCGCGGAACTCCCCGACGCCCGGCTGGCGACCGACACGGCGACCTGCCGGGCCCTGGCCGGAGGCGAGCTGACCCTCGCCGAGGCGGTCGCGTCCGGGCGCGCCACCCTCGAACGGACCGCCGCGGCGGCCGGGACGCGCGCGAGCTGACCGCCGCCCCGCGCCGAGGCCTGCGCGGCGGTCGGGAGTGCGGCCGGAGCACGGTCGGAAGCGCGCTCGGGCGTGCGGTCAGGCGTGCGCCGGGCGTGCGGTCAGGACCGCGGTCGGGTGGGTGCGCCCTCCGGTGCCGGAGCCGCCGCGAGGGCCGCCGCGAGGCGGTCGCGCGCCGCGGTCTGCGCGGCGATCCGGGCGTCGAGGACGGCCAGCCGCTCGCGGGCGATCTCCAGGCCGCGGGCGGACGGAGGGGCCGCGGAGACGTCCCCGTCGAGGCAGGAGCGGAAAGCGGACACGTCGTCCAGGGTGAGCCCGGCGGCGAGGAGGTACCGGATGTTCGCCACCCGGGCGACGGCACCCTCCTCGTACACCCGGTACCCGTTGGCCGCGCGGGCCGAAGCGATCAGGCCCGCCGTCTCGTAGTGCCGCAGCGCACGGGCCGACGCCCCGGTCCGCCGGGCCAGTTCGCCGATGCGCAAGGGCGCCACCTCCTCGCGCAGTCGTATCACGCGACCAGCGCGCCCCCGTCGACGGGCAGGACGGTGCCGGTCACGAAGGCGGCGCCGGGCGCGGCGAGCGCGGTGATCGCCCAGGCGACCTCCTCGGGGCCGCCGATCCGGCCCATCGGGGTGTGCGCGAGCTGCCACGCCCGCAGGGCCGCCCGCCGCTCGGGCGAGAGCCCCATGTGGTCCGCGATCGGGGTCTCGATCGCGCCGGGGGCGACGGCCACCACCCGGACGCCGTCCGGCGCCAGCTCCACCGCCCAGCAGCGGGTCAGGGTCTCCAGGGCGCTCTTGGTCGCCGGGTAGAAGGAGTTGGCGGGCCAGCCGCGCCGGCCGATCGCCGTCGTCACGTTCACCACCACGCCCCGGGACTCCCGGAGCGCCGGAACGGCGGCCTGGGTGAGCAGCGCGGGGGCGACGAGGTTCGTCTCCAGGAGCGGGGTCGTCACGGCGCGGTCGAGGGTGCCGAGCGGGCCGCCGGCGGAGACTCCGGCGTTGTTGACGAGGACGTCGAGGCGGCCGTGGGAGGCGAGGGCGGCCCGCACGATCTCCTCGGCGGCCCCCTCGGCCGTGACGTCGGCGACGAGCGGGTGGATCCCCGCGTGTCCCGCGGCGGCCTCCTTCAGCGGTTCCTCCCGGCGTCCGACGGCGACGACCGTCGCCCCCTGCCCGGCGAAGGCCCGCGCGGTGGCCCGGCCGATGCCGGTGCCCGCGCCCGTGACGACGACGACCCTGGTGGGTGTGGTGGTGTCCATGCCTGCGAGGGTCGAACAGTGACGCCAGTGGCAAGGTCAAGCGGTGACGTGCGGACGACGGGCAGGATGAGCGGGATGCGATACGAGGCGATCACCTGGGACCGGCTGGCCGAGACCCTCGCCGGGCACGTCGACCGGGCCACCCCCGGAGACGGCGGCGAGTGGCTCAAGGTCGGCATCGACGGGCCGCCCGCCGCGCCCGGCGGCGAGCTGGCGGGCCTGCTCGCCGAGGCGCTGCGGGCACGCGGGCGCTCCGTCCACGTGGTGGGGACCGGGGGCTTCCTGCGGCCCGCTTCCCTCCGGTACGAGTACGGGAAGCGGGACCCCGACGCGTACTTCGACGGCTGGGTCGACACCGGGGCCCTGTGGCGGGAGGTCTTCGGCCCGCTGGGACCGGACGGCACCGGCCGGGTGCTGCCGGACCTGTGGGACCCGGTCAGGGACCGGGCGACCCGCAGCCCCTACGTCACGCTGCCGCCCGGCGGTGTGCTCGTGGTGCACGGGCCGTTCCTCCTCGGCCACTGGTTCCCCTTCGACCTCGCCGTGCACCTCCGGCTGTCGCCCGCCGCCCTTGCCCGGCGCACCGAGGAGCAGTGGACCCTTCCCGCCTTCGCCCGTTACGAGGCCGAGGTCGACCCCGCGAGTGCCGCCGACGCGGTCGTGCGCGCCGACGACCCCCGCCACCCGGCCTGGACAGGTCTCGGCGGTGGCCGGGGGCAGGGGTGACCGGCCGCCCCCCTACGGGCTCTACGGGTCCTACGGACCTTGGGGGTCCGGAGGTCTGCCGCCCACGAGGGTGACAGCCTCCGCGCCCGCGCGGCAGCCCGCCTCGGCGGCTCGTGCGGGGTCCGCGCCGGAGAGCAGGGCCGCGAGGAAGGCCCCGGTGAAGGCGTCGCCCGCGCCCGTCGAGTCGACGCGGCGCGCCGGCGGCACCAGGGGCGCCGCCACGTGTGCCGTGACCGCGCCGCCCTCGGCGACCAGGGCGCCGGCGGCGCCCAGGGTGACCACGACCAGGGGGAAGCGCCGGCTCAACTCCGCGGCGGCGGAATCGGGTTCGGCGCACCCGGTGAGTACCCCGGCCTCGTCGGCGTTGGGCAGCAGGACCCCGGCGTCCTCCGCCGCGGCCAGGAACCGGTCCGCGCCGAGCCGGTGGAGGAACCCCGCCGAGGCGGGATCGACGCTCACCGGGATGCCCGCCCCACGCGCGTCCCGCAGCGCGCGCAGGGCCGTCTCGCGGCTCGGGGCGGCGAAGAACAGGTAACCGGAGAGGTGCAGTCGGGCCACCCCGTCGAGCAGCCCGGCGGTCCAGTCGGCGGGGGAGAGGCGGAGCGCGGCGCCGCTGTCGGTCAGGAAGGTGCGCTCCGCGGTCGCGTCGACGAGCGAGATCACCGTGGCCGTGGCGGTCTCCGCGTCGGGGACCAGGAGGGGGCGGACCCCCGCCCGCCGCAGCGCCCGGTCGTGCCAGTCGGCCGCGTCCGTGCCCACCCGGCCGAGCAGCCGCACCTCCCGGTGGCCGGAACGCGCCGCCCAGCAGGCCGCGTTGGCGCCGGCGCCGCCCGGGAGGGTCCGGATCTCCGCTGCCGTGTCCGTCGCGGGCGCGAGGGGCGTCCGGTGCCGGGCGACGACGTCCGTGACCACGTCCCCGACGACGAGGAGCGCGCCTCCGGAAGGGGGCGTCACCGGGTGGCCGGGCCGCGCGTCCCCGCGCCGTACGCTCCCGCGATGTCCGCCGCGAGCCGCACGTTGCCCCGGACCGCCGCGAGGTTCGCCTCCAGGGAGGCCCCTTCCGTGTGGACCGTGAGGTACTCGAGCAGGAAGGGCGTCACCGCCTGGCCCGTGATCCCCTTCTCCTTCGCCGCTTCGAGGCCGTCCGCCAGCACCCGGTCGTGGAGCGCGGGGTCCAGTTGCTCGGTGACCGGGACCGGGTTGGCCACGACGAGGGCCGCCGCGGGTCCGCCGAGCGCGTCCTGGGACCGGAGGACCGCCGCCACCTCCTCCGGGGTCCGCAGGGTCCAGTCGACGGGCTCGCCGGAGGAGGAGAGGTAGAAGCCGGGGAAGCGGTCCGTGCCGTAGCCGACGACCGTCACCCCCAGCGTCTCCAGGCGCTGGAGCGTCGCGGGCACGTCGAGGATCGACTTGACCCCGGCGCACACGACGGTGATCCCGACCCGGGCGAGCAGCCGCAGGTCGGCGGACTCGTCCTGGGTCTCGCTCCACTCCCGGTGCACGCCGCCGAGGCCGCCGGTGGCGAACACCCGTATCCCGGCGGCGTGGGCGAGCCAGGCGGTCGCCGAGACCGTCGTCGCTCCCGTGACGCCGGCCGCCAGGGCCGGGGCCAGGTCGCGGTGCCCCAGCTTCCGTACGGCCGGGTCCTCGGCGATCCGGGTCAGGGCCGCGCGGTCCAGGCCCACTCTGGCCGTGCCGTCGACGACCGCGATGGTGGCGGGGACGGCGCCCCCGGCGCGTACGAGCTCCTCCAGCTCCACCGCCACGGCGAGGTTGCGCGGGCGCGGCAGGCCGTGGGCGATGATCGTCGATTCGAGCGCGACGACGGGGCGGCCCTCGTGGAGCGCTTCCCGTACCTCTTCGGACACCTGTGTGGACATGTCCCATTCCTTGGCGCGCCCGCGGGCCCCGCAAACCTCGTGGGCGACCTCTCGCCACGGCCCGGACGGTGCCTGCGGAATCCGTCACGGGGCGGCCCGGGTGATCGCCGGGGAGCCCGCCGCGCCCGCCGGGCGCCGCGCCGGAGGGCCGGTACGGATTTCGTCGCCGGTTCCGGATTCGGGCATCGGGCCTGGTGGGAGGCGAAGCGGAGCGTGTAATTCCAGCAGGTCCCGGGCGTGGGGCGGTCCCGGACCCCCGCTACAGTCACCGCCCATGACGACACACGACCTGCCTTCCTTCGCCGTGCACATCCCCGACGCCGAGCTCGAAGCGGAGCCGCTGGACCCCGGCCAGATCGTCTCCGGCACGCCCGAGGTGACCGGCAAGGTACTGTGGGAGTCGGCCGACGGCAAGCAGCTGCGCGGCATCTGGCAGATCACCCCCGGCGTCGTGACCGACACCGAGGCCAACGAGCTCTTCGTGGTGGTCTCCGGCCGCGCGACGGTCGCCGTCGAGGACGGCGAGACGCTGGAGATCGGGCCCGGCGACGCCTGCGTGTTCCGCGAGGGCGACCGGACGACCTGGACCGTGCACGAGACCCTCCGCAAGGCTTACCACATCAGCCTCTGAAGTCCCGGGGGCCGCGGGGGAGTTCGAGAGTCTGGTAGGAAACCTTCCTATCCGCTAGCATCCCCGGCGGCGGCTTGGCGCGGCGCCCGATCCCCGGGCGTGACGCGCTCAGCGAGAGCTCTGACCCGGCCGCCGAGCACCACCCCACCGCGTGGCGCCCGAATCGCCACCGGCCGGTCGCCCGCGCCCGCACCCCCGCGGCGCGGGCACCGGCCCGCGCGGCGGGCCGTGGTGCGCCGCACCGGTGTCCAGCTCTCGCCACCCCCTCAGGCCAGGGAGCCCAGGTATGCGCCTGTACGCCTCCGCCCCACCCCACCGCCCCACCACCCGCCTCCCCTTCGTCCTCACCGCCGTCCTGCTCCTCGTCGGCGGGCTCCTGCTCGCCCTCCCGGACCGCGCCGGAGCCGCGGCCGACTCCCTGATCTCCCAGGGACGGCCCGCCACCTCCTCCTCCGTCGAGGACTCCACCTTCGGCCCGGAGAAGGCCTTCGACGGCGTCTCCACCACCCGCTGGGCCAGCACCGAGGGCGTCGACCCGCAGTGGATCAAGGTCGACCTCGGCCCCTCCTCGACCGTCTCCCGCGTCAAGCTCGTCTGGGAGGTCGCCTACGCCAAGGCCTACCGCGTCGAGATATCCGCCGACGGCACCACGTGGACCCGCCTCGCCACCGAGACCGCCGGCAACGGCGGCACCGACGACTGGACCGGCCTCACCGGCACCGGCCGCTACCTGCGCGTCTACGGGACCGCCCGCGGCACCTCGTACGGCTACTCGCTCTACACGGTCGAGGTCTACGGCACCACGTCCACCACGCCCCCGCCCGGCGGCGCCTTCACCGTCGTCGCGGCCGGCGACATCGCCGCCCAGTGCACGGCCTCCAGCAGCTCCTGCGCCCACCCCAAGACCGCGGCGCTGGCCCAGCGGATCGCGCCGTCCTTCTACCTGACGATGGGCGACAACCAGTACGACGACGCCCTCCTCTCCGACTTCCGCGCCTACTACGACAAGTCCTGGGGCGCCTTCAAGGCCAAGACCCGGCCCGTCCCCGGCAACCACGAGACCTACGACCCGGCCGGCCCGCTCGCCGGCTACAAGTCGTACTTCGGCGCCGTCGCCTACCCGCAGGGCAAGCCCTACTACAGCTACGACCAGGGCAACTGGCACTTCGTCGCCCTCGACTCCAACTCCTTCGACGACGCCGCGCAGATCCAGTGGCTCAAGGACGACCTCGCGCGGAACACCAAGGGCTGCATCGCCGCCTACTTCCACCACCCGCTGTACTCCTCCGGCGGCCACGGCAACGACCCGGTCTCCAAGCCCGTCTGGCAGATCCTGTACGGCGCCAAGGCCGACCTCGTCCTCAACGGACACGACCACCACTACGAGCGCTTCGCCCCGCAGGACCCCAACGGGCGGGCCACCGCCGACGGCATCGTCGAGATCGTCGGCGGCATGGGCGGCGCCGAGCCCTACGACATCGAGACCGTCCAGCCCAACAGCCAGAAGCGGATCAGCGGTCCGTACGGCGTCCTGAAGCTGGACCTCACCGACACCACCTACACCTGGCAGTACGTCGGCACCGACGACCAGGTCAAGGACTCCGGCCCGACCTACACCTGCCACTGATGTACCTCGCGACCACCGGTCGCCGCGACGCGCCGCCCACCCCCTCGGGGGTCCGGCGGCGCGTCCCGGGCACCGTCCTCGCCCTCGGCGCGGTCAGCCTCGTCACCGACGTCTCCTCCGAGATGGTGACCGCCGTCCTGCCGCTCTACCTGGTCCTCGGACTCGGCCTGTCCCCCCTCCAGTTCGGGCTGCTCGACGGCCTGTCCACCGGCGCCACCGCCCTCGTACGCCTCCTCGGCGGCGCCACCGCCGACCGCGGCGGCCGCCACAAACTGATCGCCGGACTCGGCTACGCCCTCTCCGCCTGCTCCCGCCTCGGCCTCCTCCTCGCGGGCGGCGCGACCGGCTGGATCGCCACCTCGCTCGCCGCCGACCGGCTCGGCAAGGGCGTCCGCACCGCCCCGCGCGACGCGCTCATCACCCTGCACAGCCCACCGGAGGACCTGGGCCGCGCGTTCGGCACGCACCGTGCCATGGACACCACCGGCGCGCTCCTCGGCCCCCTCGCCGCGTTCGCCCTCCTCACGGCGACGGCCGACGCGTACGAGACCGTCTTCGCCGTCAGCTTCAGCGTCGGCGCGTTCGGCGTCCTGCTCTGGCTGCTCCTGGTCCCGGGGCGACGGGGGAGCGGACCGGTGGCCCCGCCAGCGGCCCGCGCGCCGGTCCCGCCACCTGCCCGCGAGCCGGCCGACGAGGCGGCACGGCGCCCGGCCCCTCCCCGCGCGCGTGGCGGGCTCCTCGCCGCGACGCGCTCACCCGCGTACCGGCGGATCGTGCTCTGCGCCGGCCTCCTCGGGGCCGCCACCGTCGGCGACGCCTTCCTCTACCTGCTGCTCCAGCAGCGGCTGGACCTCGACGCGACCTGGTTCCCCTTCCTGCCGCTCGGCGCGGCCGCCGTCTACCTGCTGCTCGCCGTCCCTGCCGGACGCCTCGCCGATCGCACCGGGCGGCGCCGGCCGCTCCTGTACGGCCACGGCGCGCTGCTCCTCGCCTACGGGCTGCTCCTGGCCCCCGTGCCCGGCGGCGCGGCCCTCGTCGGCGTCCTCCTGCTGCTCGGGATCTTCTACGCCGCCACCGACGGCGTCCTGATGGCCCTGGCCGGCCCCTTCCTCGCCGAGGGGCGGCAGGCCGGCGGGCTCGCGCTCGTCCAGACCGTCCAGGCGCTCGCCCGGTTCGTCGCCGCCGTCGCCTTCGGCGCCGTCTGGACGGCGAGCGGCCCCGAGACCGCCCTCGCGGCCGCGCTCGCCGCCCTCGCGGCGGCCCTGTGCTGCGCCGCCCGCCTGCTGCCCAGGACCCCGGCGGCCCCCGCCGCCGCCACGGCCCTCCGAGAGGACTGACCCATGAACGCACCGACCGGCGCCCGCCTCTCCGCACGCGCGCGCGTGGGCATCCTCGTCCTCGCCCTCCTCCTGCTCGGCGGCGGGGCCACGGCCTACACCCTGCGCGCGGCCTCGGGGCGGCAGGCCGCGGCCGCCGGCACCCCCGACACCGGCTTCACCCTCGACGGCGCGGCGGCGCTCTACGCCCGGGACACCGCAAGCGGGCGCATCGCGCGCGTGGACCCGTCCGCACCCGGCGGACGAGTGGTCGGCGGCCCCTCCTGCGACCGCTTCCACGCGGCCGGCCCCACCGTCGTGTGCCTCCGGAAGAGGCCCGGCGTCCCGGCCCGCTCGTACGTCCTCGTCCTCGACCGGCGCCTGCGCGAACTGCGCCGCATCGCCCTGCCGGGCATCCCCAGCCGGGCCCGGGTCTCCGCCTCCGGCCGGATGCTGTCCTGGACGATGTTCGCGACCGGCGACTCCTACGCGCGCTCGTCCTTCTCCACCCGCACCTCGATCCTCGACCTGCGCACCGGCTACCTGGTGAAGAACATCGAGCAGATCCCGCTCACCCTCGGCGGCCGCCGGTACTACGCCCCGGACGTCAACTACTGGGGCGTCACCTTCGCCGCCGACGACAACCGCTTCTACGCCACCGTGTCGACCGGCGGCCGCACCCACCTCGTCGAGGGCGACATGCGGTCCTGGTCGGCGCGGGCGCTCCGGGAGAACACCGAATGCCCGTCGCTCTCCCCGGACGGCACCCGGATCGCCTTCAAGAAGCGGGTCTCGGACGGCCCGCGCGAGCCGTGGCGGCTGTACGTGTACGACTTGCGCTCCGGCCGCGAACACCCCGTCGCAGAGCGGCGCGGCATCGACGACCAGGCCCTCTGGACGGACGGGGACACCCTCGCGTACGGCTACGGGGGAGCGGTCTGGTCGGTCCCGGCCGACGGCACGGGCACGCCCCGCCGCCTGGCGCCGGGGGCCTCGTCCCCGGCGGCCCCGCACTGACCGGCCTCGACCGCGCCGGCCGGCCGGACTGCCCTGACCGGCCGGCGCTCGGCCGGTCCGCGGGTGTCGGCCGGTCCGGGTGGTGTCGGTCGGCCTGCGGGTGTCGGCCGGTCCGGGTGGTGTCAGGCCTTGCGGACGGCGGACAGGACCGCGAGGGCGGCCATGGGCAGGAGCAGGCACGCGGCGATGGCGTTCAGCGGCCCGTAGCCGGCCTGCGAGACGATCAGGCCCGCCGCGAGCCCGCCCAGACCGGCGGCGGCGTTCATGATGGTGTCGGACAGGCCCTGGACGGCCGCCCGCGCGTCCTGCGGCACCGAGTCGGTGAGCAGCGCGGAGCCGGACACGAGCCCCGCCGACCAGCCGAGGCCGAGGATGAAGAGGCCCGCGGCGGTCTGGCCGTGACTCGACCCCGAGGTGCCGGCGACGAGCGCCGCGGCACCGAGGAGCCCGACGGCGAGTCCGATGACCGACAGCCGGCCGAGCCGGTCCGACAGCCAGCCCATCACGGGCGAGAAGGCGTACATGCCCGCGATGTGGCCGCTGATGACCAGCCCGATCAGCCGGATGTCGGCGCCGTGGTGGGTGAGCGCCACCGGGGTCATCGACATGATCGACACCATCGCGGTGTGCGAGGCGGCGACGGTGACCAGGGCGAGGCGGGCCTTCGGCGACTCCCGTACCGCGCGCATGCCGGCGCGCAGCGAACGCCCTTCCGCGGCCTTCGCCGGGTCGGCGGGGCTCAGCGCGCGGGCGGTGAGGAGCGGGTCGGGCCGCAGCAGCAGGGCCACCAGGACCGCGGCGACGACGAAGACGCCGGCGGCCCAGAGGAAGGGGCCCGCCGTGGCCGGGATGCCCAGGCCGGAGACGCTCTTCCCGGCCGGCGCGGCGATGTTCGGGCCGAGCACCGCGCCGATGGTCGTCGCCCACACGACGGTGGAGATGGCCCGGGCCCTGCGGTCCGGTTCGGCCAGGTCGGCGGCGGCGAAACGGGCCGCCAGGTTCGCCGAGGACCCCGCCCCGAAGCCGACGAGGCCGGCGAGCAGCAGCGGGAAGCTGTCGACGACCGCCCCGAGCACCGCGACCCCGGCGCCGACGGCTCCGATGAGGTACGCGAGGACGAGCCCGGCCCGGCGCCCGCGCGCGGCCATCAGGGAGGCCAGCGGCATGGCGAGCAGGGCGGGTCCGGCGACGGTGGCCGTCGACGCGAGGCCGGACAGGGCCTCGGAGCCGCTGACGTCCCTGGCCAGCACGGCGGCGAGCGCGACGCCGGTGGCGATGCCCAGGCCGCCGAGGATCTGGGTGCCGATCAGCACGGCCTGGATCCGGCGGCGCAGGGCCGGCAGGTCGGCCTCGGCGACGGGTATGTGCTCGGGCAGAGTGGCGTCAGGAGCATCGGAGGTGTGAGTCACTGACGTGAGTGTGCCAGCCGTCCCACCCGTTGGGAACGCCACCAAGGCATCCGGAGCACGGGCCGCCCAGGGCCCGAGGACGGGCCGGCTGGGAACCGGACAGGGCGCCCGTTCGGATCCGGACAGGACGCTCGCCAGGTTCCGGACGAAGACCTCGCCGAGTCCCGGACGAGGAGCACGCTCGGACCCGGCGGAGGCACCGCTCGGACCCGGCGGACGCGCCCGTTCAGAACAGGGGCGCGGGCAGGACGCCCTCCAGGGCCAGCAGCTGCCGCTTGGTCTCCAGGCCGCCCCCGAAGCCGCCGAGCCCGCCGTCGCTCTCCACCACGCGGTGGCACGGCACCACCAGCGGCAGCGGATTGGCGCCCATCGCCGCCCCGACCGCCTGCGCGGCGCCGGGCTGCCCCACGCGCCTCGCCAGCTCCCCGTACCCGACGACCGTGCCGTACGGGACGCCGGTGGCCAGCTCGCGCAGCACCTGCCGGTTGAAGCCGGTCGTCAGACTCCAGTCCAGGGGCAGGACGATGTCGCCGGGCTCGCCCGCGAAGTAGCGCTCGAACCGGCGCACCGGCTCGGCGAGCAACCCGTCGGCGCGCTCCACCGGCTCCGCGCCGAGCTGCCCGGCCAGCCGGTCGAGCATCCGCTCCCGCCGCGCCGCGTCGGCGTGGAACTCGACCCGGACCAGCCCCCGCCCGGTCGCGGCGAGGAGGAGCGGCCCGATATCGCTCGCCATGACCGTCCACTCCACAGGGACGGCCCTCGCCGCGCGCGCGGGCCCCGTTTCGATGTCCATGCCGCCCACGGTACGACCGGGCACCGACAGCCGGGTCGGACCACCGGCGGCGGCCCAAGATCACGGACCGGTCTCGCTCCGGTCTCGCCACCGGAAATTCCCCGGTCACATGGTCGCCGGGGTCCCTTCGCGCCATAATCTCGCCGGTAGTACTACCCAGCGGTACCGACTGTTTTCGGACGACGTTGCACCAGGGGTGGAGGACACACGCTCATGCAGGGCACGGTCGACGGATTCAGCTACGGGCTCGTCACGCCCGTGGCCGCCTTTCTCATGGCGTGCCTCGGCGGCGCCCTCGGGCTGAGGTGCACCACCAGATCGCTCCGCCACCGCGACAGCTTCAAGGCGGGCTGGCTCGCCCTCGGCGCCACCTCGATCGGCACCGGCATATGGACGATGCACTTCATCGCCATGATGGGCTTCTCGGTCCAGCAGGCGCCCGTCAGCTACGACCGTCCCATCACCTTCGCCAGCCTGGGCGTCGCCGTCCTCGTGGTCGGCGTCGGCATCTTCATCGTCGGCTACCGCGGTGCCACCGCCCTCACCCTGGTCACCGGCGGCACCATCACCGGCCTCGGCGTCGCCACCATGCACTACCTCGGCATGGCCGGCATGCGCCTCCAGGGCCGCGTCGAGTACGACACGCTCACCGTCGCGCTCTCCGTGGTCATCGCCGTGGTGGCCGCCACCGCGGCCCTCTGGGCGGCCGTTTCCGTACATGGGTTTCTGGCCAGCCTCGGTGCGAGCCTGGTGATGGGCGTCGCCGTCAGTGGTATGCACTACACCGCCATGGCCGCGGTCAGCGTCCACCTGCACGGAGCGGAGGCCCGCGGCGTGACCGGCGACACCGCGACCTCGCTCCTCCTGCCGATGCTGATCGGCCCGGCGGTCTTCCTGATCCTCGCCGCCGTCGTCGTCATGTTCGACCCGCTGCTCGTGATGGGCGACCCGGACTGGCAGCGGCCCGACGCCCGGAGCGTCAACCGTCCCGGAGTGCCCGCCCCGCGCCACGTGCCCTCCTACGGCGAGCCCGCCAACTGGTCCGCGCGCCCCTCCGGACGCGCCGCCCGCAGGAGCGTCCCCCGGGGCGGCCACCGCTCCCAGGACTGGTGACGGGACGGCCGCCGACGGGGCGGTGAGCCGATCGCCGCCCGACTGTCGGTGCCGGGTCGTACGGTGGTTCCATGCGGCCCGTTTCCAAGATCGAACGTTCGGTGGCGCCCTTCGAGGTCGTCAGCTCCTACCAGCCAAGCGGCGACCAGCCCGCGGCCATCGCCGACCTCGAGCGGCGCATCCGCGCGGGCGAGAAGGACGTCGTGCTCCTCGGCGCGACCGGCACCGGCAAGTCGGCGACCACCGCCTGGATGATCGAGAAGCTCCAGCGCCCCACCCTCGTGATGGCGCCGAACAAGACGCTGGCCGCCCAGCTGGCGAACGAGTTCCGCGAGCTCCTGCCGAACAACGCGGTGGAGTACTTCGTCTCGTACTACGACTACTACCAGCCCGAGGCGTACGTCCCCCAGTCGGACACGTACATCGAGAAGGACTCCTCCATCAACGAGGAGGTGGAGCGGCTCCGCCACTCCGCGACGAACTCCCTGCTCACCCGCAGGGACGTCATCGTGGTCGCCTCCGTCTCCTGCATCTACGGCCTCGGCACGCCCCAGGAGTACGTGGACCGCATGGTCCCCCTCAAGGTCGGCGAGGAGCTCGACCGCGACCAGCTGCTCCGCCGCTTCGTCGACATCCAGTACACCCGCAACGACCTGGCGTTCACCCGCGGCACCTTCCGCGTCCGCGGCGACACCATCGAGATCTTCCCGGTGTACGAGGAACTCGCCGTGCGCATCGAGATGTTCGGCGACGAGATCGAGGCCCTCTCCACCCTCCACCCGCTCACCGGCGAGGTCATCAGCGAGGACCGCGAGCTGTACGTCTTCCCCGCCAGCCACTACGTCGCGGGCCCCGAGCGCATGGAGCGCGCGGTCAACGACATCGAGCGCGAGCTGGAGGTCCGCCTCGCCGAGCTCGACAAGCAGGGCAAGCACCTGGAGTCCCAGCGCCTGCGCATGCGGACCACGTACGACATCGAGATGATGCGGCAGATCGGCTCCTGCTCCGGCATCGAGAACTACTCGATGCACTTCGACGGCCGCGAGCCCGGTTCCGCGCCCAACACCCTCATCGACTACTTCCCCGAGGACTTCCTCCTCGTCATCGACGAGTCGCACGTCACGGTGCCGCAGATCGGCGCCATGTACGAGGGCGACGCCTCCCGCAAGCGGACCCTCGTCGACCACGGCTTCCGGCTCCCGTCCGCCCTCGACAACCGCCCCCTGAAGTGGGAGGAGTTCCAGGAGCGGATCGGCCAGACCGTCTACCTGTCCGCGACCCCGGGGACGTACGAGCTGTCCCGCGGCGACGGCTTCGTCGAGCAGATCATCCGCCCCACCGGCCTCGTCGACCCCGAGGTCGTCGTCAAGCCCACCGAGGGCCAGATCGACGACCTGGTCCACGAGATCCGGCTGCGCACCGAGAAGGACGAGCGGGTCCTCGTCACCACCCTCACCAAGAAGATGGCCGAGGACCTCACCGACTACTTCCTGGAGCTCGGCATCCAGGTGCGCTACCTGCACAGCGACGTCGACACCCTGCGCCGCATCGAACTGCTCCGCGAACTGCGCGCCGGAGAGTACGACGTCCTCGTCGGCATCAACCTCCTCCGGGAGGGCCTCGACCTTCCCGAGGTGTCCCTCGTCGCCATCCTCGACGCCGACAAGCAGGGCTTCCTGCGCTCCGGCACCTCCCTGATCCAGACGATCGGCCGCGCCGCCCGAAACGTCTCGGGCCAGGTCCACATGTACGCCGACCGGATCACGCCGGCGATGGAGCAGGCCATCGACGAGACCAACCGGCGCCGCGAGAAGCAGATCGCGTACAACACGGAGCACGGCATCGACCCGCAGCCGCTCCGCAAGAAGATCAACGACATCGTCGCGACCATCGCGCGCGAGGAGATCGACACCGAGGAGCTCCTCGGCAGCGGCTACCGCCAGGCGAAGGAGGGCAAGGGTGCCAAGGCCCCCGTCCCCTCGCTCGCCGCACACGGCCCGAAGGGTCGCGGCAAGGCCGGCGGGTCGGGCTCGACGGTCGAGCTCGGAGACCGTCCCGCCACCGAACTGGCCGCGATCATCGAGGAGATGACCGACCGGATGCGGGCCGCGGCCGCCGAGCTGCAGTTCGAGGTGGCCGCCCGGCTCCGCGACGAAGTGGGAGAGCTGAAGAAGGAGTTGCGCCAGATGAAGGAGGCGGGACTCGCCTGACCGGACGCGGTCCGGTGTGTTGCAAGACCGACACAAAACCGGACCGCACCTCCGCGGTGTCGGTGGCGCTGCGTAGGGTGCTCGACAACCGCACGCACCGGAACAGCGAACGCGGGGAACGCCAACGAGAGGGGCATACGCGTGTCGGTCAACATGACCAAGGGCCAGGCCATCAGCCTGGAGAAGAAGGGCGGGGGCAGCCTCACCCAGGTGCGGATGGGCCTCGGCTGGCAGGCCGCGCCGCGCCGCGGCCTCTTCGGCTCGCGCACCCGCGAGATCGACCTGGACGCCTCGGCGGTCCTCTTCGCCGACAAGCAGCCGGTCGACGTGGTCTTCTTCCGCCACCTGGTCAGCGACGACGGCTCGGTCAAGCACACCGGCGACAACCTCGTCGGCGGCGCGGGCCAGGGCGGTGACGACGAGGCGGTCCTGGTCGACCTGGAGCGGGTCCCGGTCCACATCGACCAGATCGTCTTCACGGTGAACTCCTTCACCGGCCAGACGTTCCAGGAGGTGCAGAACGCGTTCTGCCGGATCGTCGACGAGACGAACGGGCAGGAGCTCGCGCGCTACACCCTGGACGGCGGCGGCAACTACACCGCGCAGATCATGGCGAAGGTGCACCGGGTCGGCTCCGGCTGGCAGATGACCGCCCTGGGCAACCCGGCCAACGGCCGCACCTTCCAGGACCTGATGCCGGCGATCCTGCCGCACCTGTAGTCGCGGCGCTGACCGCACCCACAGCTCCCGGAGGCACCAGGCCGCCGGGAGCTGTCCCGCATGAACTCGTTCGGGCACCAGGAAACACCGAGGGGACAGAGTCGATGACGGCCGAGCTGGTCCGGGGGCAGAACCACCCCCTGCCCGACACCCGACTGGAGATCCGGGTGTCGGCCGGGCACCCCGTCGTCGCCGGAGCCACCCTCGGTGACGAGCACGGCCGGATCCCCGGCGCGGAGTGGATCGCCCACCCCGGCGCGCCCTCGCTGCCCGGCGTCGACGTCCCCGGGCGGTGCGCCGCCGACCACCGCCTCACCGTCGACCTGACGGCGGTCCCCGAGGCCGTCCACCGCGTCTCCGTCCTCCTCGCCCTCCCGCCGGGCGCCGGCGGCGTCCGCTTCGGAACCCTCGCCGCCCCCTTCGTCGCCGTCGCCGGCCGGGACGGCACCGACGTCGCCAGCTACACGATCACCGGACTCGGCAGCGAGTCGGCCGTCGTGGCCCTGGAGCTCTACCGCCGCCAGGGAGCCTGGAAGGTCCGCGCGATGGGCCAGGGGTACGAGGGCGGACTCGCCGCCCTCCTCGGCGACCAGGGCGTGGACCGCCCCGCCGACCTGGCCGCGTCCATCCTCGCGGCGGCCGCCCCGGAACCGCCCGCCACCGAGCCGGCCCGTCCGCTCGGCGACCAGGCGGCGCGCCTCCCCGAGGTGGAGCGCGTCGGCCGGTCCGCACCGCAGACCGCACCCGACACGGCTCCGACCGTGTCGGACACCGTCCCGACCGTGCCGGACACGGCTCCGACCGTGTCGGACACCGTCCTGACCGCACCGGACACGGCCCCGACCGTGTCGGACACCGTCCCGACCCCGATCCCGCCGCTGCCGCCGACGCCCCCGGCCGTGCCCACGACGGGCACGCCCACCCCCGCCGCGGGCACCCCCGCCACGCCCACCCCCGCCGCGGGCACCGGCGGCCCGATCAGCTACGCCCATCCCCGACGCCGGGCCGCCGCCCCCGAGCCCCGGCAGGCGCCGCCGGCGCCGGTCGCCGGGGACGCCTCTGGCTGGTCGATGGACGAGCGCCTGTACAACCAGGTCTGGGGGATGTTCGAGGACCTGGCCCGTACCGCCGCCGCCTACCGCAGCGCCTGCGACTTCGCGGAGTCCCGGCTCGACCGGGAACTCGACCAGTCGCTCTCCGACTACCGCTCCCGGGTCGGCGGCGCGAACGACGCGGCCCGGGCGACCGCCCGCGCCCGGCACGACGAGCTCGTGGAGCGGGCCAAGGAGGTCCTCGACCGGGACCTCGCGCAGCTCGCGGCCGAGTCCGAGGTCGTCGAACCGGCCCTGCCGCCCGCGTACGCCCGCTGGGACAGCCCCGTCTGGCACGCCTACCGCGTCCCGGCCGAGGAGCCGATGGCCGTCCGCCTCGGAGACCTCCACCTCCCCGAGCGCACCGACCTCCGGATCCCGATGCTCGTCCGGCTGCCGCTGGAGCGGGGGATCTGGGTGGACAGCGGGAGGGGGCACTCCGAGGCCGCCGCGCTGCTCGACGAGATCGAGCTGCGGCGGCTCGCCCTGGACAGCGCGGTCGCGCACGCCGCCCGGCTGCTCGCCGCGCACCCGGCGGGCGAGTTCACCGTCCACGTCCTCGACGCCGCGGGCGCGGGCACGACCGCGCTCGCGCCGCTCGTGGAGACGGGTGTGCTGGCCGCCCCGCCGGCCCGGGGCGCGTCCGGGGTCTCCGCGGTCCTCGAACAGCTCACCGAGCGGGTCGACCTGCTGCAGATGGCGGTGCGCGGCGGTGCCGCCGACGCCCTGCCGCCCGGTCTGGACACGGCCCGGCAGCTGCTGATCGTGCACGACTTCCCGCACGGCTTCGACGACCGGGCGGTCACCCGGCTCCGGTACCTCGCCGACGAGGGCCCGTCGGTCGGCGTCCATCTGCTGATGGTCGCGGACCGGGCGGACGCCGCCGCGTACGGCCCGCTGCTCGACCCGCTGTGGCGCTCGCTGCTGCGGCTCACCCCGGTCCCGGACGACCACCTCGCCGACCCGTGGGTCGGCCACGCCTGGTCGTACGAGCCGCCGATCCTCCCGCCGGGCGGCGGGGTCCTGCGGCAGGTCCTCGCGCAGGTGGCCGCCGCCCGCCATGGAAAGCGGCCTTGACCTGGGTTTTTGGCGGCTCTTTACCCTGCCCTTTACCTTCTCTTGGTCTTTCGGGTAGTCTTTTCCGTGCGGAGGGGAGTACTCCCCATTGCGCGGCGTACCCGTCAATACGGACGGATCCTCGGTGATCCGATCCCGGGGCGTCGGCCCGGCTGCGACGGTCCGTCGCACGGGTGGAAGAGACCTCCGGCAGCGACGACGCTGATCAAGTAGCCGTACGACGCCGGAGGCGCAGTGGACGTTTCAATGACCCTGTGGGTCCTGACCATTCTCGGTCTGGGTGCCCTGATCGGTGCCGACTTCTTCATCGGGCGCAAGCCCCATGACGTGTCGGTCAAGGAAGCCGGCATCTGGACGGTCGTCTGGATCGTGCTCGCCGCGCTGTTCGGCGTCGGCCTGCTGGTCTTCGGCAACAGCCAGGCCGCCGGAGAGTTCTTCGCCGGCTACATCACCGAGAAGTCGCTCAGCGTCGACAACCTCTTCGTCTTCGTCCTGATCATGGCGAAGTTCGCGGTCCCCTCGCACCTCCAGCAGCGCGTGCTGCTCGTGGGCGTGCTGATCGCCCTGGTGCTCCGCGCGATCTTCATCGCCGCCGGTGCCGCGATCATCGCGAGCTTCTCCTGGGTCTTCTACATCTTCGGCGCGTTCCTGATCTACACCGCCTGGAAGCTCATCCAGGAGGCCCGCGCCGACGAGGACGAGGACGACTGGGAGGAGAACCGCCTCCTCAAGACCGTCGAGAAGAAGTTCGGTGTCGCCGACCGGTACCACGGCACCAAGCTCTTCATCGTCAACAACGGCAAGCGGGTGCTGACCCCGCTGATGATCGTCATGCTCGCCATCGGCACCACCGACATCCTCTTCGCCCTCGACTCCATCCCGGCGATCTTCGGCCTCACCCAGGACCCGTACATCGTCTTCACCGCCAACGCCTTCGCCCTCATGGGTCTGCGGCAGCTGTACTTCCTGATCGGCGGCCTGCTCAAGAAGCTGGTCCACCTCAGCTACGGCCTGTCGGTGATCCTCGGCTTCATCGGCGTCAAGCTGGTGCTGCACGCCCTGCACGAGTCCGGGGTCCACGTCCCCGAGATCTCCATCCCGGTCTCCCTCGCGGTCATCGGCGGCGTCCTGGTCATCACCACGATCACCAGCCTGATCGCCTCCAAGAAGCAGGCCCAGCGCGAGGCCGCCGAGAGCGTGGCCGTCGCCGACGGCGCCGAGAAGGACAGCATCGGCGCCTGACGCGGCACACACGGCGACGGCCGGCCCCGGGACAGCGTCCCGGGGCCGGCCGTCGCCGTTCTCCGGTCAGGCGGGCACGGCCTCCTCCGCCTCCGGGCGCGACCGCCCCGGCAGCGTCTCCGGCAGCAGGGCGAAGCAGGCCAGACTGACGAGGGCCACCAGCGTCAGATACGCCGCCACACCCCAGGGCGGACCGGAGCCGCCGTCCGAGAGGGCCGTGGCGACGAGGGGCGTGAGGGCCCCGCCGAGGACGCCGGCCAGGTTGTAGCCGACGGCGGCGCCCGTGCAGCGGACCCGGGGCTCGTACAGCTCCGGCAGGTACGCGGCGACCACCGCGAACATCGTGATGAAGGCCAGCAGCGAGCCCAGGAACCCGAGGAACATCAGGAACGGCCGCGCGGTGTGCAGCAGCGCCACCATCGGGAACATCCACAGCGCCGAGGCCGCGCACCCCGCCAGGCACAGCGGCCGGCGGCCCCAGCGGTCGGCGAGCAGCGCCACGAACGGAGTGGCCGCGCCCTTGATCGCCACCGCCGCCATCACACAGGTCAGCATCACCGTGCCGCTCACCCCGAGCCGCTCGGTGCCGTAGGCCAGCGCCCAGGTCGAGACCGTGTAGAAGACCGCGTACCCGACCGCGAGCGCCCCCGCCGTCAACAGCACCAGGCGCCAGTGGTCGCGCGCCACCTCGGCCAGCGGGGCGCCCGCGCGCCGCCCGGACGCGGACAGCTCTTCGAACTGCGGGGTCTCGGCCAGCGACGTGCGCAGCAGCAGTCCGGCCGCCGCGAGCACCCCGGCGGCCCAGAACGGCACCCGCCAGCCCCAGGCGCGGAACTCCGCCTCGCCGAGCCCGGCCGTGAGCGCCAGCGTCACCCCGTTCGCGAGCAGGAAGCCGATCGCCGGACCGACCTGCGGGAAGCTCGACCACAGGGCCCGCCGGTGCTCCGGGGCGTGCTCGGCGGTCAGCAGCACGGCCCCGCCCCACTCGCCGCCGAGCCCCAGGCCCTGGAGGAAGCGGAGCACGAGCAGCAGCACGGGGGCGGCGATGCCGAGCGTCGCGTACGTGGGGACGCAGCCGACCGCGACCGTGGCGCAGCCGGTCAGGAGCAGCGAAGCGAAGAGGACCGGCCGCCGCCCGTAGCGGTCGCCGACGTGGCCGAAGAGGACCGAGCCCAGCGGCCGGGCCAGGAAGCCGGCGGCGAAGGTGCCGAAGGCGGCCAGGGTCCCGGCGAGCGGGGAGAAGGTCGGGAAGAACAGCGGACCCAGGACGAGGGCCGCCGCCGTCCCGTAGACGAAGAAGTCGAAGAACTCGATGGCGGTGCCGACGAGCGAGGCCGCGGCGAGCCGCCCCATCGACGGGGCCGGGGGCTTCGCCGCGTCCGGGACGGCGGGGGAGGCGGGTGGCGACTGAGGGTGACTGTGGGGCATGTCGCGCCAACTACCCCGCCGCCGCCCGGGTTACGGGGGCGTGCGGAGGCGCGCAGCTCCGGGGCCGCGCGCCGGGCGTCACCAGCCGCGCTCGCGCCACTCCGCGAGGTGCGGGCGCTCGTCACCGAGCGTGGTGTCCTTGCCGTGGCCCGGGTAGACCCAGGACTCGTCCGGCAGGACGCCGAAGAGCTTGGTCTCCACGTCCTGGATGAGGCTCTGGAAGGCCCCCGGGTCCTTCCAGGTGTTGCCCACCCCGCCGGGGAACAGGCAGTCGCCGGTGAAGACGTGGGGGTGCCCGTGCGGGTCGTCGTAGACCAGGGCGATCGAGCCCGGGGTGTGCCCGACCAGGTGGCGGGCGGTCAGCTCGACCCGGCCCACCCGGATCGTGTCGCCGTCCTCGACGGGCACGTCCGTCGCGACCGGGATGCCCTCCACGTCGTACGCGCCCGCGTACGTCCGGGCTCCGGTCGCCGCGACCACGTCGGCGAGCGCCTGCCAGTGGTCGCCGTGCCGGTGGGTGGTGACGACGGCCGTGATGCCGTCGTCACCGATCAGCGTGAGGAGCGTGTCCGCGTCGTTCGCCGCGTCGATGAGCAGCTGCTCGCCGGTCGCCCGGCAGCGCAGCAGGTACGCGTTGTTGTCCATCGGACCGACCGCGACCTTCGAGATCATCAGGTCCGTCAGCTCGTGCACGTCCGCAGCTCCGCCGACCTTCACCACTCCGCTGTACGTCATGGGCTCAGACTAGCCCCGGGGAGTGATGGTGGCGGCTACAGCGCGGGGAGCGCGGGCAGGGAGCCTCCCTCGACCTTCAGCGCGGAGCCGTCGCGGCGGCCCGCGAGCCATCCGAGGAGCTCGGGCGCGGAGCCGGAGACGACCAGGGGAGCTCCCTCGGCGCCTCCGCCGGTCGTCCAGATGCCGCCTTCCTGCAGTCCTCCGCCCTGGGTCCAGATGCGGCCCTCGTCGGCGCGGACGGCGGTCGAGGGCACGTCCTTGTGGCCAGAGAACCGCTCCGCCAGGAAGTCGATCTCCCGCAGGACGAACTCCTCCGGCAGGTCCTCCAGCTCGTAGCCGACGCCGAGGTCGACGTGGTGCAGGGCGACCTCCACCCAGCGGCGGAAGGGGATCCGGGAGGCGCTGTCGGTGACGCCGTTGCGGAGCTCGACCGTGCGGGCCCAGTCGGCGGGCTCGGCGCCCGCGGCCTGGAAGCGGTCGGCGGACTCGCGCAGGTCGGCGAGGTGGACGTCGAGGGGGCGGGCGGAGTCGCGCTCGATGTCGGCGTCGCGGGTCGCGGCGTCCGCGTACATGGGCCGGCCCTGGAGGACGTTGACCAGAGCGTCGGCGTTGCGGGAGAGGTGGGCGAGCACGTGGCCGCGTGTCCAGCCGGGAAGCCGTGACGGCTCGGCCGTCGACGCGTTGTCCCATGAGGCGACGTCGGCGATCAGCCGGTCGGTCGCTTCGCGGACGGAGGCAAGGTCGAGTTCGTGGTCGATCATGGCGCCGACCCTAGGGGGTGGCGCACCGGTCCGGCCAGGTCTTCGAGGGCTCGGCACCTCGGCGCCGCCACTCGTTCGGGTGAAGCGGTCTGCGAGCGGCCGGAAATCGAATGTGCGTGCTATAGGCTCGACGGAAGCATCCGGCATCCTTGGTTGTTGGGTGTGTCAGGCACATCCGCTCTCTGAAGAAAGGTGCGGACCGGCGTGGCCGACCGTCTCATCGTCCGTGGCGCTCGCGAGCACAACCTCAAGAACGTCTCGCTCGACCTCCCGCGTGACTCCCTCATCGTCTTCACCGGGCTCTCGGGATCGGGCAAGTCCTCCCTCGCGTTCGACACGATCTTCGCCGAGGGGCAGCGCCGGTACGTCGAGTCGCTCTCCTCGTACGCCCGGCAGTTCCTCGGCCAGATGGACAAGCCGGACGTCGACTTCATCGAAGGTCTGTCGCCCGCCGTCTCCATCGACCAGAAGTCGACCTCGCGCAACCCGCGCTCGACGGTCGGCACCATCACGGAGGTCTACGACTACCTCCGGCTGCTCTTCGCCCGCATCGGCAAGCCGCACTGCCCCGAGTGCCGCCGCCCGATCTCCCGCCAGTCGCCGCAGGCCATCGTCGACAAGGTCCTGGAGCTGCCCGAGGGCAGCCGCTTCCAGGTCCTCTCGCCGCTCGTGCGCGAGCGGAAGGGCGAGTTCGTCGACCTCTTCGCCGACCTCCAGACCAAGGGCTACAGCCGCGCCCGGGTCGACGGCGTGACCGTGCAGCTGAGCGAGCCGCCGACGCTGAAGAAGCAGGAGAAGCACACGATCGAGGTGGTCGTCGACCGCCTCACCGTGAAGGACAGCGCCAAGCGCCGGCTCACCGACTCCGTCGAGACCGCGCTCGGACTCTCCGGCGGCATGGTCGTGCTCGACTTCGTCGACCTCCCCGAGGACGACCCCGAGCGCGAGCGGATGTACTCGGAGCACCTCTACTGCCCGTACGACGACCTGTCCTTCGAGGAGCTGGAGCCGCGCTCCTTCTCCTTCAACTCGCCCTTCGGTGCCTGCCCCGACTGCACCGGCATCGGCACCCGCATGGAGGTCGACCCCGAGCTGGTCGTCCCCGACGAGGACAAGTCCCTCGACGAGGGCGCCATCCACCCCTGGTCGCACGGCCACACCAAGGAGTACTTCGGCCGGCTCATCGGCGGACTCTCCCAGGCCCTCGGCTTCCGTACGGACATCCCGTACGCGGGACTGCCGCAGCGCGCCAAGAAGGCCCTGATGTACGGCCACAAGACCCAGGTCGAGGTCCGCTACCGCAACCGGTACGGGCGCGAGCGGGCCTACACCACCCCCGCCTTCGAGGGTGCCGTCTCCTTCGTCAAGCGGCGCCACACCGAGGCCGAGAGCGACTCCAGCCGCGAGCGCTTCGAGGGCTACATGCGCGAGGTGCCTTGCCCCACCTGCGAGGGCAGCCGCCTCAAGCCGATCGTCCTCGCGGTCACGGTCATGGACCGGTCCATCGCCGAGGTCTCCGCGATGTCCATCAGCGACTGCGCCGAGTTCCTCGCCCGGCTGACGCTCAGCGCCCGCGACAAGAAGATCGCCGAGCGGGTCCTCAAGGAGGTCAACGAGCGGCTGCGCTTCCTCGTCGACGTCGGCCTCGACTACCTCTCGCTCAACCGGGCCGCGGGCACCCTCTCCGGCGGCGAGGCCCAGCGCATCCGGCTCGCCACCCAGATCGGCTCCGGCCTGGTCGGCGTGCTCTACGTGCTCGACGAGCCGTCCATCGGCCTCCACCAGCGCGACAACCACCGGCTCATCGAGACCCTGGTCCGGCTCCGCGACATGGGCAACACGCTCATCGTCGTCGAGCACGACGAGGACACCATCAAGGTCGCGGACTGGGTCGTCGACATCGGCCCCGGCGCAGGCGAGCACGGCGGCAAGGTCGTCCACTCCGGCTCCCTGAAGGAGCTCCTCGCCAACGAGGAGTCGATGACCGGGCAGTACCTGTCCGGCCGCCGGTCGATCGCCACCCCGGACATCCGCCGCCCCATGGACCCCGCGCGCCGGCTCACCGTGCACGGGGCCCGCGAGAACAACCTGCGGGACATCGACGTCTCCTTCCCGCTCGGCGTCCTCACCGCCGTCACCGGAGTCTCCGGCTCCGGCAAGTCGACCCTGGTCAACGACATCCTCTACACCCACCTGGCGCGCGAGCTCAACGGCGCCAAGTCGGTGCCCGGACGCCACACGCGCGTGGACGGCGACGACCTCGTCGACAAGGTCGTGCACGTCGACCAGTCCCCGATCGGCCGCACGCCGCGGTCGAACCCGGCGACGTACACCGGTGTCTTCGACCACGTCCGCAAGCTCTTCGCCGAGACGATGGAGGCCAAGGTCCGGGGCTACCTGCCCGGCCGCTTCTCCTTCAACGTCAAGGGCGGCCGCTGCGAGAACTGCTCCGGCGACGGCACCATCAAGATCGAGATGAACTTCCTCCCGGACGTCTACGTCCCGTGCGAGGTCTGCCACGGCGACCGGTACAACCGGGAGACCCTGGAGGTCCACTACAAGGGCAAGTCCATCGCCGAGGTCCTGGACATGCCGATCGAGGAGGCCCTCGACTTCTTCGAGGCCGTCCCGACCATCGCCCGGCACCTGCGCACGCTCAACGAGGTCGGCCTCGGATACGTCCGGCTCGGCCAGTCCGCGCCGACGCTCTCCGGCGGCGAGGCGCAGCGCGTCAAGCTCGCCTCCGAGCTGCAGAAGCGCTCGACGGGCCGCACGGTCTACGTCCTGGACGAGCCGACCACCGGTCTGCACTTCGAGGACATCTCGAAGCTGATCAAGGTCCTCTCCAACCTGGTCGACAAGGGCAACTCGGTGATCGTCATCGAGCACAACCTCGACGTCATCAAGACCGCGGACTGGGTCATCGACATGGGCCCCGAAGGCGGCAGCGGCGGCGGCCTGGTCATCGCCGAGGGCACGCCGGAGGAGGTCGCCTCCGTCCCGGCGAGCCACACCGGCAAGTTCCTCCGCGAGATCCTCGGCGCCGACCGGATCAGCGACGCCGGCGTGACCGTTCCCGCGGCGCGCGGTGCGAAGAAGACGGCGGCGAAGAAGGCCCCCGCCAAGAAGACCGCCGCCCCGGCCAAGGCGACGGCCACGAAGGCGGCGGCCACCAAGGCCACCGCCAAGAAGGCGACCGCCCGGGCCCGCAAGGCGTGACGGCAGGGCGGGGCCCCACCCGGGGCCCCGCCCTGCCCTCCCCGCGGCTGCCTCAGCCTGCCGCCGGTCACCTCCCCGCCGTCCGCTGCCGTCTGTTGCTCGCCTGCTGCCCACTGGCGTCCGCCGGCCGGGTCAGGGGCGGGCGCAGGGCAGCCGGAGGACGCCGGTATCGTCGGTCGGGTCACCCCTTGGGGTGTGTTGTCCCCGATCTCACCGTGGAGCGCTCATGTCCGGCCAGTCCAGCCGTCGCACCGTACTGAAGGGCGCGGCCCTCGCCGGTGCCGCAGGGCTGGGAGTCGCCGCCTGCTCCACCGAGTCGAAGCTCGGCCACGCCGAGGTCCCCACCCCGACCGCGCCGGTCCGGCTCGGCGCCCCGGACGAGGTGCCGGTCGGCGGGGCCAAGCTCTACCGCGAGCAGCGGCTCGTGGTGAGCTGCCCGGCCAAGGGCCAGTACAAGGCGTTCAGCGCCCAGTGCACCCACGCCGGCTGCGTCCTCGACAAGGTCGAGGAGAACGAGGGCAACTGCCCCTGCCACGGCAGCCGCTTCGACGTCACGACCGGCAAGGCGCTCCGCGGCCCGGCCACCGTCCCGCTGCCCGAGGTCCCGATCCGCGTCGAGGACGGCGCCCTCGTCGCCGGCCCCGAGGCGCCCCGGGCCTGAGCCGGGCACTCACGCCCAGTCCCAGTCGATCCCCAGGATCCCCGGGCGCACACCCTGCTCCACCAGGTGCACCGTGCGGTGCCGGCCGCTCAGGGTCAGCTCCGCACGGCCCCCGCGCGGCGCGCCCGCGGAGGCCTGCGCGAACCTCCGGCAGCGCGCCGGAAGCGCGGCCTCGTCGAAGCGGACCTGCAGCACGTACTGACCGCCCGCGAAGCTGAACCCGCGCACGTACTCCCCGCTCGGCCCCGCCGTGCCGTCCTCGAAGCCGTACGAGAAGAGGTACGTGTCCCCGGCGCGCAGCCGCGCGTCGAAGAGCAGCTCCGCGACCAGGACGCCCGTCCCGGCATGCCACCGCACCCGCCCCGTGCGGCAGTTCTCCACCGCCAGCACGGCCACCCGGGACGGGTCGCAGCCCGGATCCCCGTGATGGATGGCGAGGTAGCGGTCGACACCGTTCCGGTGCGCCCGCACCACGTGCTCCGACTCCCGCCCGAGCAGCTCCCGCCCCGCCCCGATCCGCACCCGCTCGTGGTGCCCCACCGTGTGCAGCCCTCCGTCCGCCGGCACGTCGAGGCCCGCGAGCAGCTCCTCGACCGCGCCGGACGCCTCCACCAGCGAGCGGTACGAGCGGGCCGCCGGGCGCTCCCCCTCGGACCGGGCCGCCGCGTCCTCCGTCAGGAGCCGCAGGAGCGAGTTCCCCGGCAGCTGGAGCACCTCCTCCAGGGCGCGCACCGCCTTCAGGGACTCCGGCCGCTGCGGACGGCGGGCCCCCTGCTGCCAGTAGCTCAGACTCGTCACCCCGACCCTGACACCCCGGTGCGCGAGATGGTGCTGGACCCGCTGGAGCGGCAGCCCGCGCACCGCGAAGGCCGTGCGCAGCGCCAGATGGAAGGGGCCGGTGTGCAGCAGCTGCACCAGATCGGCCTCGGTGTGGCCCACGAGGACTCCTCAGTGAACGTTCACGACGGGGATGCGGACCGTCGCGCCGCGTGGGGTGGGCGGGCAGGTGGGCCGAGGGCGTCCGTTCACACCCGGGTCACACCGTTCACAGTCCGATGTCACCCCGCATTGAAGCGTGTTGACCCGCTCCCGACAACGGAACATGCTCCTGACCAGCGTCCGGACGCGCTCCTCCACTCCCCACATCCCCACCCCCCGCCATGGGAGGAACGCGATGCGCAGCAGAAGACTGTCCCTCGCGGCTCTCGCCGCAGCCGCCCTCTTCCTCGTCCCCACCGCCTCCGCCTCCGCCGCCCCCACCGGCGAGGACGTCTCCGCCCTCGCCTCCAAGCGGCTGAACATCACCATGCAGGCCCAGCAGAAGACCAACTGGTGCTGGGCCGCCGGCGGCAACACCATCGCCACCTGGTTCGGCCGCAACTACAGCCAGAACCAGTTCTGCAACGCCGCCTTCAACCGCCGGCAGGGCTACGACTGCCCCAACTCGCAGGCCACACTCGGCAACGTCCAGACCGGCCTGAGCTGGGCCGGCATCAACCCCGGGTCGTACGTCGACGGCTGGCTCCGCTACTCCACCGTCCAGACCGAGATCAACGCGAACCGGCCCGTCGAGACCCGGATCCAGTGGGCCGGCGGCGGCGGCCACATGCACGTGGTGTACGGCTACGACGACTCCGGCAGCTGGGTCTACTGGGGCGACCCCTGGCCCTCCAGCGACCGGTACAACTGGGCCTCGCACTCCTGGTACGTCAACAACAACTCGTTCTCCTGGACCCACTCGCTCTACCGGATCGGGGCGTGACGACGATGACCGCACGAGCCACGGCCACCGGCCTCCTCACCGCCGCCCTCACCACCCTCCTCGCCCTCGGAGCCGCCCCGGCCTTCGCCGCCGGCCCCCCGCCCGCGCCCACCCCGGAACAGGCCGCCTCCGCACCGGCCACCCTGGACACCCTGACCCGCTTCTTCGCCCGCGACGCCGCCCGCACCCCGGGCACGGACGGCACCCGTGCCGGCTCCGCCGCCCCGGGCATGGACGGCGCCCTCGCCCGCTCCGCCGGCGCCCCACGCGTCGACGGCGCCTCCGTCCCGGTGAGCGTCCTCTCCCCGGACTTCGTCGCCGGGAAGCCCGGCGCGCCCGTCGCCCGCGTCGAGTTCCGCGCCACCCGCGCCGTGGCCGCCGACGGCCGGACCGCCTCCCTCTGGACGGTCGAGCAGCCGGACGGCTGGCAGGTCGTCAACATCGCCACGGGCGACGACGAGATCCGCTACGCCGAACAGGGCGCCCGCCTCCTGCCCGGCGGCCTCGTCTTCCGCGAGCCCCAGATCGACGCCTGGTACGTCCAGAAGGGCGCCAAGGTCCTCCCGCTCGACGAGGACGCGACACGGGCCGTCGGCCGCGGCGGCACCACCCTCGCCGCGTACCGCGACCGGGTCGCGCGCGCCTACGCCGACAAGCTGCCCGGCTCCGGCTACGCCCGGAAGGGCGCGGCGGGCGGCTACGGAGCCGCCCCGTCCGCGCCCGCCGGAGCTGTCGCGGCGTCCGCGCCCGCCGGAGCCGCCGCGGCGCCCGACCTCTCCGCCGGGGCCGCCGCTGCGGGTGCGGGAGCGGTCGTGGCCGGCGGCCTCGCAGCCGCCGTCGCCCTACGCCGCCGCACCTCCAGGACCTGACCTCCTGCCCTGCCGACCCGCCCGCCACGGAGCCGCCCCCACCGGCCCCCGTGGCGGGCCCACCCTTTGCCCGCCCCGTTTGCGGCCCTCCACCCCGCCGGCCCGGCCCACCCCGCTGTAGGCCTTCACCCCACGGGGTGGTCCCCCCGTGGCCGGGAGCCGCACCTCTGTCCGGTCCGGGTGGGCCAACGGCCGGCGTGCGGGCCACACGCCTGCTGGCACGGGTGGCGCGGGCCCACACGGGGGTGGGCCGGGATGAGCCCGCCCGGGAGGCTCACCCGGCGCGGGCCCATCCCGGATGCCCACCCGCCGCGGGCGCGAAGGGCTGGGGTCAGTGGGCCAGGTAGCCGCCGTCTACGGGGAGGACGGCGCCGGTGATGAAGGAGGCTTCGTCGGAGGCGAGGAAGAGGATGGCGGAGGCGACCTCGTCGGGGGTGCCGAAGCGTGCCATGGGGTGGGCGCGGACGACGTCCGCGAGGTACTCGGGCCCGCCGGGCTCGTGCCGCGCGGCGGCGACGCGTTCGGTCTCGATGGTCCCCGGGGCGACCGCGTTCACGCGGATTCCGCGCTCGGCCCATTCCACGGCGAGGTGCTTGGTCAGTCCGGAGGCGACGAACTTCGCGGGGCCGTAGACGGCCTGCCGGGCCTGTCCGGCCACGCCGGAGATGGACGAGGTGCAGACGATGGCGCCGCCGCCGGAGACGAGCATGGCCTCGATCGCGTATTTGCAGGTGAGGAACATGCCGCGGCCGTCGACGGCCATGACCTCGTCGAAGTCGGACGCCTCGGCCTCGGTGACGGAGAGCAGCGGGATGACGCCGGCGTTGGCGACGAGGACGTCGAGCCGGCCGAACCGTTCGACGGCGGTGGCGATCATGCGCCGGGCGTCGTCGGGGCGGGAGACGTCGCCGGTCACCGGGACGACTCCCTCCAGCGTCGCGAGGCGTTCCGCGTCGCGGTCGGCGGCCACGACGCGGGCCCCTTCGCGGAGGAACCGTTCCGCCGTCGCCCGCCCGATGCCGCTCGCCGCGCCCGTGATCACGCACACCCGGTCCGCGAGCCGTCCCCGTGCCGTTTCCGCACCATGATTCGCCATGCCTCGCCAACGAGCGAGCCCGGCCGGAGTGTCGGTGGGCGACAGTAGGGTGGGGGGTATGGCAGACCCCTCCAGCTACCGCCCCAAGCCGGGTGAGATCCCCGACGAGCCGGGGGTCTACAAGTTCCGCGACGAGCACCGCAGGGTGATCTACGTGGGCAAGGCGAAGTCGTTGCGCCAGCGGCTGGCGAACTACTTCCAGCCGCTGACGAGCCTGCACCCGCGGACGGCGACGATGGTGACGACCGCCGCGTCCGTGGAGTGGACGGTGGTGTCGACCGAGGTCGAGGCGCTCCAGCTGGAGTACACCTGGATCAAGGAGTTCGACCCCCGGTTCAACGTGAAGTACCGGGACGACAAGAGCTACCCGTACCTCGCGGTGACGCTGAACGAGGAGTTCCCGCGGGTCCAGGTGATGCGCGGCCAGAAGAAGAAGGGCGTGCGGTACTTCGGGCCGTACGGGCACGCGTGGGCGATCCGCGAGACGGTCGACCTGATGCTGCGGGTGTTCCCGGTCCGCACGTGCTCGGCCGGGGTGTTCCGGAACGCCGCGTCGGCGGGCCGGCCGTGCCTGCTGGGCTACATCGGGAAGTGCGCGGCGCCCTGCGTCGGGCGGGTGTCGCCCGAGGAGCACCGCGAACTGGCCGAGGATTTCTGCGACTTCATGGCCGGCCGGACCGGCACGTACATCCGCAGGCTCGAGAAGCAGATGACGATCGCGGCCGAGGACATGGAGTACGAGAAGGCCGCGCGGCTGCGGGACGACATAGAGGCGCTGCGCCGGGCCATGGAGAAGAGCGCCGTCGTCCTCGCCGACGCCACGGACGCCGACCTGATCGCCCTGGCGGAGGACGAGCTGGAGGCCGCCGTCCAGATCTTCCACGTCCGCGGCGGACGCGTCCGCGGCCAGCGCGGCTGGGTCACCGACAAGGTCGAGGCCGTCGACACGGCGGGTCTCGTGGAGCACGCGCTCCAGCAGCTGTACGGCGAGGAGAGCGGCGAGGCGGTCCCCAAGGAGGTCCTGGTCCCGGCGCTGCCCGAGGACACGGCGGCGGTGACCGCGTGGCTGTCGGGCCGCCGCGGGTCCAACGTCTCGCTGCGGGTCCCGCAGCGCGGTGACAAGAAGGACCTGATGGAGACGGTCGCGCGCAACGCCCAGCAGGCGCTGGTGCTGCACAAGACGAAGCGCGCCAGCGACCTGACGACGCGCTCCCGGGCCCTGGAGGAGATCGCCGAGGCCCTGGACCTGGAGTCGGCGCCGCTGCGGATCGAGTGCTTCGACATCTCGCACCTGCAGGGCGAGGACGTGGTGGCCTCGATGGTGGTCTTCGAGGACGGGCTGCCCCGCAAGAGCGAGTACCGCCGCTTCCAGATCAAGGGCTTCGAGGGCCAGGACGACGTCCGGTCCATGCACGAGGTGATCAGCCGCCGCTTCAAGCGCTACCTGGCCGAGAAGGACCGGACGGGGGAGTGGGGGCCGGTCGGCGACGGCGACGGAGAGGTGCCGGGCGGCGGGGAGGTGCCGGCCGAGGACGACGGGCGGCCGAAGCGCTTCGCGTACCCGCCGCAGCTGGTGGTGGTCGACGGCGGGCAGCCGCAGGTCGCCGCGGCCCGCCGCGCCCTCGACGAGCTGGGCATCGACGACATCGCGGTGTGCGGGCTGGCCAAGCGCCTGGAGGAGGTGTGGCTGCCCGGCGACGACGACCCGGTGGTGCTGCCGCGGTCCAGCGAGGGCCTGTATCTGCTCCAGCGGGTACGTGACACGGCTCACGACTTCGCCATCCGCTATCAGCGCTCCAAGCGGACGAAACGCATCCGGACCAGCCCCCTTGACGCGGTCGCGGGGCTCGGCGAGACCCGGAAACAGGCGTTGATCAAGCATTTCGGCTCGGTGAAGCGGCTCCGGCAGGCGACAATCGAGCAGATCTGCGAGGTCCCCGGCATGGGCCGGAAGACCGCGGAGGCGGTCGTCGTGGCCCTCGCAGCGGCGGCTCCGGCCGCACCCGCCGTGAACACGGCGACAGGAGAGATCATGGAAGACGACGGGGGCGGCACGGCATGACCGCGCACGAGCAGGACCGGAACGAACCGCACGACCAGCACGACCGAGAAGACGGAGCAGGACACGTGAGTACGGGCACGAAGGAGACCCCCGGCGACAGCGGCGCCGAGGCGGCCATTCCCGAGCTGGTGATCATCTCCGGCATGTCCGGAGCCGGCCGGTCCACCGCGGCGAAGTGCCTGGAGGACCTCGGCTGGTTCGTCGTGGACAATCTGCCGCCCGCGCTGATCCCCACCATGGTGGAGCTCGGCGCCCGCTCCCAGGGCAACGTCGCCCGGATCGCCGTCGTCGTGGACGTCCGCGGCCGGCAGTTCTTCGACAACCTCAGGGAGTCCCTGGCCGACCTCGACGCCAAGCAGGTCACCCGCCGGATCGTCTTCCTGGAGTCGTCCGACGACGCCCTCGTCCGGCGCTTCGAGTCGGTCCGCAGGCCGCACCCGCTCCAGGGCGACGGCCGCATCACCGACGGCATCGCCGCCGAGCGCGACCTGCTGCGCGAGCTGCGCGGCGACGCCGACCTGGTGATCGACACCTCCAGCCTCAACGTGCACGAGCTGCGCGCCAAGATGGACGCCCAGTTCGCGGGCGACGAGGAGCCCGAGCTGCGGGCCACCGTGATGTCCTTCGGCTTCAAGTACGGCCTGCCGGTCGACGCCGACCTCGTCGTCGACATGCGCTTCCTGCCGAACCCGCACTGGGTCCCCGAGCTGCGCCCCTTCACCGGCCTCAACGAGGAGGTGTCGAACTACGTCTACAACCAGCCCGGCGCCAAGGAGTTCCTCGACCGCTACACGGAGCTGCTCCAGCTGATCGCCGCGGGCTACCGCCGCGAGGGCAAGCGGTACGTCACCGTCGCCGTGGGCTGCACCGGCGGCAAGCACCGCTCCGTGGCCACCGCCGAGCGGCTCGCCGCCCGCCTGGCGGCCGAAGGGGTAGAGACCGTCGTCGTCCACCGGGACATGGGGCGCGAGTGAAGCCGTACCGCCGGCGTACGTCCACCCTCTCGGTGCGGCGTACGCTCCGCAGGCGCGGCACCCAGCCCAAGGTCGTCGCACTGGGCGGCGGCATGGGCCTCTCCGCGTCCCTCGCCGCGCTGCGCCGGATCACCGGCGACGACCTCACCGCCGTCGTGACCGTCGCCGACGACGGGGGCTCCAGCGGCCGGCTCCGGGAGGAGCTCGGCGTGCTGCCGCCGGGCGACCTGCGCAAGGCGCTCGCCGCGCTCTGCGGGGACGACGACTGGGGCCAGACCTGGGCCCGGGTGATCCAGCACCGCTTCCAGTCCAAGGGCGAGATCAACGGCCACGCCGTCGGCAACCTGTTGATCGTGGCCCTCTGGGAGCAGCTCGGCGACCCCGTCCAGGCCCTGGACCTGGTGGGGCGGCTGCTCGGCGCCCAGGGCCGTGTGCTGCCCATGTCCTCGGTGCCCCTGGAGCTCCAGGCCCTGGTCAAGGGCCACGATCCGGAGCGGCCGGACGACGTGGACACCGTGGCCGGGCAGGCGACGGTGGCGCTCACCCCGGGCGAGGTGCAGTCCGTGCACCTGGTGCCGCACGACCCGCCCGCCGTGCCCGAGGCGGTCGCCGCGGTCCTCGACGCGGACTGGGTGGTGCTGGGCCCGGGTTCCTGGTTCTCGTCCGTGATCCCGCACCTCCTCGTCCCGGAACTCCTCGACGCCCTGGTCGAGACGAAGGCCCGGAAGGTGCTCTCGCTGAACCTCGCGCCGCAGCCCGGAGAAACAGAGGGCTTCTCCCCGCAGCGTCATTTGGAGGTTTTGGGACGACACGCCCCTAAACTCGCCCTGGACGTGGTGCTCGCCGACGAGGCGGCCGTGCCCGACCGCGAGTCCCTCGCCGATGCCGCCAAGCGGCTCGGTGCCGCGGTCGAGCTGGCGCCGGTGGCCGGGCCCGACGGCTCCGCGAAGCATGACCCGGAGCTGTTGGCCGCCGCGTACGACCGTATTTTTCGGATGCATGGAAGGATCGGCCCATGGCGATGACGGCAGCGGTGAAGGACGAGATCTCCCGGCTTCCCGTCACCCGGACCTGCTGCAGGAAGGCAGAGGTCTCGTCGATCCTGCGGTTCGCGGGCGGGCTGCACCTGGTGAGCGGCCGCATCGTGATCGAGGCGGAGCTGGACACGGCGATGGCGGCCCGCCGCCTCAAGCGCGACATCCTGGAGATCTTCGGGCACAGCTCCGAGCTGATCGTGATGGCCCCCGGCGGGCTGCGGCGCGGCTCGCGCTTCGTGGTGCGGGTGGTGGCCGGCGGCGACCAGCTGGCCCGCCAGACGGGCCTCGTGGACGGCCGCGGCCGTCCCATCCGGGGCCTCCCGCCGCAGGTGGTCTCCGGTGCCACCTGTGACGCCGAGGCGGCCTGGCGGGGCGCCTTCCTGGCGCACGGCTCGCTGACGGAGCCCGGCCGGTCCTCCTCCCTGGAGGTCACCTGCCCCGGGCCCGAGGCGGCTCTCGCCCTGGTCGGGGCGGCGCGCCGGCTCTCGATCGCGGCGAAGGCCCGCGAGGTGCGGGGGGTGGACCGGGTCGTCGTCCGCGACGGCGACGCGATCGGCGCCCTGCTGACCCGGCTCGGCGCGCACGAGTCGGTGCTCGCCTGGGAGGAGCGGCGGATGCGGCGCGAGGTCCGCGCCACCGCCAACCGCCTGGCCAACTTCGACGACGCCAACCTGCGCCGTTCGGCCCGCGCGGCGGTCGCCGCGGGCGCCCGGGTGCAGCGCGCGCTGGAGATCCTCGCGGAGGAGGTGCCCGAGCACCTGGCCGCGGCCGGCCGGCTCCGCATGGAGCACAAGCAGGCTTCCCTGGAGGAGCTGGGCGCGCTGGCCGACCCGCCGCTGACGAAGGACGCGGTGGCCGGCCGGATCCGCCGGCTGCTCGCGATGGCCGACAAGCGGGCACAGGACCTGGGCATCCCCGGGACCGAGTCCAACCTGACCGAGGAGCTCGACGACAGCCTGGTCGGCTGATCGGATCGATCACCCGTACGGAACGGTGAACTCCACGCTGCCGGTGCCTTTCTGAGGCGCCGGCAGCTTTTCCGTACCCCCGCGAGGCACCCTTGACAGGCCCATGGGCGCCCATGAGCCTGGCGTCTGTTCACCTTCGTGGCAGACAACAGCAAGGGGGGCTCATGAGACGCAGAGCGAGATCGATCCTCGCCGCGGCTTCACTGCTGATCGCGGGAGTGGCGGCGGCACCCGTCGCCGGAGCGCAGCCGGACGACCGGGACGGCGGCGACGCCCTGTCCGTGTGGCGCGCGGTGGTCACCAAGGAGCAGGTGCCCCTGCTCCTCGACGCCGGCGCCGACGCCCACGAACTCACCGAGCAGGTGCCCGCGAAGGGCTCCGCGACGGTCGAGCTCTTCCTCACCGGCCGGCAGGCCGGGCAGCTGCGCGGGCAGGGCGTCGAGCTCGCCGAGCACCACCTGACCGCCCAGGCCGAGAAGCGGGTCGCCGCCGCGGGGGACGGCGTCTTCCGCCCGTACGGAGGTCCGAACGGCCTCAAGCAGGAGATCCTGGACACCGCCCGGGCCAACCCCGGGATCACCAAGGTCGTCTCCCTCGGCAAGACCGTGAAGGGCCAGGACATCCTCGCCCTCAAGGTGAGCAAGGGCGCCCAGCGCGCCAAGGACGGCTCCAAGCCCGCCACGCTGTACCTGTCGAACCAGCACGCGCGCGAGTGGATCACGCCGGAGATGACCCGGCGGCTGCTCCACCACTACCTCGACGGCTACGGCAAGGACGAGCGGATCACCCGGATCGTCGACTCGACCGAGCTGTGGTTCGTGCTCTCCGCCAACCCGGACGGCTACGACTTCACGCACGCCGACCCGGAGAACCGGCAGTGGCGCAAGAACCTCCGCGACAACGACGGCGACGGGCGGATCGCCCCCGGCGACGGTGTCGACCTCAACCGCAACTTCGCCTACAAGTGGGGTTACGACAACGAGGGTTCGTCCCCCGACCCGGCCGACGAGACCTTCCGCGGCAAGGGCCCCATGTCGGAGCCCGAGACCAGGGCCATCGACGCCTTCCAGAAGCGGATCGGCTTCGCGTACGGCATCAACTACCACTCGGCCGCCCAGCTCCTGCTCTACGGCGTCGGCTGGCAGGTCGCCACCGACACCCCCGACGACGTGGCCCTCAAGGCCCTCGCCGGCACCCCGCAGAAGTCGGCCGTGCCCGGCTACCGGCCGCAGGTCTCCTCGGAGCTGTACATCACCAACGGCGAGGCGGACGGACACGCCGCCAACGTCAACGGGATGCAGATGTTCACCCCGGAGATGTCGACCTGCGCCACCGCCTCCCGGGTCGACCCGAACGACGCCTGGAACCCGGCCGACTGCGCCTCCGTCTTCACCTTCCCTGACGACGAGAAGCTGATCCAGGCCGAGTTCGCGAAGAACATCCCCTTCGCGCTCGCCGTCGCCGAGAGCGCCGCCCACCCGGACCGGCCCGTCTCCCCGGTCGGCATCGAAGCCCCCGACTTCACCCCCAAGTCCTTCGCCACCTCCTACGCCCGCGGCGGGGAGCAGGAGGTCGCGGTCACCGCGCGCAAGTCGCTGCGCGGCAAGACCCTGAAGTACCGGATCAACGGCGGCCGCACCCACGGCGAGGAGCTCGACGCCTGGCAGGGCGGCGAGACCTTCGGCGGCGAGGACAACGTCTACTTCGACGAGTACCGCGCCGAGGTCGAGGGCGCCCGCCCCGGCGACTCCGTCGAGGTCTGGTTCACCGCCCGCACCCGGGAGGGCAAGGCCACCTCCTCCGCCCCCTTCACCTACAAGGTGGCCGAACGCCCCCGCGGCGACGTGCTCGTCCTCGCCGACGAGGGCGGGACCACCGCAGCCCGGCACACCGCCGCGTACGTCGAGGCGCTGGCCGACAACGGCCGTTCCGCCGCCGTCTGGGACGTCGCCACCCAGGGCGCCCCGGACGCCCTCGGCGTCCTCTCCCACTTCCGCACCGTCGTCTGGTACACCGGCGCCGAGCGGCCCTCCGGGCCCACCCAGCTCGCCGTCCGGAGCTACCTGAACGAGGGCGGCAAGCTCGTCAACGCCGGCGAGAAGTCCGGCGGGCTCACCCAGATCGGCCGGGCCGAGTCCAACGACTTCGCCCAGTACTACCTCGGCGCGTACCACCGCGCGGGCCTCAAGACCCCGCCCGCCTTCACCGGCACCCGCGCCCTCGCCGGCACCGGCGCGGGCCTCGGCGCGGCCGCCGACAACCCGCTCGACAACGCGGGCGCGTACACGGTCACTTCGGACACCCTGAAGCCGAAGGAGTTCCCGCAGTTCGCGAGCAGCGCCGCCGCGGGTGACTACCCGGGCATCCGGACCCCGTTCGAGCCCGCCGAGGGCGCGTCGTTCGCCGCCGTCAAGCACGCCGACGACACCTGGGCCCGCCTCGCCAGGACCGTCGACCTCACCGGCGTTACGGCCGCGCAGCAGCCCCGCCTCGACTTCCAGGTCAGCTACGACACCGAGCCCGGCTACGACAACCTCGTCGTCGAGGCCCACACCGTCGGCCAGGACGACTGGACGACCCTGCCCGACCGCAACGGCGGCACGTCCAGCGAGCCCCCGGCCGACTGCGGCGAGGGCTACTACGTCCGCGGCCACCCCTTCCTCGCCCACTACCTCACCGTCGGCGAGGACGGCTGCGCGTCCACCGGCACCACCGGCTCCTGGAACGCCTTCACCGGCCCCTCCAACGGCTGGCGCCAGGCCTCCGTCGACCTGAGCGCCTGGGCCGGCAAGCGGGTCGAGCTCTCCGTCTCGTACGTCTCCGACCCCGGTACGGGCGAGACGGGCGCCTTCGTCGACGACACCCGGCTCGTCATCGGGTCCACCACCGAGGCGGAGGGCTTCGAGACCGCCTTCGGCGCCTGGACCGTGCCCGGCGCCCCGGCCGGCAGCCCCGGCAACGCCGCCGACTGGACGCGCTCCGCGGCGCTCTTCCACTCCCAGGCCGCGGTCACCACCCGGGACACCGTCCTCCTCGGCTTCGGCCTGGAGCACGTGCCCGGCGAGACCGACCGGGCGCGCCTCGTCGGCCGCGCCCTCGCGGTGCTCCGCCGCTGACGGAGAGTAGTGGGGACAAAGGTCCCATGGCGGCCCGTACCCGTTGGTAGGTACGGGCCGTCAGCTGTTTTTCCTCACTTTCCGGGCACGTCCGACTGCGCGCGATGTCACTGGCGGGCCCCTGGGGGGGTAGGGTCGTAAGCGGTCGGGGACATCCCAAAAAACAAAATCTCGCCGGCGTCGAGAACACCGGCGTACCTAACGAGGAGATCGGTTCGTGACGATCCGCGTAGGCATCAACGGCTTTGGCCGCATCGGCCGGAACTACTTCCGCGCGCTCCTTGAGCAGGGTGCCGACATCGAGATCGTGGCTGTCAACGACCTGGGTGACACCGCGACCACCGCACACCTGCTGAAGTACGACACCATCCTGGGACGCCTCAAGGCCGAGGTCACCCACACCGCCGACACCATCACCGTCGACGGCCACACCATCAAGGTGCTGTCCGAGCGCGACCCGGCCGACATCCCCTGGGGCGACCTGGGCGTCGACATCGTCATCGAGTCGACCGGCATCTTCACGAAGAAGGCCGACGCCGAGAAGCACATCGCCGGCGGCGCCAAGAAGGTCCTCATCTCGGCTCCGGCCACCGACGAGGACATCACCATCGTCATGGGCGTCAACCAGGACAAGTACGACGCGGCGCAGCACAACGTCATCTCGAACGCGTCCTGCACCACCAACTGCGTCGCCCCGATGGCGAAGGTCCTCGACGAGAACTTCGGCATCGTCAAGGGCCTGATGACCACGGTCCACGCGTACACCAACGACCAGCGCATCCTGGACTTCCCGCACAAGGACCTGCGCCGCGCCCGCGCCGCCGCGGAGAACATCATCCCGACCACGACGGGTGCCGCCAAGGCCACCGCCCTGGTCCTCCCGCAGCTCAAGGGCAAGCTGGACGGCATCGCCATGCGCGTTCCGGTCCCGACCGGCTCCGCCACCGACCTGGTCGTCACCCTCGACCGCGAGGTCACCAAGGACGAGGTCAACGCCGCGTTCAAGAAGGCCGCCGACGACGGCGACCTCAAGGGCATCCTCTTCTACACCGAGGACCCGATCGTCTCCTCGGACATCGTCAGCGACCCGGCGTCCTGCACCTTCGACGCCTCCCTGACCATGGTCCAGGAAGGCAACACGGTCAAGATCCTCGGCTGGTACGACAACGAGTGGGGCTACTCCAACCGTCTCGTCGACCTCACCGTCTTCGTCGGCGGCCAGCTCTAAACTTCAGGGCAGGCCATCGATGTGAGCAGGGCTCGGGCAGCGCAACGCCGCGCTGTGCGAGCCCTGTTTGTGTGCTCCACCGCGTACCAAGGAGTCTGTGACAGATGAAGACGATCGACGAGCTTCTCGCCGAAGGCGTCTCCGGCAAGCGGGTGTTCGTCCGCGCCGACCTCAACGTGCCGCTCGACGGCACCACCATCACCGACGACGGCCGCATCCGCGCCGTCGTCCCCACGGTCAAGGCGCTCGCCGATGCCGGCGCCCGCGTCGTGGTCGCCTCGCACCTCGGCCGGCCCAAGGGCGCCCCGGACCCGGCGTTCTCCCTCGCCCCGGCCGCCGCGCGCCTCGGCGAGCTGCTCGGCGCCGACGTGGCCTTCGCGACCGACACGGTCGGCGAGTCCGCCACCGCCACCGTCGCGGGCCTCGCCGACGGCGGGGTCGCCGTCATCGAGAACCTGCGGTTCAACGCCGGCGAGACCTCGAAGGACGACGCCGAGCGCGGCGCGTTCGCGGACCAGCTGGCCGCGCTCGCCGACGTGTACGTCGGCGACGGCTTCGGCGCCGTGCACCGCAAGCACGCCTCGGTGTACGACCTGCCGGGCAAGCTGCCGCACGCCGCGGGCTACCTCATCGCCACCGAGGTCGGCGTCCTGAGGAAGCTCACCGAGGACGTCCAGCGGCCGTACGTGGTCGCGCTCGGCGGCGCCAAGGTCTCCGACAAGCTCGGCGTGATCGACCACCTCCTGGAGAAGGCCGACCGCATCCTCATCGGCGGCGGCATGGCGTACACCTTCCTCAAGGCCCAGGGCCACGAGGTCGGCATCTCGCTGCTCCAGGAGGACCAGATCCCGGCGGTCCTCGACTACCTGAAGCGCGCCAAGGAGCGCGGCGTGGAGTTCGTCCTCCCCGTCGACGTCCTGGTCTCGGCCGAGTTCCCCGACCTGAAGACCAAGGCTCCGGCCAACCCGACCACGGTCGCCGCGGACGCCATCCCGGCGGACGAGGAGGGCCTGGACATCGGTCCGGAGACCCGTAAGCTCTACGCCTCGAAGCTCGCCGACGCCAGCACCGTCTTCTGGAACGGTCCGATGGGCGTCTTCGAGCACCCCGACTACGCCGAGGGCACCAAGGCCGTCGCCCAGGCGCTCGTCGACTCCCCGGCCTTCACGGTCGTCGGTGGTGGCGACTCCGCCGCCGCCGTCCGCATCCTGGGCTTCGACGAGAACGCATTCGGCCACATTTCGACCGGCGGCGGCGCCTCCCTCGAGTACCTCGAGGGCAAGACGCTTCCCGGCCTCGCCGCACTGGAGGGCTGACCCCTTATGAGCACGCGCACCCCGCTGATGGCGGGCAACTGGAAGATGAACCTCAACCACCTCGAGGCCATCGCCCACGTCCAGAAGCTCGCCTTCGCCCTGACCGAGAAGGACTACGACGCCTGCGAGGTCGCGGTCCTGGTCCCCTTCACCGACCTGCGGTCCGTCCAGACCCTGGTCGACGGCGACAAGCTGAAGATCAAGTACGGCGCCCAGGACATCTCGGCGCACGACTCCGGTGCCTACACCGGCGAGATCTCCGGCCTGATGCTGTCCAAGCTGAAGTGCGCCTACGTGGCCGTCGGCCACTCCGAGCGCCGCCAGTACCACGCCGAGAACGACGAGGTCTGCAACGCCAAGGTGAAGGCCGCCTTCAGCCACGGCGTGACCCCGATCCTCTGCGTCGGCGAGGGCCTGGACATCCGCAAGGCCGGCCAGCAGGTCGAGTACACCCTCGCCCAGCTCGACGGCGGCCTGAAGGACGTCCCGGCCGAGCAGGCCGAGACCATCGTGATCGCGTACGAGCCGGTGTGGGCCATCGGCACCGGCGAGGTCGCCACCCCCGAGGACGCCCAGGAGGTCTGCGGGGCGATCCGCGGCCGTCTCGCGGAGCTGTACTCGCAGGAGCTGGCCGACAAGGTCCGCATCCAGTACGGCGGCTCGGTCAAGTCCGGGAACGTCGCCGCGATCATGGCGCAGCCTGACGTCGACGGCGCCCTGGTGGGCGGCGCGGCGCTGGACGCCGACGAGTTCGTCAAGATCGTTCGCTTCCGCGACCAGTGAGTATGCGGTAGCGGAGTTACGTCGTACCCTTGCGGGGGTCGGGCAGGTGTCCGGCCCCCGTCCGTATAAGTCCGAGGAAGTTGGTCCAGCCGTGGTTATGGGGTTCTCGATCGCCCTGATCGTCTTCAGCGCGCTGCTGATGCTGCTCGTGCTGATGCACAAGGGGAAGGGTGGCGGCCTCTCCGACATGTTCGGTGGCGGTATGCAGTCCTCCGTCGGCGGCTCCTCGGTCGCCGAGCGCAACCTGGACCGGATCACCGTTGTGGTCGGTCTGCTCTGGTTCGCCTGCATTGTCGTACTCGGTCTGCTGATGAAGTTGGACGGGTAACTCCAATCACTGGACGCGCGTTGGGCCTTACGTAGACTGGGGCATCTTCGAGCACCATCACGCAGGGAGTTACGACCGTGGCAAGTGGCAACGCGATCCGGGGGAGCCGGGTCGGAGCGGGGCCGATGGGCGAGGCCGAGCGAGGCGAATCTGCGCCGCGCGCCCGCATCTCGTTCTGGTGCTCGAACGGGCACGAGACGCAGCCGAGCTTCGCCAGCGACGCGGCGATCCCGGACACCTGGGACTGCCCGCGCTGCGGCTTCCCGGCAGGTCAGGACCGGGACAACCCGCCGGACCCGCCGCGCACGGAGCCGTACAAGACTCATCTCGCCTATGTGCGTGAGCGGCGCAGCGACGCCGACGGCGAGGCGATCCTCGCCGAGGCGCTCGCCAAACTGCGCGGCGAGATCTGAGCGTGGTGTGACAATGTGACGAAAGGGCCCCGCCCGCGAACTCGATTCGCGGACGGGGCCCTTTCGCCGTTCGCGCCCGCCTTCGCGTCACCCGTCCCTCTGATCAATTAGGTTTGGGGGTGCAGCGGGGCAGACAAGCAGTACGAGAAGAAGTGGGCGATGTCCGAGATGACTACCGAAGGCCGTACCAGGCTCAACCGGCTGCCCGAGTGGGCGGCCCTCGGCAAGCACCGTGAGCAGCTGGGCGAGACCCATCTGCGCGAGCTGTTCGCCGCCGAGCCGACGCGCGGCACCGACCACACCCTGCGGGTCGGCGACCTCTACCTGGACTACTCCAAGCACCTCGTCACCGGCGAGACGCTGACCCTGCTGCGCGAACTGGCCGCCGCCACCGGCGTCGCCGAACTCCGCGACGCCATGTTCCGCGGCGAGAAGATCAACACCACCGAGGACCGGGCGGTCCTCCACACCGCGCTGCGCGCCCCCCGCGGGGCCGTGATCGAGGTCGACGGGGAGAACGTCGTCCCGGGCGTGCACGCCGTCCTCGACAAGATGGGAGCCTTCGCCGACACGGTCCGCGCGGGCACGTGGACCGGCCACACCGGCAAGCCGATCAAGAACGTCGTCAACATCGGCATCGGCGGATCCGACCTCGGACCGGCGATGGCCTACGAGGTCCTGCGGTCCTTCACCCAGCGGGACCTGACGTTCCGTTTCGTCTCGAACGTCGACGGCGCCGACCTCCACGAGGCCGTCCGCGACCTCGACCCGGCCGAGACGCTGTTCATCGTCGCCTCGAAGACCTTCACCACCATCGAGACGATCACCAACGCCACCTCCGCCCGCGACTGGCTGCTCGGCGGCCTCGGCGCCGGCCAGGAGGCCGTCGCCAAGCACTTCGTCGCCCTCTCGACCAACGCCGAGAAGGTCGAGGAGTTCGGCATCGACACCACGAACATGTTCGAGTTCTGGGACTGGGTCGGCGGCCGCTACTCCTACGACTCCGCCATCGGCCTCTCCCTGATGATCGCCATCGGCCCGGAGCACTTCCGGGAGATGCTCGACGGCTTCCACCTCGTCGACGAGCACTTCCGCACCGCCCCTCCCGAGGAGAACGCGCCGCTCCTCCTCGGCCTCCTCGGCGTCTGGTACGGCGCCTTCTTCGACGCCCAGTCGCACGCCGTCCTGCCGTACTCGCACTACCTGTCCAAGTTCACCGCCTACCTCCAGCAGCTCGACATGGAGTCCAACGGCAAGTCCGTGGACCGCGAGGGCAAGCCGGTCGACTGGCAGACCGGACCCGTCGTCTGGGGCACCCCGGGCACCAACGGGCAGCACGCCTACTACCAGTTGATCCACCAGGGCACCAAGACGATCCCGGCCGACTTCATCGGCTTCGCCCGGCCCGTGGCCGACCTGCTGCCCGGCCTCGTCGCCCAGCACGACCTGCTCATGGCCAACTTCTTCGCCCAGACCCAGGCGCTCGCCTTCGGCAAGACGCCCGAGGAGGTGCGCGCCGAGGGCGTCCCCGAGGAGCTCGTCCCGCACAAGACCTTCCGGGGCAACCACCCCACCACCACGATCCTCGCCGACGCGCTCACCCCGTCCGTCCTCGGCCAGCTGATCGCGCTCTACGAGCACAAGGTCTTCGTCCAGGGCGCCGTCTGGAACATCGACTCCTTCGACCAGTGGGGCGTCGAACTCGGCAAGGTCCTCGCCAAGCGGATCGAGCCGGTCCTGACCGACGGGGAGGGCGGCGAGCACCTCGACAGCTCGACCGCCGGACTCGTCACCGCCTACCGCTCGCTGCGCGACCGGGGCTGACCGCATGACGGGGGAGGGCGCGGTGCGGCTCCGGCCGCCCAGGAACGCCGTGGACGAGCGGGCCGTCGCCTGGTGGCGGTGGCAGCTCCTGATCACCACCGCCATGCCGGTCGTGGTGCTCGCCGTCCTCGGCGTGCTCATCGGGTCCGCCCGGTCCTGGCTGCTGCTCGCGGCCGGGGTCGTGGCGGCCCTGGGCCTCGCCTGCACCGCGTTCCTCCCCGCCTGGTGGTTCCGGGTCCACCGCTGGGAGGTCACCGACGACGCCGTCTACGTCCGCACGGGGGCCTTCCGGCAGGAGTGGCGGATCGCTCCGATGTCCCGGATCCAGACCGTCGAGACCGTACGCGGACCGCTGGAGCAGTACTTCGAGCTCGCCACGGTCACCGTGACCACCGCCTCCGCCAAGGGCGCGATCCGCATCGAGGGCCTCGACCACGAGCTGGCCGCCGGACTCGCCGAGCGGCTCACCCTCATCACCCGGGCGACCCCCGGGGACGCCACGTGAACGAGACGGCGGGCACGGAGGAGGCGGCGGGCACGGGGGAAGCAGCAGGGACGGAGAGGGCGGTGGACGCCGAGGACGCGGGCACGGGGGAGGCGGTCGTCGATACGGGGGAGGCGGCGGGCGCGGAGGAGGCCGGCGGCGCCGAGGCGGAGTGGCTGCGCCTGCATCCCCGTACCGTCCTCGTCCGGGTCGTCCTCCTCGCCGGCGTCCTCGCCGGCGCCGCACTGCCCGTCGCCTTCGGCCTGGCCGGCGACCGCCCGCTGTGGCAGGCCTTCGCCTGGGTCGCCACCGGGGTCGCGCTCGTCCTCGCCGCCGCCCTCGTCACCGAGACGGTCCGTTTCCGCCGCACCCGCTACCGCGTCGGCACCGAGCGGGTCGAGCTCCACACCGGGCTGCTCGTCGTGCAGCGCCGCTCGCTGGCCCGCGAACGCGTCCGCAGCGCCGACCTGAGCGCCAACCCCGTCCAGCGCGTCTTCGGCCTCGTCAAGGTCCGCGTCGGCACCGGCGAGCACAGCGCCGGCGGCGAGTCGACCCTCGCACTCGACCTGGTCACCCGGGCCGAGGGCGAACGGCTCCGGCGCGAACTGCTCGCCCGGGCCGCCGGGCCCGCCGGGGGCCCGGACGACGACAACGCCCTGGCCACCCTCGACCCGAGCTGGATCCGCTACGCACCCGTCTCCTTCCTCGCCCCCGCGCTCGGCGGCGCCGCCGTCGGAGCCGTCCTCCAGGTCAGCGAGTGGTTCGGCGCGCAGGGGAAGGTCATCCACTGGATAGGGGACCGATTCCAGGGCGTCTCCCTCCCCTGGGTGATCGTCGACCTGGTGCTCCTCGCCACCGTCACCGGAGCCGTCGGGGCCCTCGGCCTCTGGGTGGAGATGTGGTGGAACTACCGCCTGGAGCGCGAACCGGGCGGCACCCTCCGGGTCTCCCGCGGCCTCTTCACCGCCCGCTCGGTCTCCCTGGAGGAGCGGCGGCTGCGCGGGATCGAACTGGTCCAGCCGCTCGGCGTCCGGCTGTGCGGGGCCGCCCGCCTCGATGCCGTCGCCACCGGCCTCGCCCAGGACGACGGCGACCGGCACGCCGACCTCAAGAACCTGCTCCCGGCCGTCGACCGGGCCACCGCCGACCGGGTCGCCGCCCTCGTCCTGCGCGAGCCCGAGCCGCCCACCGGGGCACCCCTGACCGCCCACCCCCGGGCCGCCCGCACCCGGCGCGTGCGCTGGGCCCTGTGGAGCGTCCTCCCGCTCGCCGCGCTCCTCGCCCTCCTCGGCCTCCTCCTCACCCCGGTCCTGCTCTACGTGGCCGGGGGCTGCGCCGTCGTCCTCACCCCGCTCGCCGTCCTCTTCGCCCTCGACGCCTACCGCGGCCTCGGACACGGCATCAGCGGCGCCTACCTCGTCACCCGGTCCGGCACCCTCCGCCGCGCCACCGTCGCCCTCCAGCGCTCCGGCGTCATCGGCTGGACCGTCCGGCAGACCTACTTCCAGCGCAGGGCCGGCGTCCTCACCCTCACCGCCACCACCGCCGCCGGCTCCGGCGCCTACGCCATCCCCGACGCCGACGCCTCCGAAGCCCTCACCTTCGCCACCACGGCCGTACCCGACCTCCTCGCCCCGTTCCTGGAGCCCGTGCCGGGCGAAAGGGAAGCCGGTATCGAACGTGCGACCGGTGCACCGTAATATGTGCGGCTGATTCGGGGCCCGACCGCGGTGTGCCGGGCTCCTGCCGGACCACGGTCGAACGGAGCCCTTCCTTGCCGACGCTCATACGCGAGGCGCCGCTGCCCGAAGCACCGACCGCCCCTCCGGCCGGACGCGCGGGCGGCATGCTGCCCTCGCTCACGGGCATGCGCTGGGCCGCGGCGTTCCTGGTCTTCGCGTTCCACACGTACAAGTTCGGATATTACGGACCCGCGGACGAGAAGGTGGTGGCCTGGGCCACCCGTTCGGGCAGCGTCGGGGTCATGTTCTTCTTCGTCCTCTCCGGGTTCGTGCTGACCTGGTCGGCCCGTCCGAAGGATCGGTTCTTCTCCTTCTTCCGGCGGCGGCTCGCCCGCATCTATCCGATCCACGTGCTCACCGCGGTCCTCGCCCTCGTCCTCGCCTTCACCGTGCTCCCCTGGCTGAGGGACGGCGAGCGGACCGCACCCGAGGCGATCGCGGCGAACCTGTTCCTGGTGAGCTCCTGGAAGTACGAGTGGTGGCAGGCGGCCAACCCGGTCAGCTGGTCCCTGGTCTGCGAGGCGTTCTTCTACGCCTGCTTCCCCTTGCTTTACGCGGTGCTGCGCCGCGTGGGGCCGAAGGTCCTGACCGCGGTGGCGGTGCTGTGCGTCCTCTCCGTCGCCTTCCAGCCGGACGACTACTACCTCTACAGCTTCCCGCCCGCCCGGCTCCCCGAGTTCGTCCTCGGCATCGCGGTGGCGAGGCTCGTCCAGCTCGGCAGGTGGCGCGGGCCCGGCCTCGAAGGCGCCGTCGCCCTGACGCTGATCGGCTACTTCGCCGTCCCGCTCGTGGCCGGCGACCAGTACTGGACCGCGCTCGTCGGCCTCACCCTCCTGATCGCGGCCGGCGCCGTCGCCGACGTCAAGGGTGAACCCTCGATGTGGCGCCGCCCGGCGCTCGTGAAGCTGGGTGAGTGGTCGTTCGCCTTCTACATGATCCACCTGCTGGTGATGCACTCCCTGCGGCTGTGGGTGGGCGACAAGCCCAAGCTCGACACGCTGCCGGCGTTCGGCCTCGTCGGACTGGCCTTCGCCGCCTCCCTCGCGCTGGCGGCCCTCCTCTACACGTACGTGGAGGAGCCCGGACGCCGACTGGTCCTGGGGAAGACGCGCCTGACGCTCCGCCGGCGCCGCTGACCGCGCGGCGAGCCGTGTGAACGACGAAGGCCCGGTTCACCGAGGGGTGAACCGGGCCTTCGTGGTGGTGCCTCAGGCCGAAGCGGGGGGGTACAGGCTTCGGGGGAGTTCGGAGGCGGCGGCCGTGTCGAGGAGCCAGAGGGTGCGGGAGCGGCCGCGGGCGCCGGCGGCGGGGGCTTGGACCTCGCCCGCGCCGGAGAGCGCGATGGCCGCGGCCTTCGCCTTGTCCTCGCCGGCCGCGAGCAGCCAGACCTCCTTGGCGGCGCGGATGGCCGGGAGGGTCAGGGAGACGCGGAGCGGCGGGGGCTTGGGCGCGCCGTGCACGCCGACCACCGTCCGCTCGGTCTCACGAACGGCCGGCAGCTCGGGGAAGAGCGAGGCCACGTGCGTGTCCGGGCCGACGCCCAGCATCAGCACGTCGAAGTCCGGCACCGCGCCGTGCTCCGCGGCGGCGGCCAGCTCCTCCGCGTAGGCGGCCGCGGCGGTGTCGACGTCGCCGTAGGGGCCGTCCGAGGCGGGCATGGCGTGCACCCGTGCCGGGTCGAGCGGCACCCGGTCGAGCAGTGCCTCACGCGCCTGGGTGACGTTCCGCTCGGGGTCGCCCTCGGGCAGGAAGCGCTCGTCGCCCCACCACAGGTCGAGCCGCGACCAGTCGACGGCGTCCCGCGCGGGCGCCGAACCGAGCGCCGCGAGCAGGCCGTTGCCGTTGCGGCCGCCGGTCAGCACGACCGAGGCCGAGCCGCGGGTGGCCTGGGCGTCCACGATCCGGGTGATCAGCCGGGCCGCGGCGGCCTGCGCCATCAGCTCCTTGTCGCGGTGGACGACCAGCTGAGGGGTGCTCACTTGGCCGCCGCCTTCTTGGCCGTGGCCTTCTTCGGGGCGGGCTTGGCGGCCGGCTCGGGGGTCACGACGGCCTCGGCCGCGGGGGCCTCCTCCGCGGGAGCGACGATCGCCGCCTCCTCGGCGAGACGCTCGAGACCGTACTTGAGCGCCGTCGCGTACGTGTCGTCCGGGTCGAGCCGGCGCAGCTCCTCCGCGATCAGCTCGGCCGTCTCGCGGCGCTTGAGCGCCACGGCACGGTCCGGCTGCCCCTGGATGGAGAGCGTCGCCAGCGAGCCGTCCGGCCGGTCGAGGACGATCGGTCCCGTGCTGGTCTCCATGCGGACGGAGGTCAGGCCGGGGCCCGTCGACTTCGAGCGCCGCACCGGCACCTTCAGCCGCTCCGCGAGCCACATCGCGAGCAGTTCGACGCTGGGGTTGAACTCCTCGCCCTCCACCTCGGCGGAGGTGACCTGGCACGCGACCTGGTCGAGCGCGGCGGCCAGCATCGAGCGCCACGGGGTGATCCGGGTCCACGAGAGGTCCGTGTCGCCCGGGGTGTACCGGTCCGCGCGCGCGGACAGCTCCTGGATGGGCTGCTCGGCGGCGTACGTGTCGGTCACCCGGCGCTGGGCGAGGGCGCCCAGCGGGTCGTTCGCCGGGTCGGTCGGCGCGTTCACCGGCCACCAGACGACGACGGGGGCGTCCGGGAGGAGCAGCGGCAGGACCACCGACTGGGCGTGGTCGACGACCTCGCCGTACAGCCGGAGCACCACCGTCTCGCCGGTGCTGGCGTCGGCGCCGAGGCGGACCTCGGCGTCGAGCCGCGCCTTGGCACGGTCCCGCGGGGAGCGCGAGACCCGCTTGATGACGACGAGCGTCCGCGAGGGGTGCTCGCGGGACGCGTCGTTGGCCGCCTTGAGGGCGTCGTAGGCGTTCTCCTCGTCGGTGACGATCACGAGGGTGAGCACCATGCCGACGGCCGGCGTGCCGATCGCCCGCCGCCCGAGCACCAGCGCCTTGTTGATCTTGGAGGACGTGGTGTCCGTCAGGTCGGTCTTCATGGCCGGCGCCAGCTCCTGCCGTCTCGTGCGAGCATCTCGTCCGCCTCGACCGGACCCCAGGTCCCGGACTGGTACTGCGCGGGCTTGCCGTGCTTGTCCCAGAACTGCTCGATCGGGTCGAGGATCTTCCACGACAGCTCGACCTCCTCGACCCTCGGGAAGAGGTTCGAGTCGCCGAGCAGGACGTCGAGGATGAGCCGCTCGTACGCCTCGGGGCTGGACTCCGTGAAGGACTCGCCGTACGCGAAGTCCATGGACACGTCCCGGATCTCCATCTGGGTGCCGGGCACCTTGGAGCCGAACCGCATCGTCACGCCCTCGTCCGGCTGGACGCGGATGACGATGGCGTTGCGGCCGAGCTCCTCGGTCGCGGTGTGGTCGAAGATCGAGTGCGGGGCGCGCTGGAACACGACCGCGATCTCCGTGACGCGGCGGCCCAGGCGCTTGCCGGTGCGCAGGTAGAAGGGGACGCCCGCCCAGCGGCGGTTGTCGATCTCCAGCTTGATGGCCGCGTAGGTGTCGGTCTTCGACTGGGGGTCGATGCCGTCTTCCTGGAGGTAGCCGACGGCCTTCGCGCCGCCCTGCCACCCGGCCGCGTACTGGCCGCGGACCGTGGACGCGCCCAGGTCCTTGGGCAGCTTCACCGCGCCGAGGACCTTGGTCTTCTCGGCGGCGAGCGCGTCGGCGTCGAAGGAGGCGGGCTCCTCCATCGCGGTCAGCGCGAGCAGCTGGAGCAGGTGGTTCTGGATGACGTCACGGGCGGCGCCGATGCCGTCGTAGTACCCGGCCCGGCCGCCGATGCCGATGTCCTCGGCCATGGTGATCTGCACGTGGTCGACGTACGACCGGTTCCAGAGCGGCTCGAAGATGGTGTTGGCGAAGCGGAGCGCCAGGATGTTCTGGACGGTCTCCTTGCCGAGGTAGTGGTCGATCCGGAAGACCGCCTCGGGCGGGAAGACCTCGTGGACGACCTCGTTGAGCTCCTTGGCGGAGACCAGGTCGTGGCCGAAGGGCTTCTCGATGACCGCGCGGCGCCAGGAGCCGTTCTTCTGGTCCGCCAGGCCGTGCTTCTTGAGCTGCTGCACGACCAGGGGGAAGAACTTCGGCGGCACGGACAGGTAGAAGGCGAAGTTGCCCCCGGTGCCCTGTGCCTTGTCGAGCTCCTCGATGGTGGCCTTGAGCTGCTCGAAGGCGTCGTCGTCGTCGAAGTCGCCCTGGACGAACCGCATGCCCTGGATGAGCTGCTGCCACACCTCCTCGCGGAACGGGGTGCGGGCGTGCTGCTTGACCGCGTCGTGGACCTCCTGCGCGAAGTCCTCGTCCTGCCACTCGCGCCGGGCGAAGCCGATGAGCGAGAAGCCCGGCGGCAGCAGGCCGCGGTTGGCCAGGTCGTAGACGGCGGGCATCAGCTTCTTACGGGACAAATCGCCCGTGACGCCGAAGATCACCAGGCCCGACGGCCCCGCGATGCGCGGGAGCCGTCGGTCTGCGGCGTCACGGAGCGGGTTGGCTCCGTGGACTGCGCTCAAAGTGCTTACGCCTCCGAAGGTGCGAGGCGCTGGAGCTCCGCCTCGGTGGACTTGAGCAGGTCGTTCCAGGACGCCTCGAACTTCTCGACGCCCTCGTCCTCCAGGAGCTGGACGACGTCGTCGTAGCTGATGCCCAGCTTCTCGACGGCGGCCAGCTCGGTGCGGGACTGCTCGTAGGTGCCGCGGATGGTGTCACCGGTGACCTCGCCGTGGTCGGCGGTGGCCTCCAGGGTGGCTTCCGGCATGGTGTTGACGGTGCCGGGGGCGACCAGGTCCACGACGTACAGGGTGTCCTTGTACGCCGGGTCCTTGACGCCGGTCGAGGCCCACAGCGGACGCTGCTTGTTGGCCTGCGCCTTGTCGAGGGCGGCCCAGCGCTCCGAGGAGAAGACCTCCTCGTACGCCTCGTACGCCAGGCGGGCGTTGGCCAGCGCGGCCTTGCCCTTGAGCGACTTGGCCTCGTCCGTGCCGATGCCGTCCAGGCGCTTGTCGATCTCCGAGTCCACGCGGGACACGAAGAAGGAGGCCACCGAGTGGATCTTGGAGAGGTCGAGGCCGCGCTCGCGGGCCTTCTCCAGACCCGCCAGGTAGGCGTCCATGACCGCGCGGTAGCGCTCCAGCGAGAAGATCAGCGTCACGTTGACGCTGATGCCGAGGCCGATGACCTCGGTGATCGCCGGCAGGCCCGCCTTGGTGGCCGGGATCTTGATGAGCGTGTTGGGCCGGTCCACCAGCCAGGCCAGCTGCTTGGCCTCGGCGACGGTGGCGGTCGTCTCGTGGGCGAGACGGGGGTCGACCTCGATGGAGACCCGGCCGTCCTGGCCGTCGGTCGCGTCGAAGACGGGCCGCAGGATGTCGGCGGCGTCGCGGACGTCCGCCGTCGTGATCATGCGGATGGCCTCGTCGACGGTCACCTTGCGGGCGGCGAGGTCGGCGAGCTGCTGCTCGTAGCCGTCACCGGACGAGATGGCCTTCTGGAAGATCGACGGGTTCGTGGTCACACCGACCACGTGGCTCTGGTCGATGAGCTCGGCCAGGTTGCCGGACGTGATCCGCTTGCGCGAGAGGTCGTCCAGCCAGATCGCGACGCCTTCGTCGGAGAGGCGCTTGAGAGCGTCTGTCATGAGAGTTGCATCTCCATTAAGTCGTACGTATGGGCGTCAGCGCGCGGCGGCGTCGATCGATTCCCGGGCCGCGGCGACGATGGCCTCGGGCGTGAACCCGAACTCGCGGAAGAGGACCTTCGCGTCCGCCGAGGCACCGAAGTGCTCCAGGGAGACGATCCGGCCGGCGTCGCCGACGTACTTGTGCCAGGTGAGACCGATGCCCGCCTCGACGGCGACCCGGGCCTTGACCGACGGCGGCAGGACCGAGTCCTTGTACGCCTGGTCCTGCTCCTCGAACCACTCCACGGACGGCATCGAGACCACCCGGGTCGGGACGCCGGCGGCCTGGAGCTGCTCGCGGGCCTCGACGGCCAGGTGCACCTCGGAGCCCGTGCCGATCAGCACGACCTGGGCGTCGCCGCCTTCGGCCTCGAAGAGCACGTAGCCGCCCTTGACGGTGTCCTCGTTCGGCGCGTACGTCGGCACGCCCTGACGGGTGAGCGCGAGGCCGTGCGGGGCGCCCTTGCCGAAGACCTTGGTGTGGCGCTGCATGATCTCGCGCCAGGCGATCGCCGTCTCGTTGGCGTCGGCCGGACGGACCACGTTCAGACCCGGGATCGCGCGCAGCGAGGCCAGGTGCTCCACCGGCTGGTGCGTCGGGCCGTCCTCGCCCAGACCGATCGAGTCGTGGGTCCAGACGTACGTCACGGGCAGGTGCATCAGCGCGGACAGGCGCACGGCGTTGCGCATGTAGTCGGAGAACACCAGGAAGGTGCCGCCGTAGATGCGCGTGTTGCCGTGCAGCGCGATGCCGTTCATCTCCGCGGCCATGGAGTGCTCGCGGATGCCGAAGTGGATCGTGCGGCCGTACTTGTCGGCCTCCGGCAGCGGGTTGCCCTCGGGCAGGAACGACGAGTCCTTGTCGATCGTCGTGTTGTTCGAGCCGGCGAGGTCGGCCGAGCCGCCCCACAGCTCCGGGATGACCGCGCCGAGCGCCTTGAGGACCTGGCCCGAGGCGGCACGGGTGGCGACGCCCTTGCCCGGCTCGAAGACCGGGAGCTTCTCGGCCCAGCCGGCCGGCAGCTCGTTGGCCTCGATGCGGTCGAACTCGGCGGCGCGCTCCGGGTTGGCCGTACGCCACTCGGCGAGCGACTTGTCCCAGGCGGCGCGGGCCTCGCGGCCGCGGTCACCGAGCGAACGGGTGTGCGCGATGACCTCGTCGGTGACCTCGAAGGTCTGCTCCGGGTCGAAGCCGAGGACGCGCTTGGTGGCCGCGATCTCCTCGTCGCCGAGCGCCGAGCCGTGCGCGGCCTCGGTGTTCTGCGCGTTCGGGGCGGGCCAGGCGATGATCGAGCGCATCGCGATGAACGACGGGCGCTCGGTCTCGGCCTCGGCGGCCTTGACCGCCGCGTACAGCGCGGCCGGGTCCAGGTCGCCGTTGGCCTGCGGCTCGACGCGCTGGACGTGCCAGCCGTACGCCTCGTACCGCTTCATCGTGTCCTCGGACACGGCCGTCTCGGTGTCGCCCTCGATCGAGATGTGGTTGTCGTCCCACAGCAGGATCAGGTTGCCCAGCTTCTGGTGGCCTGCCAGCGAGGACGCCTCCGCGGAGATGCCCTCCTGGAGGCAGCCGTCACCGGCGATCACGTAGATCCGGTGGTCGAACGGGGAGGTGCCGGCGGCGGCCTCCGGGTCGAACAGGCCGCGCTCGTAGCGGGCGGCCATCGCCATGCCCACGGCGTTGGCGACACCCTGGCCCAGCGGGCCCGTGGTGGTCTCGACGCCGGCGGTGTGGCCGTACTCCGGGTGACCGGGGGTCTTCGAGCCCCAGGTGCGGAAGGTCTTCAGGTCGTCCAGCTCAAGACCGAAGCCACCCAGGTAGAGCTGGGTGTACAGGGTCAGGGACGAGTGGCCCGCGGAGAGGACGAACCGGTCGCGCCCGACCCACTCGGGGTCGGCCGGGTCGTGCCGCATCACCTTCTGGAAGAGGGTGTACGCGGCGGGCGCCAGGCTCATCGCCGTACCGGGATGGCCGTTGCCGACCTTCTGTACGGCGTCCGCGGCCAGGATGCGGGCGGTGTCGACGGCCCGCTGGTCCAACTCGGTCCACTCGAGGTCTGTGGTGGTCGGCTTAGTGCTCACCCTGGGTCAGGGCTCCTCTCCACATGTCTTGGGCCGGTGACTGAGGGTGTACCGGCGTTGTCGAGCCTACCCCCGCCGGAACGCCCCTCTTTTCGTGCGCGCACCCCTCAAATGAGCGGACACAGCAAGACTGCCGCCGGGTGTGGGACTTCGCCTCCCGAACGGCGTCCACCCCTTGGGACGTACCCCTCCAACACGACCCCACCCCCGCGAAGATCGGCGTCTGGGCAACGTCTACAGTGGCGTGGTACGCGCAAGCTTCACCCCGCCTTCATCCGGGGAGCTTGCTGGGAATTTCTCTGTCAGGGGTGTGCGTGACGGCCGTCGAGTCCCGACCCGCAGGGGTCGTCTTGACTCCCAGCCCGGGGGGCCATCGGCCGTTCGGGGCCCGCGTCAAGGCATTCGTGGCGCTGACCAAGCCGCGGATCATCGAGCTTCTGCTCATCACCACCGTCCCGGTGATGTTCCTCGCCGAGCAGGGCGTGCCGGACCTGTGGCTGGTGCTCGCCACCTGCTTCGGCGGCTATCTGTCGGCGGGCGGCGCGAACGCGCTGAACATGTACATCGACCGCGACATCGACGCCCTGATGGACCGGACCTCCCAGCGGCCGCTGGTCACCGGCGTGCTCACGCCCCGCGAGGGCCTGGTCTTCGGCCTCACTCTCGCGGTGGTCTCCACGCTCTGGTTCGGCCTGCTCGTCAACTGGCTCTCCGCCGCGCTGTCGCTGGGCGCGCTCCTCTTCTACGTCGTGGTCTACACGATGATCCTGAAGCGGCGCACCACCCAGAACATCGTCTGGGGCGGCATCGCGGGCTGCCTGCCGGTCCTCATCGGCTGGTCGGCCGTCACGAACTCGATGTCGTGGGCCGCGGTCATCCTCTTCCTCGTCATCTTCTTCTGGACGCCGCCGCACTACTGGCCGCTGTCGATGAAGGTGAAGGACGACTACGCACGCGCGGGCGTGCCCATGCTTCCGGTGCTCGCCTCCAACAAGGTCGTCGCCAAGCAGATCGTGCTCTACAGCTGGGTCATGGTCGCCGTCTCGCTGCTGCTCACCCCGCTGGGCTACACGGGCTGGTTCTACACCGCCGTGGCGCTGCTCACCGGCGGCTGGTGGCTCTGGGAGGCGCACGCCCTGCTCAACCGCGCCAAGAACGGCGCCACCGGCGCCAAGCTCAAGGAGATGCGCCTCTTCCACTGGTCCATCACCTACGTCTCGCTGCTCTTCGTGGCGGTCGCGGTGGACCCGTTCCTGCGCTAGCGCGCTCCGCTCGTTTGAGATGTCCGGCCGGCGGCCGGGTCACGTGGGATAGGCCACGTGGCCCGGCCGTCGCCACTGGATCTACCCCTCGGTAGCATCCCTGTCATGGCAGAAACGAAGCAGGCAGAGCGCAAGGCGGCCAAGCTCGCCAAGGAGATCCAGGCCTTCTCCAAGGAGCACGGCGGCTCCGAGGGCCACCTCGCGCACATCGGCCAGGCCGGTACCCGGATCGTCCTCGTCGGCACCGACGGCGGCTGGGGCGACCTGGTGGCGCCGACCTACGAGGTCGCGCGACAGGCCGCCGAGAAGGCCGGCCTGACCCTCCACGAGGAGTTCGACGGCGAGTTCGCCGCCAAGGTCGCCACCGGCCCGTACGAGTGGACCCGGATGGCCGGCATCCAGATCGGCGGACCCTCCAACAGCTGAGGCGACAACCTCGCGCGGGGCTCACCCGTTAGGACGTGTGGAGACACGTCCACACAGGGAGCCCCCCGAGATGATCGACACGCCGAGCCTGGTCGACCAGTACTGCCACGGGGTGCTCCGCACCGAGCTCGGCCTCGGCACCTTCGAGGCCCGGCTCGGCGCCCACCTCGGCGGCACCGCCGCGCTGCCCGCCGCCGGCACCACCTTCTTCGACACCCAGACCGGGTTCGCCGTACGCCGCTGGTGCCCGCCGCTGCTCGGCCTCGAACCGCACTGCCCGCCCGCCCGCTACCTCGCCCGGCGCCGTGAACTCGGCGCCGCCGAAGCGGGCCGCCGGCTCCTGCGCGCCTCCGGGATCACCACCTACCTGGTCGACACCGGGCGCCCCGGCGACCTCACGGGACCGGCCGAGATCGCCGCCGCCGGCGCCGCCGAGGCCCATGAGATCGTCCGCCTCGAACCCCTCGCCGAACGGATCGCCGACACCTCGGGCACCGTCGAGGCCTTCCTCGCCCACCTCTCCGAAGCCGTCCACGGCGCCGCCGCCCACGCCGTGGCCTTCGCCTCCGGGACGGGCGTGCGCCGAGGGCTCGCGCACACGCCCGAGGCGCCGGGCCCCGGCGAGGTACGCGCCGCCGCCGGCCGCTGGCTGGCCGGACGCGCCGCCGGCGACCGCCTCGCCGACCCCGTCCTGCTGCGCCACCTCCTCTGGATCGCCGTCGCCACCGGGCGCCCCCTCCAGCTGCACGCCGGGGAGCGCGACCCGTCCGTCGTCGACGGCTTCGCCGCCGCCACCACGGGGCTCGGCGCCGACCTCGTGCTGCTCCACGCGTACCCGTACCACCGCGAGGCGGCGCGGCTGACCGGCGTCCACGCGCACGTGTACACGGACCTCGGCCCCGTCCTCGCCCACACCGGGGCCAGGGCGGCGGTCGTGCTCGCCGAGGTCCTGGAACGGGCGCCGTTCGGCAAGCTGCTCTTCTCCAGCGGCGCGCACGCGCTGCCCGAACTCCACGTGGTCGCCGCGAGCGCCTTCCGCTCCGCGCTCTCCCGGGTGCTCGGCGAGTGGGTCGCCGACGGCGCCTGGTCCCGTACGGACGCCCGGCGCGTCGCCGGCATGATCGCCGCGGACAACGCCCGCCGCGTCTACCGGCTGGGACCCGCTGTCAGTCCCCGTTGGTAACGTGCGGAGCAGATGGAAACGATCATGGGGGAGGCGGCAGCCGTGGGAGAGACGACCGTGCACGAGGTCGACGGGGCGAGGATCGAGCAGGCGCTCGACGGCATCAGGAGCCGGACCTTCGGCCGCTGGCACGACCTCCGGTACGGCGGCGGCATGTCGCAGACCGGCCTCCGGGAGACCCGCGACGAACTCCTCGACCACGTCGGGGCCCGCACCCTGGAGGACCCCGACCTCGCCGCCGACCCGTCCCGCGCGGCGCTGCTCACCGCCGCCGAGTGCGCGCTCGGCGTCCTGGGCCTCGGCTGCTTCCCCGAAGGGGACTGGGACGTCCCGCTGCCCCTTGTCGACGAGACCCTGAGCAGCGACGACCAGCTCTTCGACGAGGACTGGGACCCGGGGCACCGGGTACCCACCGCGCGGACCTGGGTGGACGCCTTCGCGCTCTGCCTGATCAGCGGGCTCGCCTGGGAGCGCCGACGGGTGATCGGACCGCTGCTCCACGAGGACTACGCGCCCGCGATCCGCTCCGGCGTGCCGTACTCGCGCTTCGACTCGGTCTCGGAGCCCGCGGACCTCGCCGAGATGGACGCCCTCTGCGCCTACCTGACGATCGAGCACGGCCCGGTGCCCGGCGCCGTGCCCGGCGACGTACCGGTGCGCCGGCCCGGCACGGAGGAGCTGGCGGCCGCGGCGGCGCGACTCGACGCGGCCGGGGAGCTGAGCCCGGACCAGCGGCTGCTGCGCGTCCTGCTCGACGACGACCGCGAGGCCTTCGACCGGGCCCTCGTGGAGCGGCTCGACGCGCACCGGGAGGGCGTCGGCGCCGATCCCGCGCCGAGGAGCCTGCTGCCGGTGGGGACCGTCGCCCTGGCCGCCCTCGCCCACCTGGCGCACGGCTGGGAGTCGACCGTCCGCTCCGGCTACCTGCCGGGGGCGCTGCTCCGCGCGCCGGTGTCCGCATAGCCGGACCGCCCGGACTCCCGCCGGTGGGGCGGGGTCCGGGCGGTCCGGGGTGTTCTCAGGCGCTCGCGAGCGCGGAGTCGGCCTGTGCCGGGATGTCCGGGGCGGGGACCGGGCGCTCGCGCAGGCTCAGGGCGAGCCGCACCACCGCGATCCACATCAGCGAGGAGCCGAGCATGTGGACGGCGACGAGCAGCTCGGGGACGCCGGTGAAGTACTGGACGTAGCCGATGGCGCCCTGGGCGAGCAGCACGATCAGCAGGTCGCGGGCGCGGGCCCGGGTGTCGTCCGGGGCGTCCACCATGCGCAGCACCAGCCACATGGCGAGCGCCAGCGCGCAGACGACCCAGGCGGCGATCGCGTGGACGTGGGCGGCGTCCGTCCAGTCCCACGGCATGCGCGGGACGTCGCTGCTGTCGCCGGCGTGCTTGCCGGCGCCGGTGACTGTCGTGCCGAGCACGATCAGCAGGCCCGCGGTGATCGTGATCGCCCAGGACAGCTTGCGGACCGGGCGCGGCACGCGGGGCCGGGGGGCGGTGTCGCCCTCGCCGGCCCGGTGCCAGGTGATGACCGCCACGGTGAGCAGCGAGTTCGCGGCCAGGAAGTGGCCGGCCACCGTCCACGGGTTGAGGCCCATCCACACCGTGATGCCGCCGATCACGGCGTTGCTCATCACGATCCAGAACTGCGCCCAGGCCCAGCGGGTCAGGTTCCGGCGCCACGGCTTGGTGGACCGGGCGGCGACGATCGCCCAGCCGACGGCCGCCGACAGGACGTACGTCAGCATCCGGTTGCCGAACTCGATGACGCCGCGGTAGCCCTGCTCGGGCGTCACGATGAGGCTGTCGTCGGTGCACTTCGGCCAGGTGTCGCAGCCGAGACCGGAACCGGTCAGCCGGACCGCGCCACCCGTGACGATGATGAGGACGCTCATCGCGACGGCGGAGAGGGCGGCGCGCCGGAGCGTCCGGGGGGACGGCGTCCAGCGCCGGGCGATGGAGGCGAGGGGGGTCAGCACGGGCCCTATCGTAGGGCGGCGCTTGTGCGCGCTTTCACGAGGGGGGCGTATATGGCGGAACGGAACCTTACGGTTACTCCCAGCGGAAGAACCTCGCCGCCGCGCCGAGGCCCAGGACCCCCCAGACGGCCAGGATCAGCGCGTCGCCCCACGGCATCGAGGCCCCGTGCTGGAGGACGTCGCGCAGACCGTCCGAGAGCGCGGAGATCGGGAGCAGCGCGAGCACGTCGCCCGCGGCACCGAACCTGTCCAGCGGCACGATGATCCCGCCGCCCACCAGGAGCAGCAGGAAGACCAGGTTGGCGGCGGCCAGCGTCGCCTCCGCCTTGAGCGTGCCCGCCATCAGCAGGCCGAGGCCCGAGAAGGCGGCCGTGCCCAGGAGCAGGAGCAGCAGGACCGACAGGGGGTTCCCGTGCGGCGACCAGCCCAGCGCCAGGGCGATCGCGGTGAGGAGTGCGACCTGGAGCACCTCGGTGACGAGGACGGCGAGCGTCTTGGCGGTCATCAGAGCCCAGCGGGGGAGCGGTGAGGCGCCGAGCCGCTTGAGCACCCCGTACCGCCGCTCGAAGCCGGTGGCGATCGCCTGGCCGGTGAACGCGGTCGACAGCACCGCGAGCGCGAGGACGCCGGGGGCGAGGAAGTCGACGGCCTTGTCGGAGCCGGTGTCGACGATGTCGACGGTGGAGAAGAGCACCAGGAGCAGCGAGGGGATGATCACGGTCAGCAGCAGCTGCTCGCCGTTGCGCAGCAGCATCCTGGTCTCCAGGGAGGTCTGCGCGGAGATCATCCGCCCGACTGGGGCGGCCCCCGGCTCGGGGGAGTAGGTCCCGGTGCTCACGAGCGCAGCTCCTTGCCGGTCAGTTCGAGGAAGACGTCTTCGAGGGTGTGGCGCTCGACGGAGATGCCGTCGGGCATGACGCCGTGCTGGGCGCACCAGCTGGTGACCGTGGCGAGCAGCTGGGGGTCGACGTCGCCGGTGATCCGGTAGGTGCCGGGGAGGGGCTCCGCGGCGGCGGTGCCGTCCGGCAGGGCCTTGAGGAGCGAGCCGAGGTCGAGCCCGGGGCGGCCGGTGAAGCGCAGGGTGTTCTCGGCGCCGCCGCGGCACAGCTGCTCGGGGCTGCCCTGGGCCGCGACCCGGCCGGCGTCGACGATGGCGACGTCGTCGGCGAGTTCCTCGGCCTCCTGCATGAAGTGGGTGGTGAGGACCACGGTCACGCCGTCGGCGCGCAGCTCGCGGACCAGCTCCCAGGTGGCGCGCCGGGCCTGCGGGTCGAGCCCGGCGGTGGGCTCGTCGAGGAAGACGAGCTCGGGGCGGCCGACGACGGCCATGGCGAGCGCGAGGCGCTGCTGCTGGCCGCCGGAGAGCCGCCGGTAGGTCGTACGGCCGCAGGAGCCGAGGCCGAGCCGCTCGATCAGCGCGTCGACGTCCAGCGGGTGGGCGTGGAGCTTCGCCATGTGGCGGAGCATCTCGTCGGCGCGGGCGCCGGAGTAGACGCCGCCGGACTGGAGCATCACGCCGATTCTGGGGCGCAGGGCGGCGGCGTCGGCGACCGGGTCGAGGCCCAGGACGCGGACGGTGCCGCCGTCGGGCCTGCGGTATCCCTCACAGGTCTCGACGGTGGTGGTCTTGCCGGCCCCGTTGGGGCCGAGGACGGCGGTGACGGTGCCCGTGCGCACGTCGAGGTCGAGGCCGTCGACGGCGGTCTTGGCGCCGTACCGCTTGACCAGGCCGCGGACGCGGACGGCGGCGTCGGCGTATTCACTCGGTGCGGGCTTCCCGTGCATGCCGGGAAGTCTAAGGACCCGCCGGTACGCCCCGGGCCGCGCCCCCGGCCCGGGGCGGGGCCGGGCGCTGGAGGGGTGGGCCGGGCGGATCGCCGGGAGCCGGCCGGAGGGGGCCGACGCGTACGTCTGCTTCAACAACGATCCGGGCGTCGAGGCGGTCCGCGACGCGGCCTCCTTCCGCCGTCTGATGAGCGGGGCGGGCCGGTCGGTGGCCGTGCCGGCCGGGCCGGCGGGCGGCTGGGAAACCGCTGGTCGGGACGGCCGTGATTCATCCCACGAATGATCGTTTTCGCAGGTCAGGTAAGCCTTACCTGAGTGATGTATGGCACCGTCGTCGGTTTCGGCGCGGCTTGTCAGTCGCTGATTAATTACGCAACAATGGCGTTGTGAAAAACGTTGGCGCGGCTCCGGTGGAGGAACTCGCGACCCGAGAGCGTTCGACGCGCAACCGGGTCGCGCGGTCGATCCTGGACCACGGTCCCTCGACCGTCGCCGACCTGGCCGAACGGCTCCGCCTCACCCAGGCCGCCGTTCGCCGCCACCTCGACTCGCTGGTCGCCGAGGGCGTCGTCGAAGCCCGGGAGAAGCGCGTCTACGGGACCCGCGCCCGCGGCCGCCCGGCGAAGGTCTTCGCGCTCACCGACGGCGGCCGCGACGCCTTCGACCAGTCGTACGACTCCCTCGCCGTCGAGGCGCTCCGCTGGATCGAGCGCAACGCCGGAGGGGAGGCGGCCGTCGCGGCCTTCGCCCGGGACCGGATCGAGGCCCAGGCGGGCGCCTACCGCGAGGCCGTCGAGTCGGCCGAGCCCGCGCAGCGGACCGAGGCGCTGGCCAAGGCCTTGACGGCGGACGGGTACGCTGCCACTGCGCGGAACGCGCCGGTCGGCGAGCAGCTCTGCCAGCACCACTGCCCGGTCGCCCACGTCGCCGAGCAGTATCCCCAGCTGTGTGAGGCGGAGACGGAATTCTTCTCCCGCCTCCTGGGAACGCACGTCCAGCGTCTGGCCACCATCGCGCATGGTGACGGCGTCTGCACCACGTTCATCCCGCACGGCGCCCCGCAGACCACTTCATCAGCATCTGTCAGCACGGCCGGGAGGAACCCCGCATGACCACCGAGATCAGCCACCCCGAGCTTGAGGGCCTGGGTCGGTACGAGTACGGCTGGGCCGACTCCGACGCGGCCGGTGCCACCGCCAAGCGTGGACTCAACGAGGACGTCGTCCGCGACATCTCCTCGAAGAAGAACGAGCCCGAGTGGATGCTGAAGCTCCGTCTCAAGGGTCTGCGCCTCTTCGACAAGAAGCCCATGCCGACCTGGGGCTCCGACCTCTCCGGCATCGACTTCGACAACATCAAGTACTTCGTGCGGTCCACCGAGAAGCAGGCCGAGTCCTGGGAGGACCTGCCGGAGGACATCAAGAACACGTACGACAAGCTCGGCATCCCCGAGGCGGAGAAGCAGCGCCTCGTCGCCGGTGTCGCGGCCCAGTACGAGTCCGAGGTCGTCTACCACCAGATCCGCGAGGACCTGGAGGAGCAGGGCGTCATCTTCGTCGACACCGACACCGCGCTGAAGGAGCACGAGGAGCTCTTCCGCGAGTACTTCGGCACCGTCATCCCGGTCGGCGACAACAAGTTCGCCTCCCTGAACACCGCCGTCTGGTCCGGCGGCTCGTTCATCTACGTGCCGAAGGGCGTGCACGTCGAGATCCCGCTCCAGGCCTACTTCCGCATCAACACGGAGAACATGGGCCAGTTCGAGCGGACGCTGATCATCGTCGACGAGGACGCCTACGTCCACTACGTCGAGGGCTGCACCGCCCCGATCTACTCCTCGGACTCGCTGCACAGCGCCGTGGTCGAGATCATCGTCAAGAAGGGCGGCCGCTGCCGCTACACGACCATCCAGAACTGGTCGAACAACGTCTACAACCTGGTGACCAAGCGCGCCGTCGCCTACGAGGGCGCCACCATGGAGTGGGTCGACGGCAACATCGGCTCCAAGGTCACCATGAAGTACCCGGCCGTCTACCTGATGGGCGAGCACGCCAAGGGCGAGACCCTCTCCATCGCCTTCGCGGGCGAGGGCCAGCACCAGGACGCCGGCGCCAAGATGGTCCACATGGCCCCGAACACCTCCTCCAACATCGTCTCCAAGTCGGTGGCGCGAGGCGGCGGCCGCACCTCCTACCGCGGTCTCATCGAGATCGGCGAGGGTGCCCCCGGCGCCAAGTCCAACGTGCTCTGCGACGCGCTGCTCGTCGACACCATCTCCCGCTCCGACACGTACCCCTACGTGGACGTGCGCGAGGACGACGTCTCCATGGGCCACGAGGCCACCGTCTCCAAGGTCTCCGAGGACCAGCTCTTCTACCTCATGAGCCGCGGCCTCACCGAGTTCGAGGCGATGGCGATGATCGTTCGAGGCTTCGTCGAGCCCATCGCCAAGGAGCTGCCGATGGAATACGCCCTGGAGCTCAACCGGCTGATCGAGCTGCAGATGGAAGGCGCGGTCGGCTAGCAGCCCGCCCCACCCACGCAGCGACTGATTTCTTTTACGCAGGAAGAGAGCAACACGACAGCCATGGCTGAGGCTCAGAACATCCCCGCGGGCTCCACCACCGCGGGCTCGATCGCGGTGGCCGCAGAGTCCACCGTCGCCACGCGCATGAGCGCGCCCCCGTCCTTCGACGTCGCGGACTTCCCCGTCCCGCACGGCCGTGAGGAGGAGTGGCGCTTCACGCCGCTGGCGCGCCTGCGCGGCCTCCACGACGGCACCGCGGCCGCCTCCGGCGAGGGCGTCAAGGTCGAGATCGAGGCCCCCGAGGGCGTCACCGTGGAGACCGTCGGCCGCGACGACGAGCGGCTCGGCAAGGCCGGCACGCCCGTCGACCGCGTCGCCGCCCAGGCGTACACGTCCTTCGAGAAGGCCTCGGTCGTCACCGTCGCCAAGGAGGCCGTCCTCACCGAGCCGATCCGCATCTCGGTGCACGGCGTCGGCGGGGTCGCCTTCGGCCACCAGGTGATCGAGCTCGGCGCCTTCGCCGAGGCCGTCGTGGTCATCGACCACACCGGTGACGCCGTCCTCGCCGCCAACGTCGACTACGTCCTCGGCGACGGCGCGAAGCTCACGGTCGTCTCCGTCCAGGACTGGGACGAGAACGCCGTCCACGTCGCCCAGCACAACGCGCTGGTCGGCCGCGACGCCTCCTTCAAGTCGGTCGTCGTCACCTTCGGCGGCGACGTCGTCCGCATCCACCCGCGCGTCTCCTACGCGGCTCCGGGCGGCGAGGCCGAGCTCTTCGGTCTGTACTTCACCGACGCGGGCCAGCACCAGGAGCACCGCCTCCTGGTCGACCACAACACCCCGCACTGCAAGTCCAACGTGGCCTACAAGGGCGCGCTGCAGGGCCAGGACGCGCACGCCGTCTGGATCGGCGACGTGCTCATCCAGGCCGCCGCCGAGGGCACCGACACGTACGAGCTCAACCGGAACCTGGTCCTCACGGACGGTGCCCGGGTCGACTCCGTGCCGAACCTGGAGATCGAGACCGGCGAGATCGCCGGCGCCGGTCACGCCTCGGCCACCGGCCGCTTCGACGACGAGCAGCTCTTCTACCTGATGGCCCGCGGCATCCCGGAGGCCGAGGCCCGCCGCCTCGTCGTCCGCGGCTTCTTCGCCGAGCTGGTCCAGCAGATCGGCCTGCCCGACGTACAGGAGCGCCTGATCGCCAAGATCGAGGCCGAGCTGGAGGCCTCCGTCTGATGGCCTTCGTCCGAGTCTGCGCGCTGAGCGAGCTGGAGGCCGACACCCCGAAGCGGGTCGAGGTCGACGGCACGCCGATCTCCCTCGTGCACACCGAGGGCGAGGTGTTCGCGATCAACGACATCTGCTCGCACGCGAACGTCTCCCTCTCGGAGGGCGAGGTGGAGGACTGCGCCATCGAGTGCTGGCTGCACGGGTCCAGCTTCGACCTGCGCACCGGCAAGCCCTCCGGCCTTCCCGCGACGCGCCCCGTCCCCGTATACCCCGTACAGATCGAAGGGGACGATGTGCTCGTCTCCGTCACCCAGGAGTCCTGAGTCACCCATGGCTACGCTTGAAATCCACGACCTGCACGTCTCCGTCGAGGCGGAGAACGGCCCCCGCGAGATCCTCAAGGGCGTCGACCTGACCATCAAGCAGGGCGAGACCCACGCCGTCATGGGCCCCAACGGCTCCGGCAAGTCGACCCTGGCGTACTCCCTGGCCGGCCACCCGAAGTACACGGTCACCGGCGGCACCGTCACCCTCGACGGCGAGGACGTCCTGGAGATGTCGGTCGACGAGCGCGCCCGCGCCGGCGTCTTCCTCGCCATGCAGTACCCGGTCGAGGTCCCCGGCGTCTCGGTCTCCAACTTCCTGCGCACCTCCGCCACCGCCGTCCGCGGCGAGGCCCCCAAGCTGCGCACCTGGGTGAAGGAGGTCAAGTCCGCGATGGAGCAGCTCCAGATGGACCCGGCCTTCGCCGAGCGCAACGTCAACGAGGGCTTCTCCGGCGGTGAGAAGAAGCGCCACGAGATCCTGCAGCTGGAGCTCCTCAAGCCGAAGATCGCGATCCTCGACGAGACCGACTCCGGTCTGGACGTCGACGCGCTCCGCATCGTCTCCGAGGGCGTCAACCGCGTCCGCGAGACCGGTGAGGTCGGCACCCTGCTGATCACCCACTACACGCGCATCCTGCGCTACATCAAGCCCGACTTCGTGCACGTCTTCGCGAACGGCCGCATCGCCGAGTCCGGTGGCGCCGAGCTCGCCGACCAGCTCGAGAACGAGGGCTACGACAAGTACGTGAAGGGTGGCGCGTCCGCGTGACTTCTGCCCATATGGGGCTCTCCGGCCTCCTCGACACCGAGGCGATCCGCAAGGACTTCCCGCTCCTGGATCGCGTGGTCCACGACGGCAAGAAGATCGTGTACCTCGACTCCGCGGCGACCTCGCAGAAGCCGCGGCAGGTCCTCGACGCGCTCAACACGTACTACGAGCGCCACAACGCCAACGTCCACCGCGGCGTCTACACGGTCGCCGAGGAGGCGACGGCGCTGTACGAAGGCGCCCGTGACAAGGTCGCGGCCTTCATCAACGCGCCGAGCCGCGACGAGGTGATCTTCACCAAGAACGCCTCGGAGTCGCTCAACCTCGTGGCCAACATGCTGGGCTGGGCCGACGAGCCCTACCGCGTGGACCACGAGACCGAGATCGCCATCACGGAGATGGAGCACCACTCCAACATCGTGCCGTGGCAGCTGCTCTCGCAGCGCACGGGCGCGAAGCTGAAGTGGTTCGGCCTCACCGACGACGGCCGTCTCGACCTCTCGAACATCGAGGAGGTCATCACCGAGAAGACCAAGATCGTCTCGTTCACGCTGGTCTCGAACCTGCTGGGCACGGTCAACCCGGTGGAGACGATCATCCGCCGCGCCCAGGAGGTCGGTGCGCTCGTCTGCATCGACGCCTCCCAGGCGGCCCCGCACATGGTCCTGGACGTGCAGGCGCTCCAGGCCGACTTCGTGGCCTTCACCGGCCACAAGATGTGCGGCCCGACCGGCATCGGCGTGCTGTGGGGACGGCAGGAGCTCCTGGAGGACCTCCCGCCCTTCCTCGGCGGCGGCGAGATGATCGAGACCGTCTCGATGCACTCCTCGACGTACGCTCCGGCGCCGCACAAGTTCGAGGCGGGTACGCCCCCGATCGCCCAGGCCGTCGGCCTCGGCGCGGCCGTGGACTACCTGTCGGCGATCGGCATGGAGAACATCGCGCGCCACGAGCACGCGATCACCGAGTACGCCGTCCGGCGCCTCCAGGAGGTGCCCGACCTGCGGATCATCGGCCCCACCACGGCCGAGGACCGCGGCGCGGCGATCTCCTTCACGCTGGGCGACATCCACCCGCACGACGTGGGCCAGGTCCTCGACGAGCAGGGCATCGCGGTCCGGGTCGGCCACCACTGCGCGCGGCCGGTCTGCCTGCGGTACGGAATTCCTGCGACCACGCGGGCGTCGTTCTATCTGTACTCCACTCCGGCCGAGGTCGACGCCCTGGTCGAGGGTCTGGAGCACGTACGGAACTTCTTCGGCTAGGGGACGGCTCGTGAAGCTGGATTCGATGTACCAGGACGTCATCCTGGACCACTACAAGCACCCGCACGGGCGCGGTCTTCGGGACGGCGACGCCGAGGTGCACCACGTCAACCCGACGTGCGGCGACGAGATCACGCTCCGCGTGAAGTACGACGGCTCGCGCATCGAGGACGTGTCGTACGAGGGTCAGGGCTGCTCGATCAGCCAGGCCTCGGCGTCCGTCCTCAACGAGCTGCTCGTCGGCAAGGAGCTGGCCGAGGCGCAGCGGATCCAGGGCACCTTCCTGGAGCTGATGCAGTCCAAGGGCCAGATCGAGCCCGACGACGCGATGGAGGAGATCCTGGAGGACGCGGTCGCGTTCGCCGGGGTCTCCAAGTACCCGGCCCGTGTGAAGTGCGCGCTGCTCAGCTGGATGGCGTGGAAGGACGCGACCGCCCAGGCGCTGGGCGACGCGGAGAGGAAGTCGGCATGACCGAGAACGCCGAGGCCACGATGAAGCCGGCCTCCGAGGAAGAAGTCCGTGAGGCGCTGTACGACGTCGTCGACCCCGAGCTGGGCATCGACGTCGTCAACCTGGGCCTGATCTACGGCATCCACATCGACGACTCGAACGTCGCGACGCTGGACATGACCCTGACGTCGGCGGCCTGCCCGCTGACCGATGTGATCGAGGACCAGGCGAAGTCCGCGACGGACGGCATCGTCAACGAGCTGAAGATCAACTGGGTCTGGATGCCCCCGTGGGGCCCGGACAAGATCACGGACGACGGCCGCGAGCAGCTGCGCGCGCTCGGCTTCAACGTCTGATCGAGGCTCGCTCTCGTACGCGGAACGGCCGCGCCCTTCGGGGCGCGGCCGTTCCGCGTGCACGGGGGCGGTTCCGTCAGTGGTGCCGGCCCCAGTCGCCGCGCGGGCCCGTGGCGGGACCGGCGGAGAGGCCGGCGGCCTGGGCCAGGTCCGCGGCGAGGTTCTCCTTGCGGATGCGCTGGTCGACGTAGAGGAGGCCGGTGACGAGCGGCGGGAACAGGGAGACGATGCCCTGGCTGACGAGCTGGCCGACGGCGAGGAAGACGAAGAGGACGGCGAAGGCGGCGACGAGGGTGCCGGGGTCGTCGCCGGAGAAGTCGAGGGCCGCCATCGGGACCGAGAGCAGCACGGAGAGCAGCTGCTGGATCAGCCAGCTCGCGAAGGTGGCCATCGCGGTGGCGGCGAGCAGGCAGCCGAAGGTCCGCCACCATGAGCCGCGGACCAGGTGCGAGGAGCGGCGCATCGAGGCGATGGCGCCCTGGCCCTCCATCACCGCCGCCGCCGGGGCCAGGCTGAACTTCACCCAGATCCAGAGCGCGAGCGGGGTGAGGAGGAGGGCCGTGACGACGGCGACCAGGGGGACGACCCACAGGCCGCTCTCCGGGGTGCCCGATTCGGCCGCGGCCGCGAGCAGGGCGACGAACGTCCCGACGAAGGCCACGACGACGAGCACCATCGGGATCATCACGGCCAGGCTCGTCAGCAGCACGGTGCCCAGGACGGCGGGCATCCGGGCCCAGGAGCGGTGCCAGATCGCGCCGAAGGTGGTGGGTCGGCCGAGGACCGCCTCCTGCAGCACGGCCGGACAGGCCGCCGCCACCACCGCGCTGGCACAGACCATCGCGAGCATGGCGGCGAGCCAGACGCAGACGAAGGCGACGATCAGCGGGCGGGCGTCGTCCCACCGAGGCTCCTCGCCGGCCGGCAGGTCGAACACGGCGGGGAAGAGGTCGCCGACGGCGGCGTACGCGATGCCGAGCGCCGCGCCGACGGCGACCAGCGCGGCGCCGTAGGCGGCCCCGGTCACACCGAGCAGCTGCTTCCAGTGGCGGCCGAAGGTGGCGAAGGCTCCGGACAGGACGGCGCCGAAGGAGAGCGGCGCCAGGGGTATGACGCCGGGCTTGGGCGGCGGGGGAGCGTATCCGTATCCGTACGGCCCCGAGGGATATGTCATGTGCACACCGTAGCGCCCGCCGCTGTGTACGCTCGTACACATGGGATACGGACTGCTCGCGGGCGCCATAGCGGCGGAGATCGTCGCCACCACCTCCATGAAGTACAGCGAGGGCTTCTCGAGACTGGTGCCCTCGCTCATCACCGGCGCCGGATACCTGATCGCCTTCGCGCTGCTCGCCCAGGCGCTCAAGACCCTCCAGGTCGGCACCGCCTACGCCATCTGGTCCGGCGTCGGCACCGCCGCCGTCGCCGCGATCGGCGCGCTCTTCCTCGGCGAGTCCATGACCCTCGCCAAGATCGCCGGCATCGTCCTGATCATCGCCGGGGTCGCCGTCCTCAACCTGGGCGGTGCCCACTGACGGCCCGGCCCAGGCGGTACGACCCCGAGCGGCGCGACCGGATCGTCGACGCGGCCCTGCGCGTGGTCGGCCGCGCCGGCCTCGCGGGCCTCAGCCACCGCACCGTGGCCGCCGAGGCCGATGTGCCCCTCGGCTCCACCACGTACCACTTCGCCTCCCTCGACGAACTCCTCGTCGCGGCGCTGCGTAAGGCCAACGAGGGCTTCGGGCGGCTGCTCCGCGAGCACCCCGCCCTCACCGACCCGGACGTGGACCTCGCCGCCGCGCTCGCCCGGCTCCTGGCGGAGTGGCTGGGCGGCGAACGCGCCCGCGTGGAGCTGGAGTACGAGCTCTACCTCGCCGCCCTGCGCCGCCCCGCCCTGCGCCCGGTCGCCGCCGAGTGGGGCGAGTCCGTCGTCGCCGCCCTGGCCCACCGCACCGACCCCGTCACCGCCCGCGCCCTGGTCGCCGTCATGGACGGCATCTGCCTCCAGGTGCTGCTCACCGACGGCGGCTACGACGAGGAGTACGCACGCCTCGTGCTGGCGCGGATCCTCCGCACGGAGGCCTGAAGGAAGTGCCGAGGCGGTCCCCCGCCGGCTCGTCGGAACCGCCCATGCGCTCGACCGACACCTGAGACCGGTTGGCCCGCGCGGGGGCCCGCCGGTTAGGTTTTCCGTCATGACCACTGCTCCTCGCACCACCGGCGCCGTCGCCGCCGGCCTCGCCACCATCTCCGGCGACGGCACCGTTCTCGACACCTGGTTCCCCGCTCCCGAGCTGACCGACGCGCCCGGCCCCGCCGGCACCGGGCGGCTCACCCCCGACGAGGCCGTCAACGCCCTCGGAGAGGGCGCCGCCAAGGCCCTCGGCGTGGACGCCCGCCGCGGCGTCGAGGTGGTCGCCGTCCGCACCGTGATCGCCTCGCTCGACGACAAGCCGCTCGACGCCCACGACGCGTACCTGCGCCTGCACCTGCTCAGCCACCGCCTGGTCAAGCCGCACGGCCAGAGCCTGGACGGCGTCTTCGGCCTGCTCGCCAACGTCGCCTGGACCTCGCTCGGCCCGGTCGCCGTCGACGACATCGAGAAGGTGCGCCTCAACGCCCGCGCCGAGGGCCTGCACCTCCAGGTGACCTCGATCGACAAGTTCCCCCGCATGACCGACTACGTCGTGCCCGCCGGCGTCCGCATCGCCGACGCCGACCGCGTCCGCCTCGGCGCCCACCTCGCCGCCGGCACCACCGTCATGCACGAGGGCTTCGTCAACTTCAACGCCGGCACCCTCGGCACCTCCATGGTCGAGGGCCGGATCTCCGCCGGCGTCGTCGTCGGCAACGGCTCCGACATCGGCGGCGGCGCCTCCACCATGGGCACCCTCTCGGGCGGCGGCAACGTCGTCATCGCGATCGGCGAGCGCTGCCTGATCGGCGCCGAGGCGGGCGTCGGCATCGCGCTGGGCGACGAGTGCGTCGTCGAGGCCGGCCTGTACGTCACCGCCGGTACCCGGGTCACCATGCCCGACGGCCAGGTCGTGAAGGCCCGCGAGCTCTCCGGCGCCTCGAACATCCTCTTCCGCCGCAACTCGGTCACCGGCACCGTCGAGGCCCGCCCGAACAACGCGGTCTGGGGCGGCCTGAACGACATCCTCCACAGCCACAACTGACGCGGGTGACTCCGCGTCGACGGAGGCCGTTAGGCCCGACGCAGAGTCACTGCACGCAGACAAGGCGAGGAGTCGACATGAGGACGAAGCCCACGTTCGTCGGGGTGCTCACGATGGCGGCGGTCCTGCTGCCGGCCGGTACGGCCCTGGCGGACGAGACGCACACGCACCACGGGCCCACCGTGACGAACGGGCCCAGCCTCTCGCTCCACACCGGGCAGATCGACGACCCGCTGGAGGACGTCCTGGAGCACGCCGCGGTCCTCGGCAGGACCTACACCAGCGACTCCGCCTGAAGCAGCGCCTCGTACGCCGCCCGCAGCCCGTCGACCGCCTCCCGGTCGGCGGGCTGCAGCGGTTCCCGTACCGGGCCGCCGAGCAGCGCCTTGGCGGTGACCGTGCCCGGCAGGCCCGCGTTCATCATCAGCTCGACGAGCGGCAGGAGCCGGGCGTTCAGCCGGGCCGCCCCGGCGGTGTCGCCCGCGTCGAAGGCGTCGAGGACCGCCCGCAGCTGACGCGGCGCCACGTTCGCCACCGTGCTGACGTAGCCCGCGCCGCCGACCGCGTACAGCGGCAGGTTGAGCTCCTCGGAGCCCGAGTAGTACGCGAGCCCGCCCTCCGCGATGACCCGGGCCGAGCCGAGCAGGTCGTACGCGCAGTCCTTCACCGCCGCGATCCGCGGGTGTGCGGCGAGCCGCAGCATCGTCGCGGGCTCGACGCGGGTGCCGGTGCGGCCGGGGATGTCGTAGACCATCACCGGCAGGCCGGTCGCGTCCGCGACCTTCAGGAAGTGCGCCTCGACCGCCGCCTGGGGCGGGCGGCTGTAGTACGGCGTGACGACGAGCAGCCCGTCCGCCCCGGCCCGTTCGGCCTGCCGGGCCAGTTCGACGGTGTGCCCGGTGTCGGAGGTGCCGACGCCCGCGACGACCGACGGGCCGGGACCGACCGCCGCCCGGACGGCCCGCACCAGCGCGGCCTTCTCGGCGTCGCTCGTGGTCGGGGACTCGCCGGTGGTCCCGCTGAGGACCAGCCCGTCGCAGCCCTCCGCCACGAGCCGCACGGCCAGCTCGGCCGCGGCGTCGAGGTCGAGCGCGCCGGAGGGGGCGAACGGGGTGATCATCGCGCAGAGCGCGCGGCCGAAAGGACGTACAGGAGTCATGCGGCAAGTCTGGGCACACCGGACCATGTAGGTCTACTTAGACCTTCTTGGTTCGAGCGATAAGAACTGCTGAAGGATGGCGTGGGTGGGCGCGCCCGGCGTGCTCGGCTGACGCGGTGTGCTCGGCGTGCTCGGCAGACGCGGTGTGCTCGGCTGACGCGGTGTGCTCGGCGGACGTGACGGCTTCGTCCCGCACGACGGACTCCCGGGCTAGAGCGCCCGCTTGAAGCCGTCGTGACTCGGGGCGAAGCCCAGGGAGGCGTAGAAGCGGTGGGCGTCCGACCGCCGCTTGTCACTGGTCAGTTGGACGAGCGCGCAGCCGCGCTCCCCCGCGCGCGCCACGGCCCGCTCCATCAGTTCCCGACCGAGGCCGCCGCCGCGCCGGTCGGCCCTGATCCGGACGGCCTCGATCAGGGCCCGCTCGGCGCCGCCCTTGCCGAGGCCCGGGATGTACGTGACCTGGAGGCAGCCCAGGACGAGGCCGCCGTCCACGAGGACCAGCATCTCGTTGCGCGGGTCGCCCTCGATGTCGGCGAAGGCGCGCTCGTACGCGGCCGTGACGACGACCGAGGCGGGGTCCACCACCCTCTCCTCGTCGGCCAGCAGGGCGAGGACGGCGGGCAGTTCGGCGCGCGTGGCGGGGCGGAGGATCACGGCGCGAAGTCTCGCACGCCGGAGCCGCTTGACCTCAAGCGCGGTTGAGGGAGGACGGTGGATCCCGTCGAAACCGAGCCGGTCCGTGGTCATCCGGGCCGGTCCGGGCCGATCCCCGTCGAAGGAGAACGTCCGCATGAACGCCGTCGCACGCCCCGATGCCCGTCCCGACTTCCAGCGCCCCGGAGTCGGCGCCGTCCTCGTCAGCACCTGGCGGGTCGGCACCCCGGAGCGCCAGCGCGCGGCCGTCGAGGCCATCAGGACCGCCTGGGAGAGCCGTGCGTGGCCGGACCTCGGCCTGCTGTCGTACAGCGTCGCCGTCGGGACCGACGGGGACACGCTGCTGCACTACTCGCAGTGGACCGAGCAGCAGGCCTACGACGACTTCGTCCGCACCTACCGCGACGACCGGAACACCGAGATCGACGCCGCCGTGCCCGGCATCGAGCGCGTGGAGCTCCACCGCTACGCGCCGGTCCACCGCTCCGCCGGCGGGACGGGCGCGGGGGAGCCGGGCGGGATCGTCGTGGTCGCCGAGGCCGACTTCGAAGGGGCCGGAGAGGGGCGCCGCGAGGACTGGGTGGACAGCGTGTTCGGTGCCCTGGAGGAGGACGCGGCGGCGGGGCCGGCGCACGGTGGGATCAGCGCCCGGTTCCATCTGTCCACCGACGGCGGGCGGGTCCTGAACTACGCCGAGTGGGAGAGCGAGCAGGCCCACGAGGAGTGGCTGGCGGACGGCGCCCGGCGGAGCGGGGCGTGGAAGCGGGTGCACGCGTACCCGGGGCTCGCGGGCAGCCGGGTGCGGCGGTACACGCCCGCGCTCAGCCTGAGCGCGGGCGTGTGACCGGTCGGTCCGTCAGGGGCGGAAGCGCAGGACCTGCGGGTCGTGGTCGCTGTCCTGGTCGGCGAACTCGGCGTTGATGTGCACGCTGTCGTACTCGAAGTGGTGCACGCCCGGGCTCGTCAGGATCTGGTCGAGGACCTGGCTGTTGCCCTGGTAGACGTACGAGTAGCGCTCGCTGCGGGGCAGCGACTTCACGGCCGGGTACAGCGCGCCGCCCTCGGTCAGCGCCTCCGTCGTCCCGGAGAACTCGAAGTCGTTGATGTCGCCGACGACGAGGACGTCCGCCTGCTTCTCGACCGCGATGATGTCCTTCACGAAGGCGTTGACGGCCTGCGCCTGCAGGAGTCGCTTCGCCTCGGAGGAGCGGTTCGGCGGCTGGTGGTGCGAGACGATGGACTCGTCGCCGCCCTTGGAGCCGAAGTGGTTGGCGATGACGAAGACCGTGCGGCCGCGGAAGACGAACTCGCCCGCGAGCGGCTTGCGGCTGGCATCCCAGGCGGCGTTCGACGGGTCGATGCGGCCGGGGGAGAGGGTCAGCTCGGCGCGGCCCTTGGTGCCCGTCACGGCGGTGGCGGTGGTGGCGTCGCCGCCCGCGCGGTCCGTGAAGGAGACCCGCTCGGGGTTGAAGAGGAAGACCTGACGGATGTTGCCGCCGGGCTCGCCGCCGTCCTTGCCGTTCTGCGGGTCGACCGAGCGCCACTCGTACGCCGGGCCGCCGGCGGCCAGGATCGCGTCGGTGAACTTCTTCACCGTCGCGTCGGCGGCGACCGTGCCGTCGTTCTTGGCGCCGTTGTTGTCCTGGATCTCCTCCAGGGCGACGATGTCGGGCGAGGCCAGGTTCTCGACGACCGCCTTCGCGAGCGCGTCGAACTTCTCCTGCGGGTCGGTCGGGTCGAGGTTCTCGACGTTGTACGTCGCCACGGCCAGCTCGTTCTTGTGCTGCTTGTCCGTGGTCTCGCGCTCCAGGCCCTCGTCGACGACCGTGCCCAGGGTGCGGGCCGTCAGCGTGTAGCCGCCGAACTGGTTGAAGTCGAGCGGGCCCTCGGTGGTGCCGGTCAGCCGGTCGCCGACGTTCGCCTTGGGGAACGGCTGCTGGGCGAGCGGGGTCAGCGACTGGATCTGGAGCCGGCCGGTGTTCTGCGACTCGTACGAGCCGTAGACCGTGCCGCCGCGGCGGTTGTCGTTCTCCCAGGGCTTCACCGTCACCCAGAGCTCCGCGTACGGGTCGGTGGCGCCGACCACCCGCGAGGAGCCGATCCGGACGTTGGTGCCCTCCAGGGACTCGTAGTAGTCCAGGGCGTACGTCTCGGGGTCGAGCGTCAGGCCGTTGATCGAGCCGCCCGCGGCCGGGTCGCCCTCGGGGGTGTACTCGTCGGGGACCGACCAGGGGGAGATCGTGACGGGGGCCGGGACGGCGTTGCCCTTCGAGACGACCGTGACGACCGGCTTGGAGATCTGGGTCAGCGACTGGTTCCCGGAGTTCAGACCGCCGGGGACGTACTCCGTGACCGTGCCGTTCACGCTGACCGCGTCGCCGACGGCGACGGTCGGGACGGAGCTGGTGAAGACGAAGACGCCCTCACTGGTCGCCGGGTCCGCGTCGGCCTCGGGGTCCTGGATCCAGAAGCCGCGCGAGCCGTAGGTGCGGACGCCGGTGACGATGCCCGTGACGCCGGTGACCTGCTTGCCGACGAGAGGCGAGACGCGCGTCGTGCCCTGGATGTCGTGGATGCGGACGCCGGCGGCGTCCTCGGCGGCGGCGCTCGACGAGCTCGCGAGCAGACCGGCGGCGAGGGCGGCGGCGACGACGGCGGAGACCGCGGCGGATCTCGGTATGGAGGAAGACATCAGAGGACTCCGAGGGTGCTTGGACGATCGGCAGAAAGGTCTACGCGCGTCAATCTCTTTCGAGAGCGGTGGACTTGTCAAGAGTCGACGGGTGTACGAAGGCTGACGGATCCGTGAACCGCCGGACGGCGTCCCGGATGCGTCTACGCTGAGGACCGCTCTTTGAGCCCTTTCGCCTTCACCCACGCACGCGTCGAGGAGACCCCCCAGATGTCAGCGGAGCACCCCACCCTTCCCCCCGTTCGGCTCCGTGCGGACGCGGAGCTGGCGCGGGACGCCCTGGCCGCCCCCCTCCTCGTCCAGGCCGTACGGCTCGCCCGCTGGGCCGGGCCCGACACCCGGGTCGACGCCGGCGGCGAACTCGTCGACGAGCAGCTCCCCGAGGCCGTCGAACTCCTTGGCCTCACCGGCGAGGAGGACGCCGCGATCCTGGCCGGCGACGCCTGGCGGCTCGCGGTCGACACCGGTCTCGTCGACGTCGAGGACGGCGAGGAGGACGCGGAGGGGGCGACCGCCGGGCGCGCCGCCGCCGGCGAGAACCTGGCGCTCGTCACCGGCGGTTCGCCGCAGGACGTCCTCGCGCTCTGGCTGGACGGCTTCGACGCGGTCTTCGCCGACGCCGTCGCCCCCGTCCTCGACGACCTGGACGCGGTCGTCGGCGAGGACGGCGAGATCGACTTCGAGGCGCTGGACTGGGACCCCGAGGTGGAGGCCGACTTCCTGGAGGGCGTCCTCGGCAACCTCTACCTGCTGACGGTCAGCGAGGGCGGCGCCGGTGAGGGCCCGGTGCCGCTGCCCGCGCTCGCCGCGTCCATGGTCGTCCCCGACGACATGGGCGAACCGACCGACGACGTCCTGGAGCAGGTCTCCGACGCGATGATGCGGCTCGACGAGCAGTTCCGGCTCCTGGAGCCGATCGGGCTCGTCGAGTACCAGCCCGTCGACGAGGCCCTGATGGCCGAGGAGGGCGAGGAGCCCGCCCCGCCGGTCGACGACGAGGACGTCTCCCGGTACGGCATGGTGCGGCTCACCCCGCTCGGCCTGTACGGCGTCCGGGCCCGCATGCTGGAGGCCGGCGTGGACGCGCCCGCCGTCGGCGACCTCGCCGGGAAGGGCGCCGACGCGCTCCTCGCGGGGATCGCCGGCTACCCGGAGGGCGCCGCCCGCGAGGAGACCGCCGCCTGGCTGGCCGGCCGCGACGCGCTCACCGCCGCCCGCGAGCTGCTCGCCGCCGCCCGGGGCGCGGACGCCGGCTCGCCGCTCCGCCGCCTGTACTGCCAGCAGACGCTCTCCCTGGTGGGCGCCGAGGCGGAGCCCGCGGTACGGGAGGTGCTCGACGACCCGGAACTCGGCGGCCTCGCACGGGTCTGGCTCGCCGAGCGGGGCGCGACGGACGTGCCCGCGCCCTCCGAGACGATGGTCTTCTGGCTGGCCGTCGACACGATCGCGGCGCAGCTCGGCGCGGACGGCGACCTGGAGGAGCTCCAGGAGCTGATCGAGGGGCTGACCGGACGCCACAGCGGCTTCTTCGAGGCCGCCTGGCGGATCGAGCACCCGGCGACCGCCGAGGTCCTGGAGGCCATGGGGCGCCTGCACCGCGACAAGGCCGTCGCCAAGGACGCCCGCAAGGCCGCCTTCAAGGCCCGCTCCCGGTCGGGCTCCTGACACGGCGCCGGGTGCGCGGCGGCGCGGTCGTCGCGGTCGTCGCGCACCCGGCGCGTGAGGCGCGTACCCGGCGGCACCCGCCGTGTGAGGCGCACTCCCGGCGCGTGAGGTGCGTCCCCGCCGTGTGAGGCGCGCGGTCGGTGTTCCCGCGGCGTGAGCGCGGGCGGGTGTTCCCGCGGCGTGAGGCGCGCGGCGGGTGTTCCCGCGGCGTTCAGCCGCCGTTCGCGGAGGCGCGCAAGGGTGGCCCGCGAGATCAGGCCACCACAGGGAGACGCCACACCATGCCCCTCAACCGCAGAGAGTTCACCAAGCAGTCCGCCGCCGCCGGTGCGGGCCTCGCCCTCACCGGTGTCGTCGGTGCTCTCGCCACCGCGCCCGAGGCGCTCGCGTCCGACGAGCCGGAGGCGTACGGTGCCGGTCACGACCACGGTCACGGCCATGGCCATGGCCACGGTCACGCGCTCGGGTACGGGCCGCTCGAAGCCGACCCCGAGGGCATGCTCGCCCTGCCCGCCGGGTTCTCCTACCGCGTCGTCACCCACAGCGGCGTGACCCGCCTGGAGAGCGGTGAGTTCACCCCGTCCAACCACGACGGCACGGCCGCCTTCGCCGGCCCGCGCGGCAGCACGTACCTGGTCAACAACCACGAGCTCAAGGGCCCCCGCGCGAAGTGGGCCCACCCCGTGCCGCTCGCCGAGGGCCTCGTCTACGACCCGGCCGCCGCCGGTGGCTGCACGGTCGTCGAGGTGCACCGCGACGGCACCGTCGCCGAGTGGGTCGGCATCGCCGGCACCTCCACCAACTGCGCGGGCGGCCGCACCGCCTGGGGCACCTGGCTGACCGGCGAGGAGAACTCCGACCGCGCCGGCGTCAACGGCATGACCAAGGACCACGGCTACGTCTTCGAGGTCGACCCGCGCGACCGCCGCGCCAACCTCGACCCCAAGCCGGTCAAGGCCTTCGGCCGCTACGACCACGAGGCCGTCGTCGTCGACCCCAAGCGCGGCCACGCCTACCTCACCGAGGACGCCTCCAACCCCAACGGGCTGCTGTTCCGCTGGACGCCGCCGGCGGGCTTCGAGCACGGCCGCGGGAAGCTCCGCACCCTCGCCGACGACGCCGGTGTGCTCCAGGCCTCCAAGTGCACCGACTCCGCGGGCCGGTTCGTGGACGACCTCTCCCGGGCCACCCGGATCGGCACCGTCTACGGCGTGGACTGGGTCGACGTCCCCGACCGCGACGGCCGCACCACCGCCGTCCGCAAGCAGTTCGCGGACGGCCAGGTCACCCGCGCCCGCAAGCTGGAGGGCATGTGGTGGGCGGACGGCGGCGCCTACGTCGTCTCCTCCTACGCGCGCGAGGAGAGCCCGGGCGCCGCGCACGACGGCCAGGTCTGGTTCTACGACCCCAAGCGCCGCACCCTCACCCTCAAGGTGCTGCTCGGGGTGAACACGGCCCCCGGCGAGGACGGCGCCTTCGACGGCCCCGACAACATCACCGTCTCGCCGTACGGCGGGCTCGTCCTCGCCGAGGACGGCGAGGGGGTCCAGCACCTCTTCGGCGCCACGGACTCCGGCCGGACGTACCCGATAGCCCGGAACGACCTCAACGACAGCGAGTTCGCCGGCGTGACCTTCTCGCCCGACGGTGACACGCTGTTCGCCAGCATCCAGAACCCGGGCATCATGGTGGCGATCACCGGCCCCTGGCGCCGCCAGCCCCGCGGCTGAACGCCCCCGGGCCGAAACTGATCCCTGGTCAGCGCCATGGGCTGACATCTAACATGTCAGCCCATGGACGCACTGCGGCCCGTGGGCCGGACCCTCCTGCGTGACCGGGCGTACGAGGCGCTGCGCGAGGCCATCGTGCGCGGCGAACTCGCGCCCGGCGCCCCGCTCAAGGACGCCGATCTCGCCGAACGGCTCGGGCTCTCGCGCGCGCCCGTGCGCGAGGCCCTGGCCCGGCTCGGCGACGAGGGACTCGTCGAGTCCAAGCCGCAGAGCTACACCCGCGTCACCCGGCCGGTCAGCCGGGTCGTCCGGGACGCCGCCTCGGTGGTCCGGGTGATGCACGAACTCGCCGCCAGGACCGGCGTGCCCCTCCTCGGCCCCGAGGGCATCCGGACCATGCGCGAGGCCAACGAGCGCTTCGCCGCCGCCGTCCGCGCCTCCGACGTGGAGGCCGCCCTCAGCGCCGACGACGAGCTGCACGAGGTCCTCGTCGTCGCCAGCGGCAACCACGCCGCGGCCGCCACCATCGCGCGGTACACCCCGCTCATCCGCCGCGTCGAGCGGCGGCTCTTCGGCGACGCCGGGAGCTGCGGCTCGGCCGAACTGCACGCCCGGCTCATCGAGGCGTGCGCGGCCGGCGACGCGGAGGAGGCGGTCCGGGTCACCACGGAGATCTGGGCGGCCCTCGAACAGCTCGCCGACGACGCCATCGAGGTCGCCGAGGTCACCGGCATCCCCGCGCCGCCCGCCGGGAGCGGGACGTCTGCAGAGAGCCGGACGCCCGCCGTGAGCGGGACGCCCGCCGAGGGCCGCGAACCCGCCGTGGGCCAGGCACCTGCCGGCAGCCACGAGCCCGCCGGGGTCTCCGTACTGTCGGTACCGCCCGCACCGCCCGCACCGCCCGTACCGTCCGGGCGTCCGTAGGGAGTCCCGGACCGCCGATCCGTCGCCGTCACCCACCGGGAGCCGCTTTGCCGATCACCGATTTCGACCGCTACCCGCTCCTCTTCGGGCCCTCGCCGGTCCATCCCCTGGAGCGGCTCACGCATCACCTCGGGGGCGCCACGCTGTGGGCCAAGCGGGAGGACTGCAACTCGGGGGTGGCGTACGGCGGGAACAAGACGCGCAAGCTGGAGTACCTGGTCGCCGACGCCCTCGCGCAGGGCTGCGACACCCTCGTCTCCATCGGCGGCGTGCAGTCGAACCACACCCGCCAGGTCGCGGCCGTCGCGGCGCGGGCCGGCCTGAAGTGCGTCCTCGTCCAGGAGAGTTGGGTCGACTGGCCCGACGCGGTCTACGACAAGGTCGGCAACATCCTCGTCAGCCGCCTCGCCGGCGCCGACGTGCGCCTGGTGAAGGCCGGTTTCGGCATCGGCTTCAAGGAGAGCTGGGAGCAGGCGCTGCGGGAGGTCGAGGAGGGCGGCGGAAAGCCGTACGCGATCCCGGCCGGCGCCTCCGACCACCCGCTCGGCGGCCTCGGCTTCGCGAACTGGGCGTACGAGGTGGCCGAGCAGGAGCGCGCGCTCGGCGTCCACTTCGACACGGTCGTCGTCTGCTCGGTGACCGGCTCCACCCAGGCCGGCATGGTCGCGGGCTTCGCCGCGCTCGCCGAGGAGGGCGGACCGGCCCGCCGGATCATCGGCGTCGACGCCTCCGCGAAGCCCGGCCCGACCCATGAGCAGATCACCCGGATCGCCCGGAACACCGCCGCCCTCATCGGCGTCGAGCGCGAGGTGACGGCGGCCGACGTCGAGCTGGACGAGCGCTACCACGCCGGGGTGTACGGCATCCCGGACGAGGCCACCCTCGACGCGATGCGGCTCGCCGCCCGCACCGAGGGCATGGTCACGGACCCCGTCTACGAGGGGAAGTCGATGGCGGGGCTGGTCGACCTGGTGGACCGGGGAGAGATCGGCCGGGACTCGACCGTGCTCTACGTCCACCTCGGCGGCCAGCCCGCCCTCAACGCCTACAGCGCCCTGTTCTAGCGGCGCGCCCCGGCCGGTCGCTCAGAGCGCCTGGGCGGCCGGCTTCACCATGCCGCGGACGGTGCGGGACTTCACGAACTCGCCCATCGCCGTCATCTCCCACTCGCCGGAGAACTGCTTGATCAGCTTGGCCATCATCACGCCGGTCTGCGGCTCGGCGGTCGTGAGGTCGAAGCGGACCAGCTCCTCGCCGGTCGCCGCGTCCATCAGCCGGCAGTAGGCCTTGGCGACCTCGGTGAACTTCTGGCCCGAGAAGGAGTTGACCGTGAAGACCAGGCCGGTGGCGTCGGCCGGCAGCCGGCCCAGGTCGACGACGATGACCTCGTCGTCGCCCGCGCCCTCGCCGGTGAGGTTGTCGCCGGAGTGCTTCACCGAGCCGCCCAGGATGGACAGCTTGCCGAAGTAGCAGCTGTCCAGGTGGTTGCGCTGCGGGCCGTACGCGATGACGGAGGCGTCCAGGTCGATGTCCTTGCCCCGGTAGGCGGGCTCCCAGCCGAGACCCATCTTGACCTGGGACAGCAGCGGACGGCCGCCCTTGACCAGGGACACCGTCTGGTTCTTCTGGAGGCTGACCCGGCCCTTGTCGAGGTTGATCTTGCCGGTGGAGACGGGGGCGGCGGGGGCGGCCGGGGGAGCGGGCGGCGCCGGCGGGGCCGCGATCCGCGGGTCGACCGGGGCGGCGGCCGGCGCGGGCGGGACCGGCGGCGCGACGGCGGCCGGTGCCGGGGCGGCGGCCGGTGCCGGGGCGGCGGCCGGGGCGGCGGCCGGCTCGTCGTCCACCGAGACGCCGAAGTCGGTCGCGATGCCGGCCAGGCCGTTCGCGTATCCCTGGCCCACGGCGCGGGCCTTCCAGGCGCCGTTGCGCAGGTAGATCTCGACGACCACCAGGGCCGTCTCGGTGGCCAGGCGCGGCGGCGTGAAGGTGGCGAGGACGCTGCCGTCGTCCGCGTTGCGCAGGGTCGCCGTGGGCTCGATGCCCTGGAAGGTCTGGCCGGCGGCGTCGGGGCTCGCCGTGACGACGATCCGCTCGATGCCGGCCGGGAGGGAGGCGGTGTCCACCAGGATGGCGTCGGGCGCGGTCCCGCCGCCGGAGCGGTAGGTGACACCGGGCCCGGTCGGCTGGTTGTAGAAGATGAAGTCGTCGTCCGAGCGGACCTTGCCGTCTGCGCCGAGCAGCAGGCCCGAGACGTCGAGCCGCACCGGGGCGGCGACGTCCACCGCCACGCGCGCGGCGGTGAGAGGGATGTTCGAGCCGGGGGTCATAGCGGTCATGCCAGGGCTAACGATCCGAGCCCCTTTGCCGTTCCCTTACCCGCGCCCGGTTCGGCCACCCTGGTTACGCGGATGGTTCCTGGCCTGCCGTTCGTTGCCGAAGCGGTACGAGCCCGTCCAGCGGGCCATGACCAGCTGGGCGTCGCCGGACTCCACCTCCGCGAGGAACTTCTCGGCCCGCCCGCCGCGCAGCACGCCCGCGGCGCGCCCCTGGTGGGTGAGGACGACGGTGCCGTCGCGGCGTTGCTCGTACGTGAATCCCTGAGGTCGTGGCATGCCGCGCATCCTGCCGTTCCCGGTCAGATCCGTCATATGAATATTCTTTCGGTTCATGGGTGCAGTGCGGTCCGCGGGTGCGGTGGGTGGGAGTTCGTTCCGTACGGGGGACGTGGACGAGGCGCGCGTGGAGCTCGACGCCCGCTACTACGCGAACCGGATGGACGTGCTCGACGGGGAGCGGCGCCCCTTCGCGGCCCGCTTCGACACCGTCGTGCTGGGGCCGCTGGTCATCGGCGACCTGAGCTGCGGCGCCGACGTGCGGATGAGCTTCGGCGAGCTCGGCGCCTACCACCTGAACGCGCCGCTGAGCGGGACGATGGAGATGCGCCAGGGCGGCGGCCCCACGGTCGTCGCGACGCCGGCCGAGGCGCTGCTGCTCGATCCGGCGGGGGACACCTTCCTCGACCGCTGGAGCGGCGACTGCCGGACCCTGTCGGTGAAGGTCGGGGCGGCCGCGCTGCGCGACCGGCTGGGGGCGCTGACCGGCCGTCCGCCGGGCGGCCCGCTGGCCTTCGCGCCCCTGCTGGACATCACGCGCGGCCCCGGTCTGAGCTGGGTGCGCTTCGCCCGGCAGGTCGCCGCGGAGGCGCTCGCCGGGGACGGGCTCGCCCGGCACGAACTGGTGGCCCGGCCCCTGCAGGAGGCCCTCCTGAACGGGCTCCTCCTGGCCGCCGACCACCCCTGGCGTGAGGCCCTCGCCCACCCCGCGGAGCCGCGCCGCCCGGCGCCGGTGAAGCGGGCGATGGACGCGGTGCGGGAGCGCCCCGAGCACCCCTTCACCAGCACCGAGCTCGCGGCGCTGTCCCGGGTGAGCGTGCGGCGCCTCCAGGAGTCCTTCCGGGAGTACGTGGGGATGTCGCCGATGGCGTACGTGCGGGAGGTGCGCCTCGACCGGGCGCGGGAGGAACTGCGGGCGGCGGCCCCGGACGAGGTGAGCGTGAGCGAGGTGGCCTGGCGCTGGGGCTTCGCCCACCAGGGCCGGTTCGCGGCGCGCTACCGCGAGAAGTTCGGGGAGTCGCCGTCACGGACGCTGCGGTCGCCCCGCTGACCGCTGACCGCTGACCGCTGACCGCTGACCGCTGACCGGGGTCCGCTGACCGCTGACCGGGCCGGGGCTGTGTCGGGGCTGGGCAGGATCCGGGGCTGGGCTCCGGGGGCCGGGCTCCGGGTCCGGGTCGGGCAGGATCCGGCTCTCGGGCCGTCCCGGGTTCGGCTCCGTTCCGGCTCCGGACCCGGAGTCGGGGTTTCAAGCCAGAGTTCGGGTCGGCCCGCCGGGGGTGTGCGGGGCGGGGGCGGGGGCGTGTCGTGCGCCGGGCGTGCGCCGGGTGCTCGCCGCCGTGCGTCGACTCGTCGCGCATTCCGGACAGGGGCCGCGTTCCGCGGCTCGCGATGATCTTCGCCCGGGCCTACGGTGAGGAGGTCCGGTCTGCCAGCGCGCGCCGTGACCCGGGCCCCGGCCGGCTCCCCCGTATCAGTCCGGCCGGGTCCTGAGCACCATCGCACCCCCGTCCCCCCGGTCGGTGCCCCGTGGGCCCGCCCCCGGTCGCTCAGTGCGGCCAGCGGGGCGGGTCCACGCAGAAGTGGCCGCCCAGGTACAGGTCGTCGGCGCTGCCCTCCGGCGGGACGCCCTTGTCGGCGAGGAGCTTCTCCGCGTACGCCTCCGAGTCGTCCCGCGGATCGAAGCCGAGCGCGCGGGCTGTGGTGAGGTCCCACCACGCGCGCGTGTTGGCGGAGGAGCCGTACACGACCGTGTGGGCCACGTCCGGGGCGGTGAGCGCGGCGTGCAGGAGGCGGGCGCAGTCCGCGGGGCTGAGCCACATCGAGAGCATCCGCACGGAGGTGGGCTCGGGGAAGCAGGAGCCGATGCGGACGGAGACGGTCTCGACGCCGTGCAGGTCCCAGTAGAGCTGGGCCAGGTCCTCGCCGAAGCACTTGGACAGGCCGTAGAAGGTGTCGGGGCGGTGCGGGGTGTCGACCGGGACGAGGGGTTCGCCCTCGCGCGGGCGCCGGGTGAAGCCGACGGCGTGGTTGCTGGAGGCGAAGACCACGCGTCGGACGCCCTCCTCGCGGGCGGCCTCGTAGAGGTGGTGGGTGCCGGTGATGTTGGCGGCCACGATCCGGTCGAAGTCGGCCTCCAGGGAGATGCCCGCGAGGTGCACGACCGCGTCGACGCCCCGGACCGCCTCGCGCAGCGCCGCGCGGTCCGCGAGGTCGGCGACGATCGCGTCCGGTTCCCCGGGCACCGGGACGGCGTCCAGGAGGCGGAGGTCGTAGCCGTACGGGGGCAGCAGCTCCCGCATCAGCGTGCCGACGCCCCCGGCGGCGCCGGTGAGCAGGACGGTGCGGGGTACGGGCATGGAGCGGGCCTCCTCCGTCGAGTGCCATGCGGCTGAGTGTCGTTCACAACCGTGGACACGCTAGGGAGCGGTCCGACGGAGCGTCAAGGGCCGGTGGTGCGGCGGCCTTTCTCCTTGACCCTTGTTCCGGGCTGATCTAGCGTGCGTCACGGCATCGTTCAAGAATATGGATGACAGTCAGAACTGTGCACAGCGTGTCTGTGTGCGACGGACTTCCCTGGGAGCCCCCGTGACCACTGCCCCGCTCGCCGGCCGGCTCGACGGCCTGCTCTTCTTCCCCGTCACCGCCTTCGCGCCGGACGGCTCCGTCGACCTCGACGCCTTCCGCGCCCACGTCCGCGCCGGTGTCGAGGCGGGCGCCGCGGCCGTGTTCGCCTGCTGCGGCACCGGAGAGTTCCACGCCCTCACCCCCGAGGAGTTCCGGGACTGCGTCGCCGCCGCCGTCGAGGAGGCGGCCGGCCGCGTCCCGGTCGTCGCCGGCACCGGCTACGGCACCGCGCTCGCCGTCCGGTACGCGCGCCTCGCCGAGGAGGCGGGCGCGGACGGACTCCTCGCCATGCCCCCGTACCTCGTCGTCGCCGACCAGGCCGGACTGCTCCGCCACTACACCGAACTCGCCGCCGCCACCCCGCTCGACGTCATCGTCTACCAGCGGGACAACGCGATCCTGACCCCCGAGACCGCCGTCGCCCTCGCCCGCACCGACGGCGTCATCGGCCTCAAGGACGGCCACGGCGACCTCGGTCTCATGCAGCGGATCGTCAGCGCCGTCCGCGCCGAAGGCCTCGACCTGCTGTACTTCAACGGCCTGCCGACCGCCGAACTCACCGGCGCCGCCTACCGCGCCATCGGCGTCACCCTCTACTCCTCCGCCGTCTTCTGCTTCGCCCCCGACCTCGCCCTCGCCTTCCACCGCGCCCTCGCCGCCGGCGACGACGCCACCGTCGACCTGCTCGTCGACGGCTTCTACCGGCCGTTCGTCGAACTCCGCCACCAGGGGCGGGGATACGCCGTCTCGCTCGTCAAGGCGGCGGTGCGGCTGGGAGGCCTGGACGTCGGCGCGGTACGGCCGCCGCTGAGCGAGCCCGCACCCGAACACCTCCGCGAACTCGCCCTGCTCGTCGAGCGCGGCCGGGCCCTCCTCGAGGAGGCCGGGGCGTGAGGGCGGGCGCCTTCGTCTACCCGTGGGACGTCGACGGCGACCCCGCCGCGCCCGGACTCCTCGCCGGACTCGGCCTCGCCCAGGTCACCCTCGCCGCCGCCTACCACTCCACCCGGGCGCTGAGCCCCCGGCACCCCGCCCACCGGGTCGTCACCGCCGAGCACGCCGCCGTGCTCTACCCGCCGGACCCCGACCGCTGGGCCGGCCGCGCGCTGCGCCCGTACCCGGCGGGGGAGTGGGCACCCGGCGACGCGTACGGGCGGGCCGCCGACGCCCTCGCCGGCACCGGCCTCGACGTGCACAGCTGGGTCGTCCTCGCGCACAACTCCCGCCTCGGCGCCGAGCATCCGGAGACCTCCGTCGTCAACGCCTACGGCGACCGGTACCCCTGGGCCCCCTGCATCGCCCGCCCCGACGTCCGCGCGCTGCTCGTCGACCTGGCGGCCGAGGCCGCCGTCCGGCCCGGCGCGGCCGGCACCGAGCTGGAGTCCTGCGGCTGGTACGGCCTCGCCCACCTGCACGCCCACGACAAGACCGGCGGGATCTCCCTCGGCGAGCGGGGGCAGCACCTGATGTCGCTCTGCTTCTGCCCCGCCTGCCGGCAGGGGTACGGGGACGGAGGCGCCGACCCCGACGAACTGGCCGCCGCCGTGCGCACGGCCCTGGCGCCCGTCTGGACGGGATCGGGACCGGCGGGCGGCCTCGGTGTCCTGGAGGCCCCGGCCCTGGCCTGGCGCGCCGGGACGGCCCGCGCCTTCCAGGAGGCCGCCGTGGCCGCCGTACGGGCCGCCGCCCCGCCCGGCTTCCGGATCCTGCTGCACGCCGACCCCGACCCGTACCGCTGCGGCGCCGACGCCGGCACCGACCCGGTGCACGTCCTGGGGCTCGCGGACGGCGTCGTCGCCCGCCCGCCGAAGGTCGCCGCCTTCGCCGCCCACGCCCGCCCGGGCACCGTCGTCGCGGCCAACCTCCAGGTCGTCGGCGGCATGGGCGGCGCCCCCGGGGACCTCGCCCGCGACGCCGCCTCGGCCCGTGACGCGGGCGCGACCGAACTGCGGCTGTACCACGCCGGGCTGGCCTCGGACGAGGACCTGGACGCGGTCCGTACGGCGCTGCGGAAGCTCGGCTAGCCCCGGCGGATCAGGGCCGGGGGGTCGTGTCGGCGGCTCCCCGGCGCGCGGTGTCCGCCGGCCCTGCGGTGTCCGCCGGGCCCGCCGCGTCCGCCGTCCGCCGCTCCGCGCGCCGGCGTCGCCACGCGAGCGCGAAGGCGACCGCCGCGACCAGGGTGGGGGCGGCCGACCGCGCGGTGAGGGAGGCCGGCCATTCGGGGGTGAGCAGCGACGTCGTGCCGCTGGTGTAGCGGCAGGTGGCCTGGGGCGGGAAGAAGGAGTGCGCCACCGTCGTGGGCGCGTGCTCGCCCCAGCCGCCGCCCGTGGAGCAGGCCGACGACGGGCCCGCGAGCAGCTTCCAGCCGACCAGCGCGTACAGCGTCGCGAACACGGAGCCGGTCACGACGAGTGCCGTTCTCGTCCGGTTCAGCTTCTCGGCCCGGGACATCGGCCGCACCCAGGGGGGCGCCGACGCGCGGTTCGAAGCACTCCGCGAGCAGCGCCGCGAACAGGCAGACGACCAGGACCGTCAGGGCGAGCCAGAGCAGCGGGCCGAGGACGCTCAAGCCGTCGGGCGAGGAGACCTCCCCGCCCGCGAACTCGCAGACCGTGGCCGGGGGAAAGGCCTCGTTCCGCGTCCTCGGCAGCGGACCGGGACCCGTGACCATCCCCTGCATGCACCGCTCGTCGTGCTCCAGCATGCCGAACGCCGCCAGGCCCGAGCCGATCACCACCATGCCGGACGGGACCCCTGCCGCGGCCCACAGGCCGCCCGTCCGGTAGCCGCCGTGCGCACGTGTGTCTCACATCCGGCCGGGCCGGTGGGTGTCCGGCATCCGGCCGGGCTGAGGGGCGTCCTGCCGATCCGGCCGGGCTTGCGGGGCCCGGCACGCACGCCGATCCGGCCTGATCGGCAGGACACGCCTCCTAGTCGGTGTCCTCGTCCGGCAGGGCGGCGAGCAGGCGTTCCGTCGAGGCGCGGGTGTCCGCGACGTGGGCGCGCGCCAGCGTCTCGGCGCCGTCCTCGTCGCGGTCGCGGACCGCCGCGTAGAGCCGCTCGTGGGCCCCGCACATCGGTTCGCCGTCGGACTGGGCGGAGGTGAGCCGGAAGAGGCGGCGCAGGCGGGAGTCGAGCGGGGCCATCAGGTCCACCAGGAGCGGGTTGCCGGAGAGTTCGACGATCCGCCGGTGGAAGTCGGCGTTGAGGGAGACCGCCTCGCGCAGGCGCCCGGACTCGGCCGCCTTCCTGGCGCGGGCCAGGAGGCCCTCCAGGTCGCGGAGTTGGGCGGGGGTGGCGTGCCGGGCGGCGAGGCGGGCGGCGAGGCCCTCCAGGTTCTCCCGCACGTCGAAGAGGTAGGCGGCGTCGCGCGGGCCGAAGTCCGCGACCACCGAGCCCCGGCGCGGCCGCACGGAGAGGAAGCCCTCCGATTCGAGCCGCTGCATCGCCTCGCGCACCGGCACCCGGGAGACCCGCAGCTCCTCGGCGATCTCCCGCTCCACCAGCCGGGTGCCCGCCGGGTACTCCGCCTCGATGATCCGCTCGCGCAGCTCCACGTACACGCGCTCGCGCAGGGACGGGTGGCTGTCCCCGATGGCGGAGCTGCCGGCGGCGGGGCGGGGCGTGGTCATGGGGACGGCTCCAGTCGGGAGGTGCGGGGCGGTGGTCCTCCGATCTTCGCAGACCGGTTCGGGCGGCCGGTGAAGTACAGGGCCGCAAGCCATTGCCTGGTATTCGGTATACCAGATACGTTGACGCCGCACCGCGGTCACCAGGGGGATTCCGCCGCGACCCCGCGACCCCGCGCCCTCCGCGACCCGAACGAACCACTCGAAGGAGCCACCATGAGCGAGGCCCCCGCCCCGCCTCCGCCCACCGCCCTCCTCGGCGCCGGCCTCCCCGACGGGCGCACCGCCGACGTCCATCTCCGCGACGGCCGCGTGCACGCCGTCGAGGCCCACGTCCCCGGCCGCCCCACCCCGCCCGGCGCCCTCCACCTCGGCGGCGCGCTCCTGCTGCCCGCGCTCGTCGACGGCCACGCCCACCTCGACAAGACCCTCCTCGGCGGGCCCTGGCGCCCGCACCGCGCCACCACCACCCTGCGGGAGCAGATCGCCGCCGAGCGCGCCTCCCGCCGCACCGCCGAGGTGCCCGTCGCCGAGCGGGCCGCCGCCCTCGCCCGCCGGATGGTCTCCCTCGGCACCGGACACGTCCGCTCGCACGTCGACGTGGACCCGGACACCGGCCTCGACCACCTGCACGCCCTCCTCCGCGTCCGCGAGGAGTTCCGCGACCGGCTCGGCATCCAGCTGGTGGCCTTCCCGCAGAGCGGCGTCGTCACCGCCCCGGGCGTCGCCGGCCTCCTCGACGCGGCCCTCGCCGACGGCGCCGACCTCGTCGGCGGACTCGACCCGGTGGGCTTCGACGGCGACGCCGCCGGCCAGCTCGACACCGTCTTCGGCCTCGCCGAGCGCCACGGCAAGGGCATCGACCTGCACCTCCACGACGGCGGCGAGACCGGCACCGCCCAGCTGCGGGACATCGCCGCCCGCACCGCCGCCCTCGGCCTCGGCGGCCGGGTCGCCGTCAGCCACGCCTACGCGCTCGGCGACGTCGACGACACCGAACTCGACCGCACCTGCGCCGCCCTGGCCGCCGCCGGCGTCGCCATCATGACCAACGGGCCCAGCGGCCCCCTGCCGCCCGTCCTCCGGCTGCGCGAGCACGGCGTCCGGGTCTTCGCCGGCTCCGACAACATCCGCGACACCTGGTGGCCCTACGGCACCGCCGACATGCTCGAACGCGCCACGATCATCGGCCTCAGGGCCGGGCTCATGACCGACCCCGAACTGCGCGCCGCCGCCTCCCTCGTCACCGACGAGGCCGCCGCCGCGCTCGGCCTCGACGACTACGGGATCACCCCCGGAGCCCGCGCCGACCTCGTCGCGGTCGCCGCCGGCTCCGTGCCCGAGGCCGTCGCCGCCCACCCCCGCCGGCTGCTCGTGCTGCACGCCGGCCGGATCGTCGGGCCCTTCGCCGACGACGCGTACCCCGAGATCGTCCCGTCCGCCGGAGGAGCGACATGAGCACCGACAGCACCGCCCGCGCGACCCCGGCGGCCCCCGCGGCGGAGAAGCTCGCCGCCGGCCGGATCGGCACCTTCGACCTCGTCTTCTTCGTCGTGGCCGCCGCCGCGCCGCTCACCGTCCTCGCCGGCGTCGCCCCCTTCGCCATCGGCATCGGCGGCCCCGGCGCCCCGCTCGCCTACCTCGTCTCCGGCGCCCTGCTCGCCCTCTTCGCGGCCGGCTTCACCGCGATGAGCCTGCACGTCCGCAACGCCGGGGCGTTCTACGCGTACGTCGCCCGCGGCCTCGGCCGCACCCTCGGCGTCGGCACCGCGTACGTCGCCGTCGTCTCCTACAACCTCGTCACCCCGGGCGTCGCCGCCGCCTTCGGCTACTTCGCCGCCGGTTCGATCCGGGACGCCACCGGCGCCGACGTGCCGTGGTGGCTGCTCTCCGGGCTCTGCGTCCTCGGCGTCGGCGCCCTCGGCTGGCTGAAGGTCACGCTCAGCGCCAAGGTCCTGGGCATCGCCCTGGTCCTGGAGGTCCTGTCGCTGGTCGTCATGGACGCCGGCATCCTCGGCGAGCGCGGCGCGGCCGCCCTCGACACCGCGTCCTTCGCCCCCTCCACGCTCGCCGCCGGCGGCGTCGCGGGCATGTTCGTCCTGGTCATCGGGGCCTTCACCGGCTTCGAGGCCACCGCGATCTTCGCCGAGGAGGTGCGCGAGCCGCACCGGACCGTGCCCCGGGCCACCTTCATCGCGATCGGCTTCCTCGCCGTCTTCTACGCGGCCGGCTGCTGGCTGATCATGGGCGCCTTCGGCACGGACCGCGCCGTGGAGCTGGCCCGCGCCGCCGACGGACCCGAACTGACCTTCCGGGCCGCCGAGCTGTACGCCGGCCCGTGGCTCGCGGACGCCATGCACGGGCTCATCGTGGTCAGCGCCTTCGCCGCCACCCTCGCCTTCCACAACGCCGCCGCCCGCTACCTCTACGCCCTCGGCCGCGAGGGCCTGCTGCCCCGGCGCCTCGGCCGGGTCTCCGGGAAGCACGGCTCGCCGGGCGGCGCCGTCGTCGCGCAGACCGCTTTCAACGCGGCCGTCGTCGCCGTGGGCGCGCTGCTCGCCGCCGACCCGTACGGCGAGGTCTTCCTCTGGACCAACAGCGTCGGCGTCCTCGGCATCATGGGCATGCAGGCCCTCGCCGCGCTCGCCGTCTGGTCCTACTTCCGCCGCGACCGCATGGGCCTCTCGGCCGCCCGGGTCGTCTGGGCGCCGCTCGTCTCCTGCGCGGGCCTCGCGGTCCTCACGGTCCTCGCCGTGGTCCACTTCGACCTGCTGACCGGCCGCACCGGCGCGGTGAACACCGCCCTCCTGGTGCCGCTGCCCCTGGTGCTCGCCGCCGGTCTCCTCGTCGCCCTCCGCATCCGGCGCACGGACCCGGAGCGGTACGCCTCGCTGACGACGGTGGACGTGGAGCGCGACTGAGGGCGTACGGGGGCGCGGTCCGGCCCCCGCCCCGTACGTCACACCAGGCGGCCGTCCCGGGCCACCACCCGGCCCGCGCGGACCACGAGGTCGCGGCCGGGCAGGTCCACCACGGCCTGGGGGGTGCACTCGCCGTCGAGGAGCATGAAGTCGGCGGGGGAGCCCGGCCGGAGGTCGGCCGCCGGGAGGCCGAGGAACTCGGCGCCCCCGTCGGCGGCGAGCCGGAAGCAGGCCTCCAGCTCCTCGTCGAGCCGCAGGTCGAGGGCCCAGGCGGCGAGCCAGGCGCGGTGCAGCATGTCCGCGTTGCCGAACGGGCTCCAGCTGTCCCGCACCCCGTCCGAGCCGAGTCCGACCCGCACCCCGCGCTCGGCCAGCCGGCGGAAGGGCAGGATCGTGGTCACCGAGAGGGCGACCGTGGTGAGCGCGATCCCGGCCTCCGCGAGCAGGTCGGCCGTCTCGTCGAGCTCCCGGCCGCCCAGGCCCGCGACCGCGAACGCGTGTGCCACGCTCACCCGGCCCTGGAGCCCGAGGGCGCGGGTGCGGGCGGCGATGTCCCGCAGCGGGGCGAGGCCCTGCTCGCCGCGGTCGTGGAGGTGGATGTCGAGGCCGAGCCCGTACTCCTCGGCGAGGGCGAAGACCGTGCCCAGCTGGTCGCCGTCGTGGCCGCCGTCCGCGTCGAACCCCGCCGGGTCGATGCCGCCGATGTGGGTGACGAGCCCGCTCGCCGCCGCCTCCGCCAGGAGCTCGGCCACCCCGGGGGTCCGGACGACGCCGTGCTGGGGGAAGGCGACCAGCTCCACGTCGAGGACCCCGGCGAGCTTCCCGGCGGCCTCGGCGACGCCCTCGATGCCGGCGAGCCCGTACGCCGGGGCCACGTCCGCGTGGGCGCGCATCGCCCGGGTGCCCCGCGTGACCGCGTGGGACATCAGCCGCAGCGCCCGCTCGCCCACCGGGGCCGGCAGGGCGCGGGCGAGCTCCACGTCCCCGGCGACGTACTCGGCGATGCCGTGCGCGGGGCGCCTGCTGTGCCAGGGCTCGCCCCAGGAGGTCTTGTCGGGGTGGATGTGCGCGTCGACGAGGGTCGGCAGGGCCAGCCGCCCGCCGCCGTCGACCCGCTCCACGACGGCGCCGTCCGGGACCTCCGCGGCCAGCAGTCCGTCCACCGCGATCAGGTCGCGGGCCGGGCCGCCGTACGGCCGGACGTCGTGGAACAGGGTCGCGGTGCGGGGCGGCGGCGGGGTCACGGGGTCTCCTCGGATGCGGACGGCGTACGGGTGATGATGCCGAGATCTGGTATACCACGGGCCCTCCGGGGAGCCCGCCGCACCGCACCCCGGACCCGCCGCCCAGCACCCGCACCCCGGACCCGCACCCCGGACCCGCCGCACCGCCCCTCACCCGCACCTGGACCCACCGCACCGCACCTCCCCTCCCCTGGGCCACCGCACCCGCCCGCGCCCCTCACCAGCCCAGGTCCTCCAGCGCGTCCAGGTCCGGCACCGCCATCGCCACCGGCTCCGCCTCGTCCGAGCCCACCCGCAGCTCGGCCCAGATCGTCTTCCCGCGCCGGGCGTACCGGGTGCCCCACCGGTCCGCGTACTGGGCGACCAGGTACAGCCCGCGCCCGCCCTCGTCCGTCGTCGCCGCGTGCCGCAAATGCGGAGACGTACTGCTGCCGTCCGACACCTCGCAGATCAGGAACCGGTCGTGGAGCAGCCGGACCCGCACCGGATCCGCCCCGTACCGCACCGCGTTCGTGATCAGCTCGCTGAGCACCAGCTCCGCCGAGAAGGCCAAGCCGTCGAGCCCCCACTCCGCCAGCTTCGCCGCCGCCGCGTTCCGCACCGGCGAGACCGCCGACGGGTCCCGCGCCACCTCCCACTCCGCGATCCGCTCCCGGTCCAGCAGCCGGGTCCGCGCCACGAGGAGCGCGATGTCGTCGCGGGGCACCGGCGACAGCAGCGTCGCCAGGGCGTCCGCGCAGGTCTGCTCCGGACTCCGGTCCGGACGGGACAGGGTGGACCGCAGCAGCCCGATCCCCGCGTCCAGGTCCCGCCCGTGGTCCTCCAGGAGCCCGTCCGTGAACAGGACCAGCTTGCTCCCCTCCGCCAGCCGCAGCTCCGTCGCCTCGAACGGCACGTCGCCGAGCCCGAGCCCCAGCGGCAGCCCCGGCGCCAGCTCGGGGAACTCGACCTTCCCGTCCGGACCCACCAGCGCCGGCCCGGGGTGCCCCGCGCTCGCCACCGTGCACAGCCCCGACGCCGGATCGTAGATCGCGTACAGGCAGGTCGCGCCCGTGATGCCCTCGTCGCGCCGCCGCCCCTCCGCGTCCGGCTCCTCCGGCTCCCGGTCGTCGATCCGGCCCGTCAGCTCGTCGAGGTGGCCGAGGAGCTCGTCCGGCGGCACGTCCAGGGTCGAGAAGTTGTGCACCGCCGTCCGCAGCCGCCCCATCGTCGCCGCCGCGTGCAGCCCGTGCCCCACCACGTCCCCCACCACCAGCGCCACCCGCGCCCCCGGCAGCGGGATCACGTCGAACCAGTCGCCGCCCACCCCCGCCTTCGCCGGGAGGTAGCGGTACGCCACGTCCACCGCGCTCAGCTCCGGCAGCACCCGCGGCAGCAGGCTCCGCTGCAGCGTCACCGCCATCGCGTGCTCCCGGGTGAACCGGCGCGCGTTGTCGATCGCCACCGCCGCCCGCGCCGCCAGCTCCTCCGCGAACGACAGGTCCTCCTCCCCGAACGGCTCAGGGGTGTCCGCCCGCCAGAAGTTCGCCATCCCGAGGACCACCCCGCGGGCCAGCAGCGGCACCGTGAGCAGCGAGTGCATCCCGTACGCCAGCGCCCGCGCCGCACCCTCCGGGTCCTGCGCCCGCCAGCCCTCCGCCGACGCCAGCTCCGCCTGCACCACCGCGTGCCCCGCGTTCAGGGCCTTCGCCATCGGCGTGCTCGGCACGTCGAAGCGGATCGTGTCCCCGACCGCCTGGAGCGGCTGGTCGGGCCGCAGCCCGCTCATCGCCGTCCGCCGCAGCTCCGTGGTCGCCACCCCGGCCTCCGGCGGCTCCTCCCCGCGCAGCACCGGCTCCAGGAGCTCCACCGTGGCGAAGTCCGCGAACCGCGGCACCGCCACCTCCGCCAGCTCCTCCGCCGTCCGCACCACCTCCAGCGTCGTCCCGATCCGCACCCCCGCCTCGTACAGCAGCTGGAGCCGGCCGCGCGCCACCGCCGCCCGGCCCGTCAGCGCCGCCAGCTCGGTGGTGTCCCGCATCGTCATCACGCACCCGGACTCCGCCCCGCCCGCGACGGTCGGCCGCACGCTCACCGCGAGCAGCCGGTCGCCCGCCCGGTGCACCTCGTCCGTCGCCGACCGCCCCGACTCCAGGAGCTCGACCGTACGGGGATCGAGACCGAGCTCGGAGACGTGCCGGCGCTCCGCGTCCGGACCGAGCCCCAGCAGCCGGCGGGCCTCGTCGTTGGCCAGCAGCAGCCGGCGGTCGGCCCCCACGATCAGCACCCCTTCGCGGACCGCGTGCAGCACCGCCTCGTGGTGCTCCTTCATCCGCGTCATCTCCGCCGGCCCGAGCCCGTGCGTCTGCCGCCGCAGCCGCCGGCTCACCAGCGCCGCCCCGCCCACCGCGAGCGCCAGCGCGCCGCCCGCCGCACCGATCAGCAGCGGCAACCGCCCCTGCACCGCGTGCGCGATGCTCTCCACCTCGATGCCGCTGCTCACCATGCCGACGACCCGGCCCTGCTCGTCCACCACGGGTACCACGGCCCGCACCGCGTCGTTCGGCGCGCCCCGGAACAGCTCGGTGAACGACTCGCCGTCCACCGCCGCCCGCGTCAGGTCCCCGGTCGCCTTCCGGCCGATCAGCTCCGGCTCCGAATCGGTGTACCGCACCCCCGACGGGCTCAGGACCGCGATGAAGTCGACGCCGGTGGCCCGCCGGGTCGCCTCCGCCCGGTTCTGGAGCGCCGCCGTCGGATCGGGCGACATCAGCGCCGCGTCGACGCCCGGGGCGTGCGCAAAACCCTCCGCGACGGCGAGCGAGCGGATCCGGGCGTCCCGCTCGGTGTCCTGCCGCGCCTGGTGGAACGTCACGAACACCGCCGCCGCGATCACCAGGAGCGCGATCAGCGCCTCCAGGACGAACACCTGCCCGGCGAGGCTCCGCAGCCCCGTCGCCCGCTCACCCGACGCCCGTCCGCGCGCCCCGCCCCGCCCCCGTCTCCTCCACCGGCCCGCACCGGAGCCGTTCCGGGCCGTCATCCCGTGCTCCGCGCGATGAGCAGCGCCACGTCGTCCGGTGCACCCGGCCGGCGCAGCGCCCGCAGCAGCAGGTCGCAGGTCTCCTCCAGGGGCCCGCGCGCCTCGTCGAGCAGGCCCACCAGCAGCGCGAGCCGCTCGTCGATCGCCTCGTCCCGGGTCTCGATCAGCCCGTCCGTGTACAGCACCAGCCGGTCCCCGGGCCGGAACGGCACCCGCGCCGTGTGGAACGAGCCGCCGCCGACCCCCAGCGGCACCCCCGTCGACAGCCGCACCAGCTCGGCCGGCCCGTCCGCCGGGACCCGTACGGGCGGCAGATGGCCCGCGTTCGCGATCCGGCACCGGTCGCGGACCGGGTCGTGGACGGCGAACAGGCACGTCGCGATGTAGTGCTCCAGGCCAGCCGTGATCCGGTCCAGATGCCGCAGCACCTGCGCGGGGGACAGGTCCAGGTCGGCGAAGGCGCAGGTGGCGGTGCGCAGCCGGCCCATCGTCGCCGCCGCGTCGATCCCGCTGCCCATCACGTCCCCGACGACCAGCGCCGTCTTGTCGTCCGGCAGCTGGATCACGTCGTACCAGTCGCCGCCGACCTCGCTCGACGCCTGCGCCGGCTGGTACCGGGCCGCGATCTCCAGCCCCGGCAGGTCGGGCGGCGCGCCCGGCAGCAGGCTGCGCTGGAGCGTCACCGCCGAGTTCCGCACGCTCTGGTACCAGCGGGCGTTGTCGATGCTCACCGCGGCCCGCGCCGCCAGCTCCGTCGCGAGGAGCACGTCGTCGCCGTCGAACGGCAGCGCGTTCCGGTCCCGCTTCAGGTCGAGGGCCCCGAGCACCTCGCCGCGCGCGATCAGCGGCACCGCCAGGTACGAGTGCACCCCGGCCCGCGCGAGCAGCTCCGCCGCCTGCGGGCTCCGGGCGATCCGGGACAGGTCCCCCGGGCCGACGTGCTCCACCAGGACCGGCAGCCCGGTGTGCACGCACCGGGTGACCAGCCGGTCCGCCCCGTACACGGCGACCTCCCCGGGCGGGTCGGCCGCCGGCAGCGCCTCCGTCCGGCCCGCGGCCTTCACCGCGAGCGCGCGGAACAGCTCGGGCCCCTCCTCGGGCGCGCCCGGCCTGCGCAGTGCGAGGACCGAGTCCAGGACGTCGACGGCGGCGATGTCCGCCAGCTCCGGCACCACCACCGCGGCCAGCTCGTCGGCGGTCCGCTCCACCTCCAGGGTGGTGCCCACCCGGGCCGAGGCGTCCGCGATGAGCGCGAGCCGCCGCCGGGACCGGTCCGCCGCCGCGTCCGCCCGGTGCCGCTCGGTCACGTCGATCACCGACACCGCGACCCCCAGGACCCGGCCCTCGGTCCCCTCCAGGCGGGACAGCGACACCGACCAGGCGTGGTCGTGGTCCGGGTCGGCGGGGGTCCGGCCCGTCGTGGCGTGGTCGAGCAGCGGCTCCCCGGTGGCGAGCACGGCGCGCAGCGCCGCTTCGAGGCCTCCGGTGTCGAGCATCGGCAGCATGTCGCCGAGCCGCCGCCCCACGTGCAGCGCGGCCGGGATGCCGTTGATCCGTTCGAGGGCAGGGTTCACCAGGACGTACCGCAGCTCGGTGTCGAGCAGGGCGAGGCCGATCGGCGACTGGGTGACCAGCCGGTCGGAGAGGGCGAGCTCGGTCTCGACCCGTTCGACGGCGGAGCGGTCGGCGGCGATCCCGAGCGCGTACAGCGACCCCCGGTCGTCGGCGAGCCGCATGTTCCGGAACTCCACCTGCCGGTCGGTCCCGTCCTTGTGCCGTACGGGAAAGGTGCCCGACCAGGTCGTGCCGCCGCGCAGCACCTCGCCGAAGAGGCGGATCGCCTCCTCCCGGTGCTCGGGGCCGACGATCAGCCGGGCCACGTACCGGCCGAGCGCCTCGTCCGCCCGGAAGCCGAAGAGGTCCTCCGCCTGGGGGCTCCACAGCACGATCCGGCCCCGCGCGTCCACCACGACGGCCGCCACCCCGAGGACGTCAAGGAGTCCCTTGCCGTCCAGGGGCACGCCGACCGGCCCCGTCGTCCCCGGAAACGAACCGGCCGTCACCCTGCCCTCCTCCCGCCGGGGCCGCACGCCTCCCTCCATGCTCCCCGCCCCCCGGTCCGGCCGCGCGCCGAGTCCGCGCGCCGAGGCCCGCGGCCCAGGCCAGGCCGGTCAGCGCGAGCAGCGGCAGCAGGACCCGGACGTCGACCACCGCGACCAGGCCCGCGCCGAGCGCGAGGGCCACCGCGTTGGGGGCGAGGACGAGGGTCTGCGCGGTCGCGGCGACCCGGCCCACGGCCTCGGCGGGGGCCTCCCGCTGCACCGCGGTCACCACCGCGACGAGCACCCACGGAAGACCGAGCCCGATGACCGCGCTCGCCGCCAGGGCCGTCGCCCCGTACGGCAGCGCCCGTACCCCCACCGCCGCCGCGAAGAGCGCGAGGCCGGCGGCGGCGAGCGTCCGCTCCGGGATCCGGCGGAGCAGCGGGCCGGTGACCAGGCCGGCGAGGACCGACCCCGCGCCCTGGACCGCGTACAGCACACCGGCGTACGCGGGCGCGTGCCCGAGCACCCGGTCGACCACGGCGTAGATCGCGGCCCCGTTGACCCCGGCGAGCAGCATCGTGACGGCGCCCGTCGCCACCAGCGGCCGCAGCACCGGCGAGGCCCGCAGCAGTCGGACGCCCTCGGCCGTCCCGCGCCACCAGCGGCGGGCCGCGGGCCGCGCGGGCCTCGGCTCGCGCACCGGCATCAGCGCGAACACCGCCGCCGCGACCGCGAAGCTCGCCGCGTCCAGGAGGGCGACGGTGCCGCCGCCGTACCGGGCGAAGAGCCCCGCCGCCACCAGCGGCGCGACCAGCTTCGTCGACTCGTTCGCGCTCATCCGCAGCCCGTTGAACCTGCCGAGCCGCCCCTCGTCGAGAACCGTCGCCACCAGCGCCTGCTCCGCCGCCTCGTGCACCGCGCCCTGCGCCCCGTAGAGCACGAGCACCGCGAACAGCAGCCACACCCGGTCCGCCGACTCCACCCACAGGAGGAGCGGCAGCAGGGCCGCCATCGCCGCGTTCAGGACGACCAGCAGGGGTCGGCGCCGCACCCGGTCCGCGACCGTGCCGAGCAGCGGCCCCAGCAGCACCGGCGCCCAGAGGGCGAACGCGGTCAGGGCCGCCAGACCGTCCGACCCCGTCAGGGACTTCACCCAGATCCCCGACACCAGCCACATCGCCGTCGTGCCGAATCCGGACACGACCACACCCGCCAGATACCCGCGCATGCCCGCAGCCTGACCTCTGAGGAGGCCCCCGCGGATCGGTCGACCGCCCTACGCCGGGGCATGAGACGGGCGGCGGACGCCCTGTGTCAGGCCGCCGGATCCGGTGCGGAGGTCCTCAGGCGGTGTCCGACTCGGGTCCGACGCCCGTGAGGGGCGTCCCCCGGCGCTCGTGGCGCAGCGCGGCTCCCGTCACCACCGCGCCGAGTCCCTCCCAGAGGCCGACGCCGAGGAAGCCGGCGGGGGCGCGGCCGGTGACGACGGCGAGGGTGAAGACCGCGCAGGTGAGGAGACGGAAGGGGACCGTCCACCGGAAGAAGGGCTTCCAGTCGGCGAGGGCGGCCAGCACGTAGTAGACGCCCATGTTGAGCGCCGCCATGGAGGAGGCCGTGAGGAAGACCAGGGTGTGGTCCCCGTCCGCGCGTCCGCCCTCGGGCACCGGCTCGAAGCCCATGACGGTGAGAAGGGCGTCCGGGGCGACCAGGCCCACCACCCCGAGCGCGGCGGCGAGCACGCCGAAGACCGCCATGGTCCAGCCGGACAGGGAACGGGGCAGGCGCACGGCGGTCCTCCGTGGGACGGGAGCAGGGGCACGCCCCGCGATGCGAACACGTTCTCGATCACGGGGTGTGCCCCTGCATATCGTGTGACGGGGCCCGGCGGCCAATCGGCCCCCGTCCCCCGTCACTTCAGCGCCGCCGCCATCATCCTCTGCGCCACCGGAGCCGCCAGGCCGTTGCCGCTGACCTCGGAGCGGGCGGCGCCCGAGTCCTCGATCATCACCGCGACGGCGACCTGCTTCCCGGTGGACGGGTCCTTGGCGTAGGAGATGAACCAGGCGTACGGCGTCTTGCTGTTGTTCTCGCCGTGCTGCGCCGTGCCGGTCTTGCCGCCGACCTCGGCCCCGGCCACGGCCGCGTTGCCGCCCGTGCCCTTCTCGACCACGGTCACCATCGCGCTCCGCAGCTGCTCGGCCGTCGAGGAGGAGACGATCCGCCGGGTGTCCCCGTCCTTGTACGAGGTCAGCGCGTCGCCGTCGGAGTCGACGACCTCCGAGACCATGTGCGGGGCCGCGAGGAGCCCGTCGTTGGCGATCGCGGCCGACACCATGGCCATCTGGAGGGGGGTGGCCGTGACGTCGAACTGGCCGATGCCGGTCAGCGCCGTCTGGGCCTCGTCCATGCCGGAGGGGTACACGCTGGCGTAGGCGCGGACCGGTACGTCGAGCGCGTCGTCGTTGAAGCCGAACTTCTCCGCCATCGCCTTCACCTTGTCCTGCCCCAGGTCGGCCGCCATCTTGCCGAAGACGTTGTTGCAGGAGTACCGGAGCGCGGTGCGGATCGTGGCGTTCTCGCAGGGTGCGGACGCGTTCTCGTTTGGCAGGACCCTCCGGGTGCCCGGCAGCGTGTACGGGTCGGGGCTCTCCGTAGCCGTGTCCACCGAGCCGTAGAGCCCGTCCTCCAGGGCCGCCGCCGCGACGACCAGCTTGAACGTCGAGCCGGGCGGCAGCGGCTGCCGCAGGGCCCGGTTGACCATCGGCTTGTCCTCGTCGGTGGTCAGCGCCTTCCAGGCGTCCCCGCCCGTCGTCCCGGCGATCTTCGACGGGTCGTAGGACGGGGTGGACGCCATGGCGAGGATCCGGCCGGTCACCGGGTCGACGGCGACGGCCGCGCCCTTCTTGCCGCCGAGCGCCCGGTAGGCGGCCTTCTGCACGTCCGGGTCGATCGTGGTGACGACCGTGCCCGGCGCCTGCTGTTTGCGGGTGACGGCGTCCAGCGGGTTCTTCAGCCGGTCGTCGGTGCCGTCGAGGACGCCGGAGTAGATGCCCTCCAGCTGCGTGGCGCCGTACGCCTGCGAGCTGTAGCCCGTGACCGCCGCGTACAGCTCGCCGTCCGTGTAGGTGCGCTGGTAGGCGAGGTCCCCTCCCTTCGTCTTCTTCGAGCCGGTGACCGGCGAGCCGGCCACGACGATGTTGCCGAGCGGCTGCGCGTACTGCGCGATGGTCTTCCGCCGGTTCTTCGAGTCGTCCGCGAGCGCCTTGCCTTCGTACGCCTGCACCCAGGTGGCCCGGCCCAGCAGGGCCAGCACCAGGAGCAGCACGAAGACCGACGTGTGCCTGATCGTCTTGTTCATCGCACCTGTGGGGACGAACGGACCGGTGACGGACGTTCCGGATGTGCCCGGTTTCTCAGCGAACCTTCATGTCGGGCCGCCGGCGAACCTTCGTGTCGGGCCCCCGCGCCGGGTGTGTGATCATGCGGAGGCCCCGGGGGAGGGGCCGAAGACGCGCACGGTGGGGAGTCGGTTGTGGGCAAGGGCGGGGAGCACGGCGGTCCGGACGTGCCGGACGAGGTGTGGGAGCAGTTCCTGCGGACCTCGGCCGACGGTACGGCGGACGCCCCGAAGGAGCCGTCGGCGCGGGCCCGCGAGGTGGCGGCCCGGCTGAGGGCGGAGCCCGCGGAGCCGACGGCGTGGCGGGCGCACACGCCCGTACGCCGTCGGCGGAGGAAGGGCTGGTACGTGGCGGGCTTCGTGGCCGCCCTGGCCCTCCTCGTCGTGGCCGTGGACCCGGGAGGGTTCGTCGGGTGGTCGTCCGGTGGCGACGACGCGGCCGCGCGGCCGCTGGCACAGGAGACGGAGCGGCCGACGCAGGCGCCTCCCGAGGAGCCGGGGGGGCGGGCCACGCTCGCCGAGCCGTTCCGGGGGTCCCCCGCGGTCCGCTGGGCGGACGGCACGGCCGGCATCACCGTGCCCGCCGCCCGGGCGACCGGATGGATGACGCGGGACGAGGTCGCGCGGGCGCTCGCGCGGACCCGCGACTTCCTCGCCGCCGCCAGCCTGGACCCGGCCGTGCTGCGGGGCGGACACCCGGACAAGGCGGTCGCCCTGATCAACCCGCACCAGCCGGACATGCGCTCCTTCGTCACGGCCGCGCTGCGCACACCGGGCGAGGACCACGACCCGCTGACGCTCTTCAGCCGCTTCGACCCGGCGCAGGCCCGCCTCGTCGGGGACGCGGTCAAGACCCGCGGGCGCCTCACCTACCGGGAGGGGAAGCGCGGGGCCCTGGAGGTGACCGCCGACGTCACCTACGTCTACCCGGTCGCCCCGGCGGGCGGCGGCGACGAGGTGGTGCGCGTGATCGTGCGGCGGGAGACCGTGGTGAGCTGGGACGATCCGGCGAAGGTGACGACCGAGAAGGAGACCCTCACCGTGCTGTCGTACCGGGCCGAGACGACCAACGGCGGCTGCGACAACCTCACCGGCTATCTCCGGCCGGAGTTCGGCGGCGGCGGATCGGGCGCCGGCCGGAGCGACCGGACGGTCGACCCCTACGACCGCACCCGGCCGATGACCGACGCCGAAGGCGGCTGCTGGAACGCCACGAGATCCTGAAGGCCACGGGGTCCTGAAGGTCACGGGGTCCTGAAGGCCACGGGGTCCTGAACGCCACGAGGTCCTGAAGGCCACGGGGTCCTGAACGACGGGACACGGGGTCCCTACGGAAGCCCCGGTGGCCGGACGGGCCGCCCCACCCGTCGGCCTCACCCGTCCGCCCGACCCGGCCGCCTCACCCCGTCCGCACGAACCCCGACTCGTACGCCAGGATCACCGCCTGCGTGCGGTCGCGGGCGCCGAGCTTCGCCAGGACCCCCGCGACGTGCGTCTTCACGGTGGCGGGGCCGACGCCGATGCGCTCGGCTATCTCGGCGTTCGTGAGGCCGGCCGCCACCAGCCGCAGGACCTCCGACTCCCGCTCGGTGAGCCGGGCGACCCAGGGAGGGGCGGCCGGCGGACGGCGGCGGGCGTGTTCGGCCGCCAGGCCCCGGACGGCGGCCGGGTAGAGCAGCGAGTCGCTGCGGGCGACCAGGCGGACCGCGCTCACCAGCTCCTCCGCCGCCGCCCGCTTCAGCAGGAAGCCGGCGGCGCCGACGCGCAGCGCGTCGTACACGTAGGAGTCGTTCTCGAAGGTGGTGACGACGACGATCCGGGGCGCCCGGGCCGTGCCGGCGAGGATCTGCTCGGTGGCCCGGATGCCGTCGATCTCCGGCATGCGGACGTCCATCAGGACCACGTCCGGATGCGCGGCCCGCACCACCGAGACCGCCTCGGCGCCGGTGGCCGCCTCGCCGACGACCTCCAGGTCGGGCTCGGCGTCGAGGATCACCCGCAGGGCGGTCCGCACCATCCGCTCGTCGTCGGCGAGCACGACCCTGATCGGGGCGCTCACCGGGGAATCCTGACCGCGAGGCGCCAGACGCCGTCCACCGGGCCCGCCTCGGCGGTGCCGCCGAACAGCCGGGCCCGCTCGCCGACCCCGCGCAGGCCGCGCCCGCCGTGCGGGCGGGCGACCGGGGGCCGCTCGGGCAGGGGGTTCTCCATGGTGATCTCCCATTCCTCGGTCCGTGCGTCGAGCCGTACGGCGACGGGCGCGCCGCCCGCGTGCCGGGCCGCGTTGGTCAGCCCTTCCTGGACGATCCGGTACGCCTCGCGGGACAGCGCCTCCGGTACGGGGTCCAGGTCCCCGGAGACGGTCAGGGTCACCCGCGGTCCCGCGCCCCGCACCAGGGCCTCCAGGGAGTCGAGCCCCGGGCCGGGGCCGGAGCCGGGCCGCTCCGCCTCCCCGTCGTCCCGCAGGACCCCCAGGACCCAGTCCAGCTCCCCGACCGTGCGCCGGGTGGTCTCCTCGATGGCGGTCAGCGCCTCCCGTACGAACTCCAGGTCGGCCCGGTCGCCGTCCAGGACCCGGCGGGCCGCGCCCGCCTGGAGGGTGACCGCGCTCAGCGCGTGGCCGACCGAGTCGTGCAGCTCGCGGGCGAGGCGGTTGCGGGACTCGGCCTCCGCCGCGCGGCGCTCGGCCGCCGCGAGGAGGTCCGCCGGGCTCGGCCCGAGCAGCCGGGGCGCCTGCCGGGCGAGCAGGGTCCCGGTGGCGGCGGCAGCGGCGGCCAGCGCGAGCAGCATGAGCAGCCCGGCCGGGAGCCCCGCCCAGACCCATCCGGGCCGGTCGAGCCCCCAGGTCCGGCCCAGTTCGGACTCCCGGAGCGCCGGGGAGAACGGCAGCGCCATCACCGCCGCCGCGAACGGCGGCAGCGCCAGGCTCGCCCCGCTGATCAGCGCGCCGACGCCCAGGTGCAGGCTGAACCAGCCGGCCGTCCTGGCCTTCTCCGTCCGGCCGTGCGCCGGACCGTCGGCGAACCGGTCCGCGGGCACTCCGCACAGCGCCCGCGCGGCCGCCACCGACATCGGCCGGGCCAGGGGGAAGAGGGCGGTGACGGCGGCGAGCGGCAGCCCCGCCGCGTACGCCCCGAGCTGCACCCCGAGGCCGCCGGTGAACAGGCCGCCGCCGCCGAGCAGCGGCGCCGCGGCGAGCGAGCCGACCATCCAGAAGGGCATGAACAGGGCGCCGCCCAGGATCAGATGGAGCCAGCGGAGCCTGGCCCGCTGCCCGAACAGGGCCGCGACCGGTCTCATGCCCCGGCGCTCCGCCGCCGCAGGAACAGTGCCACGCACGCGGCGAGGAGGAACCCGGTGATCATTTCGCCAGCGTAGGACAGCTGTACGAGCTCGGGGACGCGCTTGGCCGGATCGGGGTCCGGCAGCAGGGCGACGAGCGACAGGTAGGCGCCCCAGCAGCCCACGGCGGCCGAGGCCGTCCAGGCAAGGGCCAGCGTGGTGCGCATCCGGAGCCGCGCGGGCCGCCGCAGCACGAGGAAGAGGGTGAAGGCGACGGCGACGAGGAGGAAGGCGAGCCGTTCGGCCTCCAGGACGTAGAAGTCGGAGTCGCGTTCGGCGATGCGCCGGGCGGACAGCCCCGTGGTCGAGCCGGTCACCCACAGCAGGTGGAGGGAGGCGGGCAGGAGCGCGACCACCGCGCCGGCGAGGGCGAGGGCCCGTGCCCCGGGCCCGGACGTGCGGGCGGGCAGCTCGCCGAGCCGGCCCCGCCAGATGTGCCCCCAGCGGTCCCGGGCGTACAGGGCGAAGAGGGCGCCCAGGGAGAGGCCCTGGAGGATGAAGCCGCCGTAGACGACGGCGAAGACCCAGTCGTCCAGGAAGGGTTCGCTCGGCGTGGCGGCCTCCTCGTCGCCGGTGACGAGGGCGACCGCGAGCTGTGCCGGGTAGCCGGTCATGATCGGGGTGAGCAGTCCGGTCGCCGCCCACATGGGGAGGGCGAGCAGCCAGGCGGGGAACCGCCGGCCCCAGTCCTGGGTGAGCAGCAGGGCGAGGACGACGACGAGGACGTCGGCGACCACCGAGACCGCGTTGGCGATCAGCATCATCTGCCGGTGCTCCAGGAGCACGCTCCCGGCCGGTATGCCGATCTCGCCGCCCGCCACCCAGACGACCTTCAGCGAGATGTACGGGAGGCAGGCGAGGATCGCGAGGACGCGCAGCACGCGGCGGAGGGTGCCGGGGCGACGGTCGGCGCCGGGCGCCGGGGCGGGGAGATGCGCGGTCTGTGTCATGGCTCCAGGCTCCCGCCCTGACCGGCCTCCCCACCTCCTTCTGACAGGGGAACCGCCTCCCCCGCGTGGGGGAGAGGCGGTCCTCCCATGGCCGCCGGGGAACCGGAATTGACCCATCTTTTCGATGATCGATTGAACCCAGCTCAAGGGTCAATGACGTTCTAGGGTAGTGATCATGAACGAGAACGCGACCCTCGCCCCGCTCCTGGCCCGCGCCGCCACCGCCGAGACCACCGCCGACCCGAGCAGTGTGATGACCCTGCTCGCCGACTCCGACACCACCGGCGGACAGCTCACCAGCTACCGCTCCTCGTTCGCGAAGGGCGCGGTCGGGGCTCCGGCGCACTTCCACACCAAGGCCTCCGAGATGTTCTTCGTGCTCGGCGGCTCGCTCCAGGTCCTGGTCGGCGAGGAGTTGACCGTCCTGGAGCAGGGCGACTTCCTCCTCGTCCCGCCGCACACCCCGCACGCCTTCGCGGCGGCGCCCGGCGCCGAGGCCGACGTGCTCTTCGTCTTCACGCCCGGCATGGCCCGCTTCGACTACCTGCGCCTCCTCGGCCGGGTCATGCGCGGCGAGGCGGGCTTCGAGGAGATCAAGGCGTCCTCGGAGCGGTACGACAACCACTACGTCGACAGCCCGGTCTGGCAGCGGGTCCTCGCCGACCGTGCGTGACCGGGGGCGGGCCGGCGGCGTGTGATCAGGGGCGGGTCGACCGCGTCCGATCGGAGGCGGGCCGACCGCGCGTGGTCGGAGGCGGCGGGTCGAGCGTGGTCAGAGGCGGCGGGTCGCGAGCGTCAGCCGGTCCCGCGCGTCGAACAGGGCGTCCTTGATCATCTGCTCGTGGGCCGGGGTGAGCCGCGCCACCGGCACCGAGCAGCTGATCGCGTCCCGGGCCGGGGTCCGGTACGGGATGGCGACGCCGAAGCAGCGCAGGCCGAGGGTGTTCTCCTCGCGGTCCACCGCGTAGCCCTGCTCGCGGATGAGCTGCAGTTCCTCGATGAGCTTCTCGCGGTCGGTGAGGGTGTGCTCGGTCAGTGCCGGGAGGGTCTCCGGGAGCAGCTTGCGCACCTGCTCGTCGGTGTGGGTGGCGAGCAGCGCCTTGCCGAGCGAGGTCGAGTGCGCGGGCAGTCGGCGGCCGACCCGGGTGAAGGGCCGCAGGTAGTGCTGGGACTGGCGGGTCGCCAGGTAGACCACGTTCGTGCCGTCGAGGCGTGCCAGGTGGATGGTCTCGGTGGTGTCGTCGGAGAGTCGGTCCAGGGTGGGCCGGGAGGCGGCCACCACCTCGTCGCCGTCGATGTACGAGGTGCCCACGAGCAGCGCCCGCACCCCGATGCCGTACCGGGTGCCGGTGGAGTCCGTCTCCACCCAGCCGAGCTCGACCAGGGTGCGCAGCAGCATGTACAGGCTGGACTTGGGGTAGCCGACGGCCTCCTGGACGGCGGCGAGCGAATGCATCCCGGGGCGCCCGGCGAAGTACTCGAGCAGCTCCACGGTCCGCACGGCGGACTTCACCTGTGCCCCACCCGCGTCGGCAGTCGCCATGACCCTCACCCCTTTTCCGTTGTCCGGCCGCCCACCCCGTCGCCGACCGGCCGTCCCGGCCGGTCGGGGCCCTTGTGGAGACGCCCGGGCCGTCAATAGAGTCCCGCCCAGATGCGTTCATCTACGGGAACTGTGTTCAGAATAGCGAACAGGGGCGTGGCGGTGGCGGCAGAACCAGTGTGGAGTGTGGACCCCCGGACGGGGAAGCCGCGCGAACAGGTTGCGGTGGAGGCCACGAAGGACGAGGTCGACCGGGCCGTCCGGGCGGCGCACGCCACCCGCGAGGCGCTCGCCGACCGCACCGCGCGGGCCGCCTTCCTCCGTACCGCCGCCGACCTCCTCGACGGGGCCGGCGAGCAGATCGCCGAGGCCGCCGACGCCGAGACCGCCCTCGGGCCCGTCCGCCTCACCGGCGAACTCGCCCGCACCACAGCCCAGTTGAGGGCCTTCGCCGACGTCGTCGAGGAGGGCTCCTTCCTCGACGTGCGGATCGACCTCCCCGACCCCGCCGCCACCCCGCCCCGGCCCGACCTGCGGCGCTGGAAGATCCCGCTCGGCGTCGTCGCCGTCTACGCCGCAAGCAACTTCCCGCTCGCCTTCTCCGTCCCCGGCGGCGACACCGCCAGCGCCCTCGCGGCCGGCTGCCCCGTCGTGGTCAAGGCCCACCCCGACCACCCGGCCACCTCCGAACTCTGCGCCACCCTGCTGCGCCGGGCCGCCGCCAAGACCGGCCTCCCCGAGGACGTCGTCGTCCTCGTCCACGGCTTCGACGCGGGCGTCGAGCTCGTCCGCCACCCGCTCGTCGCGGCCGCCGGCTTCACCGGCTCGATCCGCGGCGGCCGGGCCCTCTTCGACGCGGCCGCCGCCCGCCCCGCACCCATCCCCTTCCACGGCGAACTCGGCTCCCTCAACCCGGTCGTCGTCACCCCGGCCGCCGCCGGGGAGCGGGCCGAGGAGATCGGCGGCGGCCTCGCCGGCTCCATGACCCTGGGCGCGGGCCAGTTCTGCACCAAGCCCGGCCTCGTCCTGGCCCCCCGCGGCGAGGACGGCGACCGCTTCCTCGCCGCGCTCACCGCCGCGGTCAGCGAGACCGAACCGGCCGTGATGCTCGACCACCGGATGCGGGACGCCTTCGTCTCCGGCGTCGCCGAGCGGGCCGCGCTCGACGGGGTGCGCACCACCGTGACGCCCGGCGCGGGCGGCGAGCACACCGTCAGCGCCGGCGTCCTCGACGTCGACGCCGACCGGCTCGCCGGAGGCGGCCACCTCCTCCTCCTCCTGGAGGAGTGCTTCGGCCCCGTCACCGTCGTCGCCCGCTACTCCTCCCGCGAGGAGGTCACCGCCGTCCTCCGCCTGCTGCCCGGCAACCTCACCGCCACCCTGCACATCGCCGCGGAGGACGCCGGGGACCCCGACGCCGCCCCGCTGCTCGCCGAACTCACCCCGCTGGCCGGCCGCGTGCTCGTCAACGGCTGGCCCACCGGCGTCGCCGTCGCGCCCGCCCAGCACCACGGCGGCCCCTACCCGGCCACCACCTCCACCAGCACCTCCGTCGGCGCGACCGCGATCGAGCGCTGGCTGCGCCCGGTCACCTACCAGTCCACCCCCGACCGGCTCCTCCCGCCGGAGCTCCGCGACGACAACCCGCTGGGCGTGCCGAGGCGCTGAGCCTCAGTGCCCCACCCGCACCACGATCTTCCCCAGGTGCGTGTTCGACTCCATCAGCCGGTGGGCGTCGGCGATCCGCTCCAGACCCTCGAGGGTCTCGGCGATCACCGGCGCCAGGGAGCCGTCCCGCAGCCCCGCGCCCCCTTCGCCCGCCGCCCTCGTCGGCCGCGCCCCCTCGCCCACCTCACCTGGTGGCGCATGACCGCGGCCGGCCGCCTCCTCCGCTCCGCCGACCTCCCGCTCCGCGTCGTGGCCCAACGCTCGGGACACTCCTCGGAGTTCGCCTTCGCCAAGGCCTTCAAGGTCGAGTACGGCGTGGCGCCGGGCCGGTACCCCAAGGGCGCGTGACCCGCTCGGGGGTCCTGTTGCTCAGCCCCGGCGGCCCGGCAGGCGCAGCGACGCCAGGGTCGTCAGGGCCAGCAGGGCGGCGCTGACGAGGAGGCCGGTCCGCAGGGCCGCCGTGAGGTCCCGGGCCGCGAGGGACCCGAACACCGCGACGGCGAGGCCGCCCGCCGTCTGCCGGACCGCGTTCAGGAGCCCCGCCGCCGTGCCGGCGCGCTCCGCGGGGACGGCCTCCATCATCGAGGCGATCAGCGGCGGCAGGGAGAAGCCCGCGCCGAGCGCGAGCGGCACCAGCAGCAGGGCCTGGGCCGCCCGGGAGGATTCCGCGTCCACGGTGAGCAGGCCGAGCAGACCGGCCACCGCCACCACCTGGCCCACCACGATCGGGACCTTCGCCCCGTACCGCGCCGCCACCCGCGCCGAGAGGACGTTCACCCCGGCGAGCAGCCCCGCCATCGGCAGGAACATCAGCCCCGCGCCGAGCGCCGACAGACCGAGGACCTGCTGGAAGAAGAGGCTGAAGACGAAGAGCATGCCGTAGAAGGCCACGCTGTTCGCCGAGCCCGCCGCCACCGCGACCGCCACCGTCGTGTTCCGGAACAGCGCGAGGGGCACCATCGGGTGCCGCCGCCGCGCCTCGATCAGGAGGAACGCGGCGAACGAGACCACCGCGACCCCCAGCGCCCACCACGCCTCCGGGCCGCCCTCGACGGCGGCGAAGGTCAGCGCCCCGAGCGCCCCCACCGCCGTCAGCTGCCCCGGCAGGTCGAGCGGGGCCGGCCGTTGCTCCGAGCGGGCCACCCGGGCCAGCAGGACGAGGGCGGCGAGCCCGAGGGGGAGGTTGACGAAGAAGACGCCGCGCCAGCTCCAGGCCGTCGTCAGCGCCCCGCCCGCGACCGGGCCGAGCGCCACCGCGACCGTGCCGCCCGCCGCCCACAGCGACACCGCCCGGGCCCGTCGCCCCGGATCGCCGTACGCCTCCCGGACGAGGGCCAGCGAGGCCGGCAGCATCACGGCCGCCGCCACGCCCTGCACCGCGCGGGCACCGAGCAGCGCCGGAAGCCCGGGGGCGATGCCGCAGGCGGCCGAGGCGAGGGTGAAGAGCACGACCCCGGCCCCGTACGCCCGGCTCGCCCCGACCCGGTCCGCGAGCGCCCCGCTGGAGAGCAGCAGCGCGGCGAAGGCCAGCGTGTACGCGTCGACCACCCACGAGAGGCCGGACATCCCGGCCCGCAGGTCGGCGCCGATCGCGGGCAGCGCCACGTTGACGACCGAGGTGTCGAGGGTGATGAGCGCGAACCCGAGCATCGCGGTGGCCAGGGCGGGGCCGGGGGAGCGCCCGGGAGCGGCGGTGGGCGGACGGGGGACGGGGAGCGCGGTACGGGCTGTCGAGGACATGCGCCCAGCTTCGTGACGGGCGGGTACGTACAGTAGTGGCCCGAATGCCATATGCCCGGAGGTTCTGGCCATGACCGTCGAGCCCCGCACCCGGGCCGTCCGGAGCGTCGCCGTGATCGCCGTCCCGCCCGTCTCGATGTTCAACCTGGCCATCCCCGAGATGCTGTTCGGCAAGGTCGAGATCGACGGCCGGCCCGGGTACGAGACGGTCATCTGCACCCCCGACCCCGGGCCCGTCGCCACCACCGGCGGCCTCGACCTGGTCGTCCCGCACGGCCTCGACGCCGTGGCCGGCGCCGACACCGTCGTCCTCGCGGGCAGCGGCGCCGCCACCGACACCGACCCGCGCGTCCTGGACGCGCTGCGCGGGGCCGCCGCCGCGGGCAAGCGGATCGCCTTCCTCTGCACCGGAGCCTTCGCGCTCGCCGAGGCCGGACTGCTCGACGGCCGGGCGGCGACGACGTACGGGGCGTACCGGCAGCAACTCGCCGACCGGCACCCGGCCGTCGGCCTCCAGGGCGACGTGCTGTTCGTCCAGGACGGTCCCGTCCTCACCTCCTCCGGGTACGCGGCGGGCATCGACCTCTGCCTGCACGTCATCCGCACCGACCACGGCGCCGCCGTCGCCAACACCGTCGCGCGGCTCGCCCTCGTCGCACCCGTACGTCCCGGCGGCCAGGCCCAGTTCACCCAGACCCCGCTGCCGCCCGAGCGGGGGGTCTCGTTCGCCGACACCCGCGCGTGGGCCATGGCGCACCTCGACGAACCGCTCGGCCTCACCGACCTCGCCCGGCACGCCGGGGTCTCCGTCCGCACCCTCTCGCGCCGCTTCCACGCCGAGACCGGCGTCAGCCCGCTCCAGTGGCTGCTGCACCAGCGCGTCGAGCGGGCGAAGGAGCTCCTGGAGACCACCCCGCTCGCCATGGACCAGGTGGCCCGCGCCAGCGGCCTCGGCACCGCGGACTCCCTGCGCGGCCACCTCCTGCGCCGCACCGGCCTCACCCCGAGCGCCTACCGCTCCTCGTTCAACCGGCTCACGGGCGCGGACCGTCCCACGGGGGCCGGGACGGTCCGAGTGAGCCCTGGACAGTCTGACGGAGCCCCGGGCCGTCCGGCGGAGGCCGGGACCGCCTGAGGGAGTCCGAGGCCGTCCGGCGGAGCCCCGGACCGTCCGGCGGAGCCCCGGGTCGTCCGGCGGACCCCGGACCTGAGCCGTACGGCGGACCCCGGGCCTGAGCCGTACGGCGGACCCCGGGCCTGAGCCGTCCGGCGGACCCCGGGCCTGAGCCGTCCGGCGGACCCCGGGCCTGAGCCGTCCGGCGGGGCCGCCACCGGAACCGGGGCCGTGTCCGCCGCGTCCTGAGAGGTCATGATCAGACTCGCCACCGCGGACGACCTCGACGCCGTCGTCGCCCTCCACACCGAGGCCCGCGCCACCTACTACCGCGGCCACGTCCCCGACGCCGACTTCGAGGGGCCCGAGGCGCTGGCGCGCTCCCGGGCGGCCTGGGCGGCGGCCGTCGACGGCGGCCGGGTGCTGTGTGCCGAGCGCGGCGGCCGGGTCGTCGGCATCGCCGCGTCCGGCGTCAGGGACGGCGTCATGACCCTCTCCCAGCTGCACGTCCTGCCCTCCCGCTGGCGCGTCGGAGTCGGCGCCGAACTCCACGCCGCCTGCGTCGACGCCTGGCGCGAGGCCGGGGTGACCGGCGCCCGCCTGGAGGTCTTCGAGAAGAACGAGCGCGCCCAGGCCTTCTACGCCGCCCACGGCTGGACCCCGGACCCGGAGCACCCGCGCGACGGCGACCACCTCGTGCTCCGGCTCACACTGGGGCCGGACGAGGAATGAGGGAGGCCGGCCGGGGCGTTCGACCGTACGGAACACCCACCGGCACCCCTCGGAGAGAAGTCACATGCGCGTCGAGATCTGGAGCGACATCGCCTGCCCCTGGTGCTACATCGGCAAGGCCCGCTTCGAGAAGGGGCTGGCGGCCTTCGCCCACCGCGACGACGTCGAGGTCGTGCACCGCTCCTTCGAGCTCGACCCGAACAGCCCCAAGGGCGACCGGGCACCCGTCCTCGACATGCTGGCGAAGAAGTACGGCCGCACCCTCGACGAGGCCCGCGCCATGGAGGCGCACGTCGCCTCCAACGCGCACTCCGAAGGCCTCGCCTACCTGACCGAGGGCCGCGACCACGGCAACACCTTCGACATCCACCGGCTGCTCCACCTCGCCAAGGCGCACGGCCGGCAGAGCGAGCTGCTCGACCTGGCCTACCGCGCCCACTTCGCCGAGGAGCGCTCCGTCTTCGACGCCGGGACCCTGGTGGCGCTCGGCGTCGAGGCCGGCCTCGACGAGACCGAGGTGCGGGCCGTCCTCGCCGACGGGACCGCGTACGCCGACGCCGTACGGGAGGACGAGCGCGAGGCCGCCGAGCTCGGCGCCAACGGCGTGCCGTTCTTCGTCCTCGACCGCCGCTACGGCGTCTCCGGCGGCCAGCCCGCCGAGGTCTTCACCCAGGCCCTCGAACAGGCCTGGCAGGGCCGGGCGCTCCAGCCGGTCGGTGCCGACGCGGAGGTCTGCGGACCGGACGGAGCCTGCGAGGTTCCCCAGGCCTGACGGCCTGACCTGCGGATACTCTGACCTGCGAGGATAAGCGCGGCTTGGATCTCCCCACGGTCGAGTCGCCATTGACGGGTGATCGTGGGGAATCCATGGTGGGGACATGGATGCCCTTGACCAGCCGCTCGGCGGCGCCGAGTTCGCGCCCAAGAAGACGTACCTGAACACCTCCGCCTGCGGTCTGCTGCCGCGGCGGAGCGTCGAGGCCGTCACGCTGCTCGCCGAGGAGACCGCCGACGGCCGCTCCGACGGCGCCGGCAGCTTCGACGTCGTCGACGAGGCCCGGGCGACCTACGGCCGGCTGGTCCACGTCCCCGCCGAGCGGGTGGCCGTCGGCAGCTCGGTCGCCGTGCACTGCGGGATGATCGCCCAGTCGATGCCCGCGGGCGCGGAGATCCTGTTCCCCGAGGGCGACTTCTCGTCCGTCATCACCCCGTTCACGATCCGCGGCGACCTCAAGATCCGGTTCGTGCCCCTGGAGCGGCTCGCCGAGTCCGTCCGTCCCGGGACCGCGCTCGTCGCGTTCTCCGCCGTGCAGTCGGCGGACGGGCGGACGGCCGACTCCGCCGCGGTGCGGGAGGCGGCGGCGGCCCACGGCGCCCGCACGCTCCTGGACGCCACCCAGTCCGCCGGCTGGCTGCCGCTGTACGCGGGGGAGTGGGACTACACGGTCACCGGCGGCTACAAGTACCTGCTGTGCCCGCGCGGCGCGTCCTTCCTCACCGTCACCGAGGAGGCGCAGGACTCGATCCTCCCCATCCACGCCAACTGGGTCACGGGCGAGGAGCTGTGGGTGAACAGCTACGGCCCGGTCCGCGAACTGGCCCGCTCCGCGCGCCGCTTCGACGAGCCCGCGACGTTCCTCGCGTACCACGGGGCGGCCCGCTCGCTCGCGCTCCTGGAGGAGATCGGCATCGAGCGGATCGAGGCCCACGACAAGGGGCTCGCGGCCCGCTTCCGCGCCGGGCTCCTCGACCTCGGCCACGCGCCCGTCATGGACGATTCGACGGTCGTCGCCGTCCCCGGCCTCGGCGACCGGGCCGACGCGCTGCGGGCGGCCGACGTCCTGCTCTCGGACCGCGCGGGCAACCTGCGGGCCTCCTTCCACCTGTACAACACGACGGCGGACGTGGACCGCGCCCTGGACGTCCTGGCGGGCTGAGCCGGCCCGACGGCCGCGCCCGCTCCGACGGCCCCGCCCCGCCTGCCCTGCTCACCCCGACGGCCGCGCCCGGCCCGAAGCCCCTGCCCCGACGGCTTCAGCTCGCCCCGGTGTCAGCAGACGGCGCCCGGCGCGGGCGGGCAGGCGACCTCCTCGCCCGCCTCCTCGGCCAGGTTGTCGCCCACGAGGCCGAGCAGGCGGGCGAGTTCCGCGCGGTCGGCCGGGGCGAGCCCGGCCAGGGTGCGCTCCTCCAGGTCCGTCCAGGCGCCCTCGACCCCGGCGCGCAGGGCGGCGCCCCGCTCCGTCGCCTCGACCAGGACCGCGCGGCGGTCGGCGGGGTCCTGGCTGCGGCGGACGTATCCGCACTGCTCCAGGCGCTGGAGCATCTTCGTCACGGTCGAGGGGTCGAGGCCGAGGGACTGGATGAGCTCCGACTGGCGGACCGCCCCGCAGTCCCACAGGCGCATCATCATCAGTTCCTGGCCCGGGTAGAGGCCGAGGTCCCGCAGTCGCCGGCCCATGGCGATCCGGTGCAGGCGAGCGACCCACGCCAGGGTGTGGCTGACCGTCCCGCCGCACGCGGCGGGGGGCCGCGGCTCGGTGGACGAGGCGGTGCAGACGGGGTCGGTTCCTGGCATCGCGGGCTCCTCGGGACGGTTCTCGTCCTCAAGATTACCTTGGGCCACGGATTATCTTGGCTGGCCAAGTAAATGGGTTACAGTGGCATCGGCCCGATTAGTTGGCCGACCACATATTCATGTGAGGGACAGCCGTGACCACTGCATTCGACCCCATCGACCTCGCCGGGACCCGCCTCGCCAACCGCATCGCGATGGCCCCCATGACCCGCAGCCGCGCCAACGGCCAGGACGGCACCCCCACGGCGGTCGTCGCCGAGTACTACGCCCAGCGCGCCTCCGCCGGACTGATCATCACCGAGGGCGTCCAGCCCGTCCCCGAGGGCCAGGGCTACCCCGACACCCCCGGACTGCACAGCCGCGCGCAGATCGCCGCCTGGCGCGAGGTCACCACCGCCGTGCACGAGCGCGGCGGAAGGATCTTCGCCCAGCTGATGCACTCCGGCCGCATCGGCCACCCCGACCTGCTCGACGGCGACCTCCACCCCGTCGGCCCCTCGCCCGTCGCCGCCGCCGGCCAGGTCTACACCCACGAGGGCCCCAAGGACTTCGTCACCCCGCGCGAACTCACCGGCGACCAGGTGCGCGAGGCCGTCGCCGGCTTCGCCTCCGCCGCCCGCAACGCCGTCGAGGCCGGCTTCGACGGCGTCGAGATCCACGGCGCCAACGGCTACCTGATCCAGCAGTTCCTCGCCTCCGGCTCCAACCACCGCACCGACGAGTGGGGCGGCTCCGTCGAGAACCGCATCCGCTTCGCCGTCGAGGTCGTCAAGGCCGTCGCCGCCGAGATCGGCCCCGAGCGCACCGGCCTGCGCATCTCCCCGGCCAACACGCTCAACGACATCAGCGAGACCGACACCGACGAGCTCTACGCCGCCCTGCTCACCGCCATCGAGCCCGTCGGCATCGCCTACCTCCACGTCCTGGAGACCGCCCCCGAACGCCGCCCGCTCGTCCTCGACCTGCGCAAGCGGTTCGCCGGCACCTTCATCCTCAACCCGGCCACCGAGGGCGAGACCGACGCCGCGTCCCTCGCCCTGATCGAGGACGGCACCACCGACCTCGTCGCGTACGGCCGGCTCTTCATCGCCAACCCCGACCTGCCCGCCCGCCTGCGCAACGACGGCCCCTACAACACCCTGGACAGTGCCACCATGTACGCCGGCGGCCCCCAGGGCTACACGGACTACCCCGCCCTCTGACGCCGGACACGCGGAAGGGGGCGGCGGCCCGGCACCGGACCCCGCCCCCTTCCGTGTGGTACCGCCTAGTTCCAGGCCTCGGTGACCGCGCGGCGCGCGCCCTCCAGGTCCACCGTGCGGCCCGACTCGCCGAGCGCCGCGCCGAGGGCGGCGAGCGAGGACTGCACGGCGCCCGGCGTCGCGTCCACGCCGTAGTGGTTGACCCGGATCATCTCCTTGGCCAGCGCCCCGCCGCCGGCGATCAGCGGCAGCGACGGGTCGGCCGCCAGGGCCTTGGCCACCAGCTCGGAGGCGTCGAGACCGGCCGGGACGCGCAGCGTCGTCGCCACCGGCGCCGCGTCCCGCGCCTCGTACACGTACGGTTCGAGACCGCCGCCCAGCGCCAGCGCGCCCGCCCGGGTCGCGGCCGCCGCCGAGGCGTGACGCGCCATCAGCGCGTCCAGACCCTCCGCCTCGATCCGCTCCACACAGGCCTCCAGGGCCAGCATCTCCAGCTGCGCCGGCGCGTGCAGCAGCGCCTTGCGGCCGCCGTCGATCCAGCGCTCCTTCCAGTCGAGGAGGGAGAGGTACGAGCGGCGCGGGGCCGCCGGGTTGGCGGCGAACCGCTCCCAGGCCCGCGCGCTCACCGACACCGCGGACACGCCCGCCGGCCCGCCCATCGCCTTCTGCGCGCCGATGATGCACATGTCCACGCCCCACGCGTCCGGCAGCACCGGCTCCGCGCCGATCGACGCCACCGCGTCCAGGTAGAACAGCGCGCCGTGCGCCCGCACGACCTCGCCGATCTCCGCCACCGGGTTCGTGTTCCCGGTCGCCGCCTCCGCGTGCACCAGCGACACGAAGTCGATCTCCGGGTGCTCGGCGAGCGCCTGCTCCACCTGAGCGGCCGTCACCGCCGTGTGGAAGGGCACCTCCAGGTCGACCACGGTCGCCCCGCAGTCCCGCAGCCAGTTGCCGAAGGTCTGCCCGTACGGACCGGTGACGACGTTCAGCGCGGTCGAACCGGCCCGCGCCCCGCTCCGGATGCACCCCTCCAGCGGCAGCAGCGCCTCGCCCTGGGTGATCACCACGTCCTGCTCCGTGGAGAGCAGCGCGGCCACCCGCCGCTCGATCGACGCGAAGTGCGCGGCGGTCAGCGGGGCCAGGTCCAGGAGCGGATGTGTCACGGTCACGGGGGTTCCTTCTTCGTCGGCGCATGCGTGTCGCATACATCGGATCGGGCTCGTGCCAGCCTAAGCGCCCCGCGGGCGCGGGCGCGGCGCAGCCACCCCGTCCACGCACCCCGCGCCGTCACGAGGGTGTGCGGAACACGTCACAAGGCGCGCACCGCCGGGCTCCGCCGCTTCCCCCGCCGCCCCGCCGGTGGGATGTTGCGGACCGGAGCGGCGCCGCGGGAGCCGCCGGGAGGAATCGGGGTGGACACCGTGGTCCGGAGCACCGACAGGGCCGACAGGGCCGACAGAACACTGCGGCGCCGGGCGGTGGCGGCCGCCGCGGCGCTCGCCCTGGCCGTACCGCTGACCCTGGGCGCCTCGGGGGACGCGGGCGCGGCGGCGGGCGCGTGGGCGGTCTCGGCCCGCCCGATCGTCTTCGCCCGCTACGACGCGGCGGCACCCGTCGAGGACCTGTACGCGATCGCCCCCTGCGGCGGCAAGCCGACCAAGCTCACCCACACCCCCGCCATCAGCGACGTGATGCCCCAGTGGTCCCCCGACGGCAAGCGGGTGGCGTTCCTCCGCTACGGCTCCGGCGGCGCCGTCGACGGCATCTGGACGATGAACGGGGCGGGCGGCGACCTGAAGTCCGTGCCCGGCACCGCGGGCGCCTCCGACCCCGCCTGGTCCCCGGACGGCAAGCGGATCGCGTACTCCCTGCCGGTCGGCACCGAGCGCGAGATCTACGTGGCGGACGCCGACGGCACCCCGGCCACGCGGCTCACCCACACCGCGGCCGACGAGTACCACCCGACGTGGTCCCCGGACGGGAAGCACCTCGCCTTCAGCCGCGCGGACGCGTCGGGGAACAGCAGGCTCGTCCGGATCCAGCTGTCCACCCTGGCCCAGACGCCGATCACCGGAGCGGGTTCGCGGGACTGGACGCCCGACTGGTCGCGCGGCAACCGGATCGTGTTCAGCCGCGTCGACTCCACCGGCTTCGCCCACCTCCACGTCGTCGCCCCCGACGGCACGGGAACGTACCGCGTCACCTCGGCCGCCGCCAACGACAGGTACCCCTCCTGGTCGCCGGACGGCAGGCGCCTGGTCTTCACCCGCGGCGGCACCGACGACGCGGACCCCGAGCACCTCTTCCTCGTCAGGGCCGACGGCACCGGGCTCACCCAGCTCACCAAGGCCGACTCGCACGACCTGCAGGCCGACTGGCGCCCGTGAGGGGCCCGGCGGCCACGGCGCGGACGTGACGGACATCGCCGCCCGGGACCCGGGCGGCGGCTCGTAGAGTGCAGGCATGAGCGATCACGCGGTGCTGCACGTGAAGGGGCGGGTGCTCGTCGGCCCGGAGGACGTACGCGACGAACTGTGGTGCGTCGGCGGGCGGATCACCTTCGACCGGCCCGCCGCCGATGCGGTGACCGTCGAGGGCTGGGCGCTGCCCGGACTCGTCGACGCCCACTGCCACGTCGGCCTCGACCGGCACGGCCCCGTCGACGACGCCACCAGCGAGAAGCAGGCACTCACCGACCGGGACGCCGGCACCCTGCTGATCCGGGACGCCGGCTCGCCCTCCGACACCCGCTGGATCGACGACCGCGAGGACCTCCCCAAGGTCATCCGCGCCGGCCGGCACATCGCCCGCACCCGCCGCTACATCCGCAACTACGCCCACGAGATCGAGCCCGCCGACCTCGTCGCGTACGTCGGGAGGGAGGCCCGCCGCGGCGACGGCTGGGTCAAGCTCGTCGGCGACTGGATCGACCGCGAGGTGGGCGACCTCACCGCCTGCTGGCCGCGCGCCGAGGTCGAGGCGGCCATCGCGGAGGCGCACCGGCTCGGCGCCCGCGTCACCGCGCACTGCTTCGCCGAGGACTCGCTCCGGGACCTCGTCGAGGCGGGCATCGACTGCATCGAGCACGCCACGGGCCTCACCGAGGACACCATCCCGCTGTTCGCCGAGCGGGGCGTCGCCATCGTCCCGACCCTGGTCAACATCGCGACCTTCCCGCACCTCGCCGACGGCGGCCAGGAGAAGTTCCCCCGCTGGTCGGCCCACATGCGCAGGCTGCACGAGCGGCGGTACGACACGGTCCGCGCCGCCTTCGACGCGGGCGTCCCCGTCTTCGTCGGCACCGACGCGGGCGGCTCCCTCGCCCACGGGCTCGTCGCCGAGGAGGTCGAGGAGCTGACCCGGGCCGGCATCCCGCCGATCGACGCGCTCGCGGCCACCGCCTGGCGGGCCAGGGCCTGGCTCGGCCGCCCCTCCCTGGAGGAGGGCGCCCCGGCCGACCTCGTCGTCTACGGCGAGGACCCGCGCGCGGACGTCCGCGTCCTCGCGGCGCCGCGGCGGGTCGTCGTCAACGGCCGGGTGGTCGGCTGACCGGCCGGCCCGTCAGCGGGTGAGGAAGGCGAGCCGGGCCTTCTTCTCCGGGATGAAGACCTCCGGCAGGTCCACCTCGGGCAGCACGACCACCGGGCCCGGTTCGAAGCCGGCCCGGACCATCCGGGCGACGGCCTTCTCGTTGGCCGCGTCCGGGTCGACCACGATCCGGGTGCGGTCGCGCAGGGCGAAGTCGATCAGCGCGACGAGCAGCCGGCCCGAGAACCCGGGCTCGGGCGCGGCGCTGGGCGCCAGGAGCAGGTGGACGCCGATGTCGCCGGGCAGGACCTCGTAGCACTCGCCGACCCGGTCGGCCTCGGGGTCGTACGTCTGGAAGAGGGCGACGGGCACGTCGTCGCGGGTGACCAGGTAGCCGTGGTGGGTGGTGAGCGAGTCGAGGTGCGCGTAGGTGTCGCGGACCTGCTCGACGCTCGTGCCGCCCATGCCCCAGAAGCGGGCCCGGTCCTCGTTCACCCAGCCGTGGATGAGCGGGGCGTCCCGGTCGGGGTCGACGGGGGCGATGCGGACGGTGCCGAAGCCTTCGACGGTCCGTTCGTACACGGCGGTGGTCATGCGGATTCCTTCTCTTCGGTGAGCCGGTCCCAGTCGGTGACGACGGGGGCGAGTCCGCCCCGCAGCCACAGGGGGAGCTGGTCGTGGTGGTGCGGGTCGCCGGGGACGCCGGACGCGCCGAACGGCACGATCCAGCGGCTCCGCTCGCGGTCGCCGAGGTCCCAGACGTAGCGGGCGGCGGACGCGCGGGCGCTGCGGTCGGTCCACCCGGGCACGCTGGACGTGGAGAGCACGCAGTCGTGGTCGCCGCCGAGCCCCGGCCAGCGGTCGTCGTCGGCGTCGGGCAGCGCCTGCCAGGGCGCGAGCCGGTGGGTGGTGCCCCAGGCCGCGGGCGGTGCGCCCGCCCCGACCTCGTCGAGCGCCTCGCGCACGATCCGGTCGATGTCCGCGGCCGGCACGGGACCGGCTGTGAGCAGGGTCTCCAGGGCGTAGGCGACCCGCGGGCCGAGCGCCAGCCAGGGCCGGAACACCTCGGGGTACGGGGCGGGTTCGCGCAGCGCGGCGAACGCCTCGTGGCCGGCGAGCCGGCGCACCACGGCCCCGCGCACGGCGGCGTAGAGCCCGGCTCCGGTGCTCTCGGCGTCCATCCGCCGGTCCCAGCCGAGCAGCTGCTCGCGGACCGCCGCGGCGGCGGGGGAGAGGCCGTCGCCGTTCCCCGCCACCTTCGCCAGGAGCCGGGCCGCCGAGGGGTTGTCGGTGTCCATGTGGACGGCGGCGGTCGCCTCCGCGGTCCAGGCCGCCGAGGCGTCGAGCAGCTCGGCGATCCGGGCCGCCCGGTGCGGCGGCGCGAACTCGACGCCCAGGGGCGCGGCGAGCCCGCGGGCGTTGGCCATCACCGCGTGGCCGCGCACCTCGGCGCGCGGCAGCGGGGCGGGCGCGGCCTCCCAGGCGTGCGCCGGGTCCCAGGCGGGCACGACGCGCAGGGAGTTGGCGCGGTCCCGCACGGGCACGTGGCCGGCGGCCCGGTGCAGGAGTCCGCCCGCGGTGTCGGCGGCCTGGACGACGTTCACCGGCTCGACCCAGCCGTCGAGGGCCGCGTCCACGTCGGCGACGGTCCGGGCCCGCAGCAGCGCGGGCAGCACCCCGAAGCCGAGCTCCCCGGTGACCCGGGGCGGGTGGCGCAGCGCGACGGCCTCCCAGCCGGAGGCGGGGTCGCCGTCGGCGGGCGCGCCGTCCGCGCCGATGACCACCGGGCCCCGGTCGGTCTCGATCACCTCGATCTCGACCGGTTCCGCGCCCGCGACCTCGATCGTCTCGGTGTGCGCGGCGGCGGGGCGCCGGCCCTCGGGGCCGACCGCCTCCACGGTCCCGTCGGGGAGCCGGTGCAGCCGTTCCCGGTACAGGTCCTGGTAGTCGGCCATCGCGTTGGTGATGGCCCAGGCCACGGCTCCGGTGTGGCCGAAGTGGGCGAGGCCGGGGACACCGGGCACGGCGAGGCCGACCACGTCGTACGCGGGGCAGGAGAGCCGGATCTGCTGGTAGACGCCGGGGGCCTCGATGAACCGGTGCGGGTCGCCGGCGACCAGGGCCGCCCCGCTCGCGGTCCGTTCGCCGGACACCACCCAGCCGTTGGATCCCGCCGTGCCGGGGCCGTCCGTCGCGAAGAGCTCCGTCCACTCCTCGCCGAGCCGCCGGGCGACCCGGTCCCGCCACAGCTTGGTGGGGAAGCCGGCGAAGAGGATGTGGGTGGAGAGCCAGACGGCGAGCGGGGTCCAGGGCTCCCACCGGCCGGGTGCGAGTCCGGTCGCCGCGAACTCGGGTGCGCGCCGGGCGCCGTCCGCGAGGCCGTCGTTGACGCCGGCCACGTACGCGCGTACCCAGGCCGCCGTCTCCGCGTCGGTGCGGTCGAGGTGCTCGAAGCAGCGGCGGGCGGTGTCGGCGAGCCGGGCCTGCCGGGCGAAGGTGTCCCAGGCGACCTCGGCGGCGCCCAGGAAGGCGGCGCTGGTGCCCTGGGCCCGGTGCCGTTCGACCTCCAGCTGCCAGGCGCGGTCGCGGGCGGTGACCCGGCCCTGGGCGAAGGCGAGTTCGTCCGGGTCGGCGGCGCGCAGATGCGGGACGCCCCAGGCGTCCCGGTAGACCTCGATGCTCACGGAGACCCCGATCCCGTCCATGTCCGCGTAGATTTTATTAGGTAAGGCTGTCCTAAATTAATCTACAGGAGCGGTGGGTCGGCCGCGTGCACCGGGTTGACGATCCGTGACGCGGGGGCGCCGTGCGTCGTTCTCACCCAATCCGCACACGTCGCCCCGTGCGAAAGACGTGGGGCGTGCGGGAACGGTTGTGTCCCAAAGAATCGAAAAAGAGCACGGAAACCCCCCTTTGGAGTGAACTCACGTCAGGCGACTGCCAGTTCACTCTCCGTGCGTAAAGATTCCGGTGTCTCAAGTCGCCGAGGCCGCACCGACCCGCCGTCCCCGCGGTGAGCGGCCGGCGACGCCATGTCTCCTGTGGGGGTTCCACCATCTTGAACAGCAACACCTTCCGCATGCCCGCACGCCGTACCGCCGCCGCCGCGACCGTCGCCGCGCTGGTCGTCGGCCCCGTGCTCCTCGCCGCCCCCGCGGCGCACGCCACGGGCGGCGAAGGGCGTGCCACCGCCGTCGTCCTGCGGACCGGCCTCGACGTCTCCCTCCTCGGCAAGACGGTCGACGTGCCCGTCCGGGCCTCCCTCAACGAGGTCAAGGCGCCGCGGACGGAGAGCGAGACCGCGCTCTCCGTGAAGGTCCAGGGGGCCGAGGGCGGGAAGCCGATCGACATCCTCGCCGCCGACGTCGCCACCTCGAAGGCCACCGTGGACGAGGGCAAGGCCGAGGGGTACGTGAACCTGGTCAAGGCGCGGGTCCACGTCCCCGGCATCCCCGCGCTCTCCCTCATCGAGGTCCAGAAGGTCACCTCCAAGGCGCTGTGCGAGACGGGCCGGAAGCCGGTCGCCGAGTCCAACGTCCTCGGCCACGTCACCGTCTTCGGGAAGAAGACCACCCTGACCACCGGCGGCCGGACCCAGGTCAAGGTCCCCGGCGTCGGCGACGTGACCCTCGACCTCTCCCGCACCTCCACGACCTCCCGCACCGCGGCCGCCACCGCGCTCGAACTCAAGGTGGAGGTCAACCCGCTGAAGCTCGGCGTGGCCGAGGTCAACGGCACCGTGACCCTCGCCCAGGCCACCTGCGAGACGCCGAAGGGCGCCGCCCCGACGCAGAAGCCCACCGAGCGGCCGACGGAGCAGCCCAGTGAGCGCCCCTCCGAGCAGCCCACCCAGCGGCCCTCCGCCGAGCCCAGCGAAGCGGGCGGCATCAAGACCAACAACGGCGGCAGCACGCCCACCGAGAACCTCGCCGAGACCGGCGGCAGCTCCACCACCCCGTACCTCGCGGCCGGAGCCCTCGCCCTCCTCGTGGCGGGCGGCGGCGCCCTCGCGCTGACCCGCTCGCGCGCCCGCTCGCGCGACTGACGGCCCGAGGGGGAGGCGCCGGGGGGCGCCGGGGCAGGGGGAAGGAAAGGGGTTCGGGGAGGGCGACCGCGTCGCCCTCCCCGAACCCCTTCGTCCGCGCCCCTCAGCCGCCGATCAGGAGCGCCTGGTCCAGGGCCTGGAGGAAACGGTTCGTCGTCGCCCGGTCCCGCACCGCGAGCCGCAGCCAGTTCCGGTCGAGCCCCGGGAACGTGTCGCCCCGGCGGGCCGCGAACCCCAGCGACCGCAGCGTCTCCCGCACCGCGTCGGCCCCGTCGATCCGGATCAGCACGAAGGGACCCTCGGACCCCGCCACCGTCCGCACCTCGTCGAACTCCGCCAGACCGGCGAGCAGATGGGTCCGCTCCACCCCGATCCGGTGCGCCGCGTGCTCGGCCTCCGCGAGCGCCGCCCGCGACATGCACGCCTCCGCCGCCACCAGGGCCGGCGTCGACACCGGCCACAGCGGCTGCACCCGCTCCAGGGCCGCGACCGTCTCCGGCTCCGCGAGCACGTAACCGATCCTCAGCCCGGCGAGCCCCCAGGTCTTGGTGAGGCTCCGCAGCACCACCAGCCCCGGCACGTCGGTCCGACCGGCCAGCGACTCCCGCTCGCCCGGCACCGCGTCGATGAACGCCTCGTCCACCACCAGCGTCCGCCCCGGCCGGGCGAGCGCCGCGATCGACGCGGCCGGATGCAGCACCGAGGTCGGGTTCGTGGGGTTCCCGATCACCACCAGGTCCGCGTCCTCGGGCACCGCCGCCGGATCCAGCCGGAAGCCGTCCTCCTCGCGCAGCACCACCCGGCCCACCTCGTGCCCGGCGTCCCGCAGCGCCGCCTCCGGCTCGGTGAACTGCGGGTGCACCACCACCGGCCGCCGCACCTCCAGCGCCCGCGCCAGCAGCACGAACGCCTCCGCCGCGCCGGCCGTGAGCAGCACCCGGTTCGACGGCAGGTCGTGCCGCTCGGCGACCGCCGCCCGCGCCACCCGGCCGTCGGGGTAGGCCGCCAGACCGGTCAGCGAATCGGCGATGCGCTCCCGCAGCCAGTCCGGCGGGGTGTTCGTCCGGACGTTGACCGCCAGATCGATCAGTTTCTCGTCCCTGACCTCGGCGTCACCGTGGTGGCGCAGGTCGTGGGCGTCGGTATCCGTGTGCGTGTCCATGGCCGCCGTCGTGTGGGGGGTGGGGATGGTGGGGGGTGAGCCGGGCTCGCCAGCGATGTACCCGGGAGCCGAGGGCAACAACCGTACGCCTGGGGCGTCTTCGTTCGGACAGAACGGGGCAGAGGCGGCTATTGCGCACGTCACCCGACGCGTCTTCCGCTTCGGTACGAGCAGCACGGCCCCGCCGCCCCCGCCCGGTAAGGTCCCCGGCCCCGTCCCCGCAACCCCGCCCGACCCGGCACCCGCGTCCGGCTCCGGGACCCCGCCCCGCTCCGTACCCCTGCCCGGCCGGGCATCCGACCCCGACCCGGCACCCGCGCCCGACTCCGCACCCCCGCCCGTGCCCGGCTCCGCGCCCGCCGCGAGGAGTGCGGCCGCCTCCGCCACCGACGCCGTGCCCGTCGCGGCCAGCGGCAGCGCCGACGGATGCGGTACGGAGACGGCGGCCAGCGCCTCCGCGGGGAAGCCGCGCACCGGCACGCCGAGCACCGCCGCGGCCGCCGTGATTCCCGGCTCCGCCGCCCGCGCGTCCAGCGTCCCGAGCGAGCGGACCCCGGCACGCGTCAGCCGCGCCTCCCGCAGTACGGCGTCCACCAGTGCGAGGACCTCGTCCACCGTGACGCCCGGCCGGGCCCCGACGCCGAGGTGCGCGGACGGTGCCCCATCGGATAGCAAAGGCCCATGGCTGTAGTCGTCGCGCTCGGCGCGTTCCTCATGACGCTCTTCGGCGGCTGGGTCGCGCAGCGCGTCACCGACCGCCGCCACCTGGTCCTCGGCCTGGCCGGCGGACTCATGCTCGGCGTCGTCGGACTCGACCTGCTGCCGGAGGCCCTGGAGGCCGCGGGCGGCGAGGTCTTCGGAGTGCCGGAGGCCCTGCTGCTGTTCGTGGGCGGCTTCCTCCTCGCCCATGTGATGGAGCGCCTCCTCGCCGTCCGCAGCGCGGCGCACGGCGTCGGTCCGCACGACCGGGTCCCGCAGGTCGGCCTCACCGCCGCGGCCGCGATGGTCGGCCACAGCCTCATGGACGGCATCGCCCTCGGCGCCGCCTTCCAGATCGGCGGCGGCATGGGCGCCACCGTCGCCCTCGCCGTCATCACCCACGACTTCGCCGACGGCTTCAACACGTACACGATCACGAGCCTCTACGGGAACGACCGCCGCAAGGCCGTCGCCATGCTCGTCGCGGACGCCGTCGCCCCGCTGCTCGGCGCCGCCTCCACCCTGCTGTTCACCCTTCCGGAGGAACTCCTCGGCAGCTATCTCGGGTTCTTCGGCGGCGCCCTGCTCTACCTCGCCGCGGCCGAGATCCTGCCCGAGGCCCACCACGAACACCCCGCCCGCTCCACCCTGCTGTGCACGGTGGGGGGCGTGGCCTTCATCTGGCTCGTGGTGGGCCTCTCCGGCGGCTGATCTCACCCGCAGTGCTCCACGAACCGGGCGGCGACCTCCGGGGACCCCGCCCAGTGCGTGTGCACGTAACTCGCGTGCACCCCGCCCTGCACGAACCCCTCCACACGCCGCTCCGGCTGCCGCAGACCCCACGCGGCCAGCGCCCCGGCGCCCGGCTCGATCACGGTGCGGTGGAACTCGTGCCCCCGCATGCGCGCCCCGGCCGGGGCGACCACGCTGTCGTTCACCGCGACGGCGTCGCGGTACCCGAGCGTGAGCCGCTCCGACATCCGCGCGTCGGCGTCCAGCACCCCGCACATGGGGTTGCCGTCGAGGGACCGCGCCAGGTACAGCAGCCCCGCGCACTCCGCGGCGATCGGCGCGCCCGACGCGGCGAGCTCGGCCACGGCCTTCCTGAGCGGCTCGTTGGCCGACAGCTCCGAGCCGTACATCTCGGGGAAGCCGCCGCCTATGACGAGCCCGCTCGTCCCCTCGGGCAGCGCCTCGTCCCGCAGCGGGTCGAAGGTCACGACCTCCGCCCCGGCGGCGGTCAGCAGCTCCGTGTGCTCCGCGTACGAGAACGTGAACGCCGCGCCACCGGCGACGGCCACCCTCGGTGTGGGCAATCGTTCCGCAGGGGCGGAACGGGTGGGCACACCGGAACCACCGGCGTGCAGCCGCTCCCCGACCTCGGCCGACCACGGCTCCGCGTCCAGCGCCGGAGCCGACCGGGCCAACGCCAGCAGCGCCTCCAGATCGCACCCCGCCCGCACCTGCTCCGCCTGCGCCGCCACCGCGGCCACCGCGGCGGCCTGCCGCTCGGCGACGGGCACCAGCCCCAGGTGCCGCGACGGCGTCGCCACCGCCGGCGCCCGCCGGAGGACGCCGAGCACCGGCACCCCCGACTCCCCGAGCGCCTCCCGCAGCAGGTGCTCGTGCCGGTCCGTGGCGACCTTGTTGAGGATCACCCCGCCGATCCGCACCTCCGGGTCCCACGAAGCGAACCCGTGCACGAGCGCCGCCACCGACCGCGACTGCGACGACGCGTCGACGACGAGCACCACCGGCGCCTTGAGGAGCTTCGCCACCTGGGCGGTGGACGCCAGCTCGCCCTGGTCGGCGGCCCCGTCGTACAGGCCCATCACCCCCTCGACCACGGCCAGGTCGCAGCCGCGGGCCCCGTGCAGGAAGAGCGGTGCGATCTGCCCCGTACCGCACATGTACGCGTCGAGGTTGCGGCCCGGCCGGCCGGTCGCCAGGGCGTGGTAGCCGGGGTCGATGTAGTCGGGGCCGACCTTGTGCGGGGAGACGGCCAGGCCACGGCCGGCGAACGCGGCCATGAGGCCGGTCGCGACCGTGGTCTTGCCCGCGCCCGAGGAGGGCGCGGCGATGACGAGACGTGCTACCACTCGATGCCCCGCTGGCCCTTCTGACCGGCGTCCATCGGGTGCTTGACCTTGGACATGTCGGTGACGAGATCGGCGAAGTCGAGCAGCTCCTGCGGCGCGTTGCGGCCGGTGATGACGACGTGCTGGTGGCCCGGACGGTCGCGGAGCACCTCGACGACCTCCTCGACGTCGATCCAGCCCCAGTGCAGGAGGTAGGCGAACTCGTCGAGGACGTAGAACTTGTACTTCTCCTCGGCGAGGTCCCGCTTGACCTGCTCCCAGCCCTCGCGCGCCTTGTCCTCGTGGGACTGCTCGCCGTCGGCGACCTCGCGCTGGATCCAGGACCAGCCCTCGCCCATCTTGTTCCAGGTGACCGTGCCGCCCTCGCCTGTCGCGCCGAGCGCCTTGAGGGCGTTCTCCTCGCCGACCTTCCACTTGGCGGACTTGACGAACTGGAACACCCCGATCGGCCAGCCCTGGTTCCAGGCGCGCAGCGCCATGCCGAAGGCGGCGGTCGACTTCCCCTTGCCGACGCCCGTGTGCACCATCACCAGTGCGCGGTTGCGGCGCTGACGGGTGGTGAGACCGTCGTCGGGCACGACGGTCGGCTGTCCCTGCGGCATTAAGCGGCCCTCCATGCTGTCTGCGTTGTCTGTCCTGCTGCCTGTACGTCTCTGACGAGGCCGGCGATCGAGTCGGCGCGCAGCTCGTCCAAGGTCACGGCGGTGCCGCCGAGTTCGCGGGCGAGCTGCCCGGCGAGCCCGAGGCGCACCGGTCCGGTCTCGCAGTCCACGACCACGCTCGCCGTGCCGTCGGCGGCGTGCAGCCGCGCGGCCCGGGCGGCGAGCGCCACCGGGTCGCCGGCCGCCCTTCCGCCGGTGGCCCGGCCGTCGGTCACGACGACGAGCAGCGGCCGGCGCGAGGGGTCCCGCAGCCGCTCGACCCGCAGCACGTCGTGGGCCTTGAGCAGCCCGGCCGAGAGCGGCGTGCGGCCACCCGTCGGCAGCTGTTCGAGGCGGGCGGCCGCCGCGTCCACGGACGAGGTCGGCGGCAGCGCGACCTCGGCGCCCCGGCCCCGGAAGGTGACCAGGCCGACCTTGTCGCGCCGCTGGTAGGCGTCGAGCAGCAGCGAGAGGACCGCGCCCTTGACCGCGCTCATCCGCTGCCGCGCCGCCATCGAACCGGAGGCGTCCACGGCGAAGAGCACCAGGTTCCCCTCCCGCCCCTCCCGGGTCGCCTGCCGCAGGTCGTCCCTGCGGACCACCAGGCCGGGCCCGGACCGCCCGCGCGCCCGCTGGTGCGGCGCGGCGGCCCGCACGGTCGCCGCCAGGTGCAGCTTGGTCAGTGCGCCCCGCGGCCGGGTCGAGCCGGTGGTGCGGCCGTGCTCGGTGCGGGCGCGGGAACGGCGCCCGGCCGCGCCCTCGCCGAGGCCGGGCACGCTCAGCGTCCTCGTGCGGAACGGCTCCGCGGCCTTCACCGCGGCCCGCTCACCGGCCCCCGAACCCTGCGGCGCGGACGCCGGCTCGGGCGCCGGCGCGTCCTCGGGCGCCGGCAGGTCGTCCTCCGGCGCCGGCGCGTCCTCGGGCCCCTCGCCCTGCGGCGGGATGCCGCCGCCCTCGGGGCCGCCACCGGGACCCCCGCCACCGGGACCCCCGTCGCCGGGGCCGTCCGGCTCCGGGTCCTCGTCGGGCTCCTCGCCCTTGAACTGCTCCAGGGTCTCGTCGAGCTTGTCCTCGTCGAGGCCGGGGGCGTCGAACGGATTGCGCCGCCGCCGGTGGGGGAGCGCGAGGAGCGCGGCCTGCCGCACGTCCTCCGAGGTGACCCCGGTCCGTCCGGCCCAGGCGGCGAGCGCGGTCGCCGTCCGGGCCATCACGATGTCGGCCCGCATGCCGTCCACGTCGAACGCGGCGCAGGTCGCGGCGATCTGCAGCAGCACCGCGTCCCCGAGCGCCACCCGCGGCAGCAGCTCCCGCGCGGCGACGATCCGCTCCCGCAGCGCGCTCTCCTCGCCCGCCCACCGCGCGGCGAAGCCGGCCGGGTCGTCCTCGAACGCCAGCCGGCGCCGTACGACCTCCACCCGCTCCTCGGGCACCCGGGAGGCCGCGACCTCCACGGTCAGCCCGAACCGGTCGAGCAGCTGCGGCCGCAGCTCGCCCTCCTCGGGGTTCATCGTCCCGACGAGCAGGAACCGTGCGGCGTGCCGCACGGAGACGCCCTCGCGCTCGACGTGGGAGGCGCCCATGGCGGCGGCGTCGAGCAGGTGGTCGATCAGGTGGTCGGAGAGGAGGTTGACCTCGTCGACGTACAGGATGCCCCGGTGCGCGGCGGCCAGCAGCCCCGGCTCGAAGGCCTTCACGCCCTCGGCGAGCGCCTTCTCGATGTCGAGCGCGCCGACGAGCCGGTCCTCGGAGGCCCCGACGGGCAGTTCGACCATCCGCGCGGGCCGGGCGGTCCCGGGCGCTTCGTCGTGCGGCCCGTCCGGGCAGCCGGCGTCGGGCGAGGCCGGGTCGCAGCTGAACCGGCAGCCCGCCACGACCGGCACGGACGGCAGCAGTTCGGCGAGCGCGCGGACGGCGGTGGACTTCGCGGTGCCCTTCTCGCCCCGGACGAGCACCCCGCCCACCGCCGGGGAGACCGCGTTCAGCAGCAGCGCGAGCCGCAGGTCGTCCATGCCGACGACGGCCGTGAACGGGTAGCGGGTGCTCATCGGGCGGTCACTCCTTCGAGAGGTACGGAAGTCGGGGCGGGGCGCGCGCTCACGGCGCACCCGGTGGCACGAACGGCAGCCCCGCCGGGGCTCCCTCCTCGATGAGCCGGAGGAGCGCGTCGGTGTCGGCGTGCTCCTCTATCAGGTCGCCGAGGCGGTCGAGCTGCTCCTCGCGGAGGGCGCCGAAGGAGGTGTCGGGGGCGGGGACGAACCGGCGTCCCGCCGCGGCCGCGACCTCGCGCAGGAACGCCCGGCGGAAGCCGTCGCCCTCCAGCGAGCCGTGCCAGTGGGTGCCCCAGACGGAGCCGACGCGACAGCCGTCCAGGAACGGCTCGCCGCCCCGCACGTCCGCGACGCCGTGGTGGATCTCGTACCCCTCGACGCGTTCGCCGAGCGCCTCGCCGACCGGCCGGGCGAGGGTCTTCTCGACGCCGAACCGCACCCGTACGGGGAGCAGCCCGAGTCCGTCGACCACACCGGCCTTCGACTCGACGTCGTCCTCGATGCGCTCGCCGAGCGCCTGGAAGCCGCCGCAGATGCCGAGCACCGGCCGGCCCCCGGCCGCGCGCCGGGCCAGCTCGTCGGCGAGCCCCCGCTCCCGCAGCCACGCCAGCGCCCTGACCGTCCCCCGGGTGCCGGGCACGACGACCAGGTCGGCGTCGACGAGCTCCTCCGGCCGGTCCACGAACCGGACGACGACACCGGGCTCGGCGGCCAGCGCGTCGACGTCGGTGAAGTTGGACATCAGCGGTACGGCGCAGACGGCGACCCGCAGCACGTCGGCGCCGACCGGCGGCGCGACGACGGACTCGCGGACGGTGCCGCGCAGCGAGACCCGGAGGCCGTCCTCCTCGTCGATGCCGAGCCCGTGGGCGTACGGCAGGACGCCGAACGTCCGGCGCCCGGTGAGACCGTGCAGCATGTCGAGGCCGGGTTCGAGCAGGGTCACGTCGCCCCGGAACTTGTTCACCAGGTAGCCGGCGACGAGGGCCTGGTCCTCGGGGCTCAGCAGCGCCGTCGTGCCGAAGAACTGGGCGAAGACGCCGCCCCGGTCGATGTCGCCGACGACGACCACGGGCAGCTTCGCGGCCCGCGCGATGCCCATGTTCACGATGTCCGTGCGCCGCAGGTTGATCTCGGCCGGACTGCCCGCCCCTTCGCAGATCACGGCGTCGTAGCTGCCCCGGAGTTCCTCCAGGCACGCGAGGACGGGCTCGAAGAGCTCCTTCTGCCGGCCGCCGTGGTAGCCGCGGGCGCTCAGTTCGCCGACCGGCTTGCCCATGAGGACGACCTGGCTGGAGCGGTCGCTGCCGGGCTTGAGCAGCACCGGGTTCATCAGGGCGGTCGGCTCGACCCGGGCCGCCTGCGCCTGCATGGCCTGGGCCCGGCCTATCTCGGCGCCCTCTTTCGTGACGAAGGAGTTGAGGGACATGTTCTGCCCCTTGAACGGCGCGACCTTGACGCCCTGCCGGACCAGCCAGCGGCAGATGCCGGCCGTCACGACGCTCTTGCCGGCGTCCGACGTGGTCCCGGCGACGAGCAGTCCGCCACCCCTCATGCGTTCCTCCGCTTCAGTGCGCTCACGATCAGCCGGCCGCCCACGCAGGCGGCCAGGGTCAGTCTGGTGACCCGGCGGGACAGCCGGACCGCCCGCTCGATGTCGGCGACCTCGACGGCCCGCCCCTCCCCGTTCAGCACGGGCCGGTGCTCGACCCGGCCGCCGTACGCGAGGGTGCCGCCGAGCCGCACGCCGAGGGCGCCCGCGAAGGAGGCCTCGACCGGGCCCGCGTTGGGGCTGGGGTGCTTCGCCGAGTCCGCCCGCCAGGCCCGTACGGCCCCGCGCGGATCGCCGCCGGCGACGGTCGCGAGGGCGGCGGTCAGCCGGGCCCCGGGCCAGCCGGCCACGTCGTCGAGCCGGGCCGAGGCCCAACCGAAGCGGCGGTGGCGGGGGGACTTGTGTCCGACCATCGCGTCGAGTGTGTTGACGGCGCGGAAGCCGACGAGTCCCGGCACGCCCGCGACGGCGCCCCAGAACAGGGCGCCCACCACGGCGTCGGAGGTGTTCTCGGCGACGGACTCGACGACCGCGCGGGCCATCGCGGGACCGTCGAGGGAGTGCGGGTCGCGGCCGCAGAGGTGGGGCAGCCGCTCGCGGGCCACCTCCAGGTCCCCGGCGGCGAGCGCGCCGCCGATGGCACGGGCCTCGCGCCCCAGGGTCGTACCGCCGACGACGGCCCAGACGGCCGCGGCGGTCAGGGCGACGGATGCGGCGCGGTTGCCGCGCACCGTACGGGCGGCGAGGGCGCCGGCCGCCGCGGTGGTGCCGACGCAGACGGCGGTGTGCAGGGCGCCCCAGCCGCGGTGGTCGCGCCACAGGGCCCGTTCGACGCCGGCCGCGGCCCGGCCGAACACGGCGACGGGGTGTCCGCGTCGGGGATCGCCGACGAGCCGGTCGACGGCGAGGCCGAGGGCCGCTCCGTACGCGAAGACACCGGTGGCTCGGGAGGCGCTGCGGCTGCAGCCGGGCATGGCGCTCTGTCCTCACTCAGGGTCCGCGCCCTGGATCGACGTGACCGGCGGCGCGAGTTCCTGGCTCCCGGACCCTTCGGATCCGGTCACAGTGGCGGGACCGCGCCGGATTCGCACCGGGCTTCCTCTGCTGCCGCCGTAATGGCCTCGGCAGTCCACCACGGCCCGAGAACACCCGTCAACTCACCCTTGACCTGCGACGCGTCACTGTGCGAAGCACCACAAACACGACGGCCGGGGGGGGGGGCCCCCCCGGGGGGGGCCCCCCCCCCCGGGGGGGGGGGGCCGGGGGGGGGGGGGGGGGGGGGTTGGGTTGGGCCCCGCCCCCCCGCCCACGGGGGAGAAGCGGGGGGGGCGGGGGGGGGGC
>NZ_JBIVPA010000005.1:481932-540800 GCF_044754405.1 Streptomyces sp. NPDC093089
GACTGACGGACCCCGGCCGTGGGGGGGCCCCCCGGCCGGGGGGCGGGGCCCCCCCCCCCCCCCCCCCCCCCCCCCCCCCCCCCCCCCCCCCCCCCCCCCCCCCCCCCCCGCCGCCCCGCCCCCCCCCCCCCCCCCCCCCCCCCCCCCCCGGCCGAGGTACCGGGGACCGTCAGACGACGATCAGGTAGATGCCGTACGCCACGGCCGCCAGGCACAGGGCGAAGCAGGCGTAGGCGCCGGTGCGGGCCAGGGTGGCGGAGCCGCCCTGGGCGGCGGCCTGCTCCTGCTTGGAGAGGCCGATGACGCCGAGGGTGAAGAGGCCCACCAGGGCGACGGTCGCCACGAGGCTGACTCCGAAGACGGAGCCGAGGGCTGCCCAGTCGATCTTCATGTCGTTGGTTCCTTACACCGCTGCCGCGGGGGCCGGGGGAGCGGCCGGGTCGATGGGAGCCGGCGCGGGGATGGTGGTCTTGAGGTCCTCGTCCGCGACGGCGGCGACGGAGCCGGCCGGCGGCGGGGTGACGGCCGCGATGGCGGTGGTCACGACACCGGCGGGCTCGGCGTGGGCGTCCAGGTCGTCGGCGGTGACGTTGTGCTGGTCGACCGGCTTGCGGCGGGACAGCGCCCAGATGGCGGCCGAGCCGGCGACCAGCAGGACCGCGACGGCGGCGATGCCCCAGGTGCCCTGCTTGGTGAGGAACTCGGCGCCGGCGCCGACCAGGCCCGCCGCGGGCAGGGTCAGACCCCAGGCGACGAACATCCGGGTCGCGGTCGACCAGCGGACGACGCCGCCCTTGCGGCCGAGGCCGGCACCCATCACGGCACCCGAGCAGGACTGGGTGGTGGAGAGGGAGAAGCCGAGGTGCGAGGAGGCCAGGATGACCGTGGCGGCGCTGGTCTGGGCGGCGAAGCCCTGCTGCGGCTTGAGGTCGGTGAGGCCCTTGCCCATGGTGCGGATGATGCGCCAGCCGCCGAGGTAGGTGCCGAGCGCGATGGCGACACCGGCGGAGACGACGACCCACAGCGGGGGGTTCGAGCCGGGGCTGACGACGCCCTGCGTGACCAGGGCGAGGGTGATGATGCCCATCGTCTTCTGGGCGTCGTTGGTGCCGTGGGCGAGGGAGACGAGACCGGCGGAGGCGATCTGGCCGACCCGGTAGCCCTTGGCGGTGTGCTTCTCGTCGGTCTTGGCGCCGAGCTTGAACGTCAGCCGGGTGGCGAGCATCGCGGCGAGGCCGGCGACGAGCGGCGCGGCGACGGCCGGGATCAGGACCTTGGTGACGATGGTCGGGGCGTTCACGGCCGACCAGCCGGCGGACATGACCGCGGCGCCGATGAGGCCGCCGAAGAGGGCGTGGGAGGAGCTGGACGGCAGACCCAGGAGCCAGGTCAGCAGGTTCCAGAGGATGGCGCCCACGAGCGCCGCGAAGATCACTTCTGTGCGAATGCCCTCTTCGTTGATGATCCCGCCGGAGATCGTCTTGGCGACCTCCACGGACAGGAACGCCCCGACGAGGTTCAGCACGGCGGACATGGCCACCGCCGTCTTGGGCTTGAGCGCACCGGTCGAGATGGTCGTGGCCATCGCGTTGGCGGTGTCGTGGAAACCGTTCGTGAAATCGAACACGAGAGCTGTCACGACCACAATGGCGAGCAGCAGCGTGATGTGTTCCATTTACCCAGGCAATCGTTTGACGTCAGTGGCTCGTCGAACGTAGGCAACCTGGGTGAACGGAAGATGAACTGGGGCGGGCGGTGGGGTGTCCCTATCCGGTGTCAAGACATTCCGCTTAGCCCTCGGACCGGGGTCCTGTCCACGATGCGGTCGCCCTGCGACCCCGGGTAATCCAGGCGGTTCCCGGGCCCGTGCGACCTGCCCCGGTTCCTCCCCCGCCACCCCGTTCCGCTCCCTGGACCGGACCATCCGACCGGGGGACCCCGCCGAGGAGACCCATGTCACTCCCAGGGGTGATCACGGACGCGCCGGTACGCGGCCCCCGACCGGGTCCGTCCGGTGGCACCCCGCCGCCGTCCTGCCGACACTGGGATCGTGCGCCCGGCTACAGCGACGGCAGCGGCCGTCACCACCCTGATCGGTGTCGGCGCGGCCGCGGTGGCGGCCGGCCGGTACGCCAGCGACGTCGCCCTCAAGGTGCCGTCCGGACGTCCCCTGCCCGGAGATCCACGGCTCACCGTGCACGCCACGGGACCGGAACGGATCACCCTCACCCGCAGCCTCGCCTCGCTGCGCCCCGGCACGTACGGACTGGAGGCCCCCGGCCTGCACGCCGTCGTCGGCCCCGTCCTCGACCGGGTCCCGCACACCGCCGACACCGTCGTCCGGCGCCTCGAACGGGTCGAGCTCGGCACCCCGGGCCCCGGCGCCCGCGTCCGCCTCACCCCCCAGCTGCACCGCGGCACCCCGGCCACCGCCCTCGGCCTCCCGTACGAGGACGTCGAGATCCCCGGCGAACTCGGCCCCCTGCCCGCCTGGCTCGTCCCCGGCCCGCGCACCACCTGGGTGATCGCCCTGCACGGCCTCGGCACCACCCGCGAGCACCCGCTGAACGTCGTCCCCTTCTTCAACCGGCGCAAGATCCCCGTCCTCGTCCCCGCCTACCGCGGCGACGAGGGCGCGCCCCCGTCCCCCGACGGCCTCGCCCACCTCGGCGACTCCGAGTGGCGGGACGTCGACGCCGCCGTCCGCTACGCCGTCCGCCGCGGCGCCTCCCAGGTCGTCCTGCACGGCTGGGGGACCGGCGCCTCGATGGCCCTGCGGGCCGCCGCCGAGTCCGGCGTGCGCGACCGGATCGCCGGCCTCGTCCTCGACTCCCCGGTCCTCGACTGGGAGGCCACCCTCCGCAACCTCGCCGCGGCCCGGCACGTCCCCGGCCCGCTGCTCCCGCTCGCCGTCCGCGCCGCCCAGGGCAGGACGGGCCCGCACGGCGACCTCCTCGGGGCCGCCTCCGCGCCGGACGCCCTGCGGGTCCCGGTCCTCCTGCTGCACGGCCCCGACGACACCATCGCCCCCTGGGAGAAGTCGGTCGAGCTCGCGGCCCGCCGCCCCGACCTGGTCAGCCTGCGGACGGTCCGGCAGGCCCCGCACGCGGCCATGTGGAACGCCGACCCGGTCGCCTACGAGGAGTCCCTGCGCCGCTTCCTCACCCCGCTGCTCTGACGGCGGTCCGCGCGACGCCCCCGAAGGACCGCCCCGGGCGGCGGTTCGGGGGCCGTTCTGACGGGGCTGCGGATTCCGATTGGGCTTTCGGGCCGTCAGCGGGAAGACTGCCCCCGTGACGTCTCGAAAGCCCGATGAACCATTGGCGCGCAACTCCAGACTCCGACTCGTCCGCCCGCGGGCGCTGGCCACCGCCCGACGGGCCGTGACGACCCGGCGCACCCGGCCGGCGCCGCGGCCGCCCGAGGGCACTCCGCCCCGCGCGGAACTCGCCCGCCAGGCCCGGCAGGTCCTCGCCGACGCCGTGCGGCTCGCCCGCTGGGCCGCCGTGGAGCACGGGGCCGACATCGCCGCCCGCACCGGCTCCGGGCCCGTGCCCGCACCGGAACGGGCCGCGGCCGCACTGGACCTGACAGCCGGCCAGATCAGGGCCGGCTGGGACCGCGCCCGGCTCGCCGGCCTCGTCGAGCTGCACGGCGACACCGTCCGCCCCGGCTGGCGGCTGCACGCCTGGGACCGCGACGACTCCGCCGTGCTGCGCGGCTGGGTCGCCCTCTTCGACGCCTGGTCCCTGGTCCACCCGGCCCCCGAAGGGGTCGCGCCGAGCGCCGTCGCCGAGGTCGTCGAGGCCGTCCCGCAGGTGCTCTCGCTGCTCCAGCTCTCCCAGGGCCCGGTCCTCGTCCCGGTCCTCCTCGACCTCCTCGGCCAGCGGGTCGAGGAGCTCCGCGAGGAGCGCTGCGAGGTTCCCGCGGCCGAACCGGCCCCCGAGCCGGGGACGGCCGCCCCCGGCACCGACGGACTCCCCACCCTGCTCGACTGGGCGCTGGAGGGCCTGGCCGCCGTCGGCGCGCTCACCCTCGACCCCGGCGCGGAGGGGCGTCACGCCACCCTGACCCCGCTCGGCAACTGGGCGGTCTGGGTCAAGCTGGAGCAGATCTGCGTCGCCGCTCAGAGCCCCGCGGGCAACATCGAGCAGTCCGCCGAGGACATGCTCCGCGGCTGCGCCCGGCTCACCCCGGGCCCGGCCCGCGACGAGTACCGCGCCTGGCTCGCGGCCCGGACGCTGTCCAGCGCGGTGGCCGAGCTCCTCGCCGTCGCCCGTGGCGAGGACGCCCTGCTGCGCGGCCTCGCGTTCGAGGCGCTCCGGGTCGTCGGAGCCCCTGCCGAGGCCGAGGTCCGGGCCACCGTCGCCGAGCCCTCGCTGCGCCCGTACGCGCTGCTCTGGCTCGCGGAGTACGACGGCGCGGACCCGGACGACGCCCAGGAGGTGCTGACCCGCGAGGAGGCGACCTGGCTCTGGGTGGACACCGCGGCGGCCGTCGCGGACCACGGCGAGAGCGCGCTGCTCGTCCGCCACCTCGAATCCGCGGTGCAGGGCACGGTCCCGGCCCTGCTCGACGAGGTCAGGGCCGTCGGCCACCCCCGTACGGTGCAGGTGCTGGTCGCCCTCGCCGCCGCCCACCCGGACCCGGCGCTGGCCAAGGCCGTCCGCCGGGCCGCCTTCCAGGTGCACACCGGGGGAGCCTGATCCGGGGCCCGTGCCGGACGGTCAGCCCGTCGTCGCGCCGGGGGCGTACGTACCGAAGCTCCATACGTTGCCCTCGGCGTCCCGGGCCGTGTAGTCCCGGGAGCCGTACTCCTGGTCCGCCGGCGGCACGACGATCTCGACGCCCCGGGCCACCGCGCGGGCGTGGTGCTCGTCCACGTCGGCCACGCGCACGTACACCGCGACGGGGCCGGCGCCGGCCATGAGCTTGTCGAAGTCGGTGCCGCTGCCCTTGCTGCCGAGCATCACCATGCCGTTCCCGTACGCGAGCTCGGCGTGCACCACACGGCCGTCCTCGCCCTCGTAGACGGCGCGCTCGGTGAATCCGAAGCCCTCCGTGAGCTGCTTGATCGCCGCCTTCGCGTCCTCGTACCGCAGGGCCGGGCAGATGTCGGGCGTGACGGTCATCCCGATCGCTTCCTCTCGTGCAGCCGAATGTGACCTGGATCTCAGTCTGGCAGTCGCCACTGACAAGTCAGCGGAAGGTGTTGCACTGGGCCATGTCGCCGGTCCGGTAGCCCTGGTGGAACCACTGCTGCCGCTGGGCCGCGGAGCCGTGCGTCCAGTTCTCCGGCGTCACCCGGCCCTGGAACCGCTCCTGGATCCGGTCGTCGCCCACCGCGGCCGCCGCCTCCAGGCCGTCCCGGATGTCGTCGTCGGTCAGCCGGGTCAGCAGCGGCCGGCCCGTCCTGTCGTCGGGGGTGGTCGTCGCGTGGCGCGCCCAGACGCCGGCGTAGCAGTCGGCCTGGAGCTCGACCCGGACGGCGTTGGAGTCCGCGCCGGTCCGCCCGTCCTGGGCGCGGCTGAGGGTCCCCATCAGGTTCTGGACGTGGTGGCCGTACTCGTGGGCGACCACGTACGCCTGGGCGAAGGGTCCGCCGCTCGACCCGAACGTGGTGCGCAGCTCGTCGAAGAAGCCGAGGTCCAGGTAGACCTGTCGGTCGCCGGGGCAGTAGAAGGGCCCCACCGCGGAGGTCGCCGAGCCGCACGCGGTCCCGACCCGCTGGGTGAACATCACGGTGGCGGCGCCGCCGTAGGTGCCGCCGCGGCGCGCGTACTCGGTCCGCCAGTAGTCCTGGAGGCTGTTGACCACGGCGACGATCCGGCAGTCCTCGCGGGTGTTGGCGTCCGAGCCCTTCCGGCAGGTCCGGCTCACCTGGGCCGCGGACGAGGAGCTCGCGACCGGCTCGTCGCCGCCGGAGAGCCCGAGCTGGTCGGGGCCCACCCCGAAGAGGACGCCCAGGACCAGCGCGACGAGGCCGATGAGGCCGCCGCCGACGGTCGCCCTGCCGCCGGGGATCCGGCTGCCGCGGACGTCCCGCACCTCCGAGGTGTCCAGGTCGGCGTCGTCGTCGAACTGCACGGTCCACCACCCTCCGCGTCACTGCCGCGGCAGTGGCCGCCGCCCTTCGCCGAGTATCGGGTGATCTCTACCGCATCGCCCCTTTTCCGAGGCATCGGCGGTATTGCGAGGAAGATCGGAGGGTGCTCCCGTGCCCCACATGGCCGAAAACCAGTTGCAGAAGCCCGTTAGACTGGCTGTATGGCCATTCTCCCCTGGGTGCATTAGCGGCGTCGAAGCCCGCCACCAGTCGTCCTTCCGCCGTTTCCCACCGCCCTGGAGTCTGTCCGTGATCACCGCTTCCGGTATCGAGCTGCGCGCCGGCGCCCGCGTCCTCATCGAATCCGCTTCCTTCCGCATCGCCAAGGGCGACCGCATCGGCCTCGTCGGCCGCAACGGAGCGGGCAAGACCACCCTCACCAAGTGCCTCGCGGGCGAGGGCCAGCCGGCCGCCGGCGCCATCGCCCGCTCCGGCGAGGTCGGCTACCTCCCGCAGGACCCGCGCACCGGCGACCTCGACGTCCTGGCCCGCGACCGCATCCTCTCCGCCCGCGGCCTCGACACCCTCCTCAAGAAGATGCGGGCCAACGAGGAGCGCATCGCGACCGGCTCCGGCGCCACCCGCGACAAGGCGATGCGGCAGTACGAGCGCCAGGAGACCGAGTTCCTCACCAAGGGCGGATACGCGGCCGAGGCCGAGGCCTCCACCATCGCCGCCGCCCTCGGCCTGCCCGACCGGGTCATGGGCCAGCCGCTGCACACCCTCTCCGGTGGCCAGCGCCGCCGCGTCGAGCTCTCCCGGATCCTCTTCTCGGACGCCGACACGCTCCTGCTCGACGAGCCCACGAACCACCTCGACGCCGACTCCATCGTCTGGCTCCGGGACTACCTGAAGACCTACCGCGGCGGCTTCATCGTCATCTCCCACGACGTCGACCTCGTCGAGACCGTGGTCAACAAGGTCTTCTACCTGGACGCCAACCGCTCCACGATCGACGTCTACAACATGGGCTGGAAGCTCTACCAGCAGCAGCGCGAGGCCGACGAGAAGCGCCGCAAGCGCGAGCGCCAGAACGCCGAGAAGAAGGCCGCCGCCCTCAACTCGCAGGCCGACAAGATGCGCGCCAAGGCCACCAAGACCGTCGCCGCGCAGAACATGGCCAAGCGCGCCGAGCGGCTCCTCTCCGGCCTGGAGGCCGTCCGCGCCTCCGACAAGGTCGCCAAGCTCCGCTTCCCGGACCCCGCGCCCTGCGGCAAGACCCCGCTGACCGCCGAGGGGCTCTCCAAGTCGTACGGCTCGCTGGAGATCTTCACCGACGTGGACCTGGCCATCGACAAGGGCTCCCGCGTCGTCATCCTCGGCCTCAACGGCGCGGGCAAGACGACCCTGCTGCGCCTCCTCGGCGGCGTGGAGAAGCCCGACACGGGCGAGGTCACCCCCGGCCACGGCCTGAAGCTCGGCTACTACGCCCAGGAGCACGAGACGCTCGACCCCGAGCGGACCGTCCTGGAGAACATGCGCTCGGCCGCGCCCGACCTCGACCTCGTCGACGTGCGCAAGACGCTCGGCTCGTTCCTCTTCTCCGGCGACGACGTCGACAAGCCGGCCGGGGTGCTCTCCGGCGGCGAGAAGACCCGGCTCGCGCTCGCGACCCTGGTCGTCTCCTCGGCGAACGTGCTGCTCCTCGACGAGCCCACCAACAACCTGGACCCGGCCAGCCGCGAGGAGATCCTCGGCGCCCTGCGGACGTACAAGGGCGCCGTCGTCCTCGTCACCCACGACGAGGGCGCCGTCGAGGCGCTCGACCCGGAGCGGATCATCCTGCTCCCGGACGGCGTCGAGGACCTCTGGGGCGCGGACTACGCGGACCTGGTGTCCCTGGCCTGACCCGGCGCACGGCTCCGGATGCGTCCGAAGGGGTGCTTCCGGAGCCCGGAGTGATCATGCGGGGCTGGATCATTCGGCTCATCGCCGATCCTTCATCTGAGTGAGGGTCTCTGGTACACCCCGGCGCGGTGCTCTGCCGAATCCTTCCGGCAGACCCGCGCCGTACGTGTGTTCCCCTTTCGTCGCTGACCTGGCACTTCCCGTTCCGACCGGTACGGACGGGGTGTTTCGTTCCTGTGGAATGCCGGCTTCCGTCTGTGATGACGCCGTACTCCTCCGCAAACCCGGCGGCACGGACCTTGTCGAATGGGTGGCCAGGAGGGCGGGGAGGGGTGATCATGAGAAGTCCAGAGCGCACTTCCCATGAGGAGGCACGGGTGGCCGAGACTCTGAAGAAGGGCAGCCGGGTGACCGGCGCCGCGCGCGACAAGCTCGCGGCAGACCTGAAGAAGAAGTACGACTCCGGTGCGAGCATCCGGGCGCTGGCCGAGGAAACCGGCCGCTCCTACGGATTCGTCCACCGGATGCTCAGCGAGTCCGGAGTCACGCTGCGTGGACGCGGCGGAGCGACACGGGGCAAGAAGGCGGCCTCGGTCTGACGTCGGGGCGGCTCGATCGGGCCACCGGGTCTCTCGGTGGCCACCCGGTCGGTCCTGCGGTCGTCCGGGTGGTTACTGTGCAGTCACTTAGCATCCCCATGCAGTGCCGCACAGGAACCGGAGGCGCCCCATGTCCACGCTCGAAGACTCCGAGCCCGTATTCGACAAGGACGGTGTACGGCTCACCGTCGAAGACGCCGTTGCCACGGTGACCCTGACCAACCCGGCGAAGCGCAACGCTCAGTCTCCCGCTCTGTGGCGGGCGTTGACGGAAGCCGGCCGGTCTCTGCCGGGCAGCGTGCGGGTCGTCGTCCTGCGCGGTGAGGGCAAGTCCTTCTCCGCCGGGCTCGACCGGCAGGCGTTCACGCCCGAGGGCTTCGACGGAGAGCCGTCCTTCCTCGATCTCGCGCGCGGTTCCGACGCGGACCTCGACGCGGTCATCGCCGAGTACCAGGAGGCGTTCACCTGGTGGCGCCGCAGCGACCTCGTGTCGATCGCGGCCGTCCAGGGCCACGCCATCGGCGCGGGCTTCCAGCTCGCCCTCGCCTGCGACCTGCGGGTCGTCGCCGAGGACGTGCAGTTCGCCATGCGCGAGACCAGCCTGGGCCTCGTCCCGGACCTGACCGGGACGCACCCGCTCGTCTCGCTCGTCGGCTACGCCCGCGCGCTCGAGATCTGCGCCACCGGCCGCTCCGTCCACGCGGAGGAGGCCGAGCGCATCGGCCTCGCCAACCTGTCCGTGCCCGCCGACGAACTCGACGCGGCCGTACGGGACCTCGGAGCCGCCCTGCTCGCGGCGCCCCGCGACGCGGTCACCGAGACCAAGGCGCTGCTCCAGGGCGTCTCCGGCCGCTCCTACGAGGAGCAGCGCACCGCCGAGCGCGCCGCCCAGGCCCGCCGCCTGCGGGACCTGGCGGGGATCGGCGACTGACGCACGAGCACGGGTCCGGCTGACGTACACGCGGGTCCGGCTCACGCACGTGCGCGCATTCGGCCGACGTACGCGCGCGTTCAGTCGGCGTACGAGCGCGCATTCGGCCGCCGCGTACGCGTTCAGCGCAGCTCCGACACCAGCACCGTGACCGCGGTCGCCCCACCGGCGGCCGCGGTCACGGCGTTCCGGACGGCGCGGGCCACGTCCAGCGGCCGCCGGCCCGCCGTGACGGCCAGCTCGATCCGCACCCCGCCGTCCGGCCCCCGGCGCACCGGCGGTCCCAGGGCGTCCGTCACCCCCGCGACGCCCTCGACGCGCAGGGCCGCGAGGGCCACCGGGTCGTCCGTGGCCGGTGAGGGCCGCCCCGGTGGGGGAGCGGCGGGACCGGCCGCGGCCGGCGCGGTGTCGAGAAGCTCCGTCACCCGCAGGTCCACCCCCGCCACCGACAGCCCGAGCCCGTCCGCCGCCGCCCCCAGCAGGGCGGAGCGCAGCTCCTCGGCCAGTTCCGGCAGCGGGCGGCCCGCCACCGCCGCGAAGTCCGCGGTGATCCGCAGCGGCCCCGGCGGCAGCCCGCCCGGCGGCACCGGGGGCGCGTCCGGTGCCGGCGCCTCGGGGCCCGGATCTGCATCCGGGTCGGGCCCGACCCGGAGTGTTCCGGGTACCACCCCCCGTACGGCCCACACGGCCCGGTCGAGCACCGTCCGCGCGGCCCGCTCGGTGATCCACGCGCCGTCCGCCGCCGCCCCCAGGGGCAGCAGCCTGCCCGGCGCGAGCCGATCCCGTACCGCCGCAGTCCAACCCTCAGCCGTCGTCATTCCCCCAGCCTGCCGCATCCCCGGGGCGGATCGGGGCAAGCGCCCTTAGTGTGGGCGAGGAACCCCGAACTATCACAGAAGGGGCGATACCCATGGCTGATGCCACCACTACCCCCGCGAACCCCGCGCCCGACGAACCGCGCCGCGCCAGCGTGACCAAACGCGGTGGCGGCGCCCCGGCCTCCCGGGGCCGGACGACGATCGCCGACGGCGTCGTCGAGAAGATCGCCGGCCTCGCCGCACGCGACGTCGTCGGCGTCCACGCCATGGGCAGCGGGCTCTCCCGCACCTTCGGCGCCGTCCGCGACCGGGTCCCCGGCGGAGGCGGCGGCAAGGCGGTCACCCGGGGCGTGAAGGCCGAGGTCGGCGAGGTCCAGACCGCACTCGACCTGGAGATCGTCATCGACTACGGCGTCTCCATCGCCGACGTCGCCGGCGAGGTCAGGGAGAACGTCATCGCCGCCGTGGAGCGGATGACCGGCCTCGAGGTCGTCGAGGTCAACATCGCGGTCAGCGACGTGAAGCTGCCCGACGAAGAGGACGAAGAGCCGGAGTCCCGGCTCCAGTAGCCCCGGGCCGCTCCGGCGGCACGGGCACGGAAGGGGCACAGGATGAGCATGGCGGTGGTCGGCCTGGTGGCCGGCATGGCCCTCGGCTTCGCCGGATACTTCGGCGGCTTCGGGGCGTTTCTCCTGGTCGCGGCCTTGGGAGCGATCGGCTTCGTGGCCGGTCGGTTCCTCGACGGCGACCTCGAACCGGGCGACCTGTTCCGGGGTCGCGAGCGCGGCGAACGGCGGCGGTGAGCCCGGGGTGGTGACGGACCTGCCGCGGGACCGGGGGGCGACGAGGATCGCCGACCGGGTCGTCGCGAAGATCGCCGCCCAAGCGGCCAAGGAAGCCCTGGACGCCGTCCCCGAGGGCGGCTCTCGGCCGCACGCCTCGGTCGTCGTCCACCGGGACGTCGCCCGGGTCTCGGTCAGTCTCGACCTGGACTACCCCACGGACGTCGGCCGCCAGTGCGGGGCCGTCCGCGGCCGGGTCCGCACCCGGGTGGAGGAGCTCGCCGGCATGGAGGTCCACGAGGTCACCGTGCACGTCGAGCGCCTCCACTCCGCGCTCACCCGCCAGGCCGCCCACCGGGACCGCCTCTCATGACGGCGCCCACGGAACCGCCCCGGGCCGACGGGCCGGGGACCGGGAGCCCGGACGCCCCGGGTCCCGTCCCCGTGCTCGCGGACGCCCCCGCCGTGCCGGTCCGCCGCTTCTGGGCGGTGCGCCGCATCCCCGCCGCACTCCTGGCGGCGGTCGTCCTCGGCGGCACGGGCCTGCTCCTGTACGACGTGGCCGCCGTGCGGGCCGACCACCCGGCGATGACCTGGCGGCGGGAGCTCGCGGACGCCCTCGCGACCCGGCCGCTGGACAGCACGGGGGTCGTCGTCGGCGCCGCCGTCGCGGTCGTGGTCGGCGTCTGGCTGCTCGTCCTGGCCGCCACCCCCGGGCTCCGCGCCGTCCTCCCCATGCGCCGCGAGCACGCCGACGTACGGGCGGGCCTCGACCGCGAGGCCGCGGCCCTGACCCTGCGCGACCGGGCGATGGAGGTCTCCGGGGTCCAGTCGGTCCAGGTGCGCGTCGGCCGGTCCAAGGCCGTCGTCCGGGCGGTCTCGCACTTCCGGGCGCTCGACGAGGTCCGCGCCGACGTCGAGGCGGTCCTCGCCACCGGCATCGACGAACTGGGCCTCGCCCACCCGCCGGCGCTGACCGTACGGGTGGCCCGCCCGCGCAAGAAGGGATGAACCGATGAGGTCCGAGGACCACGAGAGGAGCAGCCGGTGAGGGTCGTCCTCCGGCGCGTCAACCGCGCCCTGCTCGGGCTCGCCGGGCTGCTCCTCGTCCTCGGCGGCGGGGGAGTCCTCGCCGCCGCCCTCGACCTGTCCGTGCCGTCCTGGTGGCCCTGGTCCGGCCCCTCCGACGTGCTGCTCACGGCGTCCCAGCGGCAGCACTGGCGCGCCGAGAGCTGGTGGTGGCCGGTGGTCATCGCCGTCCTCGGGCTCGTCGTGCTGCTCGCCCTGTGGTGGCTGCTCGTCCAGTTCCGGCGTGCCCGGCTCGCCGAGGTCCTCGTCGACACCGGCGACGGGGAGGAGGCGGTCCTGCGCGGCCGGGCCCTGGAGAGCGTCCTGGAGGCGGACGCCACCGCCCAGGAGGGCGTCTCCAAGGCCCGGATCTCCCTCACCGGCCGCCGTACCGCCCCCTGCACCCGGGTCGCCCTGCTCCTGGAGCCGTACGCCTCCCCGGGCGACGCCCTGACCACTCTCAGCACCCAGGCCCTCGCCCACGCCCGTACGGCGACGGGCCTGCCCGCACTGCCCACCGAGGCACGCCTGCGGGCGGTCAAGCACCGGGCCCGCCGCGTCACCTGAGGAGCGGCGGACCGGCGGGCCGACGGCCGGTACGGAAACCGGGCGCGTACGGGCCGGGCCCGCACGACCGGGCCCGCACCGACCGGGCCCGTGCGGCCAGGTCCGTGCGGCCCGGTCCGTACGGGCCCGGTTCCCGTGCGACGGCGGCTCAGAAGCCGCTGCGCGCCCCGCCGTCCACCGGGAGCATCAGCCCGGTCAGGTACGAGGCGGCCGGGGACAGCAGGAAGGCCGCCGTCCGTCCGAACTCCTCCGGGGTGCCGTAGCGGCGCAGCGGGATCCTGGCCTCGTTCGCCGCGCGGGACGCCTCCGCGTCGCCGGAGAGCGCGTCGAGCGAGCGGACCCGGTCCGTGTCGATCCGGCTCGGCAGCAGGCCGACCACCCGGATGCCGCGCGGCCCCAGGTCGTTGGCGAGGGACTTGGCGAAGCCGGCGAGGCCGGGGCGCAGGCCGTTGGAGACGGTCAGGCCGGGGATCGGCTCGTGGACCGAACCGGACAGCACGAAGCCGATCACCCCGCCCTCGGCGAGCGTCTCGGACGCCGCGCGCGCCAGCCGCACCGCGCCGAGGAAGACCGTGTCGAAGGCGGCCGTCCACTGCTCGTCGGTGTTGTCCGCCGCGAAGCCGGGCGCCGGGCCGCCGACGCTGATCAGGATGCCGTCGAAGCCGCCGAACCGGGCCCGCGCCTCGGCGATCAGCCGGGCCGGGGTCCCCGGGTCGGCGTTGTCGGCGGCGATCCCGGCGGCGCCCTCGCCCAGCTCGGCGACCGCGTCGGCGACCGCCTTCTCCTCGCGCCCGGTGATCAGCACCCGGGCGCCCTCCGCGAGCAGCGCCTCCGCCGAGGCCCTGCCGAGCCCCCGCGTCGCGCCGGTCACCACGTACACACGGTCCTTCAGTCCAAGATCCATGGCCCTATCCTGCCGCCTCCCCGGCGGCGAGCGCGAAGGCCGTGCCCACCAGGCCGATGTGGCTGAACGCCTGCGGGAAGTTCCCCAGCTGGCGGCCGGTCGCCGGGTCGTACTCCTCGGCGAGGAGTCCCACGTCGCTGCGGAGCGCGATCAGCCGCTCGAAGAGCTCGCGGGCCTCGTCGGGCCGGCCGGTCAGCCACAGGGCGTCGGCGAGCCAGAACGAGCAGACGAGGAACGTCCCCTCCTGCCCCGGCAGTCCGTCCACGGCCCCCGCCGAGTCGACGCTGTAGCGCCGGACGAACCCGTCGTGCGTCAGCTCCGCCCGTACCGCGTCCACCGTGCCCACCACCCGGGGGTCGTCCGGCGGCAGGAAGCCGACCTGCGGGATGAGCAGGGTGGCGGCGTCCAGCTCCTTCGAGCCGTACGACTGGGTGAAGGTGTTCCGGGCCGGGTCGTACGCCCGGGCGCACACCTGGGCGTGGATCTCGTCCCGCATGGCCCGCCACCGCGCGGCGTCGCCCGGCAGCGAGGGATCGGACTCCAGGGTGCGGACGGCGCGGTCGGCGGCCACCCAGGCCATCACCTTCGAGTGGGTGAAGTGGCGGCGCGGCCCCCGGACCTCCCAGAGGCCCTCGTCGGGCTCCCGCCAGGTCGACTCCAGGAAGCCGAGCAGGCTCAGCTGGAGGTTCCAGGCGTGCCGCTCGGGTGGGATGCCGGCCTCGCGGGCGCGGTGGAGCGAGTCCATCACCTCGCCGTACACGTCGAGCTGGAACTGGTCGACGGCCGCGTTCCCGGTCCGCACCGGCGCCGAGTCGGCGTAGCCGCGCAGCCACGGCAGGGTCGTCTCGGGGAGCCGGCGCTCCCCGGCGGGGCCGTACATGATCTGGAGGTCGGCGGGGTCGCCGGCCACGGAGCGGAGCAGCCAGTCCCGCCAGGCGGCGGCCTCCTCGACGTACCCGGCGGCCAGGAGCGCGCCGAGAGTCAGGGAGGAGTCGCGCAGCCAGCAGGCGCGGTAGTCCCAGTTCCGCACGCCGCCGAGCTCCTCCGGCAGCGAGGTGGTGGGGGCGGCCATGATCCCGCCGGTGGGGGCGTACGTGAGGGCCTTGAGGGTGATGAGGGAGCGCATCACGGCCTCCCGGTGGGGGCCCCGGTAGGTGCAGCGGGCGGACCACTCCCGCCAGTCGGCGAGGGTCAGCTCCAGGGCCTCGTGGGGGTCGATGAGCTCGGGGCGCGGCTCGTGCGAGGGGTGCCAGGTCAGGACGAACGCGACCCGTTCGCCGGCGCCGACGGTGAAGGAGGAGCAGGTGGAGAACTGCTGGCCCCAGGTCTTGACGTGGGGTTCGCTGCGCAGCCAGACCGAGTCAGGACCGGCGATCGCGACCCGGTGGCCGTCGGAGCGGCGCACCCAGGGCACGATCGAGCCGTAGTCGAAGCGCAGCCGCAGGACGGCGCTCATCTCGACGCTGCCGCTGATTCCCTCGACGATCCGCATCAGGTCCGGCGCCCTGTCCCGCTGGGGCATGAAGTCGACGACCTTGACGGTGCCCGTACGGGTCTCCCAGTACGTCTCCAGGACGAGGGAGTCCTCGGCGTAGCGGCGGCTCGTGCAGGTCGTGGCGCCTTTGGGGGCGATCTGCCAGTGGCCGTTGTTCTCGTCCCCGAGGATCGCGGCGAAGCAGGCGGCCGAGTCGAAGCGGGGTAGACACAGCCAGTCGACCGACCCGTCGCGGCCGACGAGCGCGGCGGTCTGGAGATCGCCGATGAGGGCGTAGTCGTCGATACGTTGCGTCACGCTTTGGGCTGTTCCCGGAAGCGGCGCCGGTCAATCAGCGGGACGGGACGGCCTCGACCGCAGCCGTGTCGCCTTCCGGGGAGCCGGGGACGTCGGAGGCCTGCCCGGACTGCCGGTCGCGCTTCTCCCTGCGCACCAGGATCACCCAACCGACGGGTACCCCGGCCGCGAACAGCCACCACTGGACGGCGTACGCCATGTGGGCGCCGATCGAGTCGTGGTCGGGTTCGGCGATCTGCTCGGGGGTGTCGTTCGCGGAGGCGGGCTCGGTCTGCTCCAGGTAGCCGCCGAGCACCTCGCGGCCGATCAGCTCGGCCTGCTGCCGGCTGCTGATCAGCATCACCTGGCGGTCCGGCAGGCCCTTCAGGTCCTTGATGCCGCTGGCTCCGGTGGTCTCGTCCGCCTTGAGCCGGCCGGTGACGGTGACCTCGCCCCCGGGGGCGGGCGGCACCTCGGGGAAGGCGTGCTGGTCGGAGGCGGCCGGTACCCAGCCCCGGTTGACCAGGACGGTCCTGCCGTCCTTCAGGACCAGCGGGGTGAGGACGTGCACGCCCACCCGGTCGTCGGCGTTGGTGCGGCGGCGGACGACCACCTCGTGCGCCGTGTCGAAGGTGCCGGTGGCGGTGACCCGGCGCCAGTAGTCGGTGCGCGGGACGGTGTGGCCGGGGGAGGTGAGCTCCTCGACCGGTACCGGCGCGGCGGCGATGTTGTCCGCGATCAGGGCGTTCTGGGCGACCCGGCGCTCGTGCCGGTGGAACTGCCAGAAGCCCAGCTCGATCATCGTGGGGACGAGGACGAGGGCGATGAGGGTGAGGATCACCCACTGCCGGGACAACAGGAAGCGGTACACCCCATGACCGTACATCCGGCTCCCCGGGGCGTACGCAGGGGGGTTCGGCTCGCCCGGGGGCGAGCCCAGGATCGTTTCCTCAGGTCCTGTCCCGCTCACACCCTGTCGACGATGCCCACCTTTCCCTCCGCGCGGGCGCAGTGGCCGCCGCAGTACCAGCTGCCGTCGACCTCGACGCCCTGTCCGATGATCTGGACCCGGCAGTGCTCGCAGATGGGCGCCATGCGGTGGATGGCGCAGGAGAAGCAGTCGAAGACGTGCACCGCGCCCTGCGCGTGCACCTCGAAGGACATGCCGTAATCGTTTCCGCAGACCTCGCAACGTGCCATGCGCCACAGGGTGGGGCTCCCGCCCCGGCGCGCGCAGCACGCCGCGCCCGCCGGGGCGGGTGTGTCACCCGTCTGCCGGGGTCACGTCCCGCAGCAGCTGCGTGTAGGCGGCCTCGTCGACGACCGGCGTGCCGAAGGACCTGGCCTTGACCGTCTTGGACGTCGCCGCGTCCGGGTCGTTGGTGACGAGCAGGCTCGTCAGCCGGGAGACGCTGGTGGCGACGTGGAGCCCGGCGTCGACCGTGCGGTCCTCCAGGAGCTCCCGGTCGACCGAGGTGTCCCCGGAGAAGGCGATCCGCATGCCCTGCTTGAGTGGTTTGTCCGACTCGTAGCGGCCGGGGTTGGGGTACGGGCACGCCGGGCGCTTCCGCGACGGGCGCCAGCTGTTGGCCCGGTAGGAGGACTGGTGGCCGACCTGGGACTGCGCGGGCGTCGCTGCCCACTCCGTCAGCGGCCGGCACTCCAGGAGCGGCAGCCGCACGTTCCGCTCGGCCGCCGCGTGCAGGCTCGGCCGGAACGCCTCCGCGAGGACCCGGGCGTCGTCCAGCGCGTTGTGCGCGCGCTGCTGCACCACGCCGAAGTGCGCGGCGAGCGACTCCAGCTTGTGGTTGGGCAGCGGCAGCGACAGCTCCTTGGCGAGCGCGATCGTGCACAGCCGCTGGCGCACCGGCGCCGCCGACTCGGCGCGCGCGTACTCCCTGGCGATCATCTGCCAGTCGAACATCGCGTTGTGCGCCACGAGCACCCGCCCGTCGAGGCGCGCCGCGAACTCCGCCGCGATCTCCGGGAACAGCGGCGCGCCCTCCAGGACGTCGCTGGTCAGACCGTGGATCCACACCGGTCCCGGGTCCCGCTCTGGATTGACCAGCGTGTACCAGTGGTCCTCGACGTTCCCCTGGGCGTCCAGCCGGTAGACGGCAGCCGACACTATCCGGTCGTCGCGGGCGAGTCCGGTGGTCTCCACGTCGACGACCGCGTACCCCTGCGGGTAGGCGGCCGGCCACGTCGCTGCTGTCGTACGGTCGTCAAGCACGGTCACAGAGAATACGGCCCGCGGCCGACATCTCCGTCCCCGGTGCCCCCGGCGGCCCCCGCGAGCAGCCCGTCCACGAGCGCCCGCACGGAGTCCACGAAGAGCTGCTCGGTGTCGATCGGGGCGGCCAGGGCGCGTGCCAGCGGCCCGTCGGCCTCGGCGTCCTCCCCGCGCCACAGCTCCTCCTCTGCGGGGGACTGGGCCGGGGCGCGTTCGCGGTTGCGTTCGACGAGGACGTAGCCGACGACCTGGAACTGGAGGGCGCGGACGGACCGGGCGGCGGCCGCGCCGCGCAGACCGGCGGCGTGGGCCTCGTGGACCAGGGCGCGCTGGGCCGGCAGGAACATGCGCTCGGTGAGGCCCCGCTCGTGCACCATCGCGACGAGGTGCGGGCGCTCGCGCAGGGCGCGGCGCAGCGAGCGGGCGACGGAGACCATCCGCTCGGCCGGGGTCGCCCCGTGCGGGCGGATGGCGCCGAGGTCGGCGACCGTGCGGGCGACGAGCGCGTCGAGGAGCGACTCGCGGTTGCCGACGTGCCAGTAGATCGAGGTGACGGCGGTGCCGAGTTCGGCCGCCAGCCTGCGCATGGTCAGGGCGGCCGGGCCGTGCTCCCTCACCAGGGCGGCGGCGGCGTCCAGCACCTCGTCGCGGCTCAGTGCGGAGCGCGCCATCGCATCCCCCAACTCCTCTGCGTGCACGGGCCTTTACCGTTCATCGCCATCGGTGTAACTGTGTTACAGGCCGACGATCCCGAAGGGTGGTACGTCATGGCACGAGTACGGTACGGGGCGCGCAGCGACGCGGAGGCGGCAGCGGCCCGCGAGCGGTCCGCCAGGCTCCCCGACATCTGGTCCACCGGTGTGGTCGCCGTCTGGGAGACCGACCCGGACGTCGTCGCGGCGGTCCTGCCGCCCCCGCTGAAACCCACTGCGCGCCCCCTCGTGCGCGCCAACATCAGCCGGGTCGACCTGCCCGGCTACCCCCTCGGCGCCGGCTCGGTGGCGGTCGCCGCCGCCCACGGCGACAAGGAGGGCTGGTACCCGCTGGTCATGCCGATGACCCACGAGCGGGCCCTGACCGGCGGGCGCGAGGTCTTCGGCGAGCCGAAGAAGCTGGGCGAGGTCACGGTCGAGCGCGACGGGCTCGTGGTCCGCGCCGCCCTGGCCCGGCACGGCATCGCGTTCGTGGAGGTGCGCGGCGCCGTCTCCGGCCCGCTGCCGCTGCCGGAGCCCGTCGAGAAGACCGACTTCTACTTCAAGTTCCTGCCGGGCGTGGAGGGAGCGGGCTTCGACGCCGACCCCGTCCTCGTCCACTGCGTCCGCAACGAGAAGGTGCGGAAGCTGGAGCGGGTCACCGGGGACGTGGTGCTGCGCGAGTCCATGTACGACCCGGTCGCCGACCTCCCCGTACGCCGGCTCGTCGAGATCACCATCGGAGAGAAGACCACCGACCAGAAGGGCACGGTCGCCGAACGCGTCTCCGCGCGGGCCCTGCTGCCCTACGTCCACCAGCGCTACGACGACCCGCTCCAGATTCTCGACGGACCCCCCGAGACGAGCGTCCCGAAGGAGGCGCCCGATGGAGCTGCGTGAGGGGCAGGTCGCCGTCGTCACGGGCGCGGCGAGCGGCATCGGGCTCGCGATGGCCCGCCGCTTCGCCGCCGAGGGCCTCGCCGTCGTCCTCGGGGACGTCGAGCGGGCCGCCCTGGAGGAGGCCGCCGACGAGCTGATGGCGAGCGGGGCGCAGGTCCTCGCCCGCACCGTCGACGTCTCCGACCCCGACGAGGTCCGGGCCTTCGCGGACGCCGCGTACGACACCTTCGGCGCCGTCCACGTCCTCTGCAACAACGCAGGCGTCGGCTCCGGCGCCGAGGGCCGCATGTGGGAGCACGAGCCCAACGACTGGAAGTGGGCGTTCTCGGTCAACGTCTGGGGCGTCTTCCACGGCATCCAGGCCTTCGTCCCGCGCATGCTCGCGAGCGGCGAGCCCGGCCACGTCGTCAACACCTCCTCGGGCGACGGCGGCATCGCCCCGCTGCCCACCGCCTCCGTGTACGCGGTCACCAAGGCGGCCGTCGTCACCATGACCGAGTCGCTCTACGCCCACCTCAGGGCCGAGCACGCGCGCGTGGGCGCGTCCGTGCTCTTCCCCGGACCCCACATGCTCCGCACCGGCCTGTGGGAGTCGCACCGCAACCGGCCCGAGCGGTACGCCAAGCAGCGGCCGCGCCGGACCCCCTACCGCAGCCTCGACCAGTGGGAGGCCGCCATGAAGGAGGCCGGGCACGAGGTGGCCTTCACGCCCGTCGAGGAGGTCGCCGGGCACGTCGTCGACGGCATCCGCGCCGACCGCTTCTGGATGCTGCCCGAGAGCGAGCACAGCGACCGGCAGATCAGGGCGCGCTCGCAGGCGATGCTCGACCGCGCCAACCCGTCCTACCTGGAGAAGTTCATCCTCGACTGACCGGCCAAGGAGCCCGACGTGAGCTTCGAAGACCCGTACCTGATCATCTCCTCCGACTGCCATGCCGGGCTCCCCACCGAGGAGTACCGGCCCTACCTCGACCCCCGCTTCCACCGGGACTTCGACGACTTCCTGGCGGGACGCGAGGCCCGCCGGGAGGCCATGACCCGGCTCGGGGTGCGCAACGAGGCCTTCGCGAACAAGTGGTTCAGCGACAACGAGGAAGGCCTGCGCGGCGGCTGGGACGCCGCCCAGCGGATCAAGGAGCTCGACGGCGACGGGGTGGCCGCCGAGGTCGTCTTCCCCGACGCGGACGCCGTCGACAGCCAGACGGCCGCGCCCTTCGGCGTCGGCCTCGGCCTCTCCGGCGACCAGGACCCGGAACTCGGCATGGCGGGCGCGAAGGCGCACAACCGCTGGCTCGCCGAGTTCGTCGGGCAGAACCCCGAGCGGCACTGCGGGGTCGCCCTGCTCCCCGTCACCGCCGACGTCCGCGAGGTCGTCGCCGAGATCCACCGGGCCAAGGAGTCCGGACTCGGCGCGCTCATGATCCCCTCCATGTGGGTCGACAAGACGCCGTACCACGACCGGCACTACGACCCGGTGTGGGCGGCCGCCGCCGAGACCGGCATGCCGGTCGTCACCCACTCCGGGGCCGCGCCCCGCGAGGAGTACGGCGACCACCTCGGGATCTACGTCTCCGAGGTCACCTGGTGGCCGGCCAGGCCGCTCTGGTTCCTGCTCTGGTCCGGGGCCTTCGAGCGCCACCCCGGGCTCCGGTTCGGCGTCGCGGAGTCCGGCTGCTGGTGGCTGCCGAACCTGCTCTGGTTCATGGACCGGCTCTACCTCGGCGCGCACGGCGGCAAGAAGCTGTCCCCGTTCGCCGAGCTGAAGCGGCCGCCGAGCGAGTACCTGGACCGGCAGGTCTTCGTCTGCGCCACCAACACCAAGCGGCGCGAACTCGCCCAGCGCTACGAGATCGGCGTCGACAACATCCTGTGGGGCTCCGACTTCCCGCACCCGGAGGGCACCTGGCCCGACACGCGCGCGTGGCTGCGGAGGACGTTCCACGACATCCCGGTCGAGGAGACCCGGCGGATGCTCGGCCTGGCGGCGGCGGAGGTCTTCGGCTTCGACCCCGGCGCCCTGGCGCCGATCGCGCGCCGGATCGGCCCCACCCCCGCCGACCTCGGCCAGTCCGCCGACCAGGCCGCCGTCGAGGCCTCCTGGGCCCGCTCGCGCGAGGTCGGCCGCCACTGGCTGACGGACCACGACTTCCCGGTCCTCGGGACGCGCTGATGGGCGGCGAAGCGATGGACACGGACCGGTACACCGTCATCTCCGCCGACTGCCACGCGGGCGCCGACCTCCTCGACTACCGGCCGTACCTGGAACGGCGGCACCACGAGGCCTTCGACGCCTGGGCGGCCGGCTACGTCAACCCGTACGAGGACCTGCTCGCCGACACCGCCGACCGTAACTGGAACTCGCGGCGCCGGCTGACCGAGCTGGAGGCGGACGGCATCGTCGCCGAGGTCGTCTTCCCCAACACCATCCCGCCGTTCTTCCCCTCCGCCTCCCTGATGGCCCCGCCGCCGACCCGCGAGGAGTACGAGCTCCGCTGGGCGGGCCTGCGCGCCCACAACCGCTGGCTGGCCGACTTCTGCGCGGACGCGCCGGGCCGCCGGGCGGGCGTGGCGCAGATCCTGCTCAACGACGTGGACGAGGCGGTACGGGAGATCCGCCGCGCGAAGGAGGCGGGCCTGACCGGCGGCATCCTGCTGCCGGGCGCCCCGCCCGGATCCGGCGTGCCCGAGCTGTACTCGGAGGCGTACGACCCGATCTGGGCGGTCTGCGCGGAGCTCGACGTGCCGGTCAACCACCACGGCGGCTCGGCCTCGCCGCCGCTCGGCGACGAACCCGCGGCCCGCGCCGTCTTCATGGTGGAGACCACCTGGTTCTCCCACCGGGCCCTGTGGCACCTCGTGTTCGGCGGCGCCTTCCGCCGCCACCCGGACCTCAAGCTCGTCCTGACGGAGCAGGGCTCCGGCTGGATCCCCGGGGTCATGGACATGCTGGACTACTACCACGCCCGGCTCGTGGCGGCCGCGACGCGGGCCACGACCGCCGAGTCCCGGTTCGGTGCCGGTCTCGCCGCCTCCATGGGCAAGGGCCCCAGCGAGGTCTGGCGCGACAACTGCTACGTCGGTGCGAGCTTCATGCGTCCGCACGAGGTGCCGCTGCGCGACCGGATCGGCCTCGACAAGATCATGTGGGGCAGCGACTACCCGCACGACGAGGGCACCACGCCGTACTCCCGCGAGGGGCTGCGGATCGCCTACGCGGGCGTGCCGAGGGACGAGGTCGCCGCCATGGTCGGCGGCAACGCGGCCCGCGTCTACGGCTTCGACCTCGACCTCCTCGACGCGCTGGCCGCCGTCCACGGCCCGACCGTCGAGGAGATCGCCGAGCCGCTGAAGGAGGTCCCCGCGGACGCCACCAGTCCGGCGTTCGCCCCGGGCGGGTCGGTCCGCGTCTGGTGACCCGCCGGGTGCGACCCTCCTGACGTGACGTCACCCCCCGTACCGGACACCGCCCACGACGAGGACCACGGCGGAGGCCTCGGCTCCCGTCTCAACTGGCTCCGGGCCGCCGTGCTCGGAGCCAACGACGGCGTCGTCTCCACCGCCGGCCTCGTCGTCGGCGTCGCGGGCGCCACCGAGTCCCGGGCCGCCCTGCTCACGGCCGGCCTCTCGGGGCTGCTCGCCGGCTCGATGTCGATGGCGGCGGGGGAGTACGTCTCCGTCTCCACCCAGCGCGACTCCGAGAAGGCCGCGCTCGCCCAGGAGAAGCGCGAACTGCGCGAACGGCCGGAGGCCGAACTCCGTGAACTCACCGGCCTCCTGGCCGCCCGCGGCCTCTCGGAGGACGTGGCCCGCGAGGCGGCCGAACAGCTCACCGAGCGCGACGCGCTGCGCGCCCACGCGCGCGTGGAGCTGGGCATCGACCCCGACGCCCTCACCAACCCCTGGCACGCGGCCGGCGCCAGCTTCCTCGCCTTCACCGTCGGCGCCCTGCTGCCGCTCCTCGCGATCGTCCTCCCGCCTGCCTCCGCCCGTCTCTGGGTCACCGTCCTCTCCGTCCTCGCCGCGCTCACCTTCACCGGCTGGTGGAGCGCCCGCCTCGGCAGCGCCCCCACGGGCCCCGCGATCCTCCGCAACGTGGCCGGCGGCGCCCTCGCGATGGCGGTCACCTACGGGGCCGGATCGCTCCTCGGCGCGGCCGGGGTGTAGCGGGCGGCGCGGACGGTTGTCGGAAGGTGCCAAAGCTTGCTGACAAGTCGTCTCGCATACTTGTTGGTAACCACGTCTAGCGGGGCCCCGCCCGTCCCGCCTACCGTCGACGCCATGCCGAACCTGCCCGATGTCGTGCTCTGGTCCATACCGGCGTTCGTCCTGCTCACCGTCGTCGAGATGGTCAGCCACCGGATCCACCCCGACGAGGACGCCGCCGGATACGAGACCAAGGACGCCGCCACCAGCCTCGGCATGGGCCTCGGGAGCCTCGCCTTCGACGCGCTGTGGAAGATCCCGATCGTCGCGGTCTACACCGCCGTGTACGAGCTGACCCCGCTCCGCGTGCCCGTCCTGTGGTGGACGATCCCGCTGATGCTGCTCGCGCAGGACTTCCTCTACTACTGGCAGCACCGCGGCCACCACGTCATCCGGATCCTCTGGGCCTGCCACGTCGTCCACCACAGCAGCCGCAAGTTCAACCTCACCACCGCGCTGCGCCAGCCGTGGACCAGCGTGACCGGCTGGCCGTTCTACCTGCCGATGATCGCCCTCGGCGTGCACCCGGCGGCCGTCGCCTTCTGCTACTCGCTCAACCTCGTCTACCAGTTCTGGATCCACACCGAGCGCGTCGACCGGCTGCCCCGCCCCTTCGAGTACGTCCTCAACACCCCCTCGCACCACCGCGTCCACCACGCCTCCCAGGGCGGCTACCTGGACCGCAACTTCGGCGGCATCCTCATCGTCTGGGACCGGATGTTCGGCTCCTGGGTCGGCGAGACCGACCGGCCCGTCTACGGGCTCACCAAGAACATCGAGACCTACAACCCGCTGCGCGTCGCCACCCACGAGTACGCCGCCATCGCCCGCGACGTCCGGGCCGCGCACAACTGGCGCGAGCGCGCCGGCCGCGTCTTCCGCGGCCCCGGCTGGCAGCCGTCCCCCGCCGCCCCGACGCACCCCGTCGCCGGGAACACGACCGCCCCGGAGGCCGCCGCGTGAGCACCGCACCCACGGCCGTCCGCGCCGTCCCGGCCACCGTCTCCCGCGCGCTGCTCGCCGCCTTCGCGGTCGCCGCCGCCGTCGACCTCGTCTCCCTGCTCGCCGGCGCCGACCTCGGCCACCAGATCGCCAAGCCGCTCCTGATGCCGCTGCTCGCCGCGTACGCGCTCACCCTCGGCGCCCCGAAGACGCTCACCGCCGCCCTCCTCTTCGGCTGGGGCGGCGACGTCTTCCTGCTCTCCGACGCCGACTGGGCCTTCCTCGTCGGCATGGGCTCCTTCGCCGCCGGACACGTCTGCTACCTGGTCCTCTTCGGCCGCCGGCGCACCTCCCCGGCACTCGGCGCCCTCTACGCGGCGGCCCTCGTCGGAACCGTCGTCCTCCTCTGGCCCGACCTCCCCGCCGACCTGCGGATCCCCGTCGCCGGCTACTCCCTGCTCCTCACCGCCATGGCCTACCGGTCCAGCGCCCTCGGGCTCCTGGCCGGCCTCGGCGGCGCCCTCTTCCTGCTGTCCGACACCCTCATCGCCACCGGCGTCGCCGAGTGGCCGCAACTGCCCGCACCCGACTTCTGGGTCATGCTGACCTACATCGCGGCGCAGTACCTTTTGACTGCGGGAGCGCTCCAGGCGATGTACGGTGAGCGTCGTACAAACGTCTGACAGGGAGGACCGCCCCGCATGCGCGCCACCACCATCCACGCCCCGTTCGACATGCGCGTGGAGGACGTGCCCGACCCGGTGATCCAGGACTCCACGGACGTCGTCCTGCGCGTCCTGCGCGCCTGCATCTGCGGCAGCGACCTGTGGGCCTACCGCGGCGAGTCCCCCCGGCAGCCCGGCCAGCGCATCGGCCACGAGTTCCTCGGCATCGTCGAGGCGGCGGGCTCCGACGTCACCGGCTTCGCCGCCGGCGACCTCGTCGTCTCCCCCTTCGTCTGGTCCGACGGCACCTGCGACTACTGCGCCGAGGGCCTCCAGACCTCCTGCCCGCGCGGCGGCTTCTGGGGCTCGGGCGGCTCCGACGGCGGCCAGGGCGAGGCTGTCCGCGTCCCCTTCGCCGACGGCACCCTCGTCAAGCTCCCCGCCGAGGCCGCCTCCGACGACCGGCTCCTCACCGCGCTGCTCGCCCTCTCCGACGTCATGGGCACCGGCCACCACGCCGCCCTCGGCGCCGGGGTGAAGCCCGGCTCCACCGTCGCGGTCGTCGGCGACGGCGCCGTCGGCCTCTGCGGCGTCCTCGCCGCCAAGCGCCTCGGCGCCGAGCGGATCATCGCCCTCGGCCGCCACACCGCCCGCACCGACATCGCCCGCCTCTTCGGCGCCACCGACGTCGTCGCCGAACGCGGCGAGGCCGCCGAGGCCGCCGTCCGCGAACTCACCGGCGGCCAGGGCGCCCACGGCGTCATCGAGGCCGTCGGCACCGAGCAGTCCATGCGCACCGCGATCGCCATCGCCCGCGACGGCAGCTCCATCGGCTACGTCGGCGTCCCCCACGGCAGCGGCACCGGCCTCGACCTCGACGTCATGTTCGACCGCAACATCGCCCTCCGCGGCGGCGTCGCCCCCGTCCGCGCCTACATCCCCGAGCTCCTCCCCGACATCCTCTCCGGCGCCATCGACCCCTCCCCGGTCTTCGACCTCACCGTCGACCTCGACGGCGTCCCCCACGGCTACAAGTCCATGGACGACCGCTCCGCCCTCAAGGTCCTGATCAAGCCGTAACCCCCAGGGGGCCCCGTCATGGGGCCCTCGTGGTCGTACCCCTCCAGTGTGGGCAACGTTCCGCAGGGCGGAACGGGTGGGCACACGTCCGTTGCTGGGCACCGTCCCGGCCCCGCTCCGCCCGTACGCGCCCCCCCGTCAGGCCCCGAGCCCCTCCGGAGCGTCCGCCCCCGCGCACCCCGGAGGCAGGCCCGCCCCCGTCAGGCCCCGCCCCCGTCAGGCCCCGACCCACTCCGGAGCGTCCGCCCCCGCGAGCCCCGGCGCCCGCGACCACCCCGCGGGCCCGCCCTCGTAGGACACCGGGGACAGCGCGTACCGCAGGCGCCCCAACGGACCCTCGGACTCGCCGAGGTACCGCCCGGGCTCGTACCGCGGGAGCGCGTGCGTCAGCCAGTGGCCCGTCTGGGCCAGCGCCAGCCGGACGAGCCGGGTCCCGCCGTCCCGGTCCTGCTCCGTCAGCGCCCGCAGCACCGCCGCCGCCAGCAGGTACCCCGTCCCGTGGTCCAGGGCCTGTGCCGGCAGCGCTCCCGGCTCCGCCGCCGAGCCCTCCACCGCGGCGATGCCCGTGGCGACCTGGACGAGGGAGTCGAAGCCGCGCCGCTCGCCCCAGGGCCCGTAGTCGCCCCAGGCGGAGAGCCGGGCGGTCACGAGGCCGGGCCGGTGGAGGTCGAACCGGTCGAGCGCGCCCGGCCGGTAGCCGGTGACCAGGACGTCGGCGGAGTCGAGGAGTTCGCCGAAGGTACGCCGGTCCGACGGCCGGTCCAGGTCGAGCGCGGCGGTCCGCTTGCCGACGTCCGTGTCCGCGTGCTGGTCGGGGAGTTCGGGGCGGTGCGGCGGGTCGATCCGCAGCACGTCCGCGCCGAGCAGCGCGAGCGTCCGGGTGGCGACGGGACCGGCGATGACCCGGGTCAGGTCGAGGACCCGCAGCGGCCCCGTACGGCGCCGGGGCGGGGCGTCGTCGAGCCGCTCCCGGGTCAGCAGCGGCCGGCCCGCCACCTGGCGGCCCTGCTCGCTCGCGGCCCACTCGTCGGGCGTGCGCAGGGCGACGGCGAGGCCCCCGGCCGCGTACACCGCCGTCTCGACCTCGACGGCCTTCCGTTCGCCGATCGCCGCCGCGACGGCCTCGACGGAGTCGGAGGCGTCCAGCGCGGCGAGCAGCGAGGCCTTGTGGTGCGGGTAGTTGGCGTGGGTGCGGACCCAGCCGTCGGCGGCCCGCCAGAACCGCGACAGGGGCGCGAAACTCACCGGTGCCCGCCCGTCGACCCGCAGGTGGCGCTCGCTCACGAAGGCGGTGGCGACGGCCCCGTCGTCCACCCGTACGGGCCCGGGAAGGCCCGCGTGCTCCACGGCGGCGAGCGAGCAGGCGGCGACGGAGGCCCGCGCCAGGTCCATCACGGGCAGCCGGGCGGGCAGCAGCCCGGAGGTCCCGCCGTACTCCACGCGGTCGACCAGGGCGGGATCGCCGCCGAGGGCCGACCACAGCAACTCCGTACCGGAACGCACTGTGTTGTCCATGACGGCACTATGGCACTCAGTGCCACGCAAAGGGCCCCGGTGTGGCACACCACACCGGGGCCCTCCGTCACCGCACCTCCGCGACTAGCGGCGGACGGCGTCCAGCGCGTCGAGCAGACCGGCCCCGTAGAAGCCGTTCTTGTTCTTGCCGCCCTCGCAGACGGCGTCGATCTTGCCGTCGCCCTCGATGTCGTACGGGTTGGTGCAGGCGAGGTCGTCGGCCTGCGCGTACATCAGCGCCTTGAGGGCCGCCGGGCTCGCGTAGGGGTGCGTCGACTTGAGCAGCGCCAGGACGCCCGCCACGTGCGGCGCGGCCATCGACGTGCCGGCCTTGTAGTTGTAGCCGCCGTTGACCGTGGTCGACAGGATGCGGCCGTTGACCGCCGGGGCGTCCGGCGTCTGGTACTCGGTGCGGTCACCGCCGGGGGCGGTGATGTCGACGACGCCGAGACCGTAGTTGGAGTAGGACGCCTTGATGCCCTTGGCTCCGGTCGCGGAGACCGTCACGACGCCCGGCAGCATGGCCGGGTAGTCGAAGCACTCCTTCGGGTCGATGACCCGGTTGCCCGGAGTGCTGTCGTTCGGGCTGCTGTTGTCGACGATCGAGTCGGCGGCCAGGTCGAACTTGGAGTTGCCGGCCGCGGCGACGTTGACCGCGCCCTTCTTCTCCGCGTACCGGCTCGCGCGGGTGACCGCCTCGATGAGGGCCTTCTGGTCCTCGTCGTTCTTGCAGGCGAACATCCACGGGTCGGTGTAGTAGCTGTTGTTCGTGACGTCGACGCCGTGCTCGGCCGCCCACACGAAGCCGCAGACGACGGCCTCGGTGTAGAAGTAGCCGTCCGGGGTGGACACCTTGATGCCGGAGACCTTGACGCCCGGGGCGACACCGGTGATGCCGATGCCGTTCTTGGCGGCGGCGACCGTGCCGGCGACGTGCGTGCCGTGGTCGCTCTCGCCCGGGTTGGGGCGCCACGATCCGGGGGTCGTGTCCGGCTTGCCGGACACGCAGTTGGCGGACGCGGCGGCGTCGAAGTTCGGCGCGAGGTCCGGGTGGGTGTCGTCGACACCCGTGTCGATGACGCCGACGGTGACGCGCTTGCTGCCCAGCGTCCGCTGGTGGGCCTTGTCGGCCTTGATCGCCGGGAGGTCCCACTGCAGGGGCTCCAGCGGGTCCTGCCCGTCCGTGGCGCTGGCGGCGGCGGCCTTGGCCTCGGCCGCGGACAGCGTCTGCGCGCCCTCGTCGACGGAGTCGTCGGACTGGACGGAGAGCGGGGCGGTACGGGTCGAGCCGGCCGACACCACGCCGCGCGCCTGACGGATCGTCTTCGCGAACTCGGGGTTCTGCGAGTGGACGACTATCACGCCTATCTGGTCGTACGAGATGACCACCTCGCCGCCGGCGGCGGCTATCGCCTTCTTCACCGAGGCGGCGGTCCAGCGACCCCCCTCGACGTTGACGACGTACGACAGCTTCGGGCCGTTCGCCGTCACGGTGGCCGTGGCGCCGCTCAGTTCCGCGGCGGAGGCGGCGCCGGGGGCAAGGAAGCCGAGCGAGGCCGTGAGCGCGAGACCGACCGGCAGAGCAAGAGCTCGGCCGCGCCTCGATCCCAGATGAGCCATGGGTTCTCCACATCATCCGTATGTACTGCTCGCACGCGGGTTTACGCGTGAGCAGGTGCATGACGAGTGAAGCTATCGCTGATCTTCCCGAACCTTCAATGAGTTGAGAAGACTTCATGAAGATCTGCCCAAGGAATTCCCCCGTGTGAACCGCTTCGCATCCGGCTCCGTGCCGTTGGTCAGGGGAGGGGCTCCGCACGGAGCCCCGGTTCCCGCACCCCCCGGTGAGGCCCCCTTGACCATGCCGTCCGCCCCCGCGTCACGAGGAGATTCCGTGGCTACCGAAGCACCGCCGCCGCCCAGGAACGGGACGGAGACCGACCACGGTCCCGCGTCGCCCACGACGGAGGAGTTCATCGAGGTGCAGCAAGGCGCGGAGTTCGGCGAACTCCGCCGGACCTACCGCTCCTTCGCCTTCCCCCTCACCCTCGCCTTCATCGCCTGGTACCTGCTGTACGTCCTGCTCTCCAACTACGCCGGCGACTTCATGGGGACCAAGGTCTTCGGCAACATCAACGTGGCGCTCGTCCTCGGCCTCGGCCAGTTCCTCACCACCTTCCTCATCGCCTGGCTGTACTCCCGGCACGCGGCGAACCGCCTGGACCCCCGGTCCGAGGCCATCCGACACCGCATGGAGGGCGACGCATGAGCACCCCCGTCCTGCTCGCCGCCGACAACGCCACCGCCGAGCACCGGCCGCTGATCATCGCCCTCTTCGGCGCCTTCGTCGTCGCCACCCTCGTCATCACCGTCTGGGCCGGCCGCCAGACCCGCAGCGCCGCCGACTTCTACGCCGGCGGACGCCAGTTCACCGGCTTCCAGAACGGCCTCGCGATCTCCGGCGACTACATGTCCGCCGCGTCCTTCCTCGGCATCGCCGGCGCCATCGCCCTCTTCGGCTACGACGGCTTCCTCTACTCGATCGGCTTCCTCGTCGCCTGGCTCGTCGCCCTGCTCCTGGTCGCCGAACCCCTGCGCAACTCCGGCCGCTTCACCATGGGCGACGTCCTCGCCTACCGGATGCGCCAGCGGCCCGTCCGCACCGCCGCGGGCACCTCGACCATCGTCGTCTCGATCTTCTACCTGCTGGCCCAGATGGCGGGCGCCGGCGTCCTCGTCTCGCTGCTGCTCGGCATCACCAGCGACGGCGGCAAGATCGCGATCGTCGCGCTCGTCGGCCTCCTGATGATCGTGTACGTCACCATCGGCGGCATGAAGGGCACCACCTGGGTGCAGATGGTCAAGGCGGTCCTGCTCATCGCGGGCACCCTCCTGATCACCTTCCTCATCCTCCTCAAGTTCCACTTCAACGTCTCCGAGCTGCTCGGAGCCGCCGCCACCAACAGCGGCAAGGGACCGGCCTTCCTGGAGCCCGGCCTGAAGTACGGCGCCACCGCCATCTCCAAGCTGGACTTCCTCTCGCTCGGCATCGCGCTCGTCCTCGGCACCGCCGGCCTGCCCCACATCCTGATCCGCTTCTACACGGTCCCGACGGCCAAGGCCGCCCGCAAGTCCGTGAACTGGGCCATCGGCATCATCGGCGCCTTCTACCTGATGACGATCGTCCTCGGCTTCGGTGCCGCCGCCCTGCTCAAGAACAGCGACATCGTCGCCTCCAACAAGGCCGGCAACACCGCCGCCCCGCTCGCTGCCCTGGAGATCGGCGGCGGAGCCGGTTCCACCGGCGGCGCGATCCTCCTCGCCGTCATCTCCGCCGTCGCCTTCGCGACCATCCTCGCCGTCGTCGCCGGCCTGACCCTGGCCTCCTCGTCGTCGTTCGCGCACGACATCTACGCCAACGTCATCCGGCGCGGCCAGGCCACCGAGCAGGAGGAGGTCAGGGCCGCCCGCTGGGCGACCGTCCTCATCGGCATCGTCTCCATCGCCCTCGGCGCCCTCGCCCGCGACCTCAACGTCGCCGGCCTGGTCGCCCTCGCCTTCGCGGTCGCCGCCTCCGCCAACCTGCCGACGATCCTCTACTCGCTCTTCTGGAAGCGCTTCACCACCCAGGGCGCGCTGTGGTCGATCTACGGCGGCCTGATCTCCGCCGTCGTCCTCGTGCTGTTCTCGCCGGTCGTCTCCGGCAAGCCCACGTCGATGTTCAAGACGGTCGACTTCTACTGGTTCCCGCTGGAGAACCCCGGCCTCGTCTCCATCCCGCTCGGCTTCCTGCTCGGCTGGCTCGGCTCGATCCTCTCCAAGGAGGAGCCGGACAAGGGCAAGTACGCGGAGCTGGAGGTCAAGTCCCTCACCGGCGTCGGAGCGCACTGATCCGGATACGGTGCGCGGTCGTCGAGCGGTCGCGTCGTAGAGTTCTACGACGCGACCGCCCCGGTCCTCGTGACAATCCACCCTGCTCGTCGGCCGTGGGCTCACGTAGGCTCGGACCACACGCATCCACACGACGGGGAGGGGGCCCACAGTGCTCATCGACACCTACGGCAGGGTGGCCACCGACCTGCGCGTCTCGCTCACCGACCGCTGCAATCTGCGCTGCACCTACTGCATGCCCGAAGAGGGCCTCCAGTGGCTGGCCAAGCCGGACCTGCTGACCGACGACGAGATCGTCCGGCTGATCCGCATCGCGGTCACCGACCTCGGCGTCACCGAGGTCCGCTTCACCGGCGGCGAGCCGCTGCTCCGCCCCGGCCTCGTCGGGATCGTCGAGCGCTGCGCCGCCCTGGAGCCCCGGCCCCGGATGTCCCTCACCACCAACGGCATCGGGCTCAAGCGCACCGCGAGCGCCCTCAAGGCCGCCGGGCTGGACCGGGTCAACGTCTCCCTGGACACCCTGCGCCCCGACGTCTTCAAGACCCTCACCCGCCGCGACCGCCACCAGGACGTCCTCGACGGCATGGCCGCGGCCCGCGACGCCGGCCTCACCCCGGTCAAGGTCAACGCCGTTCTGATGCCCGGACTCAACGCCGACGAGGCGCCCGACCTCCTCGCCTGGGCGATGGACGAGGGATACGAGCTCCGCTTCATCGAGCAGATGCCCCTCGACGCCCAGCACGGCTGGAAGCGCGACGGCATGATCACCGCCGGTGACATCCTGGAGTCCCTCCGCACCCGCTTCACGCTGACCGCCGAGGGCGCCGACGAGCGGGGCTCCGCGCCCGCCGAGCGCTGGGTCGTCGACGGCGGACCGCACACGGTCGGCGTCATCGCCTCCGTCACCCGGCCGTTCTGCCGGGCCTGCGACCGGACCCGGCTCACCGCCGACGGTCAGGTCCGCACCTGCCTCTTCGCCACCGAGGAGACGGACCTGCGGGCCGCACTCCGCTCGGACGCCCCGGACGAGGCGGTCGCGGAGATCTGGAAGAAGGCCATGTGGGGCAAGAAGGCCGGCTCCGGCCTCGACGACCCGAGCTTCCTCCAGCCCGACCGCCCGATGTCAGCCATCGGAGGCTGAGTCCCAGTCGTCCAGCGGGACGACGTCCTTCAGGAAGCCCCGTACGCCCAGGAACTGGGAGAGGTGCTCGCGGTGCTCCTCGCACGCGAGCCAGGTCTTGCGCCGCTCGGGCGTGTGCAGCTTGGGGTTGTTCCACGCGAGGACCCAGACGGCGTCGACACGGCAGCCCTTGGCGGAACAGATCGGATTCTCTTCACTCACCGGATCATTGTCCGGCAAGGGCGATGCCGAGCAGCCACGGGGGGAGCTGCCCGGCATCGGTCCGTCGCTCCGACGGGGGATGCGGAGCGCGTAGGAAGTATGTCACGGCACATGGGGTGTGGTGCACTGGAACTACATGATTGATCTGAGCTTTTCTTGAGCTTTCCGACCGCTGTGCGTGATCAGTTCCGGCCGTGCGGTCGCTCTGCGTCATCCTCCTCGGTCGCCTCCGCCTCGCCGAGCGCGGGCCGCACCGGAGTCGGTACGAAGGTGGAGGGAAGGGACGGAGTGGACTCCCGGCCCGCGTTGGCGATGACCACGGCCACGTAGGGGAGCAGGATGCCCAGGGCGAGGGCCACGATGGCCACGTGCCGCTCGACGTTCCACAGCACCGCCGCGGCGATCACGGACAGCGTCCGCACCGTCATCGAGATGACGTAGCGCCGCTGCCGCCCCCGCACGTCGTCGGCGAGCCCCTGTCGCGCCCCCGTGATCCGGAAGACCTCGGTCCCGCCACGCTTCGGCATCGCCGTCCACCACCCACTGATCGCGCCGGACCCTCCCTGGTCCGGTCCTCTTTCCACCGTACGCCCGCCCCACCGCACCGACGAGACCGGGGCACATATGGCGCTGTCCAACATGCGCCGTACGGCCGACGGGCCGAGACTGGGCGCACAGAGGTACAAGGAGGCGACGATGAGTTGGTTGTGGGCGATCATCGTGGGATTCGTCCTCGGCCTGATCGCGAAGGCGATCCTGCCGGGGAAGCAGCAGATCCCGCTCTGGCTGACGACCGTGTTCGGCATTCTGGGCAGCGTGCTCGGCAACGCCGTCGCGACCTGGATCGGCGTCAACGACACCAAGGGCATCGACTGGACCCGCCACCTGCTCCAGCTGATCGGCGCCGTCGCCGTGGTCGGAGTGGGCGACATGCTCTGGGCCTCGATGAAGGGCAACAGGCAGCGCACCTAGTGCTGTGACCGGAGGCCCGGTGCGGCACCCGCGGGGGTGCCGCACCGGGCCTCCGGCGTGCGCGTCGGGCGGGTCAGCCCTCCGCGCCGGCGAACTCGATCGCCGCCAGGTTCTTCTTGCCGCGCCGCAGCACCAGCCAGCGGCCGTGCAGCAGCTCGTCCGCCGACACCTCGGCGTCCTCGGCGGTGACCTTCACGTTGTTCACGTAGGCACCGCCCTCCTTCACCGTGCGCCGCGCGCCCGACTTGCTCGGCGCGAGGCCCACCTCGGTGAACAGGTCCACGACCTGGCCGAGCTCGGTCACCCGCGCGTGCGGCAGCTCGGACAGGGCGGCGGCCAGCGTCGCCTCGTCGAGGTCCGCCAGCTCGCCCTGGCCGAACAGCGCCTTGGAGGCGTTGATGACGGCCGCGCACTGGTCCGCCCCGTGCACCAGCGTGGTGAGCTCCTCGGCCAGCGCCCGCTGGGCGGCCCGCGCCTGCGGCCGCTCGGCGGTCTGCGCCTCCAGCTCCTCCAGTTCCTCACGGGACTTGAAGGACAGGATCCGCATGTACGTCGAGATGTCCCGGTCGTCCACGTTCAGCCAGAACTGGTAGAACGCGTACGGCGTCGTCATCTCCGGGTCCAGCCAGACGGCCCCGCCCTCGGTCTTGCCGAACTTGGTGCCGTCCGCCTTGACCATCAGCGGGGTCGCCAGCGCGTGCGCCTGCGCGCCCGGCTCCAGGCGGTGGATCAGGTCGAGCCCGGCCACCAGGTTGCCCCACTGGTCCGAGCCGCCCTGCTGGAGCGTGCAGCCGTAGCGGCGGTACAGCTCCAGGAAGTCCATGCCCTGGAGCAGCTGGTAGCTGAACTCCGTGTAGCTGATGCCCTGCTCGGACTCCAGGCGCCGGGCCACGGAGTCCTTGGTCAGCATCTTGTTGACCCGGAAGTGCTTGCCGATGTCCCGCAGGAACTCGATCGCCGACAGGCCGGCGGTCCAGTCCAGGTTGTTCACCATGACCGCCGCGTTCTCTCCCTCGAAGGAGAGGAACGGCTCGATCTGCGAACGCAGCCGGTTCACCCAGTTCGCGACCGTCTCGGGGTCGTTCAGGGTGCGCTCGGCCGTCGGCCGCGGGTCGCCGATCTGCCCGGTGGCCCCGCCGACCAGCGCCAGCGGCCGGTGCCCGGCCTGCTGGAGCCGGCGCACGGTGAGCACCTGGACCAGGTGGCCGACGTGGAGACTGGCCGCGGTCGGGTCGAAACCGCAATAGAACGTGACGGGACCGTCCGCGAGAGCCTTGCGCAGTGCGTCCTCGTCGGTGGACTGGGCGAAGAGCCCGCGCCACTTCAGCTCGTCGACGATGTCCGTCACGATCGTCAGTCTCCTCAGGTTGTGGATGGTCGACGACTCAGTCTAGGTGGGTCAGACCCCCTTGCTGACCGAGCTCATGTTGAAGTCGGGCACCCGTAGCGCCGGCATCGCGGCCCGGGTGAACCAGTCGCTCCACTCGCGCGGCAGCGTCTTCTCCGTACGGCCCGCCTCCGAGGCCCGCGACAGCAGGTCCACCGGCGACTCGTTGAACCGGAAGTTGTTCACCTCGCCGACCACCTCGCCGTTCTCGACGAGGTAGACGCCGTCCCGGGTCAGACCGGTCAGCAGCAGCGTCGCCGGGTCGACCTCGCGGATGTACCAGAGGCAGGTCAGCAGCAGTCCGCGCTCGGTCGAGGCGACCATCTCCTCCAGGGAGCGCTCACCGCCGCCGTCCAGGATCAGGTTCCCCGCTCCCGGCGCCACGGGCAGAGAGGTGAGGCCCGCGGTGTGCCGGGTGGTGATCAGGTGCGCCAGGGCGCCGGCCTTCATCCAGTCGATCGGCCCGACGGGCAGACCGTTGTCGAAGACGGAGGAGTCGTCGCCGGAGGAGTGCGCGATCACGAACGGCGCGGACTCCAGGCCCGGCTCGTTCGGGTCGCTGCGCAGCGTCAGAGGCAGCGGGGAGAGCGTCTCGCCGAGCCGGGTGCCGCCGCCGGGCTTGGAGAAGACCGTACGGCCCTCCACCGCGTCCCGGGCCGCGGACGACCACAGCTGGTAGATCATCAGGTCGGCCACGGCCGTCGGCGGCAGCAGCGTCTCGTACCGCCCGGCGGGCAGCTCGATCCGCCGCTCCGCCCAGCCCAGGCGGGTCGCCAGCTCCGCGTCGAGCGCGCCCGGGTCGACGTCCTTGAAGTCCCGCGTCGAGCGGCCGGCCCACGCGGACCGCGAGCGGTCCGGCGACTTCGCGTTCAGCTCCAGCGTCCCGTTGGGCTGGTCGTGGCGGAGCCGCAGCCCCGTCGACGTACCCACGTAGGTGGAGGTCAGCTCGTGGTTGGCGAAGCCGTACAGCTCACGGCCACCGGCCCTCGCCCGGGCGAAGGCCTCGCCCAGCGCGGGCGCGAAGTCCGCGAAGACCGCGGAGGACGTCTCCGCCGGCGCGTCCGTGAAGTCCGGCGACGCCGGCACGCCCTCCACCAGCGGCTGCGCGTCCTCGGCGGGCCCGGCGGCGCGGGCGGCGGCCTCGGCGGCCCGCACCAGCGGCTCCAGGTCGTCGGCCGTCACCGCCGACCGCGACACGACACCGGAGGCCGTGCCCTGCGCGCCGCCCACGGTCGCGATCACCGTCAGCGTCCGGCCCCGGGTCACCCCGTTGGTGGTGAGCGCGTTCCCCGCCCACCGCAGGTTCGCCGACGACTCCTCGTCGGCGATCACGACACACCCGTCCGCGCGGGACAGCTCGAGTGCCCGCTCGACGATCTCGTACGGCTTGCTGACGCGGCTCATCGACCGGCCTCCTGCGTCGTGTTCAGACTGTGCTGGCCCGGGAGGCGCCCCCCGGACCCCCGGCAAATCTGGTGGTGCGCGCTCATCGACCGGCCTCCTGCGTCGTGTTCAGGATGTTGACGCCCCGGAAGAGGGCGGAGGGGCAGCCGTGCGAGACGGCGGCGACCTGGCCCGGCTGGGCCTTGCCGCAGTTGAAGGCGCCGCCGAGGACGTACGTCTGCGGGCCGCCGACCTGCTCCATCGAGCCCCAGAAGTCGGTGGTCGTCGCCTGGTAGGCCACGTCCCGCAGCTGACCGGCGAGGCGGCCGTTCTCGATGCGGAAGAAGCGCTGGCCGGTGAACTGGAAGTTGTAGCGCTGCATGTCGATCGACCAGGACCGGTCGCCGACCACGTAGATGCCGCGCTCCACCCCGCCGATCAGGTCCTCGGTCGACAGACCGCCCGGGTCCGGCTGGAGGGAGACGTTCGCCATCCGCTGCACCGGCACGTGCGCGGGGGAGTCCGCGAACGCGCAGCCGTTGGAGCGGCCGAGGCCCGTCAGCTTCGCGATCCGCCGGTCGAGCTGGTAGCCGACGAGCGTGCCGTCCTTCACCAGGTCCCAGGACTGCGCCTCGACGCCCTCGTCGTCGTACCCGATGGTCGCGAGGCCGTGCTCGGCGGTCCGGTCACCCGTCACGTTCATGATCGAGGAGCCGTACGCCAGCTTGCCCAGCTGGTCGAAGGTGGCGAAGGAGGTGCCCGCGTATGCGGCCTCGTAACCGAGGGCCCGGTCCAGCTCGGTGGCGTGCCCGATGGACTCGTGGATCGTCAGCCAGAGGTTCGACGGGTCGACGACCAGGTCGTAGCGGCCCGCCTCGACGCTCGACGCCCGCATCTTCTCGGCGAGCAGCCCCGGGATCTCGTCGAGCTCCTTGTCCCAGTCCCAGCCGGTCCCGGTCAGGTACTCCCAGCCGCGCCCGACCGGCGGCGCGATCGTCCGCATCGAGTCGAACTCGCCGGTCGTCTCGTCGACGGCGACCGCCGTCAGCTGCGGGTGCAGCCGGACGCGCTGCTGGGTGGTGACCGTGCCGGCCGTGTCCGCGTAGAACTTGTTCTCGTGGACGGTCAGCAGCGACGCGTCCACGTGCGCCACGCCGTCCGCCCGCAGCAGCCGTGCGCTCCAGTCGGCGAGCAGCGCGCTCTTCTCCTCGGCGGGGACGGAGAACGGGTCGACCTCGTACGAGGAGACCCAGGTGCGCTCCTCGTGCACCGGCTCCTCGGCCAGCTCCACGCGCTCGTCCGAGCCCGCCGCCGCGATCACCTTCGCCGACAGCTTGGCCATGGCGACCGCCTGCGAGGCCACCCGCGCGGCCCCGTCCATGGTCAGGTCCACCCCGGACGCGAAGCCCCAGGCCCCGCCGTGCACCACCCGCACCGCGTAGCCGAGGTCCGTGGTGTCCGACGATCCGGACGGCTTGGCGTCCCGCAGGCGCCACGAGGCGCTTCGCACCCGCTCCAGCCGGAAGTCCGCGTGCTCGGCGCCCAGCGCCCGCGCCCGTGCGAGCGCCGCGTCCGCGAGCGCCCGCAACGGCAGCGCCAGAAACGTCTGATCGACCTGATGGGCCACGAAGTATCCCCTTCTCGAGTTGTGTCCGCAGTGAATCATGCGGGCCCTTCCTCATGGGCTGCCACACGTTTCCCGGACACGAACCCGCCGTTTCGTGGTGTGCCGACCAGGCGGTCTGTAGGGACCCGACAGGGTGGGCCTCACTGCACTGTCGGGGCCCGATTCTCTGTATGGCGCACCGGCCCGATAGGTTTTCGGTGTTCAGACCGCTATCGAAAGGGTGATCCGTTGAGCCGCTCGGTTCTCGTCACCGGAGGAAACCGGGGCATCGGCCTCGCCATCGCCCGCGCGTTCGTCGAGGCCGGCGACAAGGTCGCGATCACGTACCGCTCCGGCGATCCCGCTGAACTGGAGAAGGCCGGTCTGCTGGCCGTCAAGTGCGACATCACCGACTCCGAGCAGGTCGACCAGGCCTACAAGGAGATCGAGGAGAAGCACGGCCCGGTCGAGGTCCTCGTGGCCAACGCCGGCGTGACCAAGGACCAGCTCCTCATGCGGATGTCGGAGGAGGACTTCACGTCCGTCCTCGACACCAACCTCACCGGCACCTTCCGGGTCGTCAAGCGGGCCAACCGCGGGATGCTGCGCGCCAAGAAGGGCCGCGTCGTCCTGATCTCGTCGGTCGTCGGTCTGCTGGGCTCCGCGGGCCAGGCCAACTACGCCGCCTCCAAGGCCGGCCTGGTCGGTTTCGCCCGCTCCCTCGCGCGTGAGCTGGGCTCGCGCAACCTCACCTTCAACGTCGTCGCCCCCGGTTTCGTCGACACCGACATGACCGCGGTGCTCACCGACGAGCAGCGTGCGGGCATCGTGTCCCAGGTTCCGCTGGGCCGCTACGCGCAGCCGGAGGAGATCGCCGCCGCGGTGAAGTTCCTCGCCTCCGACGACGCCTCGTACATCACTGGAGCCGTCATCCCGGTTGACGGCGGATTGGGCATGGGTCACTGATCACCATGAGCGGAATTCTCGAGGGCAAGCGCATCCTGATCACCGGTGTGCTGATGGAGTCCTCCATCGCCTTCCACACCGCGAAGCTGGCCCAGGAGCAGGGTGCGGAGATCATCCTCACCGCGTGGCCGCGTCCGTCGCTGACCGAGCGCATCGCCAAGAAGCTCCCCAAGCCCGAGAACGTGAAGGTCCTGGAGCTCGACGTCTCCAACGACGAGCACCTCGCGCGCCTGGAGGGCCAGGTCCGCGAGCAGCTCGGCGACCGTCTCGACGGCATCGTGCACTCGATCGGCTTCGCCCCGCAGGACGCGCTCGGCGGCAACTTCCTCAACACGCCGTTCGAGTCCGTCGCCACGGCCATGCACGTCTCCGCCTTCTCGCTGAAGTCGCTGACGACGGCGCTGCTGCCGCTGATGACCGAGGGCGGCTCCGTCGTCGGCCTCACCTTCGACGCGCAGTACGCCTGGCCGCAGTACGACTGGATGGGCCCGGCCAAGGCCGCCCTGGAGGCCACCAGCCGCTACATGGCGCGCGACCTGGGCAAGCAGAACATCCGCTGCAACCTGATCTCGGCCGGCCCGATCGGCTCGATGGCCGCCAAGTCCATCCCGGGCTTCAGCGAGCTGGCCGCCGTCTGGGACAGCCGCTCCCCGCTGGAGTGGAACCTCTCCGACCCCGAGCCGGCCGGCCGCGGTGTCGTGGCGCTGCTCTCCGACTGGTTCCCGAAGACGACGGGCGAGATCGTCCACGTCGACGGCGGCCTGCACGCGATCGGCGCCTGACGGCTCCCCGAGAACGGCACGAGCAGCACCGAGGGCCGTGTGCCCGCCTCCCGGAGGCGGACACACGGCCCTCGTCGTTCCGCAACCCCTGCACGACTCGAAAAGTCGAACGAATCACCCCAGACTGGGGCAGAGCGTAATGCTCCTGCTGCTGATGGGGAGGAGGTGCGGGCATGCGCGCGATACGTCACGGGTTCGGCGCGTTCGCCACCGTCGCCGTTCTGCTCACCGGGATAGCCGTCGCCGACGAGGTGCGCACCGCGCCCGCCCCGGCCGAGGAGGGTCCCGCCGCCGCCCCCGGGGCGGGGGAGCCGGAGGTCTTCGAGGCCTCCTGTCGCACCGTCGTCCAGGGCTCCCGCGTCACCGCCCACTGCCGGAACCCGTACCCCCGCACCGACAGCGTCCGGCTGCACGTCGAGTGCGACCGCTGGTGGGACGTCGACTCCGACAGCGCCCCCGTGGAGGTCGGCCCCGCCGACCACGCCAAGCTGACCGGCCGCTGCTGGAAGGAGGTCCGGTCGGCCTGGGTCACGCACCAGCCGGCGGACCCTGCTCCGGCTCGGGGCTCTTCAGGCACATGAAGGGGTAGCCGGCCGCCTCCGTGCCGGCCCGGTCGGCGTCGCCGTCCCGGATCGCGTCCACCAGGCGCCCGTGATCCATGTGGTTCTCCGGCCGCAGCTCCTGCCCGACGTCGTCGCGCAGCCAGTCCCGCAGCAGATCGCCCAGGTCCGCGTAGAGCTCGGTGAGCACCTCGTTGCCCGAGGCGGCGACGACCGCGTGGTGGAAGGCCGCGTCGACCGTCACGAACCGTTCCGCGTCCCCGGACTCCCATGCCTGCTCGCGCCGTTCGAGCAGGGTGTCGAGCTGCTTCAGGTCCCGCTCCGTGCGCCGCTCGGCGGCGAACCGGGCCGCGGCGGACTCGAGCGTCGAGCGCAGCTCGGCGACGTGCCGGGGGTCGGAGCCGGCGAAGCGCCGGTGCATCACCCCGGCCAGTTCGCTGGTGGCGATGACGTACGTCCCGGAGCCCTGGCGGATGTCGAGCAGCCCGTTGTGGGCGAGCGCCCGGACGGCCTCGCGGACCGTGTTGCGGGCCACGCCCAACTGCTCGACCAGCTCGGGTTCGGTCGGGATGCGCGAACCCACCGGCCACTCGCCGGAGGTGATCTGGTTCCGCAGCTCGGCGATCACCTGATCGGAGAGTCCTGCGCGCCGGGGGTGACCGAGGGCCATGGAGCACCTTCCTGTTCGTTCGAGATTGGACAACCAATCATCCCATGATTCTATGATGGCCCCATGCCTGACGAGCCGAAGACCCTCGACCCCGCCGCACCACCGGCCCTCACGACCCCGACCGGAACGACCGTCACCGCCGCGGACCCCATCGCGCCGGCCCGGCCCCACGGGCGCGGCACGCCCCCGGTGCTCCCGGCGGCCGCCCCCGGCCCCCGCTGGGCCCTCGCCCTCGTCACCGTCGGACTCGTCCTGGCCGCGCTCAACCTGCGCCCGGCCATCACCAGCTTCGGCGCCCTCCTCCAGGACGTCAGCGACGGCCTCCACATGAGCGGCAGCGTCGCCGGCGTCCTGACCTCGGTCCCGCCGCTCTGCTTCGCGGTCTTCGGCATCACCGCCCCGCGCCTCGCCCGCCGCTTCGGCCCCGCCGCCGTCGTCTGCGCGGGCATGGCCGCGATCTTCACCGGCCTCGTCCTCCGGCCCTTCGCCACCGGCACCGCCGGCTTCCTCGCCGCCAGCGCCCTCGCGCTCATGGGCATCGCCGTCAGCAACGTCCTGATGCCCGTCATCGTCAAGCGGTACTTCCCCGACCGCGTCGGCAGCATGACCGGCCTCTACTCCATGGCCCTGGCCCTCGGCACCTCCGTCGCCGCGGCCGCCACCGTCCCGATGACCGACGCCCTCGGAGGGGACTGGCGCCTGGGCCTCGGCGTCTGGGCCGCCCTCGCCGCCCTCGCCGTCCTGCCCTGGATGCCGCTCCTCCGCGACCGCGCCCGCGACGGAGCCGCCGGCGGTACGGGGGAGCGGGGCGCCGCCCCGGCCGAGGCCGCCGCGCCGCCGCGCGTCGCCCGCAGCCGCACCGCCTGGGCCCTCGGCTGCTTCTTCGGCCTCCAGGCCACCGGCGCCTACATCACCATGGGCTGGATGCCGCAGATCTTCCGCGACGCCGGCGTCCCCGCCTCGACCGCGGGCGTCCTCCTCGCCGTCACGATGGTCATGGGCGTCCCGCTCGCCTTCGTCATCCCCCGGCTCGCCACCCGGATGAGGAACCAGGGCCCGATCGTCGTCGCGCTCGGCCTGTGCGGCCTCGCCGGCTACACCGGCCTCTTCTTCGCCCCCGCCGCGGGCGCCTGGGTCTGGGCGGTGCTCCTCGGCGTCTCCAACTGCTCCTTCCCGCTCGCCCTCACGATGATCGGCATGCGCTCGCGCACCGGCGCCGGCGTCGTCCGGCTCTCCGCCTTCGCGCAGAGCGTCGGCTACCTGATCTCCATCCCCGGCCCCCTCCTCGTCGGCGTGCTCTACCAGCACAGCGGCGGCTGGGGCCTGCCGATCGCGCTCATGGGCGGGCTGATGGTGCCGCAGATGATCATCGGTTCCCTGGCGGGACGGGACCGGACCGTCGAGGACGAATGCTGAGATGCGAGACTGGTCCCATGCCAGTCCTCGAACCCAACCCCCCGAACGGCCAGAAGAAGCTGCTCGTCGTGCTCGGCGCGATGCTCGGCATCACGGTCGTGATCGCCGTCATCGCCTCCGCCTTCTCGCCGTGAGCCCGTCGCCCGCCACAGGGCGTGGGCCCGCGCCCATCGCCTCGCGTGGGCCCGCACCCGCCGCCGCGCGCCGGTCGTGAGGCCGCCGCGGGGTGGGGGTAGCCCCCGCATCCCCTAGGGGGTGAGTGTCAGGGTGAAGTGGGTGGATCACCGGATGGGCCGGAGGTCCCGCGCTCCGTACGTTGGAGACATCAGCGCAAGCACGCGATCTCACCTACGGAGGCGGCCATGTCGGCCCCCACACACCCCCGCGTCAGGACCACGACGGCCGGTGTCGACACCCGGCTGCCCTGGTGGGCCCTCGCCCTGCCGGTGGCCGCCTTCGTCGCCCTCCTGCTGCTGATAGCGGGTTCGGGTGAGGCCCGGGCGACCACGGGTGACCCGGGGGTCGGCAGGGTCATCGACCACCTCCAGCAAACGCTCTCTCTCTGAGCCGCCGCGACCCGTTTCGTGCGAAGCTGTTGACCATGAGCGTCGATACACCCCGCAGGATCGTGCTCCTCCGCCACGCGAAGGCAGACTGGAACGACGAGTCCGACCACGAGCGCCCCCTCGCCGAACGGGGCCGCAAGGACGCCCCCGTGGCGGGTCGCCGCCTCTCCGAGACCGGCATCCCCTTCGACCTGGCCCTCTGCTCCACCGCCGCCAGGACGCGCGAGACCTGGAAGCTCGCCGTACCGGAACTGCCGCAGCGACCCAGGACCGTGTACGAGGACCGGCTGTACGAGGCTTCGCTCGGCGAGCTCATCGCCCTCCTCAACGAGACCTCGGACGAGGTGTCCGACCTCCTGGTCATCGGCCACAACCCCGGCATGCACGCGCTCGCCGACGCCCTCGCGGGCGAGGCCGAGGGCGACGCCCTGGCCCGCATGAACCGCAGCGGCTTCCCGACCTCCGCCTTCGCCGTCCTCACCTTCGACGGCTCCTGGAAGTCCGTGGAGCACGGCGTCGGCCGCCTCGTCGCCTTCTGGGCCCCGCACGCCTGACCCGCACGCTCCGCCCGTACGGAGGAGGGCCCGGCCGTCCCACGACGACCGGGCCCTCCTCCGTACCGCGGCGACGGCTCAGTGCAGCAGTTCCTCGCCGCCGTCCGCGGCCTCGACCTCTTCGCGCGTGATGCCGAGCAGGTACAGCACGGTGTCCAGGAAGGGCACGTTCACCGCCGTGTCGGCGGCCCGGCGCACCACCGGCTTGGCGTTGAACGCCACCCCGAGCCCGGCCGCGTTCAGCATGTCCAGGTCGTTGGCCCCGTCGCCGATCGCCACCGTCTGCGCCAGCGGCACACCCGCCTCCGTGGCGAACCGGCGCAGCAGCCGCGCCTTGCCCGCACGGTCCACGATCTCGCCCGTCACCCGGCCGGTCAGCTTGCCGTCCACGATCTCCAGCGTGTTGGCCGAGGCGAAGTCGAGCCCCAGCCGCTCCTTCAGGTCGTCGGTGACCTGGGTGAAACCGCCCGACACGACACCCACCTGGTAGCCGAGCCGCTTGAGCGTACGGATCAGGGTCCGGGCCCCCGGCGTCAGCCGCACCTCGGCGCGGACCTTGTCGACCACCGACGCGTCGAGGCCGGCCAGCAGCTCCACCCGCGCGTGCAGCGACTGTTCGAAGTCCAGCTCGCCGCGCATCGCCGCCGCCGTCACCTCGGCGACCTTGTCCTCGCAGCCCGCGTGCGCGGCGAAGAGCTCGATCACCTCGTCCTGGATCAGGGTCGAGTCGACGTCCATCACCACCAGCCGCTGCGCGCGCCGGTGCAGTCCGGCCGAGACCACGGCTACGTCGACCCCGATGGAGTGCGCCTCGGTGGCCAGGGCCGTCCGCAGCGGCTCGGTCTCGCAGCCGGAGACCGCGAACTCGACGGCCGTCACCGGGTACTTCGCCAGGCGGAAGATGCGGTCGATGTTGCCGCCGGTCTCCGCGATCCTGGCCGCTATGGCAGCCGTCTGCTCCGCCGTCAGGGGGTGCCCGAGCACGGTGACGTGCGAGCGGCCCTCGCCGCGCGGCCGGTTGTCACCGGTGCCGGAGATGATCTCGGCCTGGAGCTTCAGCGACTCGGCCCAGCTGTGCACGGTGGCCCGGAGTTCGCCGGCCGTGGCGACGGTCGGCTCCGTGACGAGCGCGCACAGGACGAGGCGGCCCCGGGAGACCACCTGCTCGATGTCCACGACGTCGACGGAGTAGGCGGCGAGGGTGTCGAAGAGTCCCGCGGTGATCCCGGGACGGTCCTTCCCGAAGATCTTGACGAGAAGGGTGGGAACGTCTGAGGTCTGCGATGCGCTCATGGTGGTTCCACCGTATCGGTGACCGCGCGCCGCCTGACCCCCCGTCCCGCGTAGCGGACACCCGAGTCGTCGAGGGGACGCCCCGAAGGTCTTCACACGGCCCGACTTTCCGAGACGGGACCGGGCCTGAAATAGTTCCCCAGGATGATTCGACATCCCTGGACTCCCGCAGGCGGGGGTACATCGGGGGACAAGTAGTGGGGCTCGGAGTGCCAGAACTCGTACTGGAATTGAACGGCAGGACCTGGACGCTCGATCCGTCCCGGTCGTACACCCTGGGCAGGGACCCGCAGGGTGACCTGGTCATCGACGATGCCAGGGTCTCGTGGCGGCACGCCACGATCAGCTGGGGCGGCCGGAGCTGGGTCATCGAGGACCACGGTTCCACCAACGGCACGTTCCTCCAGGGGCAGCGGATCCACCAGATGGAGATCGGCCCCGGCTCGGCCGTGCACCTGGGCAACGCGACCGACGGTCCGCGGCTCAATCTCGCCGCCGGCGCCCAGGCGGCGCCGCAGCAGGCGCAGGCCCAGCAGCCTCCGGTGGCACAGCCCGTGGCGGCGCACCAGGCCGCCGACCAGGCCGCCGCCCAGGCGGACTGGGCCACGCAGGGCCCGCCGCAGCAGCAGGGCTGGCAGCAGCCGCCCGCGCAGCAGCCGCAGTTCCCGCACCAGCAGGGCGCCCCCCAGGGCGGGCCCGGTCACGGCGCCGCCGCGGGGGCGTCGTCGGCCTACGCGGACCGCAGCCCCACCACGTTCCACCAGCTCTCCCTCGGCCACGTCATGCGCATCGGCCGTGCCCTGGAGAACGAGCTGGTCGTCTCCGACCTCCAGGTCTCCCGGCACCACGCCGAGTTCCACGCCACGCCCGACGGCCGCTTCGAGATCCGCGACCTCGGCTCGCACAACGGCACGTACGTCAACGGCCAGCCGATCGCCAAGGGCGGCACCGCCCTCCTCGGCCCGCAGGACATCGTCGGCGTCGGCCACTCCACGTTCCGGATCGTCGGCGGCCAGCTCGAGGAGTTCGTCGACACCGGCTCCGTCTCCTTCTCGGCCCGCCACCTCACGGTCACCGTCGACGGCGGCAAGCAGATCCTCAAGGACGTCACCTTCGGTGTCCCCGAGAAGTCGCTGATCGGCGTCATCGGCCCCTCCGGCTCCGGAAAGTCCACCCTGCTCAAGGCGCTGACCGGCTACCGCCCGGCCAACGAGGGCGACGTCCTCTACGACAACCGCAGCCTCTACAAGCAGTTCGCCGAGCTGCGCCAGCGCATCGGTCTGGTCCCGCAGGACGACATCCTGCACAAGGAGCTGACCGTCCAGAAGGCGCTGCGCTACGCCGCCAAACTCCGCTTCCCCGGCGACACCGCCACGGCCGAGCGCGAGGCCCGCATCGACGAGGTGCTGCGCGAGCTCAAGCTCGACATCCACAAGGAGAAGAAGGTCACCTCCCTCTCCGGTGGCCAGCGCAAGCGCGTCTCCGTCGCCCTGGAGCTCCTCACCAAGCCGTCGCTGATCTTCCTGGACGAGCCGACCTCCGGCCTCGACCCGGGCATGGACCGCGACGTCATGCAGCTGCTGCGCGGCCTCGCGGACGACGGCCGCACGGTCCTCGTCGTCACCCACTCGGTGGCCGAGCTCGGCCTGTGCGACAAGCTCCTCGTCATGGCCCCCGGCGGCTCGGTGGCCTACTTCGGTCCGCCGGAGGAGGCGCTGAACTTCTTCGGCTACTCCACCTGGGCCGACGTCTTCTCCGCGTTCGAGAACTACCGCGACTACGACTGGGCGGGCCGCTGGAAGGGCTCGCAGCACTACCAGATGTACGCCGCGGACATCGACGCCGTCGCCGCCCAGCCCGTCCAGATGCCGCAGCAGGCGATGTCCCGCCCGCCGAAGCCGCAGGGCTGGGGCTCCCAGCTGTGGACCCTGATCCGCCGCTACGTCTCGGTGATCGCCTCCGACGTGGGCTTCATGGCCCTGATGGTGATCCTGCCGGCCGTCCTCGGCGCGGTGTCCGTCGTCATCCCCGCCGACTTCGGCCTCGGCAAGCCCACGCCCCCGTCCCGGTTCAACGGCGACGCCGGCACGATCATGCTGATCCTCGCGGTCGGCATGTGCTTCAGCGGCGCGGCCAACTCGGTCCGTGAGCTGATCAAGGAACGGGTCATCTACGAGCGGGAGCGTGCCGTCGGCCTGTCCCGCTCCGCGTACCTGATGTCCAAGGTCATCGTCCTCGGCCTGATCACGGCCTTCCAGGGCGTGATCATCTGCGCCATCGGCTTCTCCACGCGGGCGCTGCCCGAAGAGGGCCTGCTCATGCCGCCGGCCGTCGAGCTGTGCATCCAGGTCATCGGGCTCGGCCTGACCTCGATGATGGTCGGCCTGGTCATCTCCGCGCTGGTGAAGACCGCCGAGAAGACCATGCCGCTGCTCGTCATGTTCGCGATCATCCAGGTCGTGTTCACCGGCATCCTCTTCCAGGTGTACGACTCGCCCGGCCTGGAGCAGTTCGCCTGGCTCATGCCCTCCCGCTGGGGCATCGCCGGCGCCGGCGCCACCCTGGACCTGGCGCACCTGATGCCGCCGTGGGACCACAAGGACCCCACGAACACCGACCCGCTGTGGGAGCACACGGTCGGCCAGTGGAGCCTCGACCTCGGCATCCAGCTGTTCATGGCCACCGTCTGCTGCGTCGCCGTGGCGCGTCTGCTGCGCCGCCACGAGCCCGAGGTCATGCGCAAGTAGTCACGCACGGCAGTACGCCGGAGGGCGGCACCCCGCACAGGGGTGCCGCCCTCCGGCGTACGGGGTGCGACAGCGGATCAGTACGCGCTGTTGACGTTGTCGATCGAGCCGTAGCGGTCGGCGGCGTAGTTGGCCGCGGCGACGATGTTGGCGACCGGGTCGTACTGGTCGAACGCGGTGCCCTTCACGTGGTAGGCCTTGAAGGTCGGGTAGATGACCTGGAGCAGGCCCTTGGACGGGACGCCGTTGATGGCGTTGATGTCCCAGTTGTTGATGGCCCGCGGGTTGCCGCTGGACTCGCGCATGATGTTCTTGTGCAGGCCGTTGTAGCTGCCCGGAATGTTGTGCTTGTCCATGATGAACAGCGCCTCGCGGATCCAGCCGTCGAGGTTGTTCGCGAAGACGGGGGTACGGGCGACGGAACGGCTCGCGGCCGTCTTCGCCGCGGCACGCTTCTTCGCGTCGGCCTTGGCCTTCGCGGCCGCCTTGGCCTTGGCGTCGGCCTTCGCCTTCGCGGCCGCCTTCGCCTTCGCGTCGGCCTTGGCCTTCGCCGCGGCCTTGGCCTTGGCGTCCGCCTTGGCCTTGGCGTCCGCCTTCGCCTTGGCGGCGGCCTTCGCCTTCGCGTCGGCCTCCTGCTTGGCCTTCAGGCCGACGGTGCTCTGCTGCTCGCTGACGCTGGCGGCCAGCGCCTTCGCCTGCGGGCTGGCCGCGTCGTACGACCAGGCGACCTGCTGCGTGCCCGACAGGGCCTGCGGCTCGGTCTCGGTGGAACCGTTGCCGGGCACCAGGGAGAGGGTGAGCGCTGCGGCGCCCAGAGCGGCGACGCCGGCGATCGTGGCCTTGTGGGTCTTCTTCAGACCACGACTGTGGCCAGGGGTGTTCGCAGACATGCAGAAACCTCTTCGAATCGCTGGGGGTCGCTCCGCCGGGGCGGTGCTGCTTCGCCTTGCTCGACGGCGACGGGGGCAATTCTTAGCGGCCGCAAAATCTCGTGGCAAAGGTGTGACGTACGATCCCGGGTAGTGGATCAGGGGCCTGCGCACCGGCCGCCGACACCCCTCCCGGGCCAGCCCTCACTGCCCCTTCCTGCGCCTCTCGCCTCCACTAGGCGGCTTCGTAAGTGATGTGGGTCCTATGCCCGGCCTCACATCGACCCCGTAACAACCTCACCGGTCGTTGCAGCGGCAATGCACACGGTGAGCGCCCGTCCTCCCAGGGGCGAGACGCCCTCCCCGGTCCTGCGACCTAGGTCCCCGGGCCCCTCCCACGCCGTCCCCGGACGGATACGGACGGTCACACCCCGCCGGTACGGTGAACACATGAGCCATCGACCGAGCTCCGGCCTGGCCGCCGTGAGCACCGCCCTCCTCGCGATGAGCCGCCACCTGGAGGTCCGCGACGTCCTCAAGACGATCGTCGCCTCCGCCCGCGAGCTGCTCGACGCCGAGTACGCGGCCCTGGGCGTCCCCGACGACCACGGCGGCTTCGCCCAGTTCGTGGTCGACGGGGTCAGCGAGGAGCAGTGGAAGGCGATCGGCCCCCTGCCCCGGCAGCACGGCATCCTCGCCGCCATGCTCCAGAAGGCCGAGACCGAACGGCTCGCCGACGTCCGCCTCGACCCCCGCTTCGAGGGCTGGCCGGCCGCCCACCCCGAGATGTCCGACTTCCTCGGCCTCCCCGTCCGGGACGGCGACGAGATCCTGGGCGCCCTCTTCCTCGCCAACAAGCGCTGCCCCAAGGAGAGCGGCGGCTGCGGCTTCACCGCCGAGGACGAGGAACTGCTGTCGATCCTCGCCCAGCACGCCGCCATCGCCCTCACCAACGCCCGCCTGTACGAGCGCAGCCGCGAGCTCACCATCGCCGAGGAGCGCTCCCGCCTCGCCCACGAGCTGCACGACGCCGTCAGCCAGAAGCTGTTCTCGCTGCGGTTGACCGCCCAGGCCGCCGCCGCACTCGTCGACCGCGACCCGGCCCGCGCCAAGGGCGAGCTCCAGCAGGTCGCCGCCCTCGCCGCCGAAGCCGCCGACGAACTGCGCGCCGCCGTCGTCGAGCTCCGCCCCGCGGCCCTCGACGAGGACGGCCTCGTCCACACCCTCCGCACCCAGGTGCAGGTCCTCGACCGCGCCCACACCGCCCGGGTCACCTTCGACGGCCGGGGCGCCCGGGCCCTGCCGGCCTCCCAGGAGGAGGCCGTGCTCCGGGTCGCCCAGGAGGCCCTGCACAACGCCCTGCGGCACGCCGACGCCGCACACGTCACCGTCACCCTCGCCCGCAGCGGCCAGGGCGCCCGGCTCACCGTCACCGACGACGGCAAGGGCTTCGACCCGCGTACGGTCCGCAAGGCCGGCCGCCACCTCGGCCTGGTCTCCATGCGGGACCGGGCGAGCGGCGTCGGCGGAGCGCTCACCGTGACCTCCGCCGTCGGCGAGGGCACCACGATCGAGATGGAGGTTCCCGGTGGCTGACCGGCCGATCCGAGTCCTGCTGGTCGACGACCACCAGGTCGTCCGCCGCGGCCTGCGCACCTTCCTTGAGGTGCAGGACGACATCGAGGTGGTGGGGGAGGCCGCCGACGGCGCCGAGGGCGTCGCCCGCGCCGAGGAGCTCCGCCCCGACGTCGTCCTCATGGACGTGAAGATGCCCGGCACCGACGGCATCGAGGCGCTCAAGCGGCTCCGCGAGCTCGCCAACCCGGCCAGGGTCCTGATCGTCACCAGCTTCACCGAGCAGCGCACGGTCGTTCCCGCGCTCCGCGCCGGAGCCTCCGGATACGTCTACAAGGACATCGACCCCGACGCCCTCGCCGGCGCCATCCGCTCCGTCCACGCCGGACACGTCCTGCTCCAGCCCGAGGTCGCCGGCGCGCTCCTCGCCCAGGACGACTCACCGGGGGGCACGGGGCGGGGCACCACCCTCACGGAGCGGGAGCGCGAGGTCCTCGGGCTCATCGCGGACGGCCGCTCCAACCGCGAGATCGCCCGCGCCCTCGTCCTCTCCGAGAAGACGGTCAAGACCCACGTCTCGAACATCCTCATGAAGCTCGACCTCGCGGACCGCACCCAGGCCGCCCTCTGGGCCGTACGCCACGGTCTCACCGACTGACGCGCCCCCCTACGCGCCGGGCGCACGACCGTTCAGTACTTCATACCGTCGTGTGTATATCCCCCGTTCGGCGCAACCCGACGGGGGATCCGGCGTTCTCCAAGGCGTACTGCGGCGGACCTGCCGCAGCGATGACCAGGAGGATGTACCAAGTGAAGAACCTCAAGAAGGCCGCCGCCCTCACCATGGTCGCCGGTGGCATCGTCGCCGCCGGTGCCGGCGTCGCCTCCGCCCACGGCGGTGCCGACGCCACGGGCAAGGCCCTCAACTCTCCCGGCGTCGCCTCCGGCAACCTCGTGCAGGCCCCCGTCCACGTCCCCGTGAACGTCTCCGGCAACACGATCAACGTCATCGGCCTGCTCAACCCGGCCTTCGGCAACACCGCCCTCAACGCCTGACCCACCCCCCGCGGCCCCCGGACACCCCCGGGGGCCGCCGCCGTTCCCCGGCACCACCCCTGCGTCAGCCGCCCGCCCCCGCTGCCCCGCTCGCAGCCAGCCGGCTACGGCCCCCCCCGGTTGTGGGCAATCGTTCCGCAGGGCGGAACGGGTGGGCACAACCCCCATAGGGCGCCGCCCGCCCCCGCCCCCCGACCCCACGGGCCCCCGACCCGTCCCCTTCACCCGGTCCACGTCCGAGCGCCGAGAATCCGGCCGAGGGCCAAGGGCGACCGCCTAGAACCCCCGCTCCTGCTCCCTTTCCTCCACGTACGCGTTGTACGCCGCGACCTGCGCCCTCCGAGCCACCCTCTCCACCGGCCGCAACGCCTCCCCCCGCGCCGCCATCTCCGAGGCACTCACCGCACCCCCGTGCCCGTGGTCGTACGCGAGGTTCACGAGGAGCCCGATGCGCTGGGCGAGTTCGAGGACCCGCACCGCCCGCGGCGGGTAGCCGGGCGCGAGGACCTCGCGGCCCACCTCCGCCCGGGCCCGGTACGCCTCGCGGGCCGCGTCCGCCGCGGGGCCGGAGGCGGCGACGTCGAGCCGGGTGAGGACGGCCGTCGCGTCGCGGAGCGCCTCGGCGAGTTCCCGTTCCGCCTCGCCGAGCGAGGGCACGTCCGCGGGCGGGGCCTCCCGTACCGCGAGACACCGCCAGAGGACCTCCACGTGCACGTCGCCCACCGGCCCGGCCTCGGAGACCTCCGGCACGAGGCCGTACGGCGCGCCGAAGCCCACCACGGCCTCCTCCGCCTCCAACGCGCGCGCGTTGAAGTCGGGCGGGCCGCTGAGTCCCAGCGGATGCCCCGGCGCGGGCAGCGCCACCCGCCACCCGGTGACCCCGAGCCGCCGCAGCCGGCCGAGCGCGAGCGTCAGCCCCACCGGCCCCGCCTCACCCGGCAGCCCCTCCACGCGGTGCACCGCGTCCTCCCCGACAATGGCCAGCGCCGCGTCGTCCGGCGACACCGCCCCGGCCAGCAGGGCGTTGCCCCAGGCGGCCAGGCGTCCTGAACGTGGTTCCGAAAGCATCCCTCCAGACTAAGGACTCTAAGGACGCCCTACGGACCGGTCCGCTCCGTCGATAACGTAGGTTTTCCCCTGGACGCCGCGCCCATCGGCGCAAGGCGACGACACGACTCGACCGCAAGGGGAGACAACGCGCTCATGAGCGATGTACTGGAGCTGGTGGACGTATCCGTGGTCCGCGACGGACGGGCTCTGGTGGACGAGGTCTCCTGGTCGGTCAAGGAGGGCGAGCGCTGGGTGATCCTCGGACCCAACGGCGCCGGCAAGACGACCCTTCTGAACATCGCCTCCAGCTACCTCTTCCCCACCAAGGGCACCGCCCGGATCCTGGGCGAGCAGCTCGGCGGCGTCGGCACCGACGTCTTCGAGCTCCGCCCCCGCATCGGCATGGCCGGCATCGCGATGGCGGAGAAGCTCCCCAAGCGCCAGACCGTCCTCCAGACGGTGCTGACCGCCGCGTACGGCATGACGGCGACCTGGCACGAGGACTACGACCCGGTCGACGAGGACCGCGCCAAGGCCTTCCTCGACCGGCTCGGCATGAACGAGTACCTGGACCGCAGGTTCGGCACCCTCTCCGAGGGCGAGCGCAAGCGCACCCTTATCGCCCGCGCGATGATGACCGACCCCGAGCTCCTCCTCCTGGACGAGCCCGCCGCCGGCCTCGACCTGGGCGGGCGCGAGGACCTGGTCCGCCGCCTCGGCCGCCTCGCCCGCGACCCGTACGCCCCCTCCATGATCATGGTGACCCACCACGTCGAGGAGATCGCCCCGGGCTTCACCCACGTCCTGATGATCCGTCAGGGCAAGGTCCTCGCGGCCGGCCCCGTCGAGATGGAGCTGACCTCCCGCAACCTCTCGCGCTGCTTCGGCCTGCCGCTCGTCGTCGAGCGCGTCGGCGACCGCTGGACCGCGCACGGTCTGCCCCTGAAGTAGCCGTACGGAGCGCCGGCGTCCCGCACAGCCGCCCGCGCCCTGTCCCGGAGAGCCCCACCCGCCCTACCATGACCACGTGGACATCGACGCGTGGGTCTGGTGGCTGATCGGCGCGGTGGGGCTCGGCATTCCGCTGGTCCTGACCGCGATGCCGGAGTTCGGCATGCTGTCCGTGGGGGCGGTCGCGGGGGCGGTGACCGCGGCCCTCGGCTTCGGCGTCGTCCCGCAGGTGCTCGTCTTCGTCGCGGTGTCGGTGGCGCTCATCGCGGTGGTACGCCCGATCGCCGCCCGCCATCGCGACGGCAGGCCCGAACTCGCCACCGGCGTCGACGCCCTGAAGGGGCGTCAGGCCGTGGTGCTGGAACGGGTGGACAGCGGCGGAGGCCGCATCAAGCTCGCCGGCGAGGTCTGGTCCGCCCGCACGCTCGACATCGGACAGAGCTTCGAACCCGGCGAACAGGTCGACGTGGTCGAGATCGACGGGGCGACAGCGGTCGTCATGTGACCGAACCTCACCCATGACGCTACGCCATCTGGGAAACTTGATCACGTAAGGCCACCCGGCAGTCAACCGGCAGCGAAGGGCACGGGGAACACGATGTCAGCAGTCATCATCGTCCTGATCATTCTGGTGGTGCTCGTCTTCATCGCCCTGATCAAGACGATCCAGGTCATCCCGCAGGCGAGTGCGGCGATCGTGGAGCGCTTCGGCCGCTACACGCGCACGCTCAACGCCGGGCTGAACATCGTCGTCCCGTTCATCGACTCGATCCGCAACCGGATCGACCTCCGCGAACAGGTCGTACCGTTCCCGCCCCAGCCGGTGATCACCCAGGACAACCTGGTCGTCAACATCGACACGGTCATCTACTACCAGGTCACCGATGCCCGCGCGGCGACGTACGAGGTCGCCAGCTACATCCAGGCGATCGAACAGCTCACCGTCACCACCCTGCGCAACATCATCGGCGGCATGGACCTGGAGCGGACCCTCACCTCCCGCGAGGAGATCAACGCGGCCCTCCGCGGCGTCCTCGACGAGGCCACCGGCAAGTGGGGCATCCGCGTCAACCGCGTCGAGCTGAAGGCGATCGAGCCGCCGACCTCCATCCAGGACTCGATGGAGAAGCAGATGCGCGCCGAGCGCGACAAGCGCGCCGCGATCCTCACCGCCGAGGGCACCCGCCAGTCCGCGATCCTCACCGCCGAGGGCGAGAAGCAGTCGGCGATCCTCCGCGCCGAGGGCGAGTCCAAGGCCGCCGCACTGCGCGCCGAGGGCGAGGCCCAGGCCGTCCGCACGGTCTTCGAGGCCATCCACGCGGGCGACCCCGACCAGAAGCTCCTGTCGTACCAGTACCTCCAGATGCTCCCGAAGATCGCCGAGGGCGACGCCAACAAGCTCTGGATCGTGCCCAGCGAGATCGGCGACGCCCTCAAGGGCCTCTCCGGCGCCCTCGGCAACGCGGGCGGCGGCGTCCCCGGATTCAACGTCAAGGGCGAGGTGCCGTCCGCGCGGCGAGACGAACCGCCGGTTGACTGACACGTACACGTAATCCTCGGGCATGATCGGTGCGAGCCCCTCGACCCTGACGACCTCAGGGCGGGGAGGCGAGCCACTGACCATGTAAGGAGATGGCGTTGTCCATCTGGGAAGCACTGGCGGTCTTCGCCGCCGGCATCGGCGCCGGCACCATCAACACCATCGTCGGATCGGGCACGCTGATCACGTTCCCCGTCCTCCTCGCGACCGGACTCCCGCCGATCACCGCGAACGTCTCCAACGCCCTCGGCCTCGTCCCCGGTTCCATCAGCGGGGCCATCGGCTACCGCCGCGAGCTCAAGGGCCAGAAGACCCGCATCATCCGACTCGGCGGCGTCGCCCTCCTCGGCGGACTCATCGGCGCCGTCCTGCTCCTGGCACTGCCGTCCCAGGCCTTCGACGCGATCGTCCCCGTCCTCATCGGCCTCGCGCTCGTCCTGGTCCTCTTCCAGCCCCGCATCTCCGCCGCCGTGAAGCGCCGCCGCGAGCAGACCGGCACCGAGGCGGACCCCGACGGCGGCCCCGTCCTCCTCGTCGGCCTCCTCCTCGCCAGCATGTACGGCGGCTACTTCGGCGCCGCGCAGGGAGTGCTCTACCTCTCCCTCATGGGCCTGCTGCTCCACGACACCCTGCAGCGCATCAACGCCGTCAAGAACATCCTCGGCGCCCTCGTCAACGGCGTCGCGGCCGTCTTCTTCCTCTTCGTCGCCGATTTCGACTGGACCGCCGTCCTCCTCATCGCCGTCGGCTCCACCCTCGGCGGCCAGATCGGCGCCAAGGTCGGACGGAGACTGCCCCCCTCGGTCCTGCGCGGCGTCATCATCGCGGTCGGCATCGTCGCGATCCTCCAGCTGACGCTCAACTAGTCCCCGCACGCCGAACGAGGGAAGGGCCCGCCTCCCCACCGGGAGAGACGGGCCCTTCCGTATGACTGCGGATCACCCGGCTACGCGGCCGAGTTCGCCAACCACGCCGGCAGCTCCGACCGCTCGCGCGCCCGCATCGCGAGCAGCATCGCGTCCGCCGGCGTCGGCTCGAACGGCTGGTGCAGCAGCGGCATCCCGGCCTGCTCCGGCGTCCGGTCGGCCTTGCGGTGGTTGTCCTCCGCGCACGAGGCGACCGTGTTCAGCCAGCTGTCCCCACCGCCCTGCGCCCGCGGCACGACGTGGTCGACCGTCGTCGCCCTCCGCCCGCAGTACGCGCACCGGTGCTGGTCCCTGACCAGCACCCCCCTCCTCGACCACGGGGCCTGTCTTCGGAACGGCACCCGTACGTAGCGGCACAACCTGATCACCCGCGGCACCGGGAGGTCGACGGCGGCACCGCGCACCCGGAGCTCGGGATGGGCCTGCTCGACGACGGCCTTGTCCTGCAGGACGAGCACCACCGCACGGTTGAGTGTGACCGTCGAAAGCGGCTCGAAGCTCGCGTTGAGTACCAGTGTGTCCCGCATGTTGCCCACCTTCCGCGTGCCGGCCCCGGCTCCACTACGGGGCGCCGGGCTTGGATCAACGATGGCCGGGCCGGCCGGGTCGGACAACGGAATTTCTCGCGAAACAAAAGGTGCCCGCTTCTGATCTCTCCAAGACCAGAAGCGGGCAAACAACAAACGAACGATCAGACCGCCGCGGGAGCCGCGTACTCACCGACCAACTGCGCACGCCCCAGCGTGTGGAAACGCAGATGGAAGCCGACCACCGCCGGCGACGAGTCGGAGTCGGGCCCGAGCTTCTCGCCGTCCACCGCGTACACCGTGAACACATAACGGTGCGCCGGGTCCCCGGCCGGGGGAGCGGCGCCGCCGAACTCCTTCGAGCCGTAGTCGTTCCGTACGTGCACGGCACCCGCCGGCAGCCCCTCGAACGACCCCGACCCCGCACCGACGGGCAGCTCCGTCACCGACACCGGGATGTCGAACAGCACCCAGTGCCAGAACCCGCTCCCCGTCGGGGCGTCCGGGTCGAAGCAGGTCACGGCGAAGCTCTTCGTCCCCGCCGGGAACCCCTCCCAGCGAAGGTGCGGCGAGGTGTTCCCCGCCGCGTACACCTGAGCGTCCTTCAGCACCCCGCCCGGCACGACGTCGTCGCTCACCACGGTGAACGCCGGCACCGGCGGATGGAAGTCGTGCGGGAGCGGCGCCCTCTTGCCCTCGGACACGTCGAATCCTCCGAATCGCCTGTTGCTACGGCCTCGGCAGCTGTCCGGCCGAGGCTGCCGAGACTAGAGCCAGTTGCGACGCCCGCCGACCTCGGCGAGCCACTGGTTCAGGTACGCCGCCCAATCGGTGGCATGGAAGTCGTGCAGCCCCACCTTGAACGCGCGGAAGGAGTCGCTGCCCTCACCGAACAGACCCGGCTTCTTGTCCATCTCCAGGACGACGTCCATCTCGCGGTCGTCGGCGACGAAGCTGACCTCGACCTGGTTCAGCCCCCGGTACTGCTGCGGCGCGAAGAACTCGATCTCCTGGTAGAACGGCAGCCGCTGCCGCGTCCCCCGGATCTGCCCGCGCTCCATGTCCGCGCTCTTGAACCGGAAGCCCAGCTGGAGGAAGGCGTCCAGGATCGCCTGCTGCGCCGGCAGCGGGTGCACGTTGATCGGGTCCAGGTCACCCGAGTCCACGGCCCGGGCGATCTCCAGCTCGGTCGTCACACCGATGTTCATCCCGCGCAGCTGCTGCCCGGACACCGCCGTGATGGGCGTCTCCCACGGGATCTCCAGCCCGAACGGCACCACGTGCACCGCCCCGGCCTTCACCTCGAAGGCCCCGCCCAGACGCACCTTGACGAACTCGATGTCCTGCCTGTGCTCCTGGTCGCCGCCCTCGACCTCGACACGCGCCTGCAGCCCGATCGACAGCCCCTCGATCTGCTGGTCGACACTGCCGCCCTGGATCCGCACCTCACCCTGGACGACCCCGCCCGGGACCACGTTCTCCTCGGTGAGCACCGTCTCCACACTGGCCCCACCGGCACCGAGGCTCGCGAGCAGCTTCTTGAATCCCATGACTTCCACTCCTTCTCAGTCCTGACCCCTACATACGCGCGACGACCGTAGCCGGTTCCCCCACTACGCTCGGGCGCCATGAGCGAGAGCCCCGACCGTACGCCGCTCCCGCGGACCTTCTTCGACCGACCCGTTCTGGACGTGGCCCCCGACCTCCTCGGCCGCACCCTCGTCCGCAACACGGAGGAGGGGCGCATGGAGCTGCGCCTCACCGAGGTCGAGGCGTACGCCGGCGCCGTCGACCCCGGCTCGCACGCCTTCCGCGGCCGCACCGCACGCAACGCCGTCATGTTCGGCCCGCCCGGTCACGCGTACGTCTACTTCACGTACGGCATGTGGCACTGCCTGAACCTGGTGTGCGGCCCCGAGGGCGAGGCGAGTGGTGTCCTACTGCGCGCGGGTGAACTTCTCCGCGGCGCCGACCAGGCCCGCCCCCGCCGCCGCTCGGCCCGCTCCGACCACGAGCTCGCCAAGGGCCCGGCCCGTCTCGCCACGGCCCTCGACGTCGCCCTCTCCCTCAACGGCACCGACGTCTGCGCAGGCCAGGACGCCCCCCTCGCCCTCCTCACCGGTACCCCACCGCCCCCGACCCACGTCCGCACGGGCCCCCGCACGGGCGTCGGCGGCGACGGCGCCCCCCACCCCTGGCGCTTCTGGCTCACCGACGACCCCACGGTCAGCCCCTACCGCCCCCACACCCCCCGCAAGCGCGGCCTTGACTCTGCCCACCCAAGCGACTAACGTAGCCCGAGCCGCTGGAACAGGACCTGCTCGTTCAGGTGCCCCGCAGCGGCCATCCACTACTCAAGATGACACCCCGATCGGGGTTCATTCGGCATTCCGAAATTCGTTTCGAATGACTCGATTATGAGCCTCCACGGAAATCAGCTAACGTAGTGACCACGCCGGAAGGGCCCGGAGCGAAAGCGAAAAGGGACCGGAAAGCACCGAGGAAATCGGATCGGAAAGATCTGATAGAGTCGGAAACGAAGGAAGCGCCCGGAGGGCCTGGAAACAGGAACGAAGGAAGCGTCCGCACCTTGAGAACTCAACAGCGTGCCAAAA
>NZ_JBIVPA010000006.1:0-480073 GCF_044754405.1 Streptomyces sp. NPDC093089
GGGAACGACGCGACGACATCCACGAAGCCTTCCTCGGCCTCGCGACCTGCCTGATCACCTACCGACACGTCCAACGCCTTTGTTAGGACCTCTAAAGGCCCTGCCGCACCGGGTGCACGCCCTGCTCGCCGTCCTGTGTCTGGCCGGAGGGCTGCTGCTCTCCGGCCTCTTCTCGGACGACTCGGGGCTCCAGGCCACCGACGCCTCCCGGGGACGGTATTTCGCCGTCGACACCACCGATCCGCTGCGCCCGGACATCGAGGTCACGAGGAGCCAGTACGAGGAGCTGAGCAAGCAGGGCCAGCGCACCATGCTCGCGATCTGCGGTCTCATCGCCGCCGGCGGCGGCGCCGTGACGCTCGTCTTCGGAAAGCTGGACGACTGGGCGGGCCGACCATGACGCGGGTCCCGCGGCACGGCAGGCCCTACGAGAGGTGGCGGCTGCGCGTGCGGGCCGCCCTCATCGGGCTCGGCGGGCTGACCGCCCTCACCGCCGGCGCGCTGTTGCTCGTGACACTCCCCCAGGCAGCGGCCGATGAGGGGGCGTTCCAGGGAGCGACCGTGTGCCGCGGTTCTGCGACGCGGGAGTGTGTGCGGGCGGCGTGGTTCGCCGTCGAGTCCGTTCGGGTCCACCGCGGAAAGGGGTCCGGCGGCTGGGTGGTGGTCTCAGGTACCGACGAGGCAGCCGGCAAGACTACGTTCACCGGCATCACCGACTTCCTTGACCAGGTACAGCCCGGCGACCGGGTCGTCGGCACCGTCTGGCGCGGCCGGATCGTCGTTCTCGGAAACGACCGGTCAGCGCAGCGCACCGATTCCCATCCGGTCGGCGACGCGCAGTTCGCCGCCGGTACCGGCACCGCGCTCCTGCTGCTGGGAGGCCTTGGTGTCCATGTGTCGCAGTGGTCGCTCCGACACCAGGAGACCTCTGCGTGGCGGCGCTCCACCGCGCTCAGCAGAAGCGCTTGGGCTGTCAGTCTGCTGAGTGCGTGGTCCTTCTTCCTGCCCATGCTCCTGCAGGGGCGGAGCACGGATCTCGACGTCTACTTCGCGCTGTGGACGCCCGCAGCACTGGCCGCGGCGACGTTCCTGGCCCGTGGGCGCCCCGGTAGCCGTACGGCGACGCGCCGCGGTGGATGATCAGGCAGAGTCACGCATCGAGTCACGGGGGCGGGAACATGGTCGCAGTGCCGAGTCAGGGGCGGACTCCGCCGGGCGCCGCCGGGCACATGGTGGTCTGCGGTGACGACGGGCTCGCACGCCGGCTCGCGGTCGAGCTGCGCGAGGTGTACCGCCGACGGGTGACCCTCGTGGTCCCCGCCGACGAGGCGGAAGAGCAGGTGGCCGACCGGAACACGGCCGAGCCCGACACCGTGAGTGGTGCCGCCGTCCTTCCCCTACAGGTGGAGACCGCCGCGTCCCCCACGACAGCGGCACTTCTCCGTGCCGGCGTGGACAGGGCCGCCGCGCTGGCCCTGCTGTACGAGGACGACGAGACGAACCTGCGGGCCGCGCTCGCCGCACGTCGGCTCAACCCGGGACTGCGCCTCGTCGTCCGCATGTACAACCGCAAGCTAGGCCACCATCTTGAGGAACTCCTCGACCAGGCCGCCCTCGTGGCCGCGCCAGGCGGCGACCGCACCGTCCTCGACGCGTCCACGACCGTCCTCTCCGACGCGGACACCGCCGCCCCCGCGCTCGTGGCCACGGCGATCGCCGGCACCAGCAAGGTCGTGCAGGCCGACGGGCTGCTCCTGCGCGCCGCCGAACGCTCGGCGCCCGGCCGGGGCGAAGTCCCCGACCCGGGCCTGTGCACCCTGGCGTTGCTCTCGTCCACCACTACCGACCCGGTCGGCAGCGAGGGCTCGGACGCGAGCGGCACGCAGGGTCCGGAACTGCTGCCCGACGACCGGGCAGTCCGGGGCTCGGCGGGTCGCGGCACCGTCGTCCTCGAAGCCGTCCGGCGCGCGAGGCGCGCGCTCCCGCCCCGCCGCCTCGCCCGGCGCGGCGCCCCACTCGGTGAGCTGTTCTCCGCCCGCCTGCGCTGGTCGCTCGCCGGGATCGTCGCCGCCGTGCTCGCCCTCACGGCCACCACGGCCGTGCTGACCGAGGCCGACCCCGTCCACGCGGCGTACCTGACCCTGCTCGACCTGTTCTCGATCAACGACCCCGCCTTGGAGGAGTCCTCCACCCGGCAGATCCTCCAGCTCCTTTCCGGCCTGGTCGGCCTCGCCCTGCTCCCCCTCCTCGTCGCCGGCGCCCTGGAAGCACTGGGCACTTTCCGCGCGACCGGCGCGCTGCGCCGCCCGCCGCGCGGCCTGTCCGGGCACATCGTGCTCCTCGGCCTCGGCAAGGTCGGCGCCCGCGTCCTCGCCCGGCTGCGGGAACTCGACATCCCCGTCGTCTGCGTCGAACAAGACCCCGACGCCCGCGGCGTCCCGCTCGCCCGCGACCTCGGCGTCCCTGTGGTCCTCGGCGACGTCACCGAGGACGGCGTCCTCGACGCGGCGCGCGTGCACCGGGCCGACGCCCTGCTCGCCCTCACCAGCTCCGACACCACCAACCTGGAAGCCACCCTCGCCGCCCGCGCCCTCAAGAACGACCTCCGCGTCGCGCTGCGCCTCTACGACGACGACTTCGCCACCGCCGTCTACCGCACCCTGCGCTCCGCCCACCCCGACGCCGTCACCCGCAGCCGCAGCGTCACCCACCTCGCCGCCCCCGCCTTCGCCGGCGCCATGATGGGCCGCCAGATCCTCGGCGCCATCTCCGTCGAACGCAAGGTCCTCCTCTTCGCCGTCCTCCTCGTCGCCGGACACCCCCAGCTAGAAGGCCGCACGGTCGCCGAGGCCTTCCGCCCCGGCGCCTGGCGCGTCCTCGCCCTCGACACCGCCCGCCCGGAATCCCGCTCCCCCGACCTCGCCAACACCGGCCACGACGGCGACCACCAGTCCCTCCTCTGGGACCTCCACCCCGGCCACGTCCTGCACCCCGCCGACCGCGTCGTCGTCGCCGCCACCCGCCGCGGACTGGCCGAACTCCTCGGCAACTCGCCGGACGGCCACACAGCGGGCACCGGGCCTCGATAACGGCGCTCGCGAACACCGCCGCGTCCTTCGGCATCTTGCCCAGGTCGGGGCACCCGTGGTTGCCAGCGCGCATGCGGTCGCTGGAGGAGGCGCGTGTTCTGAACTTGTACGGCCTGAGACATGGAAACCGATCTCGTGTCACCGGCACCGAAGCGCCAGACCTTGAGCCTTTTCCAAGCTGGCGGTGCTGGGAGCGAGTTGGACAGTCCTGCGCAACGACGAAGCTCCTGGTAGACGGGTTCTCTGCCAAGATCACCCGTGTCCACCAGGAGCTTCGCGTGCTTGTCCACCCCTCCTCGATTGATCTGTCCAGCCGTATCTTGCGGTTCCTGACCGAACGGCTGACGGCCATGCGGCAGGACGTCGGGACGCGGTGGCGGCGCCTTCCCGCCTCGCGACAGGCTCTGCTCGCCCTGGCTCACCTGCGGTGCGGTGACACCTATGCTCAGCCGGCCGCCGGGTTCGGCATCGGGATCGCAACCGTCCACCGCTACATACGTGGAGCCGTTGAGGCCCTGTCCACCCTCGCCCCGTCCCTGGCCGAAGCGATGCGGACGATCCGGGAGAAGGCGTTCGTCATCCTTGACGGCACCCTGTTGCCGATCGACCGCATCGCAGCCGACACCCCCTACTGCTCCGGGAACACAAGCGTCACGGCATGAACGTGCAGGTCCTGACCGATCCGTTCGGACGGCTGCTGTGGGCTTCGCCCGCGCTCCCCGGCTCCACTCACGACCTGACCGCCGCCCGTACCCACGGCATCGTCGACGCACTTGCCGAGGCCGGACTGAAGTGCTGGGCCGACAAGGCTTATCAGGGCGCCGGCGGTTCCATCCGGGTACCGTTTCGCGGCCGTCGCCTCAAGCGATGGAAGCGTCGTCACAACAGTACCCACGCCAAGATCCGCTGCCTCGGCGAGCAGGCCATGGCCACCCTGAAGGGCTGGCGCCTGCTCCGGAAGATCCGCTGCAGCACCAACCGCATCACCGACCTGGTGAAGGCCGTCCTCGTCCTTCACCACGCATCAGCGTGAGGTGGGAAAACGCTCCGCGCATAGGCCAGGCCAGGCCGGCGCCCGTCGCAGAAGCAGAACGTCCGACTGCTGGCACAGAGTCGCCCCGCCGGCAAGTCCCGGCGGGGCAGAAGTCCTTCAGCTGTTTCAGAGGATGGTGAGCCTGTACCGGCCCATGGAGCAGTAGACGCAGTTGCTCCAGGTGTCGCCCCACTCGATGTCGACGAAGTCGAATCCGCCGGTGTTGCCGGCAGTGAAGGTGGACCAGGAGGAGCAGGAGCCGCCGGTGTCCTTGTAGGGGCCGCGGATGACGTAGTTGGTGGTGTTGACCGTGGTGCCCGCGTCGGCCTTGTGGAAGTCGAGCTGAGCTTTCACGCCCCGCCCGTTGGCCCAGGTGTCCGTCACGCACGCCGATCCGCTCACGGATGTCCAGCGACCCGAGGAGCGGCCGCTCCAGTCGAGCCACACGTGGGTGGTGCCCGTGGTGCCGGTGGCGCCGGTTCCCGATGCGCCGGTGGTTTGGACCTGACAGTAGGTGGTGTCGGGGTCGGTCTCCTGACAGTACGACGCGAACTGCGAGGTGGGGCTCTTGCGGAACGTCTCCCACGGCCCGATGGAGGTCGCGCGAGCCCGCAGCAGGGCGTAGCGGTCGCCGGGGTAGCCGAGCTCCGCAGTCACATACCGGCCGTTCGCCCACGAGCGCAGGGCGAAGTCTCCGCCGCCCAGGTCGTGGAGCGTGAACTTCTCCCACGCCCCGATACCGGTGGCGCGCGCCCGCAGCGCGCCCGAGGTGCCTCCACGCCAGCTCGCCTCGGTGGAGACGTATCGCTGCTTGTCGATGGACCAGAGCGCGTACACCGAGCAGTTGGCGTCCACGACGTCGAAGCGGAACTGCTCCCACGGTCCGGCGCTGCCGCTTGCCGTACGGGCCCGCAACACGCCGGGGGCGTCGACGCGTGACTCCGCGGACAACAGCTGGCCGCTGGCTGCGGGCATGCCGAGGACCCCGGAGCCGGCGAAGCTGGTCGGGGTGTGGGTGCAGCGGTTGTCGGAGACCTGCGACAGCGCGGACGCGCAGGTGACCGTGTAGATGCCGCGGTCCACGCCGTCGTCGACCTTGACCCACCGGTCGCCGAGGAGGTCGGTGTTGTCGTACAGACCGCCGCTTGAGCTGGCCGCGTCCGTATCGGCCTTACAGCCCTGGTCGACCCGGAAGGCGTCCCAGTCCTCGTCGTCGGGGGTCTCCGAGCCGGGGGCCAGGTCGCTCTTCTGGCTGAACGTGTTAGCCGCGTCCGCGCAGTCGGTCTTGCCGTCGCCGTTGCGGTCCGCGGGCATCCGGGAGGAGGACGATTCCAGCGAGACCTCGAGGTCGTCGCCGCACCAGCTCCTGGCCGCCCTGACGACGGCTCCCGAAGAGCCGCTGTTGATGACCTGCCCGCACCAGCCGGGCGGGAAGCACTCCTCGCCGGCCAGCGCCGGTGACGCGTCGAGGCCGATCAGGGCGGTGGCGAGCAGCAGGAGGCTCGCCAGTCGCGCGGTGAGTGTGCGCGGCAAGGAGCGTCTTCGACGCCGCGACGGATCAGAGGACGTCGTCCGGTTCTGCATGCGCGTGCTCCTCCAACGAGAAGGGTCAGGAGAGGAAGGCCCCTCGGTGGGCAGGGGCAGCTGAGGATGCTGGCCGACCTTGAGCAGTGTCAATACGTTCGGCTGCACAAGAGCCCTGGCCGGTATCTGACTCCAGGACGCGCCCGCTCGCCGGGGCCATCTCCACAACTACTAGCGAAATCAATTGTGTTGATTGCTCCAGAGGGTTGACCGGCCCCCTGGGCGCTCGTACGGTCACGTCTGAAAACAGTTGCTGTCATTTTCGGCAACATCTTGCTAAATCGAAGCCGGCAGGAGAAGACATGGCCAGAAAGCTCGTGGCCGCTGCACTCGCCCTTGTGGCGGGAGCCGCTGTGGCCGTCACGGGACCCGCCCCGGCCCAGGCCGTACCGCCCGGGGTCAAAGACGTCACCGCGGTCCTCTTCGAGTGGAAGTTCAGCTCTGTCGCCAAGGAGTGCACCAATGTCCTCGGCCCCGCCGGCTACGGACTCGTCCAGGTCTCCCCACCCCAGGAACACATCCAGGGCAGTCAATGGTGGACCTCGTACCAGCCCGTCAGCTACAAGATCGCCGGGCGACTCGGCAGCCGCACCGACTTCCAGAACATGGTCAACACCTGCCACGCCGCTGGAGTCAAGGTCGTGGCCGATTCCGTCATCAACCACATGTCAGCGGGCTCCGGCACCGGCACCGGCGGCTCCTCGTACAACAAGTACACCTACCCGGGGGTCTATTCCGACCCCGACTTCGACAACTGCAAGTCCCAGGTAGGCAACTACCAGGACCGCTGGAACGTCCAGAACTGCGAGCTCGTCGGCCTCGCCGACCTCGACACCGGCGAGGACTACGTCCGCGGCCGTATCGCCGCGTATCTGAACGACCTGCTCTCCCTCGGCGTCGACGGCTTCCGCATCGACGCTTCCAAGCACATGGCCGCCACCGACCTCGCCAACATCAAGTCCCGACTGAGCAACCCGAACGTCTACTGGAAGCACGAAGCCATCTACGGCGCCGGCGAGACCGTCCAGCCCAGCGAGTACCTGGGCTCCGGCGACGTCCAGGAGTTCCGCTACGCGTACGATCTCAAGCGCGTCTTCAACAACGAGCGCCTCGCCTACCTGAACAACTTCGGCGAGAGCTGGGGCTACATGTCCTCCGGCAAGTCCTCCGTGTTCGTCGACAACCACGACACCGAGCGCAACGGCTCCACACTCACCTACAAGTCCGGCGCCAACTACGCCCTCGCCAACGCCTTCATGCTCGCCTGGCCCTACGGCTCTCCGGACATCCACTCCGGCTACGAGTGGAGCAGCATCGATGCCGGACCCCCCAACGGGGGTACAGTCAACGCCTGTTGGCAGGACGGCTGGAAGTGCCAGCACGCCTGGCAGGAGATCAAGGCCATGGTGGCGTTCCGCAACACCACCCGCGGCCAAGCAGTGGTCAACTGGTGGGACAACGGCTACCAGGCCATTGCTTTCGGTCGCGGCACCAAGGGCTACGTCGTGATCAACCACGAGTCCTCCGGCGTCAACCGCTCCTTCCACAGCCAGCTGCCCGCCGGCAACTACCGCAACATCCAGAACGGTGCCTGCGTGACGGTGGACGGCAACGGCTGGTTCACCGCCAACGTCGCCCCCCAAACGGCACTCGCGCTGCGCGCCGGCGCGACCTGCTGAGCAATCGCCGATCGCCTGTCGTCACCGCTCCGAACCGGCCGCCCGGGTTCCCACCGGGCGGCCGCCCCGTGGCAGCGCTTCCCCCGCCAGAGGAGCCACACCTAGAGACCTGCCCCGCAACAGCCGGTCGCAGGCGGAAGGTCCCGGCTTCGGCACGAAGTCACCCCGCAGACTTCCGACCTTCCCGGTCCCACCGCTCACGAACGGGAAATCCTCGCACCAATCAGAGGGTCCGGCCAACCGGCAGACCGGACCTGCGCAGCTCGGCCAGGAGACTCTCGTACAGCCGAAGGTCCACCGCAATCAACGATCAAGCGACCCCGCTCCGTCATCAAGCCTGGCCGGCGCACTTCCATGTCCACGGCCTTCCGTCAAACTCCGCACACGCGACCTCGGCGGCCACAAGCAGTCGAGGGTGCGCCCAGAGACCCACAAGATGATGCCGGACCACTACCAGCAGACGAAGAACCCACAGTTCTCTCGAGGTCAGAAATCAGGCGGCTTCCCAGAGGCCGGCGTCCAGGATCCGGGCAGCCTTGGTGATGCTGCCCGGCATCAGATGCCGGTACGTGCGGTACGTCTCCTCGATGGACTTGTGGCCCATCCACTCCGCCACGTCAGTGATCGGGATGCCGTTTCCCAGGGCGTTGGAGGCGAAGTAGTGCCGGAAGCCGTACATCCCGACGCCCTTCTCCGGAGGGATGTCCGTGAAGAGCTTCCTCACCCGGCGCCGCTCCATGCCTTCGGTGAAGTAGCCGCCCGGGCCGCGCAGCAGGTAGCCGTCCTTCGTGGTGCCGTGCTTCTTCGCATACCGCTCGATCGCCCCCCGCACCGACCGCGGCAGAGGCACCTCCCGGAACTCCCCCGCCTTGCGGTGCTTCAGCTTCGCCGGCCTCAGCGTGTTGGAGTGGATCTGCTCCCCCACCCGGTACACGTCCTGGGCCACGACGTTGTTGACGTTCACCGCCCGCGCCTCACCATTGCGCAGGCCACACCCCGCCATCATCACGATCTCCAGCGCCAGATCCTCATCGGCGACGGCCAGCGCTTTCGTCACGTAGGCGAGCGACGGAATGGCAACCATCGCCCGAACGTATTCGGGTTCCTGGACCCCCTTCACCGGGTCGTCCGCCATGGCCCCCTTGGTGTAGGCGTCCCGCAGGATGGTCTTGAGGACCCGGAAGATGTTGACCTGGTTCCCTCGGCCGACCCCGTCGCTCTCCATCTCGTCCAGGAAGCGTTCGACCACCATCGGCGTGACCGAGTTCAGCTCCCGCGATCCCAGGCGCGGGACGATGTGCATGTTGATCGTGCACGTTGATCGGGCTGTCGACATGCTCCCCGTGGAGTAATCCGTCATCCTGCGCTGCCGGGGCCGCCACTGCTTCGCGTACTCCTCGACCGTCAGCTGTCCCAGCTCGCGGCGGGCCGCCGCCACGGACGGCGCCGTGGTCTTCTTCTCCGCATACAGCTGCGTGAGGCGCTCGATCGCATCGTCCTGCGTGCCGTATCCGGACTCCTCGCGCTGCCTGCCGAGCGCGTCGCGGAAGCGGATCGAGGAGGGGTGAGGGCAGCGGGTGGGCTTGGCGCAGCCGCAGTCCTTGAAGAAGGACCCCATGCCGCGGGCGAGCTGTCGGGCCATGTACGCACCATCCGTTCCAGCCCAAGAACCTGCTCAGGCGCCGCACTGTCAGTCGCAAGTCAGCACGCGGGGACACGTCCGGGACGCATGCTGACCGTTTGCTGACCTGAGGGGGGCACATGATGCCCCTGACCTGTGGCGACGCCAAAGAGTCAGATCTTGGACTTGAACAGAGTACGCAGCACTTTGGACTCCTCTGAGACGGCTCCCTGCCTGCTTCGTGCAGGTCAAGGGCGGTCTCGACTGTACACCGGCACGCGCCGAACGATGTTTGCGAGGAACATCGCTCCGGTCAGACGAACGGGCCCCCACCTGGGCTTTCGCTCCGTCGCCGACGCCTGTTCAGGCAATTCTCCGGGAACGCCCGGCGGCTCATGCTGACCAGATGCTGACTTGACTGATAAGCCGTCAAGAATGCGGGAGACACCTCTGCACCCGACGCAATACAGTAGAAGGGACCGCCTCGCAGCCTTCTGCAACCCGTTTGAGGCGGGCTCGACTCCCCGCGACCCTCACTGTTGTGTCGGTGGTGGTCAGCGCCTGCCGAGGTGCTTTGAGCACCGGCATGACGTGATGGTTCCGTCAGGATCAGCCGGCTGACAAGAGGCGCAAAGTTCTTCGTCCTACCGGGCCTTCCGTAGAAGGATCTTCTCTGCATCGCAGGTGATCGGGGCTGAGTCGGCAACACCTTCGGTGTCAAGCCGCCTAACGTCTGGTGGTGAGTCCGGGGACTCCTACAGGGAGCCTCGAGAGGTGTGTCCGGAGGACATCAATGAGTGAGCAGCCCACCCCGTACGGCATCGGCGCGACCACCACCGCGCAGCCGCCGTTGAAGCGGATCCGAATCCCGCACCTGCGTGAGATGAAAGAGCGCGGGGAGAAGTGGGCGATGCTGACGGCGTACGACATGTACACCGCGGCGACCTTCGACGAGGCCGGCATTCCGGTGCTGCTGGTCGGGGACTCGGCGTCGAACAACGTGCTCGGCAACAAGACGTCGTTGCCGGTGACGGTTGACGAGCTGCTCCCGCTCGTGCGCGCGGTGTCCGGGGCCGCCCGGCGTGCGCTGGTGGTCGCGGACCTGCCGTTCGGTTCCTACGAGGCGTCCGCGGAGCAGTGTTTCCACACTGCGGTGCGGTTCATGAAGGAGGCGGGCGCGCACGCGGTGAAGCTGGAGGGTGAGCATATGGTGCCACAGGTCGAACTGCTGACCCGCTCCGGGATCCCGGTGATGGCGCACATCGGGTTCACCCCGCAGGCCGAGCACAGCATCGGTGGCTACCGAGTGCAGGGGCGCGGTGAGGACGCGCAGCGGCTGGTGTCCGCAGCGAAGTCGCTGGAGGCGGCGGGCGCGTTCGCCGTGCTGGTCGAGATGGTGCCCGGGGGCGTCGGTGCGCAGATCACGCGGAGCGTCGCGGTCCCGACCGTCGGCATCGGTGCCGGGAACGGGTGTGACGCTCAGGTGCTGGTCTGGCAGGACATGGCCGGCCTGCGCACGGGGCGGCTGCCGAGGTTCGTGAAGCAGTACGCCGATGTGCACGGCGTACTCCGCGAAGCGGCCGGGGACTTCGCGGCTGAGGTGGCGGCGGGGGCGTTCCCGGCACCGGAGCACTCCTTCTAGAACACCGCGTCGCCCGTATCACCGAGATCGCCGAAGACGCCGGGTTGCGCGCGATGTGCGACGAGGTCCACCAGGGCGTCGACGAGAACGGCTACGGCTTCACCGCCTCGATCGCCGGTCTGTACGAGCGCGGCGTCCCGTCGGCACCATGTCCAAGCCCTACTCACTCTCCGGACCGCGCCTGGGCCGGACCGTCGGCCCCGCCGACCTCCTGGCCGAGGCCACCACCGACCGGGACGTCAACACCATCACCGTCGGGCGCGTCGACGATCTCCTGGCCTGCCTTGGACGCGATTCTCGGGGGTCGGAGTGCCCGTGGGTGTTGACGACCAGGTCGATGCTTCCGGCATGCGCGCGGGACCAAGCGGCGGTCTCCTCGGCATGGCCGACGCACCCGCTGTCGGCCAACGCGGGGCGGCGGCCGTGCATGAGCAGGTGCTGGCGTTCGGGAACGGCCGTTGCCACCACGTCAGCCAGGACGGCAGCACAGGCAGGGTGGGGTGGGGTGTCACTGGGCGGGCCTGGTCACACGGATCAGGGTCTGCTGCCCGTTGGCGACGAGTTTGCGCGCCCCGTCGCTCTGGACACCGTGAACCTCCAGGTGACAGACGGTCAGGGTGCGTCCGGGCTTGAGGACGGTACCGATGGCCTCCAGGTGCTCGCCGGCGGCGGGCGCGAGGAGGTTGATCTTGTACTCGACGGTGAGGACTTCGGAGTCCTCGTCGAAGAGCGACAGCGCCGCGTAGCCGCCGGCGCTGTCCGCGATGGCGCTGGTGGCACCGGCGTGGACGTAGCCGTGCTGCTGGGTCACCTCGGGCCGGGTTGGGAGGACGATGTGGACACGGCCTGGACCGATGTGGGTGAGACGGGCTCTGAGGTGGGTCATCAGGCCCTGTCGGTCGAAGCTGTCCCGAACGCGCTTCTGGACCGACGGACTGGCCTGCTCCTGGGTCTGCTCTGCCACGTGTGTGCTCTCCTTCGTTTCCGTGCCGGTCGGAACGAGGCCGAAACCCACTCAGGCTGCCAGGCGTTCCACCAGGAGGAAGGCGCCGATGACGATCATCATGACACCGCTGGCGCGGGTGACGGCCCGGGCGGCCGAGGGCCGGGTGCTCAGCACCGTGCGCGCCAGGACACCGACGGCGAGGTAGACGACGGCGCAGGCGGTCAGGTGCACCGTGCTGAGCAGTCCGGTCTGCGCGGCGACCGGCCAGCCCGTGGACGGGTCGATGAACTGCGGGAACAGCGCGAAGTAGAGCAAAAGCGCCTTCGGGTTCAGACCGCTGATCCCGAACCCCTTGAGCATGACCTGCAGCCGAGAGGTGTCCGCGCCCTCTCCCCCGGTCGCCGGGACGGCCGGCTGCCGCAGCATCCCGCACCCCAGCCACAGCAGGTATCCGGCGCCCACCACCGTCAGACCGGTGAGCGCGGCCGGCGAGCTCGCCACGATCACCGCCAGGCCCGCGACGGCAACCAGCGCGTACGCCGCATGCCCGGCGATCAGACCGGTGACCGCCGGGCCGACCGAACGCCCCCGCACACCGGCGGAGATCGCGAAGGCCCAGTCCGCGCCCGGCGTGAAGACCAGCAGCAGGTCCACTGCCAGGAAGGCCGCCAACGTCGTCGTGTCCATCGATCTTCCCTTTCGCATTCCTTGTTCCACAGGGAAGGCTAGGCAGGATGTGCCCAAAAGTGTTTGCGTATTTGCTTCATGATCGCGATATTCAGGGGAGAATCTTCTCCATGGACACGTTGGACCGGAAAATTCTTACCGAGCTACAGCTCGACGGTCGCCTGACCGTCACCGAACTGGCTGCCCGGGTGCAGCTCAGCGTCTCGCCATGCCACCGCCGGCTGCGCGACCTCGAACGCGAAGGAGTGATCCGGGGCTACCGCGCCGTCGTCGACCCCGCTGCCGTCGGCCTGAACTTCGAGGCCGTCGTCTTCGCCACCCTGCGCTGGGAAACCCCTGACACCGTAAGCGCCTTCGAAGAAGCCGTGACCGCCGTCCCTCATGTGCTGGAGGCGCAGCGTCTCTTCGGCGAACCCGACTATCTCCTGCGGGTCGCCACCACCGACCTGGCCGCGTTCCAGCAGCTCTACGACCAGCAGCTCGCCCGCCTGCCCGGGGTCCAGCGCCTGACCTCCACCCTCGTCATGAAGAACGTCGTCCAGGACAGGCCGCTGCCCGAACAGCCTCTCTGATCACCACCGCGTACGGCACCCGGCAGGCTGATCCGACGCCTCCTGCCCCTGCGCCTGTGCCGCGACGTGGGTGTGGGCGAAGCCGCCCGGGAGCCTGGACGCCGGTGAGAACGAGCGCCGGGCACTCACGGGTCTCGCTGGGTTCTGTCCCCCTGACACTCGTCACCTACGAGGCGGCTCCTGCCTGATCGACGTTCAGCAGTTTCGTCGGCATCGCAGCGGTCGCCTTGTCCGGCCGTCACATGGCTGCGGGCGGCCGGACTCGCCGGCCGCCCGCGGGGAAGCTCTCCTCGTTGTCCCCGGCGTCACACCCCGGAGCTCACCTCGGCCTTGTCGTACGAGGAAGCGCCCTCGGCCTCTGCCAGCCGCCTGTTGCGGCGGACGGAGGACCAGAAGGACCAGGCGATCAGGGCCACGCCGATGGAACCCGTGATGATCTCGGGGATCTCGTACTGGATGGTGACCAGGAGGAGGGCGGCGAGGGCGCCGATCGCGTAGTGCGCGCCGTGCTCCAGGTAGACGTAGTCGTCGAGGGTGCCCTGGCGGACCAGGTAGACCGTCAGCGAACGGACGTACATGGCGCCGACGCCGAGGCCGAGGGCCATCAGGACGATGTCGTTGGTGATGGCGAAGGCGCCGATGACGCCGTCGAAGGAGAAGGAGGCGTCGAGGACCTCCAGGTAGAGGAACATGAAGAAGGCGGCCTTGCCGGCCAGCTGGACCGCGGAGACCTTCTTGCCGGTGCGCTTGGCCTCTTCCTCGGCCTCGTGCTCGCGCTCCTCCTCCTCCAGCTTGTTCTCGAAGTAGCCGGAGAGACCGCCGACGACGAGGTACGTGATGAGGCCGGCGATGCCGGAGATCAGGACCGTCTGGGCCTTGTCGACGTGCGTGCCGCCGTGCTGGTGGGCGTGGGTCGCGAAGGTCATGGCGCTGACGAGCAGGACGATCAGCGCGATGCAGACCGACAGCATGTCGATCTTGCCGAGCTTGGCCAGCGGGCGCTCCAGCCAGCCGAGCCACTTGATGTCACGGTCCTCGAAGATGAAGTCGAGGAAGATCATCAGCAGGAACATGCCACCGAACGCGGCGATGGACGGGTGCGCGTCCGTGACCAGTTCCTGGTAGCGGTCGGCGTCGTTCAGCGCGAGGTCGACGGCCTCGATGGGGCCGATCTTCGCGCTGACGGCGACGATGAGGACGGGGAAGACGAGCCGCATGCCGAAGACGGCGATGAGCACGCCGATCGTGAGGAAGATCTTCTGCCAGAAGGCATTCATCTTCTGCAGGATTCCGGCGTTGACCACCGCGTTGTCGAACGACAGCGAGATCTCGAGGACGCAGAGGATCGCGACGATCCCGAACGCCTCCCACCCCCCGTAGAGGACGGCTGCGACCAAGCCGAGCACAGTGATCGCGAACGACCAGCCGAAGGTTTTCAGGATCACGTGCTGCCCAATCGTCGGTGGGGATGGTGGTGCGGTGGCGGTCAGGTGGGGTCGGGAAGAAGGGCGATGCCGTCGTCGTCGGCGTGCAGGACGTCACCGGCGTGGATGGTGATGCCGCCGAAGGTCACGGGGAGGTCGATGGCTCCGGCGGAGTCCTTGGCGCTCTTGCGGGGTGTGGTGCCGAGGGCTTTGATGCCGAGCGGCAGTCCGGCGAGGGTGGCGCTGTCGCGTACGGCGCCGTTCAGGACGAGGCCGGCCCAGCCGTTGTCGTGGGCGGCGCCGGCTATGAGGTCTCCGACAAGGGCGGTGCGCAGCGATCCGCGGCCGTCGACGACGAGAACGCTGCCGTTGCCGGGGGTGCGCAGGAGGTCGCGGAGCAGTCCGTTGTCCTCGTGGCAGGTGATGGTGCGTACGGGGCCGGCGAAGGCGCGGTGTCCGCCGAACTGGCGGAATTGCAGGTCGCAGACGCGCAGGTCGGTGCCGTGCTGGTCGACGAGGTCGGCGGTGGGGATGGGGCTGTGTCCGGGCACGGGTGGCCTCTCGTGAAGAAGGGGGGGCTGCCGCGCTCGCGTTTCCTCTTCCGGCCGTCAAGCGGTTGGGGGTGCGAGCGCGGCAGCCTGCTCGGGGGTGAGGGGCCGGGTCGTGTGCCCCTGGAGCAGGAGGTGGAGCTTGGCGGTCTCTTCGAGTTCTTCGATGGCGTCCGCTGCCTGCTCGATGGAGGTTCCGGCGACGATCGGTCCGTGGTTGGCGAGCAGTACGGCGTGATGGGTACGCGCGGTGTGCTCGGCGAGCGGTTCCAGGGCGTGGTCGCCGGGGGCGTGGTAGGGCAGCAGGGGCAGGCGGCCGACGCGCATGGCGTAGTACGCGGTCAGCGGCGGAAGGACGTCGCTGGTGTCGGGTACGGCGAGGCAGGAGACGGCGGCCGCATGGGTGGAGTGCAGGTGCACGACCGCTGTCGCCGCGGGGCGGGCGCGGTAGAAAGCGGCGTGCAGGAAGGCTTCCTTGGTGGGGCGGGGGCCGTCTAGGTGGCGGCCGTGGATGTCGGTACGCGAGAGGCCGGCCGCGGTGACGGTGCCGAGGCTGGATCCGGTGGGGGTGAGCAGGAGGGCGCCGTCGGCGAGGCGCAGGGAGAGGTTGCCGGTGGAGCCGTGGGTCAGTCCGCGGGTGAACAGGGAGCGGGCGGTGCGCACGAGGAGTTCGCGAGCGGCCCGTTCGTCGGTGTAGGCGCTCACTGGTCGCCTGCGGGGTGGGTCAGGGCGCGGGTGAAGAGGTCGGGGGCGCCGAAGTTGCCGGACTTGAGCATGAGGGCGAGGGGTCCGGTCTTGGTGTCGGCGGTGGTCCAGGGGACGCCGGGGTCGGCTTCGTCCCCGACGAGGACGGCGCGGATGTCGAGTGCGGTGGTGACGGCTCCGGAGGTTTCGCCGCCGGCGACGAGGAGGCGGTTGACCCCGCGGTCGACGAGGTGGACGGCGAGGGCGCCGAGGAGTTCCTCGACCTGGGCTGCGGCTTCGGCTACGCCGAGCTGTGCCTGGACGGCGGCGAGTTCTTCGGGGGAGGCGGAGGCGTAGATCAGGACGGGGGAGGCGGGGTCCTGCGCGTCGTACCAGGTGAGGGCCTCGGTGACGATGTCGCGGCCGGTGGCGCCGGCGAGGACGTCGAGGTGGAGGGAGGGCAGCCCGGCGGCGTAGAACTGTGCGATCTGTTCGAGGGTGCGTGCCGAGCAGCTGCCGGCCAGGACGGCGGCGCGTCCTTCGGCGGGCAGCGGGACGGAGGCTGCGGTGCCGGTGGCGTGGTAGGCGTGTCCGAGTCCTTCGGCGAGGCCGGCGGCGCCGGCGACGACGGGGAGTTCGAGGGCGGCGGCACCGAGGACGGCGAGGTCGTCGTCGCTGAGGGCGTCGGCGATGACGTGGCGGACGCCGTTGCGCTGGTGGGTCAGGAGGGCGTCGCGCACGGCGGCGGGGCCGGAGCGGACGGTCGCCCAGTCGATGAGGGCCACCGGGTGGCTGGTCTGGGGGGTGAGGAGGCGGACCAGGGAGGCGTCCGTCATGGGGTTGAGGGGGTGGTGGCGCAGCGGAGAGTCGGACAGCAGCTGGTCGTGGACGAAGAGGTGGCCCTGGTAGACGGTGCGGCCGTTGGCCGGGGAAGCCGGGGTGTGCAGGGTGACGGTGGCGCCGGCGCCGTCCAGGAGGGCGTCGGTGACGGGTCCGATGTTGCCGTGGGCGGTGGAGTCGAAGGTGGAGCAGTACTTGAAGTAGATCTGTGCGGCGCCCTGGGCCCAGAGCCAGCTTTGGGCGGTGGTGGAGTCGGCGACGGCTTCGGCGGCGGGGGTGGAGCGGGACTTGAGGGCGACGACGGCGGCGTCGCAGTCCGGCGGGAGGGTGGTGGCCGCGTCCGGGGTGCCGAAGACCAGGGCGGTGCGCAGGCCGGCCCGCCGGAAGGCGGCGGCGACGTCGGTGCCGCCGGTGAAGTCGTCGGCTATGCAGCCGATGCGCAGGGTCATGGTCGGGCTTCTCCTTGGGCGCGTGCGGGTGGTACGGGGTGGGGGTCCGGGGACGGGAAGGGTCGGGGCTCTCCGTCCCCGGACGGTCTGTGGGGTCAGCCCTGGCGGGAGCCGATGGCCTTGATGACGGCGGCGGTGAAATCGGTGGTGGTCGCGGTGCCGCCGAGGTCGCGGGTGGAGGTGCCGGCGGCGATGGTGTCGGCGACGCCCTGCTCGATGATCTGCGCGGTGTTGATGAGTGCGTCGTCGCCGTGCTTGGCGCCGAGCCACTGGAAGAGCATGGCGCCGGAGAGGATCATGGCGACGGGGTTGGCGATGTCGCGGCCGGCGATGTCGGGGGCGGAGCCGTGGGACGCCTGGGCCATGGCGGTGGTGGCGGAGGCGTTGATGGACGGCGCGGTGCCCAGCGAGCCGGAGATCTCGCCGGCGAGGTCGGACAGGATGTCGCCGAACATGTTCTCGGTGACGATGACGTCGAAGTCCTGGGCGCGGCGGACCAGGTGGACGGTCATGGCGTCGATGTGGAAGTCGTCGACCTGGACGTCGGGGTAGTCCTGGGCGACTTCCTGGCACACGGTGCGGAACAGGCCCGTGGTGAGCTTGAGGACGTTGGCCTTGTGAACGATGGTGAGCTTCTTGCGGCGGGATCGGGCCAGGTCGAAGGCGACGCGGGCGACGCGCTCGGTGGCCTCGCGGGTGATGATGCCCAGCATGATCGCGGTGTCGGGGGTGGGCATGAATTCGCCGGTGCCGGCGAAGGTGTTGCGGTCGGCGTAGAAGCCCTCGGTGTTCTCGCGGACGATGACCAGGTCGGCGTTGTCGCAGACGGCCTTGGCGCCGGGGAAGGACTTGGCGGGGCGGATGTTGGCGAAGAGCTGGAAGTGCTTGCGCAGGGTGCCCGAAGGGTTGAGCGCGGACTTGTGCGGCTCGGGGTAGCTGACGGAGTCGTGCGGGCCGAGGAACCAGCCGTCCAGGTCGGCGAGGGCGTCCTTGGTCTCGTCGGGGACGGGGGTGCCGTGGCTGGTGATCGCCTCGGCGCCGAGCGGGAGGGTGACCCAGTCGATGGAGGCCCCGGCGGCCTGGGCGGCGGCGGTGGCGATCTCCACGGAGGAGGGAACGATCTCGGGGCCGATGCCGTCGCCCTGGAGGACGCCGAGACGGTAGGTGGTGGTGCTCATGGAGGGTTCCTTTCAGAACGGGGGGTGAGGATCTTCGCGGGCGACGGGTCAGGTCAGATGGGCGGCGGCGTCGGTGAGTGCGGTCCATGACCGGGCGGCGGCCTTGCGGCTGTCGCCGTCCTGGGTGTGTTCCAGCGTCAGCCAGCCGGTGAACCCGCTCGCCGCGAGGGTCTGGAGCAGCGGGACCAGGCGGTGGTCGCCGACCTGGAGTGGGCCGCGGGTGCTCGGGCCTGCCAGCTGGACGCTGCCGGTGACGGCTGCATGCTCGGCGACGCTCTGGAGCAGGTTGGTTCCCTCGGCCTCCAAATGGTGGCTGTCCAGGACGAGTCCGGCAGGGATCGCGAGGGAGTCGATCATGTCGAGGGCCTGCTCGGGGGTGTGCCACAGCGAGGTGTTGGCGCGGGACTGGGGTTCGATCAGCAGCCGGGTGCCGCCGGCTGCGGCCTCCTCTGCCAGTCGGGCGACGGCCCGTTCGGCCCAGGTCCGCTGCAGTTCCTCCAGTCCGGTCAGGAAGGTGCCGCGGGTCTGCCCGAGGGTGATCGGCACGCCGATCGCGCCGGCCAGGCGGGCGGCGCCGAGCAGCCGGTCGAGGGCGTGGCGGCGCACGTCCGGCGCCGGGTCTGTGAGTGTCAGCCCGTCCTGCGCGGCGACGGGACCGGTACCGATCCCGAGAATCTTCAGTCCGCCTGCCTCGACGGTGCGGGCAAGGTCTTCGGCGTCGCGGTCCGTGCTGTCGCGGACCTGGACCTCGACGCCGTCATAGCCGAGCTCTGCCAGGTCGCGCACGGCTCCGGCGAGCGGGGCCGCGTAGCCGAGCGGCATCAGCGCCGTGCAGTCGTCGGCGGAGACGGTGTAGGCCAGCGGCCAGGGCAGCCGGCCCGTCACGGCGTGCCGCCTGTACAGGCCGGGGCGGCGGCCAGGAGGTCGCGCAGCTCGCGGGCGGCGGCACCGGCGCCGTCGAGGACGGGCAGCCCGGTCTGTGCGGCCAGGTGGTCGCGGGCCGGGGACAGGGAGTACTGGGCGAGCAGCACCACGTCGGCGTCGGCCCCGCCGGAGGCCCGCAGGGCCTCGGCGAGGTGGTCGGCGATCGCGGCCGGGTCGTGCTCGGCCGCGGCGGCCTCGCTGAGCGCGGTGACGATCTCGACCGGGCGTTCCTGCCGGACGGCGGGGATGAGGGCTTCGAGCTGGGCGAGGGCGGCCGGGACGGCCGGCGGAGTCGAGGCGACGACGGCGATGCGCTCGTAGGGGCCGGCGAGCGCGGCTTTGAACATCGCCTCGTCGGATTTGAGCACCGGCGCCGGCCACAGGACGCGGGCGGTGTCGACGACTTCGCCGTAGGAGGAGCAGGTCAGCAGCAGACCCTGCGCTCCGCCGTCCATGGTGTGCTCGATCAGGCGGAGCATGCGGCGTCTGAGGACGTCGGTGAGGCCACCGGCGTCGCGGGCGTCGTCCAGGAGACGGTCGTCGAGGACGTTCCAGACAGTGGCCTGGGGAAACTCTCGGGCGAACGCCTCCTGCGCGATGCGGGCTCCGGCCGGCACGGCGTGGATCATGGCGACCAGGGGTCGGGGTTCGATCACCGGGGTTCTTTCCTTTTCCGGTAACGGGGCCGGCAGGGGCCCCGGCCCCCCGCGCCCGCATCGTTCCAGGTGCGGGGACGGCCTTCGCCGACAGGGCGGAAGAGCCTCGGGGGTGGGCTGGGCAGCGGGTTGTTGCGTTGCCGCGCCGCCACTGTAGGACCAACCGGTCAACCGGTCAACCGGTTGCGGGTGCGAGAGGTCCGAGGCCGCCGGGGACGCGCCCCGGCGGCCAGGGTCACTCAGGACTCGCGCTGGTCGAGGGCTTCCATCAGGCGGCGCGAGGCACCCTGCATGTGCTGCGCCATGGCTGCGCGGGCCGCGGCGGAGTCACCCTTCACGACTGCTTCGAAGATCGGGACATGGTCGGCGTAGGCGACCTCGCGGGACCGCACCGCCCCGGTGCGCTCCACCCAGCCGCGCTGGATCATCGCCCGCATGCCCTTGAGCATGTCGCGCAGCACCGCGTTGCCGGCCATCTCGCCGAGCGCGGCATGGAAGGCGGTGTCCGCCTCGGGGAACTCCTCGTCCGAGCAGTCACGCATGGCCGCCAGCCGGGTGCGCAGCAGCTCCACTCCCGCCTCGTCGCGGGCTTCGGCGGCGAGGCCTGCGACGACGACCTCCAGCTCGGCGCGCGCCTGGACCATGTCCCGCGCCCCCCGCTCACCCAGGACCAGACCCAGTTCGAAGAGCCGGTAGAGCACGTCGGAGTCGGCACCCCGGAAGTAGGTCCCGCTGGACTGGCGGATCTCCAGCAGGCCCAGGAAGCCCAGCGACTTGATCGCCTCACGCACGGTCGGCCGGTTCACCCCGAGCATCTCGGTGAGCTGCCGCTCGGAGGGGATCCGGTCGCCGGGCTGCACCTCGCCGGACATCAGGTAATCGATCAGGCGGCGGGAGACCTCCGCGGCCATCGGTTCACGCGGCTCGACCGTGATCCTGGCGAGTTCGGCCATCGAAATCCTCTTCTCGGTATTGACGTAATGGCTGGATTCTAGTTACCTACCGGCAATCCGGTTAACCGGTTGTCCGGTTCCGAAGAGCCGCCCCACCCCCGGTACATCCCGCTGGTGATTCCGGCCACGCCAGGCCCGCCTCCTGATGCATCGCACCAGGTCAAAGCCCGCCTGCCCGTGCACACCGAGCCCAGCCGTACAGGAGCCGCACGTACCATGACCGACCAGATGCGCGAGCCGAGAACCGCGGCGTGCCTGCCTGGTCGCCTCCCGACCTGACACGCCCCGCACCGAGCCGCACCGGGCCGCCCGCACGCCGGCGGCCCCCAGAGCCCTGCCCCAAGGAGCAACGATGCTCGCCGTCCTCGGCTTCGCCACCCTGGCCAGCTTCATGCTGCTGGTGATGCGCAAGTACCTCTCCGCGTTCACCGCCATCATGCTCACGCCGATCGCCGCCGCCCTCATAGCCGGCAAAGGATCCCGGCTCGGCGACATGATCATGAGCGGCCTCGAAACGGTCGCCCCCACCGCCGCCCTCCTGCTCTTCGCCGTCCTCTACTTCGGCCTGATGATGGAGATGAAGCTCTTCGAGCCCGTCTGCCAGGCCATCGTCCGCGCGTCCAAGGGCGACCCCGTCCGTATCGTCGTCGGCACAGCCATCCTGTCCATCTGCATCGCACTCGACGGCGACGGCACCACCAGCTACATGATCGTCTGCTCCGCTTTCCTGCCCATCTACCGGCGCCTGGGCATGAACCCGCTGATCCTCGCCACCCTCGCCGCCATGGCACTCGGCACCGTCTCCGGCACCACTCCCTGGGGTGGCGCCGCCACCCGCGGCATCAGCGTCCTGCACCTGAACGCCACCGAGTACTTCGTCCACATGATCGGCCCCATGGCCCTCACCAGCCTGGCCATCATCACCGTCGCCTACTGGCTCGGCCTGCGCGAACGCCGCAAGATCGACAACGACAAGCTCGCCGCCTACAAGCTGGAGATCGCTTCCGGCAACGCCTTCGAGCCCGTCAAGGCCGACTGGCGCATGTGGTTCAACGCCGCCCTCACCGCTGTCCTCATGGTCCTGCTGGTCCTGGAGATCGCCGACCTTCTCGTCCTGTTCATGGTCGGCTTCGTCATCGCGCTCCTCGTGAACGTCCGCGTGATCGCCGACCAGCAGGAACTCATCAAGCGGCAGGCCGTCAACGCCGTCCCGGTCGTCATCCTCGTCCTCGCCGCAGGCGTCTTCACCGGCATCATGACCGACTCCGGCATGATCAAGGCCATGGCGAACGCAGCCCTCGCCGTGGTCCCCGAGGGCATGGGCAACCTCATCCCCCTGGTCACCGCCATCCTCGCCCTGCCGCTCGGCTTCTTCATGTCCAACGACGCCTACTGGTTCGGTGTCATACCCGTCCTCGCCGAATCCGCCGGCCACTACGGCATCGACCCCAACGAGATCGCCCGCGCCGGCGCCATCGGCCAGATCCTCCACATGATGGGTCCGACCAGCGCCCCCCTCTGGGTCCTCCTCGGACTCATCAAGACCGAACTCGGCGACTTCCAGAAGCACGCCCTGCGCTGGGGAATCCCCGTCTCCCTCGCCTACATCGGCTTCGCCCTCATCACCGGAGCCATCAGCATCTGACCGACGACTCACCCGCGCCACGCCGTGGGCCACACGAGGTTCGTGTGGCCCACGGCCCTTGAGTTCCCAGGGCGGCGGAACTCGACCTGCCAGTGGGTATCGGGCCTGCTTGGGCAGGGGCGCGTGATGACGCGCAATCTCCTGGGCACCGCCTGAACGATGGACCTCCTGCCTCGGGGACATCGATCAGCCGTGGATGCCAAGAACGATCATCGGCGTCGGCGCACCGCCGGGGCGTCGCTGAGGTTCGTGGAAAGATCGTTGAGCGGGTCTCTGGTCATGCCGAGGAAACACCAGACCTGTCGTTGAACGGTTCCTGACATGCAAACGGCCCCCAGGGCGCCTCGATCAGAACCTCACCGCGAGAGATCAGCGACCGAGTGATCCGTAGAGCGATTCACCCAGGTCAGCCCGTTGAGGGTGACGACTTCAAGGAGATCTCCTCCCTCAGCCATTCCCCTCAGGCCGCTCTCCAAAGGCCGGCGTCCAGGATCCGGGCGGCCTTGGTGATGCTGCCCGGCATCAGATGCCGGTAGGTCCGGTACGTCTCCTCGATGGACTTGTGGCCCATCCACTCCGCGACGTCGGTGATGGGGATGCCGTTCCCGAGGGCGTTCGAAGCGAAGTAGTGCCGGAAGCCATACATTCCGACGCCGTCCTCCGGGGGAGGTTCGTGAAGAGTTTCCTCACCCGGCGTCGCTCCACGCCTTCGGTGAAGTAGCCGCCCGGGCCACGGAACAGGTAGCCGTCCTTCGTGGCACCGTGCTTCTGGTGGCCGGCTACCTGGGCGACACTCTGGACGGCGGCCCGTCCTTCTTCGACGGCAACAGCCGCGCGTTCTACGTCCCCACCCCGTTGAGCGCCCCGCTCCGGCCGGATGCCCCCGACACCGAGGTCCCGGCCTTGACTGCTTCCTCAGCGTCCCGAGACGACCATCGACAAGCCCGACCTGCAGTACGCCGCCTACTGGGCCAGCCACGACCGAAGCGGCATGCGCTCGCGTTGGGCGAGGCCCTTCGGACGCTCCGCCGTCCCTTGTCGCCGTCCCGTCGCTGATCGCGACTCACAGCAATGTCGTGGGGGCAGACGGAAACCTGCAAGGTGGGCTCCCTGCGCCGGCATTGTCCGGATCAGGTGATGGAGGTCGCCTTCCGGTCTCACAGACCTTCCAGCCTCTCAGCCCGACCGTCGACAAACGCCCCGCGCGGAGCCTCCGCCCGTCGCCCGGGGCCATCCGGCCGAACTCCCTCGCTCGCCCTGCAGGCCAATTTCCACGATACTCCCGCCACCACCCCGCACCAAGGCCGAACGGCCCCGTCACTGCCCCGACGACCAGGCTGAATGCGCCTCGGCGAATCCGCCATGTCCCCGACTGCCCGCTCGCGGTGGCCCCGGTGGCCGCTGTCCCACCGTTCCTCCGCGAGCGGGCGGAACGGGACGGGAGCGCCACTGCCGGGCCACAGCGGACGGCGGCGACCGAGTCGGCGGCGCCCACGGACCGTGTCCGACCGCCGCCCCGTGTTAGGCCGGGCGGCCCATGTCCAACAGTCTCGGCCTCGTTCACGCTGGAGATACGGACCCCGGACGAAGAAGGTGGTTCCCGTCCCCACCAGAGGTCACCACACCGACGGGCCCGGACAGCAGGCGGCTGTTCCGGCCTGACTCGTCCATCCCCCCGGGACGAAAACCTCACCGTCCCCCTCAGAGGACAGGACCGGACATGAACGATGAGACGACGAACACGCCGACGCGTACCAAGACGTGGACCCTGCGCGTGGACCTCTTCGAGGAAGGCGACGTCACGAAGGTGCACGCCGTCCTCGACACCGGTGACAACCGGCTGGAGAGCCGCACCGAAGCCCACCGCAACCCGCACGACCCTCCCGCGCCGGAGATCGGCGACGAATACGCGGCCGGACGCGCCCTGGTCGACCTCGGCCACCAGCTGCTGCGCTTCGGCACGGCCGATGCCGCCGCCAACGAACCGCCGCTACAAGGATGACCGCCATGGCTGCGCCCCTCGGCGGCCGCCTGTCCGCTCATCGCGGCGGCGTCCGGCCCTCACGGAGGGAACGGTGCTCATGAAGCACGCAGGCGGCGGGGACTGCCGATCACCGCCGGACCCGACTCGGAGACATCGGCCGACGAGTGGCCCGGCGCAGGCAACCGCCCGTCTTACTCGCAGGGACCCTGCAGACCGGGCAGCCACGGCACCAGGGGGCGTGGACTACGTGGAGTCGTCGTCCCGTGCCGTCGACGCCGTGACTCTCACCCGGCTGGCCACGGCACGCGGCGCGTCCGCTGGGGAACCGCCGGGCGGCGAGCCGCAGGTGCTGCGGTTGCTCCTGGTCCAGGCGGCTGCGCCAGTCGGCGACCTCACTGATCGCAGCGGGAAAAGGTGGATCGATCCCGTCTACGGCGAAATGCTGATCGCTGTGGCGACATCGACGAGGAGGACTACCGGCGCCGCATGAGCGGCATCGCCCGTGGGCGGCGCAGGCCAGCCGCCGGGCGGGCAGCCTCAAGGAGGACCGTCTTCACCGCCGGCTTCTTCCCCCCGAAGACAATGCGGGACTGGCAGGCCATGGGCGCCTCCAACGCCTTCCTGGTGGCACTGTTCACCGAGATACACGGCATCCCACTCACCGTGTCTTTGCTGGGCAGCTGGCTCGGGCTCCCCGTTCCCGCTGCTCATGGACACCCACGCCGACGGCCACCTGTGGAACGACCTGACCGGCTGGAGCGGCGGCCCCTGCCTGAGCGCCTTCCGCCTGGCCGGCCACGTCGCACTCGGCGTCGGCTCCTGGCTGATCGCCGTCTCCTGGAAGGTCCTCCACGAGGCCGCAGGCCGTCCCCCGGGCCGGGGGTGGGCCATGACCACCCACGACAGCCCGCACGGAACACGATCAGGCTGCCGGGACGGTGAAGCGCCCGGACAATGGAAGAGGCGTGTGCCGATGGTTGACCCGCGGCAGCGAGGAAGGCGGTCGCCATGACCAGCATCACCCAACGCATCGCCGCCCTGTTCCGGATCAAGGCGAACAAGGCGCTGGACAAGGCCGAGGACCCACGCGAGGTTCTGGACTACTCCTACGAGCAGCAGCGCGAGATGCTGCAGAGAGTGCGACGTGGCGTGGCCGATGTGGCGACCAGCCGCAAGCGGGTCGAGCTGCAGGTGAACCAGTTGCGGCAGTCCACGGGCAGGCTCCAGGGCCAGGCGGAACAGGCACTTGCCGTGGGGCGTGAGGATCTGGCCCGTGAGGCGCTGACCCGGCGTACGGCAGTGGACTCGCAGATCACCGATCTGGAGGGACAGCAGGCGTCGCTGAAGGACCAGGAGGAGAAGCTGACGCTGGCGGCGCAGCGTCTGGAGGCGAAGGTGGACGCGTTCCGTACCCGTAAGGAGACGATCAAGGCCACCTACACCGCCGCCGAGGCCCAGGCCAGCATCACCGAGGCCGTCACCGGCATCGGCGAGGAGATGGGCGATGTGGGCCTGGCCATGCAACGCGCGCAGGACAAGACCGAGCAGCTCCAGGCGCGCGCCGGTGCGCTGGACGAACTGCTCGCCTCCGGCGCGCTGGACGACGCCACGCTGCCGGCCGGCCGTGACGACATCCAGGCCGAACTCGAGCGCGTCACCGCGGGAAGCGACGTGGAGACCGAGCTGGCCCGGATGAAGGCGCAGCTCCCGGCGGCCACCGGCCCCGCAGCCGTAGAGGGCCCCGAGGGGAAGGAGAGGTCATGATCATGCGGATTCTCGGCGAGGGCCAGTACGAGATCGCCGAAGAACACCTCGATCACCTCAATGAACTGGACTCCACCCTGCAGGCGGCCGCTACCGCGGGCGACGAGGCGGCGTTCGCCTCCGCCCTGTCTGCCCTGCTGGACGCGGTGCACAGCCTCGGCACACGGGTGCCGGACGAGCGGATCACTCCGTCGGAACTGGTACTTCCCGATGAGGGCACCAGCCTCGCGCAGGTGAGCGAGTTGCTCTCCGCCGAGGGTCTGATCCCAGGGTGAGTGTGTGATGCGAAGCCGCTTCGAGCCCGACCGGCAGCTGACCGCCCGCATGGTGGTCACGATGTTCCTGCTCGGGCTGGTGTACGTGGCGTTCATCGCCGCGCTGATCGTGCTGCTCAAGTCCGTCGTCCTGGTGGTCCTCATCGCCGCGGCGCTGCTGGGCGCGCAGTTCTGGTACTCCGACCGGATCGCCCTGTACGCCATGCACGGCCGCCTCGTCACACCTGAGGAGCAGCCACGGCTGCACGGGGTCATCGACCGGCTGTGCGCCACCGCGGACATGCCCAAACCCCGGGTCGCCGTCTCCGACATGGACCTCCCCAACGCGTTCGCCACCGGCCGCAACGCCGACAACGCCGTCGTCTGCGTGACCACCGGCCTCATGCGCCGTCTGGAGACCGAAGAACTCGAGGGCGTCCTCGCCCACGAGCTCTCCCACGTCGCACACCGCGATGTCGCCGTGATCACCATCGCCTCGTTCCTGGGCGTGATCGCCGGACTCGTCGTCCGCTTCGCCTTCTACTCCCAGCTGTTCGGAGGACGCGACCAGCGCGACCAGAACACCGCCGTCGTCTTCATGGCCGTGATGACGGTCTCCGCCCTCGTCTACGCCATCAGCTTCCTGCTCATCCGGGCCCTGTCCCGGTATCGCGAACTGGCCGCCGACCGCGCCGCGGCGATGCTGACCGGAAAGCCGTCCGTCCTGGCGTCGGCGCTGACCAAGGTCAGCGGCGACATCGCCCGCATCCCCACCCGGGACCTGCGCACCGCGCAGGCGTTCAACGCGTTCTTCTTCACCCCCGCCCTCGGGCCCGGCACGACCGTGGCGCACCTGTTCTCCACCCACCCCACCCTGGAACGCCGTATCGAGGCACTCGCGGAGATCTCCGCGCAGCTGGGCGAGGCAGGCGGCGAACCGCACGCCGGGGCGTGAGGAGAAGGAGCTGGTACCCATGGGATTCCTGGACGTCCTGTTCGGCCGGTCCAAGCCGGTCAAGCCCGACCTGGACCAGCTCTTCGGCCTTCCCTCAGCGGCGATCACCCTTCAGGCAGCCGTCGGCTTCACCCCGACCGGAGCGGGCTCGGTCTGCTTCGCCGCCATCGAGGGCGGGGCGTTCGCACAGGTCCAGCAGGAGGTACGTGCCCTCCTCGGTGCGGACTTCGAACGCGGAGGCGCGCCGGTGGAGTTCAGCCGCGACGCCTACGGATATTCGTGGCTGCTCTCCCGCCGCGACCCCGGCGACCTGACCAGCCTGGTCAACGATCTGCACGCGGTGAACACCGCCCTTCAGGACAGCGGCTTCGGCCCACAACTGCTCTGCTCCCTGGTGACCTTCCACGACGCCGAGCTGCGTTCCCTCGCGCTCGTCTATCTCTACAAGCGCGGCACCTTCTACCCGTTCGCTCCGCTGCCCGGAGACAGGCGCGACAATCCGCTGGAACTCCAGGTCAAGGCCGTGGTCAAAGACGATCTACGGATCGAGAAGGACCTGACCCGCTGGTTCCCGCTCTGGGGCGCCCCCGGCCTATGAGGAGCGAGCCTGTCCGATCGAGGAAGGTGCCCACAAGGAAAGTCGCATGGTCGCTCCCGAGAGGGGCTCTCGGCGCCACCTGCCACCATGCCCGTGATGCCGCCGCACCGAGGCACGTTCGGGTTGGCGTCGCGGTTCGTTCCAACTCCAGGGTGCGCCTGCTTCACGAGCCCCGCCCGCCCTGCGGAACGAGCCGTTCGCGCCCCCCTCGTCCCCTGGAGGTACCCGAGCGGCCCTTCACCACGAGCTGCCTGCCGGGGTCGTCCTGATCAAAGACAAGGACTGCGGCAACGAACGAGGTGAGCGTTGGTGAAAGCGCACGAAGGTGACGTGCTGCGATTCACCGGCCGAACCGTAGGCACGCCCGAACACCGTGCCACCGTCGTGAAAGGGCTCGGCCCCGACGGCGAAGCGCCCCATCGAGCGCGCTACGAGGACGGCCACGACGCAGAGATCCGTCCCGGCCCAGCATGCGTGATCGAGACCCGTCCGGTACGCGATCCCTCATCCGGGTAGCCCCACCGCGAGCGGCGGTGGCCGGCTTCACCGACTGCGGCTATCAGGGTTGTCGGCTGTCGAGGACACCACACGATGGCCATGGCTCCGGCCCGGTTCAGGTACGTCGACGGTGGGTCCACAGCGGCTCCACGACCGCCCACTCGCTGTCCCATTCGTCCAGGGTGGCGGCCTCGGTGCGCCGCAGGCGCAGGCCGACCACGCCGGCGGCGGTCAGGGCGAGCGTCCCGGCGACGAGGGTGCCGCCGGCGACGGCGCTGAACTGTCCTTCGGCCGTACTGCGCGGGGCGCGGGTGACCGCCCCGGCGTCGTCGACCCAGATCGTCTTCGTGGTGCCTTCGGCGGTACGGGGCTGGACGGCGACCTTGCCGGTGCGCGGTGTGCCGTCGGGGGCGCGCCAGGAGGCGTCGACGAGCACGGGGGGTGTGGCGAAGCGGGCCGCCGTCGACGAGCCGTTGGCGCGGGCAAGGGTGGTCGCGGTGGTCTCGTGGCGGTGGCCTGCCTCGTCGCGGGCGGTTCGTGCCGCGTCGCTCCACATGCGGGCACCCGCGATCACGCCGCAGGTCAAGGGGATGAGCATGGCGAGGGCGAGGCCGACGTGCCAGCGGGTGCGGGTCCGGTCGCAGGGGCGGCGCAGGGGGTTGACGTCCGGACCGGCAGGGTCGCCGTTGCGGCCGTCGTGCCAGGGCCGCTGCGGCTGCCCGGGGGGCGGTGTCGCTCCGTCGCGCATGACGGGCCTCCAGGTGGGACGGCCCCACCGGGCCCGCACGGGCTCAGCGGGGTGCGGTGGTTTCGGCCCCGAGGGGTGGATCCGGGACCTGGCCGGGCTTCATCTGGCGGATTCCGCTTCGTCGGATCCCCCTGCACGGGTCACGGGAACGGTGCGGGCGCGGCTCTCCTGGGGCTGCCGGACGGCGATGCTGACGGTGAGGATGCCGTCGGCGTACTCGGCCTTCACGTCCTCGGGGTCGATCACCTCCGGCAGGCGCACCGCGCGCTCGAAGGAGCCGTAGCGGAACTCGGAGTGGTCCTTCGTCTCGCTGCTCTCCTCGTGCTCGGCGCTGACCTTGAGCACGTCGCCGTCCACAGTGATCGTGACGTCCTCGTCCGGGTCCACGCCGGGCAGCTCCGCCTTCAGCACGTACCGTCCCTCACCGCTCGCCACCTCGATAGGGATGGCGTGCCGGTCGAAAGCCGTGCGCCACATCGGGAAGCGGGGTAGGTCGCCGAACCAGTCCCTGACGTCGGGGAACTCGGGGAAGAAGCTGCGGCGACGTTCCATGCCAGTTGACATGATCGTTCGCTCCTTGCGTCGTGGATCCACCTGTCATCCCCACCCTGGCGCCCGTCGGCGCGCTCTCCGAGTGCCGGACGGGCCCGAGAAGGGGCCGAACGGGGCACGGCTTCCAGGGACCTACCAGCCCCTCCGGCTCACAGCTGCAACGTCACAGCGCTCCCGAGCCGGGTCACGTCGCGGCCCACATGCGCGGCAGGACGATCTGGGGTACTCCTCGAATGAGAGGAAGGGGCGTGCTTCGGCCCTCGGTCGCCGACGCTTGCGCGTCCCTTCCTGCCGCGTCGTTCGAGAGTGAGGCAGTTGCCATGGAGCCAGTCGTCACGGTCGGCCTGGACGGCTCGCCCGAGAGCCTGGCGGCCGCTCACTGGGCCGCCGACGAGGCCGAGCGGCGCAAGGTCACGCTGCGCCTGATGCATGCCTGGCCCATGCTCGCGCCCGAGCCGGTCCGCGCCGCATCGGAGATCGATCAGAACTACTGGGCGAAGCGGCTCGTGCACCACGCGCAGGCGGAACTCCAGGCCCGCCACCCGGGCCTCCTGATCGTCGGCAACCTGGTCGCCGACGACGCGCAGGACGCCCTGCTGAAGGCGGCATCGGAGTCCGAGCTGACCGTGCTGGGTTCGCTCGGCCTGACGTCCTCCGAGAGCTACTTCCTCGGCTCCGTCAGTATGGCCGTCGTGGCTCGGGCCACGCGGCCCGTGGTCCTGGTCCGTGCCGGGGCCCGTGAACAGGGCCCGTCGCCCGCCCCGCGTGGCGTCGCGGTCGCGCTGAAACTGCACGGCCAGTGTGACGACCTGCTCGCCTTCGCCTTCGATGCTGCCGCGGCCCGCGGTGTGCCCCTCCAGGTCGTCCACGGCCGAAGTTTGCCGCTCCACGCGCACACCCCTTGGGGCGTGGATCACGACGTCGCCAAGGAGATCACGGAGGATGCGCAGAAGCAGCTGGCTCAGGTCCTCCGCCCCTGGCGCGAGAAGTTCCCCGGCGTGGAGCCGGTCGACGCGATCCGCCTCGCAAGCCCCGCCGAGGCCGTCGTGCGCGCCGCCGAGGGGGCCGAACTGCTGGTCGTCGGCCGGCGCAAGCACCGTCCCGCCCTCGCACCACGCCTCGGTCCAGTGGCCCAGGCGGCCCTGCACCACGCGCGCTGCCCTGTCGCCGTCGTCCCCCATGACTGAGCCGACCCCGTTGAACGAGCTGATCGCGACGGTGCGCCAGGAGCACGCTGCCACGCCCCGGCCGGGCGCCTCTGACATCGGCGCGCTCCTGCGGGCGGAGGTGCGCGAGACCCATACCGCGGTCGTGTTCTTCGTCGGCGACCGTGCCTACAAGTTCAAGAAGCCGGTCGACCTGACGTTCCTGGACTACACCACCGTGGAGGCACGGCGGGTCGCGTGTGAGCGGGAAGTCGCGCTCAACCGCCGCTTCGCCCCGGATGTCTATCTGGGTGTGGGCGAGATCCGGGGCCCTGGCGCGGAGGCGCCCGAGCCTCTCGTGGCGATGCGCCGCATGCCGGCGGAGCGCCGCCTGTCCCGGCTCGTACGGGAGGGCGCGACTGTCGACGATGCCCTGCGGGCCGTCGCACGACTGCTTGTCACCCGCCACACGAGCGCACCCCACACGCCGGAGGTGGACGCGCAGGGCACACGCGACGCCCTGTCGTCACGCTGGGAAGCAAGCTTCGCGCAGGTCCGTGCGGTGGACGGAGAAGGCCGCGTACCCGAGGGCGTGGCGGAGATCGAGCAGCTGGTCCGCCGCTATCTCGCCGGACGTGAGCAGTTGTTCGACATGCGCATCGAGCAGGGCCGGATCGTCGACGGACACGGCGACCTGCTCGCCGACGACATCTTCTGCCTCGACGACGGTCCCCGTGTCCTGGACTGTCTGGAGTTCGACGACCACCTGCGCTTCGTCGACGGTCTCGACGACGCCGCCTTCCTCGCCATGGACCTGGAGCAGCTCGATGCCCCGGATCTGGCGGCGTTCTTCCTCGCCTGCTACAGCGAGCACTCCGGCGATCCCGCACCGCCCTCGCTGCGGCACCACTTCGTCGCCTATCGCGCGTTCGTCCGTGCCAAGGTCTCCTTGATCCAGGCACACCAAGGCGCGCCGGACGCCGGCCTCGCCGCACGGCGACTGATCACGACGACCCTGCGTCACCTGCGCACCTCCGCCGTCGGCCTGACCCTCGTCGGAGGGCTCCCCGGCAGCGGGAAGTCCACCCTCTCCGGCGCACTCGCCGACCGCCTGGGCGTCACACTCCTCAGCAGCGACCGCCTCCGCAAAGAACTCGCGGGCATCCCGGCGGAGCAGCCCGCTTCCGCCCCCTACGGCGAGGGCCTGTACACACCCGAGTGGACCGCCACCACCTACGCGGCCCTGCTGGAACGCGCAGCCACCCTGCTGTCCCGCGGCGAGTCCGTCGTCCTGGACGCCACCTGGTCGAGCGCCGGACAGCGCGAAGCGGCCCAGCGCGTGGCTGAACGCACCCATGCCGACCTCGTGGCCCTGCATTGCCAGGTCCCGGACGAGATGACGGCGGCCCGCCTGGAACACCGTGCCGCCGGACCGTCCGACGCCGGCCTCGACGTGGCCACCGCCATCGCGGCGCGAGAGCCTCCGTGGACAGGAGCCATCACGATCGACACCAGTGGTCCCTTGGAAGCCGCGGTCTCCCAAGCGCTGACGGTCGTACGCCCGCACGACACCGGCCCCCTCGTCTTCCGCCGCCCCTACATGGAGCCGGGATAGCAGCGAAGGACGCCGATGCGACCGACCCGCAGCACGACTCACCCCATCGACCGGGAGAGCCCGCTCCCCCGTTCACCGCAAGAAGGAGACGTAATGACCGAGAACATCACCCCGAACGAGCACGAGAGGCTGCGCACCCTGGAGGCCCAGGTGCAGGTCCTGGCTCAGGCTGTCAGAGCGCTCGCCGAAGGGCTGGAGCAGATCCCCTCGGAGGACACCGACAGGGAGAAGCAGGCGTCTCGCGGCGCCCGGCTGGCACACGAGCTGCTCCTGTCCCAGGGACTGTAGGAACCAGGCCGATGAAGGTCTCCGAAGCGATGAGCCATCCGGCGGTGTCCGTGCCCACGAGGACACCGCTGAGACAAGTCGCCCGAGAGATGGCCGAGTACGGGGTCGGTTCCATGATCGTCACCGAGGGCGACACACTCCGAGGCATCGTTACCGACCGCGACCTCGCGCTGGCCGCTCTCGTAAGAAGTCTCGACGCGGACGAGATGATCGATTCGGTGATGACCTCGCCCGTGATCACGGTTGACGTCACCGACGACATCCACGTGGCCTACCGAACCTTCCGCAGGTCCGGGTTCCGTCGCCTCCCCGTCCTGGACGGTCACCGGGTCGTGGGCGTCCTGACCGTGGACGACATGCTCATCGACGTCTTCCAACGGTTGGCCGACCTCCTGGGCCCGGTCGCCTGGAGCGTCCTGGAGGAACCACCCGGGCCGCCCTCCGCGGACCCCCGCCCACGCGGGGCCTGACAGCGGGACGCCTGGTTGCTCATCCCTTGACGACCCCGAGCGGTACCAGCCGGGCGAGCCCCGCGCCCTCCGTGGCGACGGCCACGGCGTCGACGTCCTTGTAGGCATCGGGCGCCTCCTCGGCAAGCGCACGCCAGGACTTCGGCCGTACAGCGATGCCGTGCGATTCCAGCTCCTCGTGCAGTTGCTCGCCGCGGACGCGGCGCCTGGTGGCGGCTCCAGACGCGGCCGGCGCCGTGGGCGGAGGACCAGAAGGCGGCGTTGCCGACGACGCCGGCCCTCACGTACGAGGCCGTGCCCATGGTGCCGGGCAGAAGCACGGGCTGCCCGACCTCCGCCAGGTCGTCCCGCAGGTCCGGGCGTCCGGGCGGCAGAGCCCGGGTGGCACCCTTGAGGTGGACGCACAACCGGCGCCGTACCCCGTCCACATCGTGCGTCTCGATCTTCGCCATGCTGTGGGAGACGTCGTAGACGAGGTCGAGGCCCGCCCCTGCGACGACGGTGAAGGCGTGGCGCGCGGCCTCGGTGAGCTATTGGGGGTTGGCGCGTCCCCGTAGTTGGCGGCGGCGGCCATCGCCCCCAGATGGGCGCTGCCCGGCGTGGAGACGGCGGGCGCGCAGGCCAACTGCCGGTCCGGCAGCTCGATGCCGAAGGAGCGCAGGGACTGGTCCATGACACGGACGTGATCGCTGCACACCTGGTGCCCCAGGCCGCGCGAACCACAGTGGATCATGACGCACACCTGACCTGTGTGCAGCCCGAAGGCGGTCTCGGTGGGCTCGTCGTACACCCGGTCCACGGCCTGCACCTCCAGGAAGTGGTTGGCGTAGCCCCGGGCGGGAGCGTGGACGGGCCCGACGCGTTCCTCGCTGGCTTCGACCGGGCGAGAAGTCACGGGTGAAGTTCGCCATCGGCACCGACGCCCACTCCGTCCCCGGCTCGCCTGACTCCGCTACGGCGTCGGCACGGCTCAACGCGGATGGCTCAGCCCCGACGACGTCGTCAACACCTGGCCGCTGCGGCGGCTGCGGTGATTCCCGCGCAAAGACCGGACGGACCGAGCGAGCTGAATGCGCACTCACACGTCGAGCGTCACCGAGCAGGTCCAGCCGTCCTGCCCACGGTTCAGCGCCAGTCCGTGCAGCGTGACGGCCTTCGGGGCGGCACCCGTCACCGGAGGCGACCCGGCGTCGGCCATCTGGAAGACGCCCTTCACGCCGCCGTCGACGGGGGCGAGTTCCACGTCGACCGGGACCTCGCCCTCCGTGTCCAGCCGGTAGACGACCTCGTCCAAGAGCGCGACCAGCACGCCCTCGTCCCGCTCCGCCCGTACTTCCACGTCCCGCCGGGCGGACACCCGCCGCCCCCGTCAAGTCCAGGAACGACGCGCAGACGCCTCGTACGGCCTGCGCCAGGCACTCCTCCCGGGTGGGGCCCATGCCTCCACCCGCAAATCCGTCGTATGCGGCACATCGCGAAACCCACTGCGGCCAGCCGCGGGGTCCGGTCCCTTCACGCCCCTGTCTCCCTCGCGCGTCGCGTCCGGCAGTCAGGGAAAGGCCGTGCCACGGTAGCCCCGCCGGGGCGGCAGCCCGGGCAACACCGTGCCGGTCTGGGGACGCCGGTCCGCCGGCTCCTCCCGCACCGGATGACCGGCCAGGGCCGCGACGATGTCGACCGCCGTCAGCACCCCGGCAAGATGCCCGTCCTCGGCAAGCGCCGGAAGGGCATCGGCGCCGGTGTACGTCATCATGTCGACCGCGTGGCGTACGGTCTGCTCCACGTGCACGAGCACCGGCCCGTGGCCCCGAAGGAGTTCATCCACCCGAACCTGCGACAGCGAAACGGCGGGAGCACCACACGCGACCGCCACATCAGCCCTCTCCAGCAAGCCGGCACAGCGACCGTCCGGACGCACCACCGGAAGGTGACGGCACCCCGACCGTTCCAACAGCTCCCACGCCACGACGGCTGCCGACGGCTGCCGTCGGCGTCGATCTCGTCGATCTCGTCGATCTCGTCGATCTCGTCGATGAAGATGATCGAGGGTGCCCGCTTGCGTGCCTCGGTGAACAGGTCGCGCACGCGGGAGGCGCCGACCCCGACGAGCATCTCCACGAACGCGGAACCGGTCACCGACAGGAACGGGACTTCCGCCTCACCGGCCACCGCGCGGGCGATGAGGGTCTTGCCGGTGCCCGGCGGACCGACCATGATCACACCCCGCGGTCCTTTGGCGCCCGCGGCGGCGTAGCGCTCGGGGTTGCGCAGGAAGTCGACGATCTCGCCGATCTCCTGCTTGACGCCCTCGTAGCCGGCGACGTCCTCGAAGCGAGTCGTCGGACGCCCGGTCTCGATGATCTTGGCGCGGGCCCGACCGGTCGCCCCGAGGCCCCCGGTCACCGCCCCGGCCGCCCTGCGGCCGGCCCAGAGGAACAGGCCGACGATGGCCAGCACGGGCAGGAACAGCACCAGCAGGGTCCCCCAGGGGCTGCCGCCGGTCCGGGAGGCGGTGATCTCCACTTTCCCGGACTGCAACTGCTGCTCCAGGCGGCTGTTGTCCAGGGCCGTGGGGATCCGGGTGGTGAACTTCCCGCCGTCCTTGAGGGTTCCGCTGATCGCGCCCGTCTCCTTGATGTCGACCGTCTTGACCTGGCCGGTGCCCACTCTGCCGAGGAAGTCGCTGTACGACAGCGTCGCGCCTTGCTGGGAGGGGACGCGCAGCAGGACCACGAGCAGGAGGACCAAGGTGGCGATGGGCAGCAGCCAGCGCGTCCACGAGGGCTTCGGCGAGGGCTCCGACGGCTTGGGCGGCTCACGCGGAGTGCCTGATTTCGCCGAGCGCGACAGATGCCGGCCTGAGAGAAGGACTGATGTGATCACCGGACGACTCCCTTGACGGAAAGACGGCCCCCAGGCGAGGCGGTTCCCGGATTCGAAGAGGAGGGCGGATCGCGGGTGAGCGTCCCGCTTCAAAAATCAACGCCCTCTCCGCCATCGGCACGAGCGAGCCACCACGTGGGCCGCTTCCCTCCTCGGGCTACCGCACGTTCCCGGCGGAGAGGCCGCCCGACCAGCAACAGGGGGACGGACACACATGGGAGAAGGGTGCGCGCACCGACGTGTGCAGGCCCCCCACCCACCGGTGCTCAGCCGTCGCGTACCGTCAACTCGTCGAGGACGTCGGTCATCGGGTCGAGCCCTTTCACCTCGGCGAGCAGCCGCCCCCTTCGTCGCCCGTCACGGAGCCACGAAGGCGGACCACTCCCTGCTGGACCGTGGCCTCCACCGTGTCGGCAACCTCGGGAAGACCTGCCTGATGCGGCCCCGCACGCCCTCGAGGATGGTCGCGTCGTCCCCGAGCAGGGCGTCCAGCAGGGTGTGCCGGTGAACGGAGCCCACCGGCCGCCCGTCCGGCTCCGCCACGGGAACGTGCTTGAGTCGGGACAGGGCCATCAGCCAGGCGGCCTCGGAGACCGTCGTGTCCGGCTGGACGGTGACGGCAGGGCTGGTCATGAGGGGCTCGGCCGTCTCCTCGCCCGGCTCGGCCGTGGGCCTGGTCTCCCGTACCTGGCTCGCCGCGCTGGGCCGGTGCGTCCGTGCGGCGACCGCGGCGAGCGGGTCGGCCTCGGACACGACACCCGTGACCCGGCCGTCGGCGACGGCGACGGGCAGCGACCCCGTCTCGTGCTCCGACAGCGCGCGGACGATGCCGGGCAGGGTGGTGTCCCCGGCGACCGGCGGCGGGGCGCGGTCATCAGATCGCGTACGAGGAGGGCGGTACGGGGGGCCTGGGCAGCGGGCCGAGACGTCTTGGCGGCGGACACGTTCGCGATCGCGCCGGCGTAGCGCAGCAGGGCGTCACGGGCCGCTCCATCGCCGGGTTCGCGTAGCGGGTCAGCTTCACCCGGGCGAAGAGCACCGGCCCCGGTGCCTGGCCGAACACGGCCCGCACCTTGTCCCGGGCATAGTCGGCGTCCTCGGCGGACACACCACCCCGGGTCTCCACCTGCACGTCCACGAGGGGTTGTGACGCCATTCGTTTCATGATGGCCTCCGCTGTGAGGAGGAGTTCGCGTGGCCTGCATGCCCCCACGTCTCCTGGTCGAGCAGGGGTTCATCAGCCGGCCGGAACGCCGGGGCTGCTTGCCCCGGGGACTTTTCATGCCATGTGCAGAGGGCCAGTGGCCCGTCGTACGCGGGTCCCTTCGATGCCACCAGGCCGGGGAGCTCGGTTCCAGCCACCAGCCCTCACTCGTCATCCGGTCTTTCTTCGATCCACGAGACTCGCAGCGGGCCGAACGGTCCTTCCCGGGGGCTACAGGTCCGCCTATCGGATCGGTGCGACGACGACTCGCAGCACGATCAGTCCTGAGAATCATCGTTTCGCGGAGGTGAACCGCGACCCGTACATCGCGGGTCCGCCGGCGGGGAAGGCGTGCGGCGGCGGTCCGGCACATCGAAAGCGGCAGCGCCGGACCACACCGTACGCCACCGATGTGCGACGCCCCTGTCGAGTCCGCGTACGGGCAGGCGGCGAACAGAAGAGCCGGAGCGAACCGCATGGCCACCGCCGGGGTGGTTCGCCTCCGGACGAGTGCGGTCAGGGCATCATGCTGTTGGTCGCGGCCCGGCCCGGGCCGCCCGTACAGCAGCACGACGACCGGGGCCGGACATGTGCCGACGAGGTCGTCATCATCGGAACAGTGAGGTGGAGAGCATGCCGTACGACCGCACCGTCAAGCCGGCAGGGACCTTCGAGGCGACCGTGGAGGCCGTTCGCCGTGCACTGGCGGAGCAGGGCTTCGGCATCCTGACCGAGATCGACGTCCAGGCCACGCTCAAGGCGAAGCTCGACCACGACATGGAGCCCTACCTGATCCTCGGGGCGTGCAATCCCCCGCTCGCCCGACAGGCGCTGGACGCCGACCGCTCGGTCGGGCTGCTCCTGCCCTGCAATGTCGTGGTCCGCACCGACGGCGACCAGGTGATCGTGCAGGCGATCGACCCCTCCACCATGGTCGCTCTCACCGGCGTCGACGCCATGGCCCCGGTCGCGGACGAGGCTACCCGCCGCCTCGACGCCGCACTCGCCTCCCTCGCGGAAGGCGGTGCGTGAGCGGGCGAACACCGTGCCGGCCGACCTGCCCTCCGCGAGGGCCTGTCGGCCGTGGGAGGCCGTCAGTCTGCGGGGCCGCGTGCGGGCAGGGCCGTGAGTTGCCTTGCGATGTCGTCCGCCCATGCCTCGACCGCCGCCCAGTCCCGGTGGTCTCCGTAACGACAGCCGAGCAGACGGAAGAGCACAGCCCCCTTGCGGTCCAGGTGTTCGCGCCGGATCACGCCCGAGAAGCGCCGATGCTCCCGGGGACGGACGACGTCGACGAGCGCGGCGACACGCGGCTGCACGGCACGGTCGGCCAGCAGGCGCAAGAGCCTGGGCAGGGCGGCGGACATCCCGACGCTGAACATCCACACCGGCTGCTCACGCAACCCCTCGGCGCCGACCCGGACGGCGGCTTCCGCCGTCGGCAGCCAGGCTCCGTCATGAACCGCGCTTCCCATGACGAACGCGTCAGCCCGCGGGAGCCCCTGCCCGCCGAGGGCGGAGGCCAGCTCCCGCACGTCGACATGGTGACCGTGAGTTCTCAGGCGAGCGCCGATCCGTGAGGCGATCTCCTGCGTGGAGTGATGCTCGGAGGCGTACAGGACGCGTACAAATACCATGGTTCTGCCTCCGTGTCTGGGATCCGCCGCGAAGGCGGCGGCACTAAGCGGAAGAAGTAGGACCCGGGAAGTCCTCTCCGGAGGGCCGCGCAGGCGGCCGCCGCATCAGCCCGGACTGCCTGCGGCTCTTCCATGATCGCCTCCTAGGTCGCATGAGTCCGGACACGCAGAGGCGGACGTCCCACGTGCGGGATCGGCGTTTCCTGATCCATCGGCAGGACAGTGCACGCGTTCGCCGGACCTCTGCACGCCGACGTAGGGGCATTACGCACCCCGGCCTCCACCGCGGCCGCGCGGGACGCTCGTCATCAGCCACGTGACCGTGCGGCTGACGTCCGACGCGGAGACGATGCCGACCAGCCTCTTCCGGTCGAGCACCAGGGCCCGATGCTCGGCGCCCGGCTGCATGCGCGGCAGCAGATCCGCCAGGGGATCGTCCGCGCCGACGACCGTGACCTCCGTCAGCGGCAGCATGACCCGCTCCACCGTCACGGCGTGCTGCCGGTCCTCCGGCACCTTCCTGGCCAAGTCCAGAGTCATGAGGCCGACGGGCGCGGAGCCGTCGCCGGTCACCGGAAAGGCCGAATGGCGAAACCGGTAGTGCGGGTCGGCCAGGAAGGCCGCCACCGTGAGGCCGACGGGAACCGTGACCGGATCCGGTGTCATGGCCTGCCGTACCGGAATGCCGGCGAGAACGGCACGCAGCTGTGCCTGCTGCCCCTCCGTGGTGGCCGCGGCAACCAGGAACCAGCCGATCATCGCCAGCCACAGTCCGCCGAAGACGTCTCCCCGCACGAACAGGAACAGTCCCACCACCGTCAGGAACCAGCCGAAAGCGCGACCGGCCGCCGTCGCGCCCGCGGTCGCGCGCAGCCGGTCTCCCGTACGCCACCACAGGAAGGCACGCAGCAGGCGCCCGCCGTCCAACGGAGCGGCCGGAACGACGTTGAACGCCGCCAGCAGGATGTTGATCGCCGCGAGCCAGGCCAGCGCCTCGACGGCCAGCCCCGGCGCGGCCGTCGTGTCGAGCAGCCACGCGGCAAGCGTGAAGAACCCGCCCAGAACGAGGCTGACCAGGGGACCGACGCCCGCGATCCGCAGCTCCGCCGCCGGGTTCGGGGCCTCCGCCTTGAGCCGTGCCACACCGCCGAGCAGCCACAGGACGATGTCGTCCACCTCGACCCCGTTACGCCGGGCGACGATCGCGTGCGCCAGCTCGTGCGCGAGCAGAGAAGCGAAGAAGACCACGGCGGTCAGGATCCCTGCCGCCCAGTACGCCGGCCAGCCGTGGCCCGGGTGCGCCTCGGGCAGACGGCCCTCCGCGAGCCCGAGGGCGATCACGGCGAGAATGAGCAGAACGCTCCAGTGGACTCCGATCCGGACCCCTGCGATCCGTCCCAGAACGAACGTCGGCCGCATGGTGCTCTCCCAACGTCAGATGCGTGACGGGTCCACAGTCGCCGCGTCCCCCTCTACGGAGGCCGACGTCTGCGGACAAACTCCTCGTGCTCGGCCTGCTCCGGGATCTGTCCGGTCCCGCCGTCGGGGGCACCGCGTGCCGTGGGTGACCGCGTGCTCGCGCTACGCAAAACGCTTGGCTTCGGCCACCTCGTCCGGTGCCGCTACGCCGGCCGGCTTGCCCAGGTCGAATGCCGATACGGGCTTGGGGGCGGGCCGCGCCGTGGCGGCGGCGGTCGCTTCGCGCGCGAGGAACCGCAGTCCGGGCTCGCCCGTGCCGATCAGCCGGCCGAACCGGAAGAGGACGCCCCGCTCGTACTGCCGGACGATACGTACCGCCATCGCGAGCGTGATCAATACCAGGACGACCAGCACCACCACGACGGTGATCAGAACGGTCATGCCCCGCTCCCAAGCAGGATGCGCTGCGGCGAGCGGCCGTCAGAACGAAGCATCGCCTGAGCCGGGCGTCTGTGGCGCAGAACCGTTTCCCGGTCCCCCTGCGAGGCTGCCCCACTGGAGCCGCCGTACGGTAGGGCCGACAGGGCCTGTATCGCCGCCGCCCGGCCCCGTGGCCGGGCGGCGGCAGGGGGCGAACTGGAAGGTCCGGGATGCGCGACGGCTGGCGAGGCGCTCGGCCGGTCCCGCGGTGGGCTGACCAGAAGGCCAACCGGGTGCGGCGCGGTCAGGCCGGCGGCAGGCCGCCGGCCTTCGACCGCGAGCTCTACAAGGCACGCAACGTGGTCGAACGCTGCTTCAACCGCCTCAAGCAGTTCCGCGATCGCCACCCGCTTCGACGAACTCGCCGACCGCTACAAGGCCGGACTCCACCTCGCCGCACTCATCCTCTGGCTCCGCGAACCCACCCAGGATCGTTTGTCAGACAGAACCTAGGGATGTGGGCACCCGGGATCATGGTGCTGGCCCCCCAGGACCGCCCACCAGCGGGCCTCCGCCCGCCCCAGGTCCCCCGGCCGTCGACGCCTTCCACGGCCCATCGGGCTCCGGCGGGCAGCCGGTCGCGGAATTCGCGGAATCCCGATGCCTTCAGAACCTGGTCTCCCAGGACGTCCGCGGCGCGGAGCCGTACCGGCGTCGGCAGGACGCGGCCACGGACGAACATCTCGCGGGCCGTCAACAGGGCGACCCTGCCCTCGGCCCACGTACGGGCGGGCCCTACCTCCGCGGTCCGCGCGGCGGCGGCGATACGCATGCCGACGGACACGGTCCAGGCGGTTCCGGCACCGGGATCGCCCCGGAGCGAGGCGGCGAGCACCCGGCGGACGGCGTCTGCGGAATCGGCCCGCTCGAGTCGTCGCCAGGCCGTGCCGAGCGCACCGAGACGGTAGGCCTGCGGAGGGGGCGACGCGCCGGAGAAGGATCTGAGGAGTGCCTCGACGTTGGCGATCTCGAAGCCTGCGGCGAGCAGGCGCGCGCCAGCGGGTGGCAGCCACCCGGCGAGGACCCGCAGATTCCACAGCAGCGCCGAGGCGACCCCGCGCTGCGCGTCGGCGAGCGAGGAGTCCGCGGCGGCGGCCTCTCGGTAGGACGAGTCGGCAAGGCCGCGCAGGGCATGGGCGAGGGATGCGCTCGCGGCCAGCTCCTGGGCGGCGGCTGCCCCAGTCGCTGGGACGTCAGAGCTCTGGCCCTGATCACACCGGCGAGCCACCCGACGCCCATGCGTCGCTCCCTGAACCGTCTGGGCGGCCGAGAGCGTACTCGGCCACGCGGTCGGCGAGACCGGGGATCCGCTCGCCGGCCCGCGTGCGCACCTGCTCCGCCGCGCTCCGGCCGGCCGCGAGAAGGGCGATCTCCTCGCGGCGGGCCGCGACCAGCGCGGAAGCCACGGCTTCCGCCCGCACCCGACCTGCCTGTTCCTGGGCGCCGGCCACGAGGTCGGCGGCCCGTCTGGCAGCCGCCCGTACGAGGGCCGCGGCCTCGTCCCCGGCTCTGGCGCGGATCTCCGACGCCTCCTCCTGGACGCCCGTGAACCGGGAAAGCACCGGACCGAGTTCCGCGGCGGGATCGACCGTCCGGTCGGCGGGCACGGCGACGACGGCCGCACCGGGCGCGCCCACAAGCCGGAACCGTGCGAGGAAGGCCCGAAGTCACATCCGGCGACCTCCTCTCTCACTTCGCTTCCAATCGCCACCCCCCGCTCCAGCTGTCGCCTCGAACCGCGACCTGGACCGGGGGCGGGTCGTCCGGACCGACGCCGGAGCGAGCCACTGGATCAGCGCGCACCGGGCTGGTGCACCACGGCGACCGGGCAGTGCGCGTGGTGCAGCACCGCCTGGCTCACCGAGCCCAGCAGCAGGCCCGCGAAACCACCGCGTCCCCGTGCGCCGACGACCAGGAGTGGCGCGGTGCCGCTTGCCTCGATCAGAGCCTCACGAGTGCCGCCGCGAGTCACCCGGAGCTCGACCGGGACGTCCGGGTACCGCTCCCGGTGACCCGCGAGCGCCTCGGCGAGCAGACGCTCCTCGGCCTGGGCGAGCATGCCCGGACCGCTCGCGTACGGTTCGACTGGATCCTGCGGCGGGGGCATAGGGGCGTTCCACGTGGTCCAGGCGTGCAGGGCCACGAGGCCCACACCGCGCAGCGCGGCCTCCGCGAACGCGAAATCCACCGCTGCCGCACCCGCCTGAGAGCCGTCGACCGCCAGCACGATCGGCCCGGTCGACTCCGACCGGTCCCGCACGACGAGCACGGGACATCGGCCGTGCGCTGCCAGGTGCACCGCCGTGGAGCCCACCAGCAGTCCCACGAACCCTCCCATGCCCCGGGACCCGACGACCACCAGCTCCGCCGCACGCGACTGTGCCTCCAGCACCGTCACCGGCTCCCCGACCACCACGGCATCGGTGACATCCACCGACGGCGCCACCGTCCTGGCCCGTTCCACCGCCTCAGCCAGCAGGCCCTCTGACATCTTCCGGATCTCGCCCTCGGCCGGCATCGGCAGGGCCTGCCACAAGGGCATACGCGCCACCGGCCAGTGGAAGGCATGGACGATCCGCAGCCCCGCATCTCGCCACCGGGCCTCCCTGGCCGCCGCCTCGACGGCGCCAAGGCTCGACGCCGAACCGTCCGCTCCCACGATCACCAGACCACTCACGGCGCTCCTCCGCTCAGCCCCCCCATGTCAAGCCTCACCCCGGCGACGCTCGACGGCCACAGAGGAAACCGACCGGCAGATCCTCCTGATGTCGTGGACCGGCGACGCGAGTCGACCCGCCGCAGCCCGGAGCCGGTGGCCGGCTGCGGGCTGCGGGCTGCGGGCTGCGGGCTGCGGGCTGCGGGCTGCGGGCTGCGGGCTGCGGGCTGCGGGCTGCGGGCTGCGGGCTGCGGCGCACGGTCGGGGCTGGTCCCCGAATCCCTCGCTCCCCCGAGGACCAGCCACGTCCCTGCCGACAGTGTCGGGGGCCGTGACCTGTCAGGCGCAGACGGCCTCGACGAACTTCCCGACCTGCTGCTCGTCCAGGTGCCTGGCGAGATCCGCCTCGCTGATCATGCCGACGAGCCGGTGGTCGTCGATCACCGGGACGCGGCGGATGCGGTGCTCCCGCATGGTCTGCAGCACCTGCTCGCTGTCGGTGTCCGCGTCGACGGTGATCGGCTTGCCCTGGGCGAGGTGGCCGGCTGTCATGTGGCGGGGGTCCTTGTCCTTGGCGAGCCCCCTGTCATGGGCGGTCGCCCGCTTCTTTCGGCGTAGTTCCGGGTCGTCAGAGGAAGAGGGCGCTCACACGAACGGTGTGCACCGGTCGCTTGGGACGTGCTCTGATCGTCTTCACCGGGGCATACGCCGCCACGCTCCGTGTGGGAAGCTCGCCGCTCGGGATCCCCCGCCGGCCGGACCGGACCTTGGCCCCGGTCTCCCGTGTGGAGGGCGGCTGTGCCCTGTCGGTCACGGACGTCCTCCTTCCTCCGCGGTGCGCGGCCACGGTCCGTCGCCGTACACCTGCTCGGGTGATACGAGGAGCACCTCCCCGTTCGCCTCGGCGTCCCTCAGCGCCGGTCCGAAGCCCGCGGCTCCGTAGCAGGCGAGGCGGGTCTGGCCGGCGTCCTCGCCGAGAGCGGCGAGGTGCGCCCGATGGTCGCGCAGCCGTTCGAGGTGGGGCGTGTCCATGGGACGCGACCAGGAGACCAAGCCGATCGACAGCAGCGGACCGGGGCGGCGGCCTGATCGGCCGCGCACCACGACGTCCATGATCGCCGCCTCACCGGTGGTATGGGGCAGGGAGCCCGACAGTGCGGATTCCGGCACGTCTCCGAAGAGCTCCGCCGCAGCGAACCGGGCCGCCCACTCCCGGCATATCTGAGCGAAATGCGGGCCCGCCACGTCTCTTTCGAACACGGACCGGGCCTGCCGCCAGATCTCGTCGATCTCCGTGGCACCCGCGTCCACGAGGTCGGAGCGGTGAGGGCGGATCACGGCGTGGTCGAAGGCCAGCAGCGGTTCGGCAATGCGGTAGTGGATCAGCCCCGGCTGGAAGGCGTCGGGTTCGCCGCGTACCAAGCCGCGCTCTTCGAGGTGGGACAGGATGTGCGGTACATCCGTCGCCGGCCGGTCGAGGAAATCGGCGATCTCGCCGGGCGTGGAGCGGCCGGCGGCGAGCGCGGCCACGGTGGAGTGGCATGCGGCGATGTCCCATCCGTCCGGTACCCGGTCGAGGATGTGCCCGGCCTTCCAGAACAGCGGCAGGCGCGGGCTGAGCACGCACTCGCGTATCCACCGGTCGAAGTCGGCGAAGCCGGCGGGGGGTCGTTCGCCTGCGGGGTCGAAGCGGAAAGCCACGCTGCCACCGACAACGGCGTGTACGCGCAGCGCGAGCGCGAGGTCGTCGATCGCCCACAGTTCTCGTGCCTGCCGGTAGTCCAGGGGGGCCATCTCCACGACCTGGTCCACCCACCTGGCGGAGGCACTGAGCAGCCGGCTCATCACCGGTGTCGTACTGCCGCAGAGCAGCAGCCGGAGCCGGGAGGAACTGTCTGGGCCGTCACCCAGCCGATGACACACCTCGTTGATCGTGGCCGGGAGCCCTGGGCTCTGCCGCACGACCTCGGGGAATCCGTCGATGACGACCAACGCGGTCGGGCCAGGCCCCGCGGCCGCCAGCGTGAGCAGCGCGTCCCTCCATCCCGTCCAGTGAGGTGCCCGTGCGAGATCGGCATGGCGCGCGTACTGCTGGGCGAGCGCGCGCAGGGTCTCGGCCTGAGCGGCCTCCTGGCCGCTGAAGTAGAACCCGCCCGTCGCACGGGCCAGGGCCTTGAGAAGGAACGACTTGCCGTGCCCTCGTGGACCGGTGACGACACCGATCGCGGGCCTGGGACGCGGATCGTCGACGAACGCGACAAGCCTGTCCCACTCGGCCTCACGGTCGTAGAGCCCCTGAGGCCGGTCGACAGGGGTGCTCAGAGCTCCCACGGTTCTCTCCCCCTTCCCAGGACACCTCTCGTGCCTGTGGACGACCCGAAGACCGGGGCGAGGAGAGGGGGTCTTCGCCCCGTGCATCTCACGATACGAGCCGGGGAACAGACCGTGAGGGCCCGATCGGCCCCTGTGGGAACCCGTTTGGCCCCTCCCCGAGCGCCGCCCGTGCATGCCGCCCTGGCTGCCGGCCGCTCACGAGACGCTCGCGTCCAGGAGTCGCTGGGCGTCGGCACCGAGCCCGGTGAGCACGAAGTCGACGCCGACATTCCTGCACATACGGTGGGTGCGGACGAGGGCACTCAGAGTAGCGGGTGAGGGCTCGGTCAGCGGGACGTCCACGAGCACCTGCGTGGGACGGTGCGCCTGGACCAAGCCCTGGAGCGCACGCGCGACCGCAGCGCGGTTGGTGATGTCCAGGTCGCGACGGAGCGTGACCCGGAGGGTGTCTCCGTCCACGCTGTGACTGATGATCACGAGGTCCTCCCTTCCGTGGCGGAACGACGCCACTCGGCCATGCCGATCGGATGGCCCCTCGGCTGTCCCGGAGTCGAGCCGCGGGGCTCACGGAGATCCGGTGCGCGCGCGGTGAGCGGAGACAGACGCCCTCCAAGAGTGGCCCCCGACGAAGACGAACGCACCCGCGCCCGTCGGGTTCGTTCACAGCCCGACGGCACGGGCGGGCCGCACCACACGGTCGATGACCTGGGCATCAGGGGGCATCTTGGTGGCGCCCCTCGCTCCGACCACTGCTGCCGGGCGACGACGGCCGAGCGGGCCGCTTCCGCCGTGGGCGCGACCGATGCTCCTGAGACAATCGGGGCACAGCTTCTCGCCGTCCGTCGACTGGGGTCCGGCATGGCCGGCGTCCTCACTCCACCCGCCCGGGTCTTCCTCGTGGACGACCACGAGGTCGTACTCCGAGGCGTGCGTGACCTGATCAACGACGAGCCGGACATGGAGGTGGTCGGGGAGGCTTCGTCGGCCGAGCAGGCACTGGCCCGCGGGCCTGCACTGCGACCCGATGTCGCCGTTCTCGACGTACGGCTGCCGGACGGGAACGGTGTCTCGGTGTGCCGCGAACTGCGTTGCCGGGTACCGGGACTCGCCTGTCTGATGCTGACCTCGTTCGACGACGAGGAGGCTCTGCTGGACGCGATCATGGCGGGGGCCTCCGGCTACGTCCTCAAGCAGATCAAAGGCTCCGACCTGGTCGCGGCGATACGGACGGTGGCCGCGGGCGCGTCGAAGTTGGATCCAGCCACTACGGCTCGCCTCATGAGCACCCTGCGCGGCCCTCAGGCCGGGAAGCCGCCGGAGGACGAACACCTGGCCGTGCTGAGGAGCGCGAACACACGGTGCTCGACCTGGTCGGCGAGGGACCGACCAATCATGAGATCGCCAAGCGTCTGCACCTGTCGGAAAAGACGGTCAAGAACCACATCTCACGCCTCCTCGGCAAGCTGGGCGTCGAGCGGCGCGTGCAAGCCGCGGTGATCGCCGCCGGGGCACACGAGCACGACGCGCCACACCTCTGACGCAGACAGTCACCGTGGCGGCATCGCCTACCGTCCAGCCGGGTGCCGGACGGCTTTCTCGGCTACACCGGCAGCTCACCGCCCAAGAATTGCCGTGCGCTCGGCAAGGTTCCTCAGACCTCTGCACCTGCCACCCTCCGGAACGCCGGCACCGTTCGGCCACGGCCCAGGACCGTTCGGCCCTGTTCCAGCGGCAGCAGCCGCGCGGAAGGTGAGGGGTGGTGACCACCTCGCCGGTTCCGTAGCGAACCACCACTGGAGAGGACGAACCGCCATGACGCTCCACCGTCCCGACGCGGCGCTGGTGACCTCGCTCGTCGAGGACTCGGTGACCGCCCCCTCCCTGCAGAACGCCCAGCCGTGGCGATTCCTCCACCGGGTGAACGGCGAGACCATCGAGGTGTACGGCGACCCCGCGCGTACGCTGCCAGAAGCCGACCCTCAGCACCGCGCCCTCCACCTGGGGTGTGGTGCCGCCGTCCTCAACATGCGGGTGGGGGCGGCCTGGCGGGGCTGGGGGACGTCCGTACGGCACTTGCCCGACCCCGACAGCCCCTTGTTCCTCGCGGAGGTGACGCTCCACAAGGCCACCGACCCCGTCATGGACGACGCCCTCGCCGTCCTTCAGCCGGTGCTGCGCCGCCGCCGCACCAGCCGCTTCCCTTACACCGACGAACGCGTCCCGCAGGCGGTTCTCGACGCACTGCGGTCCGCTGCCCTGCTCGAAGGCAGCCGGCTGCTCACACCCGGCCCTTGGCACACCGACACCGTGCTCGACCTCGTACACGACTCCGAGCTGTTCGAGGCCATGGACACGGGTCTGCGTGCCGAGCTCGCCTCCTGGGTCCACACCGGGGCCGGCAGGCCCGGCTCGGTGCCCGAAGGAATCCCGCCTTATGCCATCGGGCCACGGAAACACGGGACGAGTGCCCCCGTGCGGGAGTTCGACGCACCACGGCGCGTCACGGGCCGCGAGTCGGCGCGGTTCGAGGAGCGGCCGCAGATCCTCCTGCTCGGCACCGAGGACGACCGGCCCGCGGACTGGCTACGGGCCGGCCAGGCCATGCAGCGCGTACTGCTCCAGGCCGCCTTGGACGGCCTCGCCACATCCGTGATCTCCCAGCCACTGGAGTGGCCGGAGCTGCGGGCGGTCACGCGGGATCCGCGCTCGACGGTGGGCTACGTGCACATGATCATCCGCATCGGATACGGCCCCGCCGGCCAGGCCACGCCCCGCAGACCCGTGGCAGACGTGCTCGACTTCGTCTGAGCGAAATCCCTCCTCCGGTCGACGGAGCCGGAGGGTCAGCCCCAGGAGGCACGCCTTGAACACCCCGAGAACGGCACGAAGTGAGCCAGGGGTGGACGGCCCCGTCGATGTGCGGTGCCGCCCCGCAACTTACGGACACGACAGGAGCTGAGTGGCGTGTCGAACGTGACGACTGTGGACCTCTACGAGGTCACCATGGCCCTCTCCTACCTCCGCGAGGGCATGCGATCACCTGCCACGTTCAGCCTCTTCGTACGGGATCTCCCGCCGGGGCGGGGATTTCTCGTCGCCGCCGGCCTGGAGCCCGCGCTCGACTACCTCTCGGGCTTCACGGTCGGCCCGGCGGACGTCAGGGACTTCGCCGAAGTGCTGCACCGCCGGGAGCAGGACCTGCACCCGCTCGTCGGGCTCCGTTTCGACGGCGAGGTGCGGGCCCTACCGGAGGGAACGATCGTCCTCGCCGACGAGCCGCTCCTCGAGGTGACCGCACCGCTGCCGCAGGCACAGCTCGTCGAGACGTATCTCCTCTCACTGATCTGCCACCAGACCGCCGTCGCCTCGAAGGCCGCGCGCTGCGTGCTCGCGGCCTCGGGACGTCCGGTGGTCGACTTCTCGCTGCGCCGCAGCCACGGCCCGCAGGCCGGCCTGGCCTCGGCACGCCTCGGAGCACTGGTGGGGTTCGCGGGCACGAGCAACGTGGCCGCAGCCATCCGTTATGGAATCCCGGCGTCCGGCACGATGGCCCACTCGTACGTCGAGGCGTTCCCGAACGAGCTCGACGCCTTCCGCGCCTTCGCCCGGGCACACCCCGGGCCCGTCACGCTGCTCGTCGACACCTACGACACCGAGCGCGGCACCCGGACCGCCGCGCGCGTCCTGAACGAGCTGGGCGCTGCGGACGGATGCGCGATCCGCCTCGACAGCGGCGACCTCGGCACGCTCGCCCGGCGCGCCCGCGCCATTCTCGACGAGGCGGGACTGCCGCGGGTGCGGATCATCGCCAGCGGCGGCCTCGACGAATACGCGGTCGACGCCCTCGTACGGTCCGGCGCGCCGATCGACGTGTACGCCGTCGGCACGAAGATGGGCGTTTCCGCCGACGCCCCGTACCTCGACGCGGCCTACAAGCTCGTCGCGTACGACGGACGCCCGGTCATGAAGCTGTCGTCCCACAAGGTCACCGCTCCCGCGCCCAAGCAGGTCTTCCGCCGACCGGACCTCCAGGACGTCGTCGGACTGCGCGACGAGCCGGTCCCTGCCGGCGCGGAGCCACTGCTGCGGACCGTGATGCGAAACGGTCGCAGGATCGGGCCGCGCCCCTCCCTCGCCACCGCGCGCTCCCATTGCGAGAAGGACCTCGAACAGGTACCGGAGGCGGCGCGCCGCATCGACAAACCGCTGGCACCGGTGGCCTCCGTGTCGCCGCGTCTGGCGGCCCTGACGGACAAGGTGAGGCGGCGCATCGCCACAACGACCGGGAGTGACACTTCATGAGGCACCGCAGCGTCGCCGATCTGATGACCCCCACCTCGGTGAGCGTCCGCCCCGACACCTCCCTGAAGGAGATCGCCCGGCTGCTCGACGAGTTCGATATCACCGCCGTGTGCGTCGTCGACGAGGCGAACCACCCGCTCGGCGTGGTCTCCGAACGCGATCTCGTCCGCCGCCAGGCGGACGGCGGTGGAGGAAGCACCGCCGGGGAACTCATGACGAGCCCCGCCGTGGTGGCACGGCCCGAGTGGAGCGTGGTGCGCGCGGTCCGGATCATGGAGCGGCAGGGCGTCAAGCGGCTGCCGGTCGTGGACGAAGAGGGAGCGGTCCTGGGCGTTCTGAGCCGCAGTGACGTGGTTCAGCTGTTTCTGCGCCGCGATCGCGCGATCCAGGAGGAAATCGTCGAGGACGTCCTCACCCACACCCTGCGCCTGCCTCCCTCCGCCGTGAACGTCGAGGTCGCCGACGGCATAGTGACCCTCAGCGGCGTTCTGCCGCGCCGCGGTCTGACACCGGCAGTGGTCATGCGGCTGTGCGGCAGCGTGGACGGCGTCGCGGGTGTCGTCGACCGGCTGCGGTACGACGACTGAGGGCGGCGACGGCGGGGCCGGCACCGTTGGACGCACTGGCGAGGACGTCGCCGTGGCGGATAACCGTCACGTATGGCCACGATGCCCAGAGGTGTCTGGTGAGCGAACTCGCCTCGCCGACGGCGATGCCCTCGACGAGCGGGCTGGGCACGGGGGTGGCGATCAGGCGCAGCGGCACAGGGTGGTGGCGCGGCGGCGGGACTGCACGGTCTCGGGGCGGGCTTGGACGATCCAGAGCTCGCCGGTGAGGCAGTCCTCGGCCCATTCGAGGTCCATGGGGGCAGTCGTAGTGTTGCTCGACGGCGGCCGACTCGGCCAGGACGCGCGCGCCGCGTTCCGCGTCGGGAGTGTCGACAGTCCGGGTCGGACCGTCCTCGGCGTAGACGGCCTGGCGTCGCTGGGCCCCGATCCGCAGGTCGACGAGCGGATCGAGCACGGGCTCCTTGAGGCTCGGCTTGAAGGCCGTGTACTCGTCGGGGTCGACTTGGCCGCTGACGACGATCTCCCCCAGAGCCCTCGCTGAGGACCTCAGCGGCCCTGCCGAGGTGCCGTGAGCCGACCACGGCCAGGTCGGCGTGGGGCGTCCTGGCTGTGAGGACCGCCGCCGGGGTCCCGTCGGCGAGTTCCGCCTGGGTCGGCAGCCCGGGGCGCAGCTCGCGCACCAGGTCCTCGGCGTCGGCGAGTGCCGACTCGGCCCGGAGTCGGCGTGCGCTCAGGTGACCGCCCACGTCGTAACGCAGCCGGTCGTGGACCGGGGAACGGCGACGGCGAGGCGCAGCGGCAGTCCGCGGCGTACGGCTTCGTCGGCGGCCCAGACGAGCGCGGGGACCGACGGATCGCGCCGATCGACTCCATGCACGATCTCGTTCACTGCTCCTCCCGGCGTTCCCAGGACGTGAAGCCGGACGGAACGATCTGCACGGGGCAGTGGGCGTGGTGCAGAACGACGTGTGTGACCCGTCCGAGGGCCGGTGCCACGCCCAGGGCACGGTGCTCGCTGCCCATGACGAGGAGATCCGTGTGGGCGCTGGCGTCGACCAGGATGCCCGGGGTGCTGGTGCCCGTCTCCACGTGGTGGCTGACGGACAGGTCCGGGGAGGAGTGCCGGACCTGATCCGCGATCTCCCTCACTTCCCGGACTCGCGTCTGAGCGATCTCGTCCAGGTCGTCGAGCATGGTCGCGACGCTGCCGACATGGGTGAACACGTTCCACACGCTCAAAAGCCTCAGCGAGGCCTTGCGTACCTCGGCCTCGGCCGCCGCGACGCGCAGCCAGTTGAGGTCGGACGCACCGTGCACGGCGGCGGTCACCACACCTGTCTCCGGCCGGTCGCCGTGGTCGCGCACGACGATCACCGGAACGGTGGCTCGGGCGGCGACACCCAGTCCGACCGATCCGAGCATCAGCGCGGCGAACCCGCCGAGGCCCCGGTTTCCCACCACGATCGTGCCCCGGCGGCCGGCGGTGGAGGCGAGTCCGGCCACCGGCTCCAGTTTGCTGAGTTCCTTGACCACGGCCAGATCGGGGTGACCTTTCTGGACTGCGGCGGCCGTCTCGTCGAGCAGGTCGCGACCCGCCGCCCGTATCGCTTGAAGGGTCTCCGCGCGGACGAACAGGGCGCGCCTGTCGGTGTCGGCGGCGTGCACGAGGCACAGGGACTGGCCGCGCCGCGCCGCCTCCTCGGCGGCCCACAGGGCGGCTGTCCGAGCGGACGGGGAGCCGTCGACCCCCACGACGACGGTGCCGAGCTCCGGGTGGGCGGGAAAGTCACTGCTCATCGCTCCTCCTCGGCAGTACGTCCCGGGACCGGGGGATACGCCCGCCCCCAGGTGCGGCACCTTCCACGCCGGCACCACTCCGGCATGCCCGCGAAGGGGACCTTCGGTTCCTTCGAGCCCTGTCAGCCCCCTGATCGCGGACCGGCCTGCGGGACGCAGAACCCCGGACGCGTCAGTACCCCCGCAGGGAGGCCCGCCATGGCACCCCAGGGCGGCGTCGGTCTTGACGGCTGGCTCACCGGAAAGCATCGCCGCGGCGGTCGGGGCCGCACGGGGCGCGGTCCTGCGCGAGCTTCCGCTCCGCCTCGTCCGCGTAGACGAATGGCCGAGCGCGCCCCCTCTCGCGTTCGTACGCGAACCGGCGGGCGTACCGAACGGTTGCTGCGGGGCACGGCGGACGCCTCCAGGCATCGTGGCCTCCCCACCCCGGCGTCTCGCCCCGCCTCGCCCGGCGCCGCCTCGCCGGGCCGTCTACGCCGGGCCGTCCGAACGACCCTCGACTCCGGGAGCGCCCTCCACGACAATGCGTCGGCCGGTGACACGACGCGGCGCCAGGGCCATGACCACGTCCCGCCCCTCCCCCGCCCACGGGCCGGTGTACATCGCATTCTGCAGCCGTCGGGTGGCGAACGCTTCGGTGACGCGGCGGACCCGGCCCACGACGAGCACGCTCCAGCCCTGGCTGAAGGCCTCGTCCACGTGGTCGGCCTCGAAGGCGATCTCCTTCCCGTCCGTACGGACCACCGCCGCGCCCGGCGCCGTCATGAAGACGACCTCCCCGTGATCGATCTGGTAGTTGACGGGGAAGGCCGCAGGTCCGTCCTCGGTGGTGAAGACGATCCGCCCGACGCCGTGGGTGCCGAGCAGGCGCCGGCACTCCGGCTCGTCCAGCTCGGCGAGCCGCGCATCGCGTCCTGCTCGGCCGGCGCCGTCCGGTAGTTCGGCCGTATACCCGGTCAGGTCCTGGACGGTGCACTCCAGGGCGTTGGCGAGGCGGGTCATGAAGGCGATGCCAGGCGTGGCCAACCGCTCCTCCACGTACTGGATGTAGCTCGGTGCCGAACCGGCGCGTTCGGCCACCTCTTCCCTGGTCAGGCCGAGAGCCTCACGCCGGGCGGCGACCCGGCGGCCGATGTCGCCGCGAGCGTGCGGGGTGGCGCCGGCCATCACCGTTCACCCCTGGTCGAAGCGCCGTGGCCCTGCGGGACGACGGCGACCGGGCAGGCGGCGTGGTGGAGGGCCCGATGGGCGACCCGGCCCAGCTCCATGCCGACGTGGCCCTCGCGGCGCCGTGCTCCGACGACCAGCAGGTCCGCCGCCACCGACCGCTCGACGAGCGTCTTGTGCGCCGGGCCCTCGACCGTGGTGCGTCGCAGCCGCACCTCCGGACAGGCCCGGACAGCGGCCTCCACGGCCTTGTCGAGGAGCACGGTCGCCTGCTGCTCCTCGTAGTGCGAGGCACTCCCGGTGAGCAAGGGATGATCGACCGGTTCGTGGGCCGGGCGCCGCCAGGCGTGGACGACGTCGAGTTCGACCTGCCGGAAAGCGGCCTCACGGAAGGCGAAGCGGACGGCCGGCGAGTCCACGTCGTGCTCGCCGATACCGAGCAGGACTCTCCGGTGGCGCGCTTCCAGGGCATGCCGATCGCCGCGCACGACGATGACAGGACCGTGGGAGCGGGCCGCCACGATGAGTCCGACGGAGCCGAGCAGGAGATCGGCGAGCTCACTGCGGCCCCGGGATCCGACGACGACCGCCGCGGCCGAGCGTCCTTCTTTCACCAGAGCGCTCGCCGCGTCTTCGACGAGGACGTCCGTCGTGACCTTCAGGCCCGGGGCGCGACGCCGGGCACGTTCGGCCGCAGTGGCGGCGATGTTCTCGGCGAGCACCTGGCCGGAAGGGCGATTCAGGCTCCAGGCCGGCACAGAGCCCTCGTACCACTCCCACCGCGAGGCGTTCACGATACGCAACGGGACTCCCAGACGGACGGCTTCGTCCGCAGCCCAGTCGGTCGCCGTGAGGCTGGCGTCGGAACCGTCGACTCCGACCACGAGGGGCGTCTCCATGGCCCCCACCGCCTTTCGGGATGTGGGATGCCTTGCTGCCACGCTCACACGGGAGGGGGAGGCGTGGTAGGGCCGGTCGGTCCCGGCCGTGGTCCGCCCGGACGTCACTACGCGGGAACGACGGGAGGAGGGGCCCATCCGCTTCTCGCGGATCCTGATTGCGCGGTGCGCGGCTCGAAAGTCCGCTCCTCCGCGTCTTTCCAGGAGGACCTCTCCTCACCTTCAGGAAAGCACGCGCCGAGTGCTCCGGCCAGGGCCGTCCGGGCCCCGACGGCCCCCTCTCGGCCCTTGCCGTACGGGAAACGGCGGCGGCACCATCGGATCGTCGGGACCCAGAGGGCGCAGCAGCAACGGAGGGCCGCGGGCGGCGGGCACCTCAAGCGGCCGATGGTCGACGAGGACTGGCCTTTCGAGCGACGCCGTTCCGCCCGCACTGCGCCGGCCGCGGAGGGAGTGTCGCGTCCCGTGCGGGCGGAACAGCCGCACACGGAGATCGCTGACACGCATGCAGAGCCTGCTCGACGGCTCCGGGAAATCGGCCCGCCGCCATCCTCCCCGGATCATCGCCTTGCGCAGATCGCTGACACGGCATTCTCTCGCTCCTCCTGCTTGCGGTCGACGGGATAGGGCGCCCGGACCGTGCCGCACGTGCACTCGACGACGGGAGCCCCGCTCGCGTCGGGCCCCAGCGAGTCGATCCGGCCGGCGTGGACCGGTCCCGTGCTGTACTCGGACGCCGGGAACCGGACCCCCGGCAGCGCCTCCGTGTTCGCCTCGACGAGGCGCTGCACGTCAGTCTCCGCCTTGGCCAGCCGCGGCGTGACCTCGGTCATGCCGCCATTCGTGTTGTAGTGCCTCAGCTCCGAACACCACCCTTCCGCGCACCCGGTGTGGGGAGGCGTCGGCCACGGAGGCAGAGACCTCGCTTCCAGGACGCCGCAGGTCCGGCCCGGACGAACACGGGAAGGTGCACTTCAGGCAAGCTGACCAGAGAGGGACATTTCCAGATCACAGGGCATGCGCGGGATCGAGTCACCGGCATGGCGTCAGGGAGGACACCGCCCGAGGAGAACGCCGGAAAGCTCGGGAGCCGTGCACGCGGGTACGGCGTCGTCCATGCGCCCACGACCGCCGCTCAGGCGGGTGCGTAGGTCAGGCAGTCGACATCGGTCTGCTGGTAGCCGACGGTGATACCCGGGGCACGGCATTCGAGGTCGGCGTTGTGCCGGCAGTCGGACATCTTGCAGGCACCGACACGGCCGGTGGCGGTCGGGTCTCCGCCCTTGGACGGTGCGGTGAAGAAGGTGTCGCAGTGTGCGTGCCCGGGCCCGGGGTCTCCCACGGTGATGGCCAGGGCGTGGCAGGCGTGATCCCGGTTGTAGGCGCAGTCCTCGACCGCGCACTCGTTCACGACAGGCATGTCCATGAAGGTGTCCTCCTGGTTCGCGTCTCGTCCCGCTGGTCGGCGGTGAGCTGTAGGTGAGCGGCTTCGACGCTGCTCCCCCACCCGTGTCGAGCGTGACCGCACATGGCGTCGGCGGACAGCGGGCTTCCACCGGTCGGCGCAATCCGCTGCCGGACGCCGGGGCCCCGCGGTCATGGGGAAGACGTCACAGGAAACACGACCCCCAGTTCGGACATCTGTGCGCCGTCAAGCCGAGGGCCATTCGCTCGGCCGGGCCGCAGGGTAGGGGTGTATGGCCCACGCGCTGCTCTGGTTCCCCATCAACGACCGCATCAATCTGACCGCCTACCGCTGGCTCGGCCACCACCCCCGCACCAGCCCGGCGACAGCCCGGTCGAACGTCCGAACGCGACCCGTCCGGACGACAGCCCGCTAAGGTCCGCCTTCCCAGCGCCGGGGTCGGGGCTCTCAGTACCGGATACGGGGCGGTGCGGGCCGGTATGCGGGTGACTTCGCGCTGCCCCAGCATGGGAAGCGAGTTGTCTCCCTGTCCGCGGAGGTGGGCACGATGACGCAAGGCCATGTCCAGCAGACGGCACGCCGAACCCGGATGGGCGCGACCGCCCGGGCACAGCGATGAGCGCCCCCGCAACACCGACCCCCACCCCAGCCAGGAAGACCGACGATGCAAGGGGCTCGCGAAGTACGGCCGCCGGGCCGTCAGTGCTCACCCTCACGATCAACCCCACCGTCGATCTCGCCTGGGAGGTCGGGCACCTGACGGGCATCGGCAAGAACCGTGCCCGGGTCCGGTCGGTGGCCGCCGGAGGCGGAGGGATCAACGTCGCCCGTGGTGTCGTACGGCTCGGAGGACGGGCCACCGCCGTCCATACCTCCGGAGGCGAGGTCGGCCAGCGCCTGAACCGTCTGCTGGACGAAGAAGGCGTCGACCACGTCGCCGTCGACATCGACGACGAGACCCGCGAAGCACTCGTACTGTTCGACACCGCATCGCGCCACAGCTACCACATCGTGCCGCCCGGCCCACGACTGCGCGAGCACGAGGGACTGCGGTGCCTCGACGCCCTGGAGCAGGCCGCCGGCGATTGCCCGTACGTCGTGGCCAGCGGCAGCCTGCCCGGCGGCTTGCCCGCCGACTTCTACGCGGTCGTCGCCCGCCGCATCAGGCAAGTCGGCGCCCGGCTGATTCTGGACACCTCCGGGCCGGCCCTCAGCGAAGCACTCGCGGAAGGCGTCTTCCTCCTCAGGTGCAACCGGACAGAGGCCGCGAGCCTGACAGGCCGGGACATCCTCAGCCTCGACGACGCCCGAGCCGTCAACGAGCGCCTGCTCACCACAGGAGCCGCCGAAGTCGCCGTCACCACGGTGGGAGCGCTGGGCGCGGTGTGCTCGACCGGCCACGGTCATACCGAGCTGCACGCGCCACCGCTGCCCGGCGATCCGTTGAGCGATGCCGGGGCGGGCGACGGCATGGTGGCCGCCATCGCCACACGGCTGACCGCCGGCGACGATCCCGTCAGCGCCAGCGCGCTGGGGGTGGCCGTGGCCGCCGCAGCGATGCTCACCCCCAGCACCGAGCCCTTCGACCCGGAAGTGGCCCGATCACTCCGCCCAGAGGTGAAGACCAAGTTCCAGACCCGTGCATGAGAACTCGCCGCGTGCCATGAGTGCCGTACCGGCCCGCGGTCGTCCCCGGTGCCCCGCACGCCTTCCCGTAAATGGGCGTACCAGCTGGCCACCACCTTCGTCAGCACCCTGACCAGCCTCGCACCAGGGTGACGGGCAGTACCGGCAGCAACGTCTCCGGCGCGATGGGCAGGCGGCGCGCGGGGACGAGCGAGGACGGAGGCCAGGAGTGGACGCGGGGCCTGCCTCTGCGGCTTGGGTCGCCCCCAGGCTGGATGATGTCCAGGTCGAGCGGGTGCGGACCGCCCTGGAGCAGGGTGCCCAGGCACATGGCTTCGAGGCCGATCTGTGGACACTGGAACGGGTCGGTGCGGTCGTCACGCGGGAGACGGGGGTGATGCTGTCGAAGGCCTCGGTGTGGCGGTTGCTGGCTGACCGGCCGACTCGGATGGAGTCTGCAGCGGCCCGAGCGGCGGGCGGTCGAGCGGGAGCCGCCCCGGAGCGAACGCCCATGGGGACGAACAGTGACGACATCGACGACTGAGGCGCGTCAGTCCGTCGCCAGCGGCGATCGTCCCAGGAGCACGATCCCGATCACCGCCGCCGCTGCCCCCGCCATCTGCACCGCCAGGGCCCACACCGTGACGGCGAGCTGCTCGTCGAAGACAGCCACGCCGATGGCCACGGCGCAGATCGGCTCCAGGGTGTCGATGATCGGCAGGCTGATGGCCAAGGAACCCGCCTGGAAGGCACTTTGCGAGAGCACCAGAGCCGTCACTCCGACGGCCATCAGCGCATACAGTTCCCAGTGGAAAAGCGCCCCGAAGCCGTCTGTCCGCACCAGGTCGGCCGTGCTCCTGGTCAGAGCGTCGAGAAGAGCCAGCATCGCGGCCGCGCAGACGGCGTACGAGGCCGTCCGCACCGGACCCGGCCGGCTCGCTCCCACGGCGGCCAGCAGTACGACCACGCCGACGACAGCCACGAGCACCAGCGCCCAGTCGCGTACGGCCGCGGCCGAGGTTCCCGAGGGGGCGTGCGGGAGCGCCACGAGGAACACCGCCACGCCTCCCGCCGTGCAGACGATTCCGGTCACCTCGGAACGGCTCAGTCGTTCCCCGCGCCGCAGAGCCAGCAACGGCAGGGCGAAGACGAGATCGGTCGCCGCAAGCGGCAGCACCAGGACCAACGGCCCGAAGGCCAGAGCCAGAGCCAGGAAAGCGAACGAGGAGATGGACAGTACCGTCCCCACCAGCCACATCGGCCGACGCACCAGGTCGAACAGAAGCCGCAGACGCAGGGCCTTCTGCGGGGGTGCTCGTCGTGCCGCCTCGTGCTGGAGCACCGACCCGACCCCGAAGCACAGGGCTGCCATCAGGGCGCTCGGCACCGCCACCAGGGTGTTCACGGGCCCGGCATCCTGGCCGCCTGATCACTCATGAGCGATGACCGCAACCGGTACGGCGCAGTGGTGGATCACCGCATGAGCGACGGACCCGACGTGCGCGCCCAGGGCCCCCCCGCGCACACGCCGACCCACAACCACGAGTTCCGCGTTCTCCGCCGCCTGCAACAACAGTTGCGCGGGGCCGCCCACGCACGATCGCTCCACGAGGTCCACGGAGGGGAACTTCAGCCGCCAGGGCCGCAGATCCGCCGCAAGGCGACGCGCGATGTCGGGCCCCATCTCCCGCTCCGCCGCCACAAGGGCCGAGGCATCGCGGACCACGGGCGGAATCGACCATCCATACAGCGCGACCAGGCGGGCGCCCCGGCCGGCGGCCTCGTGGAATCCGAAGTCGAGCAGCGGGTCGAAGAACTGATCGATGTCCACCCCCACGACCACGTCCCGCGAGGAACCGGCCACGGCGGACCGCACGGGAACGGTGAACCGTTCCGGCACCCGTACGAGCACGACGGGACGCGGAGTGGCGATGATCGCCGCCATGCCGACCGAGCCGAGGAGAAAGCCTCTGAGACCGCTCAGGCCGCGTGAACCGAGCACCAAGAGGTCTGCCTCCGCACCCGCACCGGCCAGGGCTGTCGCGGGCGGTCCGGCAAGCTGCCGCGTATCGATCTCAAGAGCGGGATGCTGCCGTCGCACGCACTCCGCGGTCTCGGCCAGCAGCTCGTCGGCCCGGCGGCACCGCGCATCGGGGCCGACGCCCGGCGACGCCGCTCCCGCCCACTCGTCCGCGTGCACGATGAGCAGCGGCGCGCCGCGGATTTCCGATTCGTGTGCAGCCCATTCCGCGGCTGCGATGCTCTCGGGCGACCCGTCCACACCGACGGTCACCGGGAGGGACATGCGGTGCCCTCCCCTCGGAGAGACAGCGGGCCGTAACCAGTGTCTCAGACCATTCCAGGCCGGCGCTCGCCGCGCGTGTCGGAGGAAGTGGGACTCGAGCGTGCCACGGTGACGGATGTCGAGCGCGGCGCGGTGGAACGAACCGCCGAGGGGCGCGTGGCGCAGCAGGGTCGAGGACCGTCGGAACGCGGTGGACTCGTCCTCCCGTATCGGCCTGCCGCTGGCGACGGTGCCGGCGGCGGCCCTGCCGCCACGCCTCCTCCGGAGTCTGCGCCTCGGCAGGCCGGAACGGGGACAGCGTGAGCGGCACCGGACCCGCCGTCGGCGCCGTACCGTCCGTCGTGCAGCCGCAGTCCGGACCGGACGCGGCCTTTGGCGCCGGGCCGGAAAGCACCGTGTGGACCCCGGCGAGGCGAGCGAAGAAAGGCCGCAGCTCCGCGGCCCGACCGTCCGTGTCCCGGATCCGGTCCGCGATCAGCGGCAGCATCCGCGCCCGCACCGAGGCACACACACCCTCCTCACGTACGTCGAGCAACTCGCGGATCTCCTCCAGAGCCAGGCCCGGCAGCTTCGCGGAAGAGCGGATCTCCTCCAGAGCCAGGCCCGGCAGCTTCGCGGAAGAGGTGGATGCCAGCCGGTTCACCGCCTCCTCGCGGCCGGGTTTTTCCCTCCGCGCCGTCTGCCGGGATGCCGACGAGAAGATCCTCGCCGACACACCGCTCCCCGACGGCAACCTGCAGCGGGTCGGCACCCTGCCGGAAGGTGTCGACCAGGCCGCTCTGCACAGCGTCGAGATCGCCGGTACCTTCACCACGCGCGAGAGCGGTGCACACCGGTTTGGCGCGGGCGGGGTCGGCGAGCTCACCCTCACCATCGCGGGCCGGACCCTCTTCGAAGGAACGAGGGCGGCCGCGACGACCTCTTCCACGGCCCGGACTGTCAGCCCGGCCGCACCGACCGCAGCCTTTTCTCGGGCGACTTCGCATGCCGCTTGGGAACGCTCAGCCATGACCCACCGTGTCCACTGCGCGAAAGCTGCGCCAGAACCATCGCCCGTGAAGAGAGCCATGCAGCCGACCGGCGAGAGCCAGCTGCTGCAGCAGCTGACGAAGCGGCTTGGTGGAGCCCGTCCTGGGGGGCGAGATCACCGACCACCTCGGCCATGACAAGCAAGATCCGGCGGGGAAGGACGGCGGCACCACCCCGCGCCACATCAGCCACCTCCTGCTCACGACCCCGGAAACCTACGTCCGAAGGAAACGACCCTGTGGGAGAGATCGCCGCGGCCTGTCCGGGGATGACCACACTCGCCGATCGGTTCCCGTGACATCCCGGTGGCAGGGTTCTAGCCTGGACGGATGCAGGGTGATCTGATCACGCTGTGCCTCGCCGGCGACGTGATGCTCGGGCGGGGTGTCGACCAGATACTTCCGCACCCCGGTGATCCCGCGCTGGCGGAGACGTACGTTCGTGACGCCCGGTCCTACGTCGAGCTGGCGGAGGCCGCGAACGGCCCGATTCCCCGCCCGGTCGACTTTTCCTGGCCCTGGGGCGACACACTGCGGATCCTCGACCGGGCCGCGCCCGACGCCGTGGTGATCAACCTGGAGACCAGCATCACGCGGAGCAACGACTTCGCACCGGGCAAGGCGGTCCACTACCGCATGCATCCCGCCAACCTGCCCTGCCTGACCCCCGCCCGTCCCGACGTGTGCGTCCTGGCGAACAACCACGTCCTCGACTTCGGCCGCCGCGGGCTCGCGGAGACCCTCGACGCACTGGCGGGCGCCGGATTCGCCTCAGCGGGGGCAGGACGCGACGCGGAGGGGGCCCACCGGCCGGCGAGCGTCCCCGTCGAGGGCGGTCGGCGGATCCTGGTCCACTCCTTCGGCATGCCGTCCAGCGGAATCCCGCCGAGCTGGGCCGCCACGGCCGACCGAAGCGGGATCGACTACGTGCCCGAGGCCTCGGACACCGCGGCGGCCGCGGTGGTCGCCCGGATCCGGCAGGTGCAACGACCGGGCGACATCGTCGTCGCCTCGATCCACTGGGGTTCCAACTGGGGCTACACCGTCCCCCGCGACCAGGTCCGCTTCGCGCACGCGCTCGTCGACGGCGGCGCGGACGTGGTCCACGGGCATTCCTCGCACCATCCCCGGCCGCTGGAGCTGTACCGGGGCAGACTCATCGCCTACGGCTGCGGCGACCTGGTCAACGACTACGAGGGCATCACCGGATACGAGAACTACCGGGACGACCTGCGGCTGCTCTACTTCCCCTCGCTCGAGCCCGACACCGGCAGGCTCCGCGAACTGCGCATCGCGCCCCTCCAGAGCCGGCGAATGCGGCTTCGAAGGGCGTCGGTGGAAGACTGCCAGTGGCTTCAGAAGATCCTGGGCCGGCTCGGCCGCGGTTTCGGCTCGCGTGTCGCGTACGACCCGGACGGCACCCTCACCCTCGACGTCGACGGTCCGCCCGCCCACAAGGGCGCCCGGCCGGCATAAGTCCGCGAGGGAGAGCGGCGTACGGCTCACCGCCCGGCCCAGCGCAGCTGCCGCCCGGCCGAACCCGGAGCAGGCGGTGTCGATGCGGTAGCGCAGGCAGTCGTGGCGTTTGTGGGGTTTCGAGTTCCGGGGTGCAACCCCTCGCCCTGCCGGACCAAGATCCGGACCATACGCGGACCAGCCGCCTGCAGCTTGGCCGAATCGTGGCCGTTTCCGCTGTTCAGCGGCCATACGAGGCGTGTACCACCAGCACACGAAGAACCTGCTGTTACCTCAAAGCCGAGAATCAGGCTGCTTCCCAGAGGCCGGCGTCCAGGATCCGGGCGACCTTGATGATCATGCCCGGCATCAGGTGCCGGTAGGTGCGGTACGTCTCCTCGATGGACTTGTGCCCCATCCACTCCACCACGTCGGTGATGGGGGTGTCGTTGCCGAGGGCGTTGGAGGCGAAGTAGTGCCGGAAGCCGTACATCCCCACGCCCTGCTCCGGCGGGAGGTCCACGAAGAGCTTCCTCGCCCTGCGCCGTTCCATGCCTTCGATGAAGCAGCCGCCCGGGCCACGCAGCAGGCAGCCGTCCTGCGTGGTGCCGCGCCTCGCCGTCGCACAGGCCGTGCCCGGCCAATCATGACGATCTCCAACGCCAGAGCCTCGTCATCGGCCGTCAGCGCCTTCGTCATAGAGGCAAGAGACGGGATACGGAACACGACCTCTTCGGCCATCAGCCGGTCGGCAGTCGACCGCTCCGCCGTGCAGGGCAGCCTCCCACCGTGGACGGCTCCGGGTTGAAACTTGCCGGCTACACCGCATCCTCTCGTTGCACCGACGGTGGAGCAGATGGACGCGACGACCGCCTCTCAGGCGTTCTCGTCATGGATCCGTGCACCCAGGTCCTCCGCCCACTCCAGCGCCCACGCCTTGAGTTCTTCGATCTGCCGGGGGGTGAGCCCGTAGGCGGTGTAGTCCTCGTCCTCGTACCAGTCCGCGCCGATCAGCCGGTCCCGGAGGTCTTCGAGGCTGAACTCATCGTGGGCGCGACGGCGACCCAGGGATTCGAGGTCGGCGGTGGAGCGGTGGCGGGAGGCAGCCTGGACGTCGATGAGGTCGCGGACGGTGCCGCGGTCGGCGAGGGCACGGACCTTGGTGCCGATCACGTCGTCGAGGGAAAGAACGGGGCCGTAGGGGGTCTGGGCAGGCGGAGCCCAGAACGCCTCCTTGAGGACGTCGACCTCGCACTCCTCGCCGGTGTCCGGATCGATGACGAGGAACCGGCCACTGAGCGGATCGGTCTGGACGTGCGTGGTCCGCCATCCGCGCGCGCTGAGGCCTGCTGTGAGTGAGGCGACGATCTCCTGCATCGGAGCGGGGTTCTCGGTGGCGACGTCGAGATCACGGCTGAAGCGTTCGACCAGGCCGTGGGCCTGCACGGCGTATCCGCCGGTGAGGACCAGAGGGTAGGGGGAGCCGAGGTCGAGAATGTCGGCGAGGAGACGCTCGTGGAGCGGAGTGAGCTTCACGCGGCGGTCGTGTCGGCCGGAGCGCTGCGGAGCAGCTCGGGGAAGGCGTCCTCCCAGACCTCGCGGATGTAGGGACTGATCAAGCGCCGCAGCACGGGCCACTGCTCGGCGAGCAGTCGGTGGTGCAGGAGGGTCACCAGGTCCTCGCGCAGTCCTTCGGCGAGGACGGTCCGGTAGAGCGTCATGCGGGACTTCGGACGGTCCAGGCTGTAGCTCGTCCGGCCGGACCAGACAATGTGGAGCGGCAGGTCCACGTCGTCCTCGACGGGGCCGGCCAGCTCCTGCAAGCGCTCGGGCAGTCGGCTGCGGTAGCGGTCCCGCAGCACCTCGGCGCGAGGGGCGGTGATCGTCGTGTCCATGCATCCAGTATCGCTGCCGGGAGGCGGCGGCATGGCGGATACGGGGGTCCCTGTCGTACGTACGGGTCGGGCGGCCGCCCGCCTTTCACTCGGACATCTGGCCCAGTGGGCGCTTGGCGCAACATCGCCTACCCGCGCCGGCCCCCAGGTGGCGCGGCAACCGGCGGCCCTGCAGACCCGGTACCAGCCCCGGTCGTGGGCGCGGGCGATCATGACGCAGCAGGTCACGCGGAGTGCCTCCGCGGTGGGACCGGCTGCGGCCTTGGCGGGAGCCAGAGACCTGTCGAGGTCACCCGTCATGGCGGCCACCTGGTCAGCATGCTGGGACGCTCCCGCGCCCGATGCTGACCGTTTGCTGACCCGAGCGAGGCCACCAAACCGCTGACCTGCAAAAAACCCAAACGCTAGATCTTGGACTTGAACATGGTGCGCATCATCGAGGCACTCCCGGAGCTAGGCTCCCGCCTGCGTTTTTGCAGGTCAAGGACAGTTTCCCTACCTTGAAGCTCGTAACACGATCATGAATCGTGTTACGAGCTCCAACAAAGGTGTTGGACGTGGCGGTGGGTGATGAGGCAGGTGGCGAGGCCGAGGAAGGCTTCGTGGATGTCGTCGCGTCGTTCCCAGCGGACGCACAGGCGCCGGAAGCCGTGGAGCCGGGCGATGGCCCGTTCGACGACCCACCGGTGAACGCCCAGGCCGGAGCCGTGCGGAACGCCCCGGCGGGCAATCAACGGCTTGACGCCCTGGGCCCGGACGAGGCGACGGTACCTGTCGTGGTCGTAGCCGCGGTCGGCCAGCAACATGTCGGGGCGTCGTCGCGGTCGGCCGACCAGGCCGGCGACGGACGGAATCTTCGCGAGCAAGGGCGGCAGCTGCGTGACGTCGTTGCGGTTTCCGCCGGTCAGCGACACGGCGAGCGGGATGCCCTGCCCGTCGACGAGGACGTGGCGCTTGCTGCCCGGACGTGCTCGGTCGACCGGGCCGGGCCCGCTTTGGGGCCCCGTCGAGCAGCCCTGACGTGACTGGAGTCGATCACCGCCCGGGACCAGTCCAGCCGTTTCGCCGACCGCGGCCTCGTCAGCAGGACGGGATGAAGCCGGTCCCACACCCCGGCCTCGTTCCACGCAGCCATCCGAAGCCGAGCTCCTGGGGCAGGCACTCCCACTGGATCCCGGTGTGGAGCACGAACAGGATTCCGCACAGAGCCTGCCGATCAGGCACCCGCGGCCGGCGCGTCACCAGCTTCGATGCCGGGACCGGCAGTAACGGCTCGACCAGCAGCCACAGTTCATCGGACACAATCCACGGCCGAGAATTCCCCTTCACCACGAACGAACCAACGAGCATCCAAGCCGACAGTCACACCATTCACGGCTTTTGCCAGGGCCTCTTAAACGCTTCTTGTCCGTACTGCGCCTTTCGTTCCTGGCGCCTAGCGTGGAATAGGGGTTGTGGGTACGCAGGGCAGCTTCGGCTGTGGCACAGGTCCTGCATGCATCGTGAGCGACCGAACGCGGGCACAGTCCTCGCAGGTGGTGACTCTCGGTGATCTGGCTCGGCTCAGTGCCTCAGCGACAACCAGTGCCGGCCGGAAGGAACCATCCCGCCGGTGGATCGGAGGCCGGGTATGCCGCAGGCATCCTGGAGCGAGTACAAGCCGGGACGGTCGTTCCCCGGCATGATCGGCAGGACAACCGATGAGTCCGAGCCGGCCTGGCCACAGCCGGTCCGGGCGGTGCCCGGTTCGCCGAACGTGCTGTTCATCGTGCTGGACGACACCGGGTTCGGTCAGTTCGGCTGCTACGGCAGCCCGATCGGGACGCCGAACCTGGACGCACTGGCAGCGGGCGGGCTGCTGTACACCAACATGCACACCACGGCCCTGTGCTCGCCGTCGCGTTCGTGCATCGTGACCGGCCGCAACCATCACGCCAACGGCATGGCGGCGATCACCGAGGCTGCGACCGGATACCCCGGCTACAACGGCCAGATCCCGTTCGAGAACGGTTTCCTGTCCGAGATGCTGCTCCAGCACGGCTACAACACGTACATGGTGGGGAAGTGGCACCTGGTGCCCTCGGAGCACGAGTCCGCGGCGGGACCCTACGACCGGTGGCCGCTGGGGCGCGGCTTCGAGCGGTTCTACGGCTTCCTGGGCGGGGACTCCAGTCAGTGGTACCCGGACCTGGTGTACGACAACCACCAGGTCGAGCCGCCGGCGACGCCGGAAGAGGGCTACCACCTCACCGAGGACCTGGCCGAGCGGGCGATGTCGTTCATCGCGGACGCCAAGCAGGTAGCCCCGGACAAGCCGTTCCTCCTGAACTTCTGCCCCGGCGCGACGCATGCTCCGCACCATGTGTCCAAGGAGTGGGCGGACCGGTACCGGGGGCGGTTCGACGAGGGCTGGGACGCCTACCGTGTCGGCACCTTCGACCGGCAGAAGCAGCTGGGCATCGTCCCGCCGGACGCCGAGCTCTCCCCGCGTGACCCGGACGTGCCGGCCTGGGAGTCCCTGTCGCCGGACGCTCGCCGCCTGGCGGCGCGGATGATGGAGGTGTTCGCCGGATTCCTCTCCCACACCGATCACCAGATCGGACGCCTGCTGGACTTCCTGAAGGAGAGCGGCGAGCTCGACGACACGCTGGTCATGGTGGTTTCCGACAACGGGGCGAGTGCCGAGGGCGGGGTCACCGGCACCACCAACGAGCTGCAGTTCTTCAACAACGCGCCCGAGTCGCTGGAGGAGAGCCTGGCGCGGATCGACGAGATCGGCGGCCCGGAGACGTTCAACCACTACCCGTGGGGCTGGACGTGGGCGGGCAACACGCCGTTCAGGCGGTGGAAGCGGGAGACCTACCGCGGCGGTGTCAGCGACCCGTTCCTGGTCCACTGGCCCCGTGGTATCCAGGCCCGCGGCGAGATCCGCCATCAGTTCGCCCACATCATCGACATGGTCCCCACCGTGCTCGACGTACTGGGCGTTGAGCCGCCCGCCACCATCCGCGGGGTCACCCAGTCGCCCCTGCACGGGGTCAGCTTCGCCCACACCTTCGACGATCCTGCCGCCCCGACCCGCCACCGCACTCAGTACTACGAGATGCTCGGCCACCGGGCGATCGACCACGACGGCTGGCGCGCGGTCTGCCCCTGGCCCGGCCCCTCGTTCGCCGAGGCCGGGCGTCCGTTCGGCGCCCCGATCACGATGGCGGACCTGGACGACCTCGACGCCCACCACTGGGAGCTCTACCACGTCGCCGAGGACGTCGCCGAGACCCGCGACGTCGCCGAGGAGCACCGCAGCAAACTGATCGAGATGATCACCCTGTGGTACGTCGAGGCCGGCAAGTACAACGTGCTGCCGATCGACGGCAGCGTCCTGGAACGCATGATGGTCGAGCGTCCGCAGATCACCCAGGCACGGACCAGCCACACCTTCCGCCCCGGCACCCAGGTCCTGCCCGCCGCCGTCGCCCCCCGAGTCCTCAACCGCCCGCACAGCGTCACCGCCGCCGTCGAGATCCCGCCCGGCGGCGCCGAAGGAGTCCTGTTGTGTCAGGGCACCAACGCCGGCGGCTGGACCCTGTACGTCAAGGACGGCCACCTGCACTACGCCCACAACTATGTCCGCCGCGCTCTGCACCACGTGGTGTCCGCCGAGCCGCTGGCCGAGGGCCGGCACGCCCTGCGCTTCGAGTTCGAGCCCACCGGGAAGCCGGACATCGCCCACGGCAAGGGCGCGCCCGGTCGCGCCCAGCTCTACGTCGACGGCCGCCTCGTCGGCGAGATCGAGATGCCGTACACCACCCCGGTCGCCTTCAACCCCGGCGGCATGTCCTGCGGCGCGAACCCCGGATCGGCCGTCACCGCCGACTACCGGGCGCCGTTCCGGTTCACCGGCATCCTGCACAGCGTCACGGTCGACATGTCCGGCGACCTGATCGTCGACGCCCCCAGCGAGATGCGCATGCACATGGCCCGCCAGTAAGAGCCCGCAGACCGGGCCTGCCGCTGGTCAGCCGACGCCGTCCAGCAGCAGGCCCAGCCGGATGTCGAACCAGGTGCGCTCCTGGCGCCACTCCTGCGCGGCGCCGACCAGCAGCCGGCTCAGACCGCCGACGGTGAGCGACCGCCACCGGCATCCGTTCAGGACTTCAACCAGCGCCTCGGAGCATTCTTCCTGTGGGCTCAGTCTGTTTCGTGACCCACGGGGGCGGGGGAATGCCTGCGCGCCGTCCATGGCGGCCACTGCGCGGAGGCAGACCAGCTCGGCGGTGAACGACTGCCAGGCGAACGGCTGCAGTGCGGCACGGACCGCAACGGCTCGGGCATCGCCCGCCGCTACCGTCACCGCCATCGGAATCACCTCACTCGCACAGCACCAGTCGATGCCGATTCCGATTGTCACATGGTGCAGATGCCGCGTGAACAGGCGATTCGCCGGAAGGCGAGAACGTGGGGCGACCTCCGGAGGACGGTCTCGCGCTGCCGTGCCGGCGACGCTAGGCGGCGTCCGGGCCGCCCCGAGGTGGGCGGACACCGTCCCCGGGCACATCCGCGTGTTCTCGGAGAGCGGGGTTGCCGGCGCGGGCTCTGGCGTACCAGGCGCCATAGCGGCCTCCCAGCGCAGGAGCGGTGGCTCCGTGGAGGCACACGCTCAGGGCGACCGTCATCGCCACCGCGCCGCCGAGGACCTGGTTGCCGGGGAGGTGTTCTTCCACGGCGAGCAGGCCGAACACGAGCGAGGCGAGCCCCCGGGGTCCGAACCAGCCGATGTAGGCGACGGTCGGCGGGCGCAGGCCGGTACCCAGCAGGGCCGCCGCGACGGGAACCATGCGGATGACGGTCAGGCTGAGCACCGCGTAGACGAACATCTGCCACGTCAAGTGCTCCAGCACCGGGCCGAGGACGGCCGCTCCGAAGGCCAGGAAGCTCAAGGACGCGAGCAGCAGTCCCAGACGTTCGGTGAACGCCGTCGCCCCCTCTCCCACGTCCGAGACACCAGCGCCTGCTGAGGTCTCAGGCTTTCGCAGCACGCTGCCGAACGCCAATCCGGCAACCCAGACGGAAATGAACCCACTCCCCTGGGCTTCCACAGCCAAGGGGTAGGCGACGAGCGGGACGGCCAGAGATGCCAGCTGGCGCCACCCGTGAGCGGTCCATGCGCGCGCGGCCGACCACCGCAGAAGCCGCGCGACCGCCCAGCCCACGGCAAAGCCGATCGCCGAACTCAGCAACAAGGCCCGCAGGAACGTCTCACCGACCCCCTGTTCCCCGGGGCCGCCACCCGCCGCCGCCAGCACCAGCACGAAGAACGGCAGTGCCAACCCGTCGTTCAGCCCGGACTCGACGTCCAGGCCGTGCCGTACCAGCGCGGGCACCCTGCGGTCCGAGATCGCCTGCTGGCCGAGCGCCGCGTCCGTAGGCCCCAGGATGATCGCGACCAGCGCCAGTTCCCACATCCCGAGTCCGGGCAGCAGCGGCCAAGCCAGGAGCCACCCCGATGCCATCGTCAACGGCAGGCCCACAGCCAGCAGCCGCAGCGGGAGAAACCTCTCCCTGCGCAGCTCGCTTCCCTTGATCGCGGCCGCGTCGGTGAACAGCACCACGGCCAGCGCGCTCTCCAGCAGCGCCCGGACCGGCTCCACGCCGCCGTCTTCCTCGACCAGTCCCAGGCCGAGGGGGCCGATGGCCAGTCCGACCGCCACGAACACCAATGGCCCGGACACCACGGTGTGGGACATCCGTCGTGACAGTGCCGCGTAGCAGGCGACCACCGCGCCCGCCGCCACCCATGCCCACGGGTCCACGTGATGCCTCCCGATAGCGACGACAGAAGCGACGACCTGGCGCGTCGTACGCAACCCATGAGGTAGCGGGAGGCTGGAAGCGGCGGACTCAGATCGCTTGCCATCTTCCGTCGAGGGTGGGGAGTGCACCGGTGAGGCTCGGGGCGAGTCGGACGACCGTCGTCCTAAAGGACGCGCCAAGCGCGAAATCCACCAGCACCGGCGGTCCTGAGCGCGTCGGTGACGAAGCCGCGCAACCAGCGGCCGGGGACGGAGGCCGGGGCGGTACAGCTGCCACAGAGAGCGACCGGGCCGGACCCCGCACGAGACACGGACAGATACCCGCATCCCCCGAAGCACGGGCTCCGGCGGACAGAGGCATCCTCAGGAAACGAAACCCCGTGGATCAGCCGGACGGTCCTGGCGGCAAGGTGCCGGCCCGATACCCCTGCATCGGTGCGTCGGCGTCCGCCCATGTCTTGGCGACGGGGCCGATGATGCGCCACGCCTCTTCGGTCTCGTCACCTCGGATGAACAGGGTCGCATCGCCCCGCAGCATTTCGAGGAACAGGTTGGCGTACGGGGTTCGTCCGGACTCGGCCGAGTGCAGGGTGAACGGTGTTCCGTTCCGGCGTGCGTTGTCGACCTGGACTGTGAGGGACGCGTACGTCTCGGTGTGGCGGGCGGGGGCGACTCCGGGTTCGTCGATGTAGGACGGTATCCGGCGGTCTCCGACGGTGTCGGCGGAGCCGGTGATCGTGAGCCCGGCCGGGAGGAGTCCGGCTTCGGCAAGCTGGGCGAGTGCCGGCATGATCAGTCGGCTGGTGAGGTCTCCGGAAGCTCCGAACAGGGCTATGCGTCGGATCGTCATGGGGCGCCTCGATCGGGTCGAGCAGGAAGTGTCAGGTGCGTGGTGACGGCATCCCGGAGCGGGCACTCCGCCTGCTGGGCCGGTACGTGAGGAGCCGTGCCAGCAAAACGTCTTCCCTCGCATGACCTCCTGCGGTCAGACGGCTGTGAGGGCGCCGGGGAGCTGGGCCAGTCCGTCCTCGGCGTGGGTCACGACCGGCATGCCGGCCACACCGGTCGCCAGTGGTGTCTTGTGGAAGCCGTGGTATGTCATCGTCCCGCCGGAGAGGAACGCTGTCTCCCAGCCGGCTTGGCGCAGCACACAGTGGGCGATGCAGTTGCGGAAGCCGGAGCGGCAGTACGTGTACACGGGGCGGTCGCGCGGGGATCTCGGACAGCCGCTCGCGCAGCTCGGTGTACGGGATGAGGACGGCGCCGGGAATGTGCCACGCCTCCTACTCGGCCGGGGTGCGGGTGTCGAGGATCAGCGCCCGATCGGCGCACTCCGGGTACCAGAGGCGGATGTCTCCGCGCAGGAGGTTCGCGGCCAGGAAGCCGACCCTGTCGACCGGATCCTTCGCCGATCCGTAGGGCGGGGCGTAGGCGAGTTCGAGGTGCTCGAGATCGTAGACGGTCATTCCGGCACGCTGCGCGACCGCGAGGACGTCAATGCGCTTGTCGACGCCGTCCCGGCCCAGCACTCGCGCGCCGAGCAGCTTGCCCTCGGCGGGGTCGAGCAGCACTTTCATGAACAGCGGAGCGGTGCCGGGGTAGTAGGCGGCGTGCCCGCTCGGGTGGGCATACACCTTGCGGTAGGGGATGCCGGCAGTGTGCAGTTGGGCCTCGGTCAGGCCCGTGCCGTCGGCCGTCATGGCGAGGACCTTGACGACGGCCGTTCCCTGCGTCGCGCGGTAGGCGCTGTCATGTCCGGCGATGGCGTCGGCGGAGGTGGAGAGGCGGACGTCCACATCGTGACTGTTGACGTGGTGGTGCAGGATCCGGGTCATCTCGTGGTCGAGCCACTGCATGAGCCGGTCCGTCCGTTCGACGACGGTCGTCTCCAGCCCGCGGGACCGCAGCGCCTCAGCGAGTTCCAGGCCGATGCAACTGCCGCCGACGACGACGGCACGTGCGGCGCCCTTCTCCAGGTGGGCGATGATCCGGTCCATGTCCGCGATGCCGCGCTGGACGTCGACACGGGGGTCGCTCTCCCCCGGAATCGGTGGGCGGATCGCACCGGCGCCCGGACACAGGACGAGGGTGTCGTACGACTCCCGGTAGACGCGGTCTGCGTCGAGGTCGCGTACCTCGACCTCCTTGGCCTGGCGGTCGATGCTCAGCACCTCGTGCGCGGTACGGACATCGAGCGCGAGGCTTCGGGCGAGACTCTCGGGGTCTGCAGCGGCAGGCTGTCCCGCTCGGGGATGGCTCCGCCGATGTGGTACGGCAGGCCGCAGTTGGCAAACGACACGAAGTGGCCGCGCTCGAGAAGGATGATCTCGGCCGACTCGTCGAGCCGCCTCAGACGCGCGCCGGTCGAGGCGCCTGCCGCGACGCCTCCGACGATGACGGTCTCGTGGAAGGCCCCTTCCGGACTGGTGACGCGAGCGGCCTTTGGAGCCCGGGGCCGTGGCGGTCATGGCGCGCGCCGACTCTCTCCGGGGAGGGCACCGAGGGTGCCGACGCCGTGGTCGATCAGCGGCATGTAGAGCAGCGCCGCGTCCAGGACCTGCGTGTCGTAGTGCTGGACGAAGGCCCCGCGCCCCGGATCCCATCCGCGCTCCATGATCTGGAGCAGGATCGCATCCCGCGTACTGACCCAGCGTGCCAGGTCTGCAGGTCTGGCGTGGTCGGTGGCCAGACGCACCGCCCTGTCGAGCGCGACCCAGGACATGAGACGGCCGTACGTGAAGTCCTCGCGACCACCACGGGTCTCCCAGATGCCGTCGTCCGGCTCCTCCCAGTGGTCGCACGACCAGTCGACGAGCCGGGTGAGCCGCTGCCAGCCGCGCCAGGCCAGCGGCATACCGCGCGCGTCACCGAGCCGGATCGAGTCCATGGCTTCGCCGTAGATGTCGAGTTGGAGCTGGTCGGAGGCTCCGTTGCCGATCCGCACGGGGCGCGAGTCGCGCCACCCCTCGAAGTGGTCGAGCACCTCCTCGGTCAGGTCCGACGAGCCGTCCGCCCGGTGCGTGCTCTTCACCGGCGACGTGTCCCGGTCGGTCGGTCGGTCGCCGAGGCGGCGGCATCGTCGACCCTGGCCGCGAGCCAGCGTAGGAAGCCGTCCGCCTCCTCGGTGCAGCCGAGCCCCAGCAGGGCGGCATGGCTGCAATGAGGCGCCGCGCCGAGTGGTCATGGCGGGCACATAGATGCGCGCCTATTCTGATGAGTAAGCCAGGCGGATGAGGTGTTGTCCTGAGCTTGCTTCTCTCGGCGTTCGATTGTCGCTGTGCGTGATCGCCATCTTCACGCGGGCGTACCGCAACCGCACGATACGTGGGCGCCATGGCGACATTCCGGTCCGGGGGCTGCGTACCGGCAGGGCTCGGTGGGCCGGAGGTCACGTCTTGTGCGTCTCCGACGTCTTCGCCTGGCGTGGGAGTCCCGCGGCGTGGAAGGAGGATCTGGACGGATCGCGAGCGTGAGCATGCAAAGAGCCACCCATGAGGAGCAGCACGGCTTGCGCGGCCTGGGTGACCACCCGGCAGTGGCAGAGCTGAAGGCAGAGCTGAAGACCGACCGGGGGCGGTTTCTTCGGGTCGCCACCACGGCGGAGCACCAGCAGGATTCGGCTGGGTCGTTCGCGCAGGCGTCCTCGGCCCGCCACGCCTGTCGAGAGCTCCGGGGCGATGCCCCGGACGCCCCGCGGGACCGCGCGGCCACGTTCGACGCGGCCTGCGAAGTGGCCAGGGCGAGGAACCTCCCGGTCGAGTTCTGACGGGACCGCCCCGGCAACGGCCCGGCCGTTCTCAGGAAGGAGCGGACCCCATGAGCGGAGAGGACCGCGCGGCACTGCCCGATCTGACCTACATGGGCGGAACGCTGGCGATCACCACCACACCCGTCGTGGGCACGCCCGCGCAGCCCTATCCCGACGTGTTCGTCCCCTTGTGGGAGGAGCTGCGGGAAGGGGAGATACGGGTCACGGTACTCGGGAGCGGCAACCCGCCACCGACCCGCGCCCAGGCGTCGGGCAGCGTACTCGTCGAAGTGGGCAACGCCGAGCGCGACATGTTCCTCTTCGACGCCGGCAGCGGATCCCTGGCGAACTTCCTGTGCCTGAAGCTCCCCGTGAACGGGCTGGACAAGGTCTTCCTGAGCCATCTGCACGCCGACCACACGGCCGACCTGATCACGCTGTTCGGAAGCTTCCGCAAGGCCGGAAGAGCGGGCCCGCTCCACGTCTGGGGCCCCAGCGGTTCGGAACCGCGGTTCGGCACCGCCCGCGCAGTCGAATGCATCGCCGAGTCGTGCGCCTGGGACACCGAGTCGACACGTGGGTTCACGAGCAACGAGAGCGCGCAGATGCACGTGACGGAGTTCCCCACAGCGAAGACGCACACCGTCTACGAGGACCACGGCGTCACGATCACCGCGTTCCCGGTGGTGCACGCGCTCGACGGCGCCGTCGGCTATCGGATCGACTACGCCGGCTTGAGCGTCGTGCACTCCGGTGACACCCGCCCCTGCTGGCCCCTGGTCCGGGCCGCCGAGAACGGCGTGGACCTGCTGATCCACGAGTGCTTCCCCTCCGCGGACCTGCTGGCCGCCCTCACAGGAAGGCCGATCGACAAGTTCGAGACGGTCATGGGCATCCACACGGTGCCGCGGATGGCCGGCAAGGTGTTCTCGCTCGTCGAACCGCGCATGGCGGCCCTGTGGCACACCATGCTCGTACCACCGCTGGTCGAAGGCATGTTCCGGCAACTGCGCACCACCTACGAAGGACCGGTTACCCAGACGCAGGACCTCACGGTGTTCAACATCACGAAGGAAGCGGTCGTCGCCCGCCAGACGGAAACGGTCGCACAGGCGATGGTCGTCGAGGGCGAACCCACCGTCCGGCCGACCTTCGGGGAGCGGCCCACTCCTCCCAGCTGGTGGAAGGACGCACTGATCCCCGAAGACGCGCCGACCGTCGCGTGAGTCAAGGGTTCAGCGATCCGAGAAGACCGTGCCCGGTGACGCCGCTCGCAGCGCTTGCACGGCCGAAGCGAGCGGCTCGGGGCCGCGGTTCGTGCTCGGCATGCTCGGGGAGCGCTCAGGAGCCGCCCGCCGCCGAGAATCTCGCCACTCGCGCATGCCGGTGCCGGCGATCGAGCCAGGCTGCCGGAGGTCTCCAGGCCGATGAACGTCGTCCTCCTGAGTGGCGGCGTGGGGGGCGTGCTTTCTCCTGCCTCTGCACGCTCTTCAGCGGAGGCGCGGCGGTGCCGCGTGATCCCCCTACGGGTGCGTGGCGTCGGGGAGTTCGTCGCCTTGTCCGTGTGGGTCCATGCCGGCGTCCTTGAGGACGGCTCGGTGGACGTCGTGGATGAGGTGTTGTTGCGCTTCGGTGAGACCGCAGGTGAGCGCTGGTCCTGAGCCGGGCTCATCGCGTTCCCCCCAGATGACCAGGCTGTCGAGGAGGCTCTGGTCGGGTCCTCCCAGCACTGCCGCGACGGACGAGGCGACGCGGTTGAAGCGGTGGGCGCCGACGGGGCCGTGAGCGGCGGTGGTGTGGCCGTGGAGGCCGGGTCCGCCCCAGCCGGCGTGCTGGATGCTGAAGGTGGCGGGAGTCGTGTGGGGCGGGTCGCCGGCCTGGGCCGACGTGCCGGGGATGCCGTCGTGGAAGTGCAGGAGTCCGTCGGGACTGATCAGCGCGTAGGTGCCGGCCATGGAACGCCTGGTCTCGTGCGTCCGGTGGGCATGAGTCGCGAGCGGCAGGCTGCCGCGGCGGTGCCGGGACGGGACGGAACGGGGAACGCACCTGTCTGCCCGCCGAGGGGCTACTGCCATTGTCCCTCGTCTCCGGCCGGAGAACCACTGTCCGAGGTGCCGGGACAGAGTGCAGGGCCGGAAGTCGCTGCCCGTTCCTCTCAGGTCCCCGTACCGGCGGACGGCACGGTGTCCGGGCGTGGATCACCGTGGCGGAGGAGTGCGATGTCACCGTCGTGGACCGGGCTTCTGCCGGCCCGCGCGCATTGCGGGCGACCGGTGGCGGACACGCTACTGGCAGACGCCGTCCCTGGGCCTCGCCCTCCTCGCCGCGGGCGGCGAGGAGGGCGAGGCCCAGGGACGGCTGCTTCGGCTGTCACGAGGGCTTGGCGGCCCCGTTGACCGGGGGCGGGAGGGCCACGGCCTTGGTGATGTCCGCCGGAGTGTTGTCCCGCTGCGCGGCGGCGGCTGTCTCGCGGGCGAGGAAGGTGCCGAGCTCGCCGATGGTGCTCATGAGAGGGGCGGGGAAGACGACAGTACTGTTCTTGTCCACTCCGATCTCGACCAGGCTCTGCAGGTTGCGCAGCTGGAGGGCGAGCGGGTGGGCCATCATGGTGTCGGAGGCGTCGCCGAGTGCCGCGGCGGCCATCGATTCGCCCTCGGCGCTGATGATCTTCGCCCTCTTCTCCCGCTCGGCCTCTGCCTGGCGGGCCATGGCACGCTTCATGCTCTCGGGCAGCTGGATGTCCTTCAGCTCGACCAGGGTGACCTCGACGCCCCAGTCGGCGGTGGTGACGTCGAGGATCTCGCGGATGTCGACGTTGATGCGGTCGGTCTCCGACAGGGTCTCGTCCAGGGTGTGCTGTCCGACGACCTTGCGCAGGGTGGTCTGCGCGATCTGGTTGATGGCCGCACTGACGTTCTCGACGGCGATGACCGACTTCACGGCGTCGACGACACGGTAGTAGGCGACCGCGGAGACGTCGACGCTGACGTTGTCGCGGGTGATGATGCCCTGGGACTGGATGGGCATGGTGACGATCCGCAGCGACACCCGGTGCAGGACGTCCACGAACGGCACGATCAGCCGCAGCCCCGGCTCCCGGACACCGATCAGCCGGCCGAAACGGAACAGCACACCCTTCTCGTACTGCCTGACGATCTTGACGGCCATCGCCAGCCCCACCAGGGCAAGCACGGCCAGCACGATCAGAACCACGATCAGCACGCCCACGACACCGCTCCTCAGAACGAGGACCACGTCACGCCCGCGCGAGGCCCGTCAACAGCGGCGACAAGAAGAGAACTTCTCCAGGTCACCCGGAGGACTGCGCGGATCGTGCACATGCGACGATGCCTCCTCCTTCCCAGCATCGCGCAGGTTCCCGGCGCGGGGCAGGGGCCGAACGGTCCCATGCGCCGGTTTGGCGATGCCGCCGTCTTCGACGGTTCGACGAAGGCGCGGCATCGGGCCCAGTACATGAAGGTGACCTGCCAGCTGCGGCCGGCCGGGAGCAGACGGCGGGCCTGGGCGTTCCTCGGTGAGGACGGTGGGGTCGGCGGTCCCGATCTCCGTGCGTCCGGCAAGCACGGTGAACTCGGGCGGTGTCGTGAAGGAAGCGGTCAGCTCCATGAAGTGGCGGCGACCGAAGTGTTCCTCCGCCTCGGTTCCGAGGCCTTTCATGCTCGGTGGACCGTGCGGAGAGGTCCGCCTTGTCACGCCCCTGTGCGCTGCGGTACCCGCCATGGGTTGGCGGTCCGCAACGGGTACGGCAACAAGGCCTCGGGCATGTTCTGGTAGGCGACCGGGCGCAGCCACCGGGCGACGGCTGTGCCGCCCACGCTGGTGTGCAGCGGGTTGGTCGTGGCCGGCCAGGGGCCGCCGTGGTGCATGGCGCGGGTGACCGCCACTCCTGTCGGCCAGTCGTTCCAGATCAGGCGGCCTGCCCGCAGGGCGGACCAGATCTCGCGGGACAGTTCCCCGTCCGCCTCCTCCTGGCCGTGCACCGTGGCCGTGAGGCTGCCCGGGAGCTCACGGAGGGTGGTGAGCAAATCCTCGGTGGAGGCATAGGTGACGACGGTCGATGCCGGGCCGAAGCATTCCCGGAGGAGTTCGGGATGGGCGCGCAGGTCGCGGGCCGTGACGGTGAGGAGCGCCGCCGAGGGACCGTCGGCTGGTCGTTCGGTGCGGTGGGGGCCGGTCGGTGCGGTCGCGATCCGCCGGACGGCGGGGTGGGTGGCCAGCTCGTCGAGGGTCGTGCGGTAGGCCTCGGCGATCCAGGATCCCAGCATCGGCGCGGGAGAGGTCTGGGTGACAGCCAGGCGGAGAAGTTCGTCCAGGTCGTGCCGTTCGGGCAGGAAGAGCAGACCCGGCTTGGTGCACAGCTGGCCCTGGCTGCGGGTGACGGACGCGATGTACTCGCTCACGAGGACGGGTCCGCGTGCGGCGAGGGCGTGGGGAGTGACCACCACGGGGTTGAGCGAGCCCAGTTCTCCGTAGAACGGGATCGGGTCGGGGCGGGCGGAGGCGAGGTCGAAGAGCGCCCGGCCGCCGGTGGTGGAGCCGGTGAAGCCCACGGCCTGGACTGCGGGGTCGGTGACGAGGGCGCGGCCCGCCTCGCGGCCGTGGACGACGGAAAGCGCTCCCGGTGGCAGGACTTCGGCCGCGAGGGCGGCGGTGCGGTCGCTGAGACGGGGGTGGCCCTCGTGGGCCTTGACCACGACCGGGCAGCCGGCGGCGAGCGCGCTGGCGGTGTCACCGCCGAGGACCGAGAAGGCGAAGGGGAAGTTGGAAGCGGCGAAGACGGCGACCGGGCCGAGCGGGACGAGCATGCGCCGTACGTCCGGGCGCGGGGCGGGAACAGCGGTGTCGTCCGCCTCGTCGATCATGACGTCCAGGTGCCCGCCGTCTTCGGTGATCTCGGCGAGCATCTCCAGCTGTGCGCAGGTGCGCACTACCTCGCTCCGCAGTCTGACGTCGCCGAGGCGGGTCTCCTCCTCCGCGAGGCCGACCAGTTCGTCGGTGTGCTCGCGGAGCACGTCGGCGAGGTCTCGGAGGAGTGAGCCGACCTCGGACGGGGTGAGTGCGGCGAGAGCGGGAGCGGCGGCGCGGGCGGCTTCGATGGCCAGGGGGTCGAGCGGGGAGCGGGAGGGCATGTCTTCTCTCAGTGGTGTGGCGGGGGGTGCTGAAGTCGGTTTCCCGGGCGGAGTGCTGGGTGTCCCTAGGCGCTCGGAAGGCTGTTCTCTCCTGCCATGAGCAGGAGTTCGGCCAGGTGCACGGCCTTGACCCGTGAGCGTCTGCGGCGCAGGCCGGTACGGAGCTGACGCAGACAGCCCGGATTGACCGCAGCGACGAAGTCGACGCCGGCGGCCTCGATCTCGTCGATCTTGGCGGTGAGGATGCGGCGCGATTCCCGGGGGCGCAGCAGGGAGTACGTGCCGGCGGCACCGCAGCAGGTGCCTGCCGAGGGAAGTTCGACGTAGTGGGCGATCTCGGCGAGCAGATCACGGGGGGCGGTCCTTACTCCGAGGCCGTTGCGCAGGTGACAGGAGTCCTGGAGGGCGACACGGGCTGGGCGGCCGTCGACCCGGAGTTCGCCGAGGGGGCGGTACGCGGAGCCGTTGGCCAGGTGGTCGGAGAGTTCGCGGACGCGGGCCGTGCCGAGGACCGAGGCGAGGTGGGCGGCGCAGCCGCCGGAGGTGGTGACGATGGTGCCGGGAAGGTCCTCGCCCACCCGGTGGGCGAGGCGTGCGCCGGTGGCGGTGTCGCCGTTGTGGGCGTGCAGCGCGCCGCAGCAGCCCTGGGAAGCGGGGGCGGTCAGTCCGGGGACGAGGGCGCGGGCTGCGCGGCCGACGCGCGGGAAGAGGACGCGCTCGAAACATCCGAGCATGAGCGATGCCCCGCCGGACGCGCCGGCCGAGGTCTCGGCGACGGTCGTGGGCCGGGTTCCTCGCAGTCGTCCCAGCAGGCGGAAGAGGACCCGCCGGCCGGCGGCGAGCATGAGGGCACGGGCGAGAACGGGCATCCGGCGTCCGCGCCACTGGTGGTCGCGCCACTGCTCCAGAAGCTGCCCGTACTCGACGCCGGCCGGACAGACCGGTTCGCAGGCGCGGCATCCCAGGCACTGCGAGGACTGTTCCTTCAGGGTGGGGTCGTCGGGTTCGAGATCGCCGTTCTGCAGGGCCCGCATGAGGTTGATCCGGCCCCGGGGCGAGGACGCCTCGTCACCGGTCTCGGCGTAGGTGGGACAGGCGGGGAGGCAGAAGCCGCAGGAGATGCAGCGGGAGAGGAGGTCCGGGTCGAAGACGGGCTTCGGCAGGGGGGCGCCTGTGCGGTCGGTCATGAGCCCAGCTTTCCGGGGTTGAGGATGCCGGCCGGGTCGAAGGCCGTCTTCAGTCGGCGCAGGAGGGCGATCTGGTCGGCGCCCAGCTGTGCGGACAGATGGGGGAGCTTGGCCGCGCCGACGCCGTGTTCGCCGGTGATGGTGCCGCCCAGGTCGATCGCGGCGGCGAAGATGTCGGCGAAGGCCCGCTCCGCGCGGGCGATGGCGTCCGTGTCGTCCTGGGACTTCACCACGCAGGTGGGGTGGAGGTTGCCGTCGCCGGCGTGGCCGAAGGTGGCGATCGTGACGCCGTGGCGGGCTCCGATCGCGTCGATGCGGTCGACCATCTCCGCGATGCGGGGCCGGGGCACGGTGGCGTCCTCCAGGATGGTCAGCTCACCCAGCCTGGAGAGGGCGGGAAGAGCGCATCGCCGGGCGGCGAGCAGCGCCTCGGCGTCCGCCACTTCGGCGGCGGTCGTGACGTCGAGGGCGTGGTGGGCCGTGCAGACGTCGCTCATGCGCTCCAGTGCGTGGGCGACCGTGTCGCTTGCGCCGTCGTCGCCGAAGAGGAGCAGTGCCCCGGCGTCGGTGCGCAGTCCGAGACGGGCGAATTCCTCCACCGCCCGGATGCAGGACCGGTCGAGGAATTCGAGGGTGGCGGGCAGGATGCCGTCGGCGATGATCGCGGTGACGGCCCGGCCCGCGGCGGCCAGGTCGGGGAAGTAGGCGACTCCGGTACCGGCCGTCGTGGGGGTGGGCCGCAGGGCGAGGGTGGCTTCGGTGATGACGGCGAGGGTGCCTTCGGAGCCGGTGAGGAGCCGGGTGAGGTCGTATCCGGCGACGTCCTTGCGGAGGCGGCCTCCGGTGCGGATCGCCTCTCCCGTGGGCAGGACCGCTTCCAGGCCGAGGACGTGGTCGCGGGTGACGCCGTATTTGAGGCCGCGCAGGCCGCCGGCGTTGGTGGCGATCGTGCCGCCGATGGTGGCCACCGTGCGGCTGCCGGGGTCGGGGGCCCACAAGAGGCCGTCGCGGGAGGCGGCTTCGGCCAGGGTAGCGCTGGTGACGCCGGGCTGGACCCGGGCCAGGAGTTCGGCCGGAGCGATCTCGAGGATCCGGTTCAGGCGGGTCAGGACCAGGACGATGCCTCCTCGGGAGGCGACGGTGGCGGCGCACAGGTTGGAGCCGGCGCCGCGTGGGATCACGGGGACGGCGTAGCGGGTGGCGATGTCGAGGACGGCGGCGACCTCGGCGGTGTCCGCGGGAAAGACGACGGCGTCGGGCCGGGCGTGGAACAGCGGGGTCGCGTCCCGGCTGTAGGGGACGAGTTCGCCGTCCGTCTCCCGGAAGTGACCGGGTCCGACGACCGACCGCAGGGCCGCTCGTGCGGTGGCGTGCATGGGGGTCTCCTCGGAGCCGGGCCCCGCCCGGGGAGGGGGCGGGACCCGGCGGTTTCTAGAGCCTGATCGCGGAGCGGTCGGCGATGAGGACGGGCGAGTCGTACACCGGCACGTTGCGGAAGGTGTGGGTGCCACCCGATACCGTCCAGTCGGCGGCGGGGATGCCGAAGACGGCGCCGGTCCGTACGTCGACGTAGACGGGGTCGGTGAAGTCGCCGTCGGGGAGGGTCAGACGGACCGGGGTGCGGGTGGTGCTGTCGCCCGGAGTGGTGGTGCCGTTCCAGACGCCGACGATCTGGCGTCCGGTGTCGCGCTTGGCGAAGCCCTGGACGGTCAGGGTGGTGGCGGAGTCGGTGGTGAACGCGTAGGCCGGCAGCGCCGTCACCGTGCTGTCGATGACGGCGGCGAGGGTCTGGACCGCGTAGTAGGACGGCTTGGCGTAGCGGATCGACTTGTCGCTGTTCGTCTGGAGCAGGCCCTTGCTGTTGATCTTCGAGGGGTAGTGGAGGTCGGAGATGCTGAAGGCGCTGGTGCTGATGCCCTGGCCGAGGTCGTGTGTGAGGCGGCGCAGGAACCACTTGGTCTGGCTCAGTTCGGTCCAGTCGAGGTCGCCGAGCGCGCCGAAGCTGTTGGGCGCGCTGGGGGCACCGTTCTCACCCTGCCTCAGTACGGCTCCGGGGGCGTACTGGTCGATCAGGGCCCGGAGCTTGTCGACCTGCTGATAGGTCCAGACGTCGTCGGGGTTGGGGTTGTAGGGGTGGTAGCTGATGCCGTCGAGCAGGTGGCTGTGGCCCTGTCCGGAGAGCCGGACGAGGAAGTCTTTCGTGTACGGGACGTCGATGCCGGCCTCGCCCGGCCCGTAGATGACGGATTCGGGCTGTTCGGCGCGGACGCGGGCCGCGGTGCGGGCGAAGAAGTCGGCGTACGTGGCTGCCGGGATGCCGGCGAGGTTGGGCTCGTTCCAGATCTCCCACTCGGTGACCCGGTTCTCGTACCGCTTGACCATGGCGGTCACCCAGGCGTCCCAGGCGGCCAGGGCTTCGGTGGACGTCGGGATCCGGCCGCCGAGGCCGGCGCCTCCGCCGCCCGTGTAGATGCCGTTGCCGTAGGAGAGTTGGAGCCAGGGCCTGACGCCGCGAGCCGTGGCGTCGTCGACGATGCGGTCGAGCCATGTCCAGTCGTAGACCCCCTTCGTCTTCTCGGTCTTGGCCCAGCCGCCCTGCAGGCGGACCCCTGTCGCTCCCAGCCGCCCCAGGTAGGGGGCGTACGCCTGGTAGTTCGTGTAGTCGCGGTCGAGGGTCTCCGCTCCGACGAGCAGCTTGGAGGCACCCACCTGCGCGGCCGTGCGGGGGGCGATCGTGCCGAGGTGCGGCCAGCCCGTCGGGGATGCCTCGACAGTGGTGCGGACGTCGTCGAGGTAAGCGGTGCCGGTGTCGCCTACGGAGACCCCGGCCTGCAGGCTGCCCAGATCGGTGGTGGAGGTGCGGAAGTCCAGCCCGGCGGCACGGCGTTCGCCGTCGATGTGGAGGTCGGCGCCGGCGGTGCCGGGGCGGGCGACGAGACGGATGTCGTACCAGCGGTTGGGGACATAGGCGCCGAGATCGACCTGGGTGGCGCCGTCGTAGGTGTAGAGACGGCCGGTGGGGCTCATGGCAACCGTGACGCTGTGGCCGCCCGAGCCGTCGAGGTGCACGCCGACCGTGGCGGTGGACTGGGCGGCTCGCAGCCGGAATCCGGCGACGACGGTCGATGTCGTGGTTCCGAACGTGGCCGTGGCGGTGGTGTTGGCGGTCGTGGAGGCGTCTCGCAGGCGAAGGCTGCGGTCGACGGTGCCGGTCACGTCCTGCACGGTGACGTCGCCGCTGGTCGTCCAGCCGGGAGCGGGAGAGCCGGGGGCGACGGTGTCGAAGGTGCTGGAGAGGTTTGCCGCGGCGGCCGGGCCTGCCGAGGCGACGGAGATCAGGGCGCCGACCAGAGCGCCGGAGAGGAGGAGCGGGACGGTCCTCCCGGTACGGGAACGTACAGAGCCGGGTGGGGCGGGGTTGACCATGATTCCTGCCTTCTGCGGGGGAGGGCGAATCGATCGGTGAACGGGATGTGGGTCGTGCTGCCGGAGCGCCGGTTGCCGGCGCTCCGGAGACCGGGCCGCCGGCACGGTCGGAGGGCGCCGGGCGGACGGGGGTCAGTCGGTCGCCGGCAGCGCGCCGCGCGACTCGTCGTAGGCGCGGCGGGTCGCCGCGTCCGGGGGGTAGGTGCCGCGCAGGGGGGCGCCGCCTGCGACGCGGGCGACGATGAACGCCTCCTGCAGTTCCTGTTCCCGGGCCGCCCTGGCGATGACCGGGACGAGGTGGCGGGGTACGCAGACCACACCGTCGGCGTCGCCGACCATGACGTCCCCGGGGTAGACGGCGACGCCGGCGCACCCGATGGGCACTTGCAGGTCGACCGCGTGGTGCTGGGCGAGGTTGGTCATGGCGGCCGCCCCGGTGGCGAAGACGGGCAGGGGCAGGCGGCTGATCTCCTCGATGTCGCGCAGGGTGCCGTCGGTGACCACGCCGGCGGCGCCGTTGACCGCCATGCGGGTCAGCAGGATGTTGCCCGCGGCGGCGGCGCGTCCCTGGCCGCGGCAGTCCACGACGAGAACCTGGCCGGGGCCGGCCTGCTCGACCGCCAGGCGCTGCGGGTGGTCGTAGTCGTCGTAGACCTCAAGGGTGTCGATGTCCTCGCGGGCCGGGATGTAGCGCAGGGTGAAGGCTTCGCCGACCATGCGCCTGGCGTCGGGCGTGACACAGGTCAGGCCCGCCAGGAAGGTGTTGCGCAGGCCGTGCTTGAAGAGTTGGGTGGTGATGGTGGCGGTGCTTGCCTCGCCCAGGGCGGCCAGATCATCGGGGTCGAGGGGCTGCCGGGGGGTCTGGGTCATGTCGAGCTTCCTTCGGTGCGGCAGAACGGCCGACGGGTACGGACCGGGACGGTGGTGCGGCCGGTCAGGGGACGGGACGGTCAGGGGACGGGACGGTCGAGAGCGGGGTCGGCCCCCGGCGGCCTGAGCTGCGCGCTCAGTCCCCCGTCGACGTTCAGCACCTGTCCGGTGATGAAGGACGCGTCCGCCGAGGCGAGGAACGCGACGGCCCCGGCGACATCGGATCCGTCGCCGACCCGGCCGAGTGGGACCGGCTGCGCGCGGGTCTGCTGCTGGGCCGGATCGAGGAGGGCGAAGCGGTCGTTGATGACAGGGCCGGGGGCGACCGCGTTGACGCGGATCCCTCGGGGCGCGAGCTCCAGGGCCATCGCACGGGTCGCCGCGTCGACGGCGCCCTTGCTGGCGTCGTAGGCGACGGCGGCCCGGTGGGCACGGGTGGCCCCGACCGAGGAGATGTTCACGACCGAGGAGCCGGCCGACATCACCCGGGCGGCTGCCACCGTGCACAGGAACACCCCGCGCGCGTTGACGGCGAAACTGCGGTCCCAGTCGGCGACGTCGATGTCGAGCAGCGGACCACGCCCCAGCATGGGTGCGGCCGCGTTGTTGACCAGCAGGTCGAGTCCGCCGAGGACATCGACCGTACGGTTGAGGCAGGCGTCGACCTGACGGGCGTCGGATACGTCGCCGGGGCAGGCCACCGCGGACATGCCCCTGTCGCGCATGGCTGCGGCCGCGGCTTCGGTCTCGGTCGGGTCGGGGCCGTTGAGGGCGACCGCCGCGCCTTCCTGGGCGAGCCTCCATGCGATGGCCAGACCGATGTTGCGTGCGCCTCCGGTGACCAGCGCGACACGGCCGGTGAAGCGGCCTTCGGCACGGGCGTCACCCGTCGGCTGCGGTGTGTCGCTCACGTGGCGGCCACCTGCCGGTCGACGACAGCGGCGGCGCTGGTGGCCGCCCAGGTCAGCGGTCCGGCGGAAGCCGACAGCCGCTGCGGGTCGAGAGTCATGCCGAGGCCGGGGCCCTGCGGCACGGACAGCAGGCCGCCGGTGTAACGGACGGGGTCGGTGACGACGTCCCGTGTGTAGAGGAGCGGTCCGACCGGGTCGCTCGGGACGGTGACGGCCGACATCGCCATCGCGATGTGGGCGGCGGCCGCCGTGCCGATGGACAGCTCCTGCGTGGTGCCGACCAGGCACGCCTTGCCGGCGGCGTCGGCTATCGCGAAGATCCGGCGGGCCGGTGTGATCCCGCCGATCGCGATCACACTGACGTTGAACACGTCCACCGCGTCCGCGGCAACGAGGTCCAGAGCCCACCGGAAGCTGTAGACGTGCTCGCTGATCGGGACGGCGAGCCGGTCGCGAGCCTGGACCAGACCGCGGATGTCGTGGTGCGGGGCGGGCGACTCGACGAGGTCGTAGCCGACGTCGGCCACCCGCTCGGCGAAGGCGCAGGCCGCCTTGGCGTCGAGGAGGTTGGAGAAGTCCAGGGACTTGATGGTGATGCGGTCGCCGAACCGTTCGCGGGCGGTGCGCAGGAATCGCTCGTCCAGGTCGAGGCGGCGTCCGACGTAGACGCGGAAGTAGGTGAAGCCCTCTTCCAGGCGCTGTCCCACCATGGCGAGATTGCGTTCGACGTCCTCCTCGTGCTGCTGGCGGAAGATCGGATACGCGATGGGCACGGACTCGCGGACCGCGCCGCCGAGCAGGTCGCACACCCGGAGACCGAGCTGTTTCGCGGCCAGGTCCCAGAAGGCGATGTCGACCCCGCACTTGATGGCGCGGCTCTTGTCGTAGATGTATCCGGCCTGGGGGAAGTTCGCTTCCAGGCGGCGTTCCATCTCGGTGGTCTGGAGTGCGTCGAGGCCCACGAGGATCTCGTTGAGGGTGGCTTCCAGTTCCGGTACGTCGAGGTGGTAGCGCGGGAGGTGCTGGAGGTCGGACATCTCACCGATGCCCGTCAGTGCGTCGTCGTCGGTGAGGAGTTCGACGACGATGTGCCCGCAGGTGATGCTGTTGTGCCGCGGCGTGTTGATCGAGGTCAGGCGGACTCGGGTCACTTCGGCCATGTGATGCTCCGTTCCTTGTCGGTGCCGGGAGTGCTCTCCGCGCCGGCGAGGCGGGGCGCGGTGCGCCCCGGGGCCATCGAGAGCAGTGCGCGGGTGTACGGGTGGGAGGGGGTCTCGTAGATCCGGTCGGCCGGCCCTTCCTCGACGATCCGGCCCTGCCGCATGACGGCGATGCGATGGGCGACCGATCTGACGACGGCGAGGTCGTGGGTGATGAAGAGGTAGGCCATGCCGTGGGCGGCCTGGAGGTCGGCGAGCAGGTTGAGGATCTGGGCCTGGACGGAGACGTCCAGGGCGCTGACGGCCTCGTCGCAGACGATCAGCCGCGGCTGCAGGGACAGTGCCCGGGCGATCGCGATGCGCTGGCGCTGTCCGCCGGAGAAGGCGGAGGGGAAGCGGTCCAGCGCGTACGCGTCGAGGCCGACGTCCTGGAGAAGGCGTACGAGCTCGGGTTCCGCGGTGTCCAGCCCGTGGACCCGCATCGGCTCGGCGAGGATCTCTCGGACCGTCATACGGGGATCGAGGCTGGCGTACGGGTTCTGGAAGACGACCTGGACCTCCCGCTGGAGCCGCCGCAGCTCCGACGCGGACGGCCGTCGGACGTCGATGCCGTCGTAGCGGACGGTCCCCCCGGAGGGGGTCTCCAGCCTGAGCAGCATCTTGGTCAGGCTGGTCTTGCCCGAGCCGGACTCCCCCACGAGAGCGAGCGTCCGTCCCGGCTCGACCTTCAGGCTCACCTGCTGGACGGCGTCGACGTGCCCGGTGATACGGCGCAGCGCTCCGGTGCGGACCGGATAGCGCAGGTCGGCGGCATCGAACTCGACGAGCGGCGTGCCGCCCTCCTGTTCGGCGTCCTGGGGCAGGTCGTCGGTCGTCAGGGGCAGCGCCAGGGGCCGTTCGCGTGGTGCGTCGGCGAACAGGCATGCCGCCGCGTGGTTCTCGCCGACGGTGAGCAGCGGGGGCACGGCACTTTCGCAGCTCTCCGTGCGAACCGGGCAGCGTGGTGCGAAGGAGCAGCCGGGAGGGCGTTCGCTGAGCCGGGGTGGCCGGCCCTCGATGGAGGCGAGGCGGGTGCGGGCGGGTGCGTCCAGACGCGGGGTCGCTGCCAGGAGTGCCTGGGTGTAGGGCATGCGGGGATCGGCCAGGACCTGGGCGGTGGGTCCGCTCTCGACGATCCGCCCGGCGTACATGACCGCGACCCGGTCGGCCTGTTCGGCGACCACGCCGAGGTCGTGGGTGATGAGGATCAGGCCCATGCCGAGGTCGTCGCACAGCGAGCGGAGCATGGTCATGATCTCGGCCTGGACGGCGGCGTCGAGGGCGGTGGTGGGTTCGTCGGCGATGAGGAGTCGTGGGCGGGCGGCGATCGCCAGGGCGATGGCGGCGCGCTGGCGCATGCCTCCGGACAGTTCGTGGACGTACTGGGTCAGGCGCTTCTCGGGCTCGGGCATGCGGGCCTGGGTCAACGCCTCGACCGCCCGTTTCCGCGCCTGCTCGCGGTTCATGCGTTCGTGCGCGCGGACGGCGTCCATGATCTGTGTGCCGATGGTCAGCAGCGGGTTGAGGGCGGTGCCGGGGTCCTGGAAGACCATGGCGACCCGGTTGCCGCGTACCTCCCGCCAGGAGCGCCGGTCCATGCCTCGCAGGTCGGTGCCGTCCAGCAGGATCGACCCGGTGGTCTCGCACAGGGGCGGGGGCGGGTTGAGACCGAGCAGGCTCAGGGCGGTGACGGTCTTGCCGGAACCGGACTCGCCCACGATGGCGAGGGTCTCACCGGTGGCGAGGTGCAGGCTGACCTCGTCCACAGCGCGCACGGGCGGCTCGTCGGAAGCGGTGTGGAAGGTGACGGCGAGCCGGCTGATGTCGAGGAGGGTCATCGCAGGCCCTTCAGGAGCCGAGCCGGGCACGCTCGAGGCGCCACTGACCGTCGACGTCGAGAGCGACGCCCTTGAGGTTGCTGCTCTGGATCAGCGGCGACTTGGCCTGGTGCAGGAAGACCCAGTAGTTGTTCTCCAGGATGCGGCGCTGCACGTCGACGTACGCCTGCTTGCGCACGGCGCGGTCGTCCGTGCTCAGCCCCTTGTCGAGCAGGGCGTCGAGGGCGGAGTCCTTCAGGCCCGACCAGTTGCTCGGGCCGTCACTGGCGAAGTACGGGTCGAAGGTGAGGGAGGGGTCCAGACGGGGGATGTCGACGACGAGGATCGCCGCGTCGAAGTCCTGCTTCCGCATGCGCTCCAGCTGGGGAACTCGAGGATCTCCACCTTGGGGGCGAATCCCACGGCGGTGAGCTGGCTCTGGAGCAGCTCCGCGACGGTGGGGTCGGGGGCGCGACGGCGGGCGAGGAGGGTGATGGGTACCTTTCCGCGCAGTCCCGCCTTGTCCAGGGTGGCGCGGGCCTTCTCGGGGTCGTACGGCAGGGGGGCGAGGGCGTCGTCGTGGAACCAGTCGCCGGCGGTGGCGAAGGAGGGGGCGATGTCGAAGTCGCCGCCGGCGGCGGCCTTGCCGACGGACCTGCGCTCGACGGCCATCGCGAAGGCCGCGCGTACCTGCGGGTCGCGGAAGGGTCCCTTGGTGACGTTGAGCGAGGCGTAGTAGTTGCGGCGTACGCCCTCGTCCTTGATGGTGATCCGTGGGGCGTCGGCCAGCTGCTTGTACTCCTCCGGTGGCAGGGCGCGCACCAGGTGCACTCCGCCGGTGGACAGTTCGGCGCGCAGGACCTTGGCCTCGGTGACGAAGCGCAGGACCACCTTGTCGAGGAGCGGAAGCGCGTCGCCTTCCTCGGTCCTGGCCCAGTACGTCTTGTTGCGCTCGGCGGTCAGCTGGACCTTGGTCCTCCACTGGCGGAGGGTGAAGGGGCCGGTTCCGACCGGCCTGCGGCCGAACTCCTCGGCCCCTTTGGCGAGCGCGGTGGGCGAGGCGATCATTCCGGGCTCGTGGGCGAGCTGGGTGAGCAGCAGCGGATCGGCCGCCTTCAGGGTGACCGTGACGGTCCGCGGGCCGGTTGCCCTCACCTCGCGGATGGAGGCCAGCGCGGCCTTCTTGGTGGAGCGGGTCGCGGGATCGGATATCCGCTTCAGGTTGAGGACGACCGCGTCGGCGTCGAAGGGGGTTCCGTCGTGGAACTTCACGCCCTGGCGGAGCTCGAAGGTGATCTCGGTGCCCGTGTCGGTCCATTGGGTGGCGAGGGCCGGCTCGAAGGTTCCGTCGCGGCGCTGACGCAGCAGGGTGTCGAAGAACAGGTTGAGGACGTTGCGGTCGGAGGAGATGGCGGAGCTCAGCGCCGGGTCGAGGGTGACGGGCTCGTTGTCGAAGCCGGCGGTGAGCGTTCCCCCGGAGGTTCCGTCGGAGGAGTCCGAGGAGCCGCATCCGGCCAGGGTGGCGAGGGCCGCGGTGGCTGCGGCACCGGCCAGGACGGTGCGACGTGGTATCCGTGGCGGCGTGGAGTTGGGCATGACGAAGTACTTCCTCTGTACGGGGGGGAACGGGGTGAAGGGGTGTGAGACGGCTCAGCGCGCGGGTGCGAGGTCCGGGCGGTGGGCGTCCAGCGCGTCGCGCAGGGCGTCGGCGAGCAGGTTGAACGCGGCGACGGTGAGGAGGATCGCGAGTCCGGGGAAGACGCTGAGCGACCAGCTCGCGCTCAGGTGGTCGGTGCCACTGGCGACGATCGCGCCCCAACTCGGTTGCGGGGGCTGGACGCTCAGCCCCAGGAAGCTCAGCGCGGCCTCGGCCATGATCGCGGTGGACACCTGGAGGGCGGCGAACACCAGCAGGGTGCCGGCGAGGTGGGGCAGCAGGTGACGGCGCATGATCGTCGTCCGTGTGACGCCCACGATACGTGCGGCGGACACCCATTCGCGGGTGCGCAGGGAGAGCACCTCGCCCCGGACCACGCGGGCGAAACGCGGGGTGGTGACGACGGCGATGGCGATCAGGGCGTTGCGCAGCCCGGGGCCGAGGGCCGCGACCACGGTGAGGGCGAGGACGAGGAGGGGAAAGGCGAGCAGTCCGTCGGAGACGCGCATGACGAGGGTGTCCACCCAGCCGCCGCGGTATCCGGCGATCAGACCGAGCGCCGTGCCGGCGATCAGGGCGGCGCCCACGGTGATGGTGGCCACCCCTAAGGTGACCACGGCTCCGGCGACGATCCGGGCCAGGACGTCCCGCCCGATCTCGTCGGTGCCGAGCAGGTGCCGGGAACTGGGACCGGTCAGGAGCCGGCCGGTGTCCGTGGCGCTGACCGAGTCCGACATGAAGGGTGCGGCGGCGGCGGCCACGAGCAGGAGGAACAGCAGGGGTACGGCGATGTGGGCGCGGCGGTCACGGCGCAGCCGGTCGAGAACCGGTCTGTGGGGGACTTTCGGCGCGAGGTCTAGGGCCATCAGCGCTCCAGAAGGTGCGTGCGGGACGTGCGGTGCGGGACGTGCGGGACGTGCGGTGCGGGACGTGCAGTGCGGGACGTGCGGGACGTGCGGTGCGGGACGTGCTGATCGGCGGCGCGGATCGGGTGACTCTGTGGGCGCGAGGGCCGAGTCAGTACGTGATGCGCGGGTCGAGCCAGGCGTAGACCAGGTCTGCCAGAAGGTTCACCAGGAGGACGAGGACCACGACCATCAGCACGGCGCCCTGGACTACGGGGAGATCCCGGCTGAAGATGCCGTCGACGATCAAGGTGCCCATGCCGGGGACGGTGAAGACGGTCTCGGTGACGACGGTGGCACTCATCAGCGCCCCGATCTGGAGGGCGATCACGGTCACGACCGGCACGATGGCGTTCCGCAGGGCGTAGACGCCCACGATCCGGCCACGTGAGAGACCTGATGCCTCGGCTGTGCGGATGTAGTCCTCGTTGAACGCGGCGAGGAGAGCGGCGCGGGTCTGGCGCATGGTGACCGCGGCGATGGTGGAGCCGATCGTGAGAGCCGGGAGGACCATGCCTCGCAGGTTCTCGACGGGGTCCTCGGTGAAGGGAACGTATCCCGAGGGCGGGAGGACCTTGAGCCACAGGGCGAAGACGAGGATGAGCAGTGCGGCGAGGTAGAAGTGAGGGGCGGACAGGGCGAGCAGACCGACGGAGTTCAGCGCGGTGTCCGTGCGGCTGCGACGGCGGACGGCGGCGAGGATGCCCGCGGGGATCCCGACGAGGACGGCGAAGACCATCGCGATGACTCCGAGCTCGACCGTGGCGGCGAACCGGTCGGAGATGACCGTGCCCACCTTCTCGTCGGTGAGCCATGAGCTGCCCAGGTCGCCGCGGACCAGATCGCCGAGCCACTGGGTGAACTGCTGCCACAGCGGTGCATCGAGGCCGAGGTCCCCTCGGAGTACCGCTCGGTCCTGCTCGGTGGCCTCCTGGCCGAGGATGGCGAGGGTGGGGTCGCCCGGCATCAGCCGCAGGAGCATGAAGAGCACCAGGGAGACGACGAGGGCGACCGGAATCAGTTGGAAGAGTCTGCGTACGAGGTATCCGGTCATTTCACCGGCTCCGGTATAGGGGTCGAGGGTGCGGGCTCGGCCGTGTCAGGACAGCCGGCGAGGCGGGAGAGGCCACTCAGCCACGCGAGGCGCTGTGCTGGGGCCAGGTCGTAGGCGTACAGGGCCAGGGAGCGGGCTCCGGCCGCGTACGCGTCCCGGGCGACATCCGCGAGTTGCTGCTCGCCGGTGGTCCGGCCGACGGCCAGGTTCCATCCGACGGTCACCTGTGCGCCGGTCCGGGCCGCTGAGGCGAGTTCGCGGCGCAGCGCGTCATGATTCCCCGACAGGTCGGTGACGGTGAGGGCGCCCGCTGCGGCGGCGAGGGCGCTCGTGTCGGCGGCGGACTTGCCGTCGCAGGCATACGGGTCACTGGTGGTGCGTATGGAGACGGGCAGTCCGTCGGCTGCGGCGACGGCGTCCCGCACGAGGGCCACGGTGGTTCGCGAGCGCACGGCGAGAACGGTGTCGTGCAGGTCGGAGCCCAGGGCGGTGCGTGCGTCGGCGTCGAGGTCGCCGGCTTCGCGCGGCTCGGCGAGTTGGGCGAGCAGTGCCGCGCGGACGTTCTCGGCGAAGGCGGGCACGTCGATGCCCGCGTCGGTGAAGCGTTCCGCGCAGGCGGAGCAGAAGCACAGTGAGAGCAGCCAGCGGTCCACCGGGCGCAGGGCCGCGCCGAGTTTGTCATGGGCGCTCTGGTGCTGCCAGCCCAGGTAGCCGAAGGCTTCGAGTTCGAGGCCGGTGACACCGGGCCGACGGGCGGTTCGGGCGACAAGATCGGTGGCATAGGCGCGGACCTCGGGCCGTGCCGGGCACAGTGCGTGCCGGTAGTGGTGGCCGAAGGCATTACGCAGCGCCGATTCGGGATGCCGGGTGGCGGGTCCGGACTGGTGGAGCCCGACGAGCCAGGCGGTCACACCGAGGCCGGCCCGCAGCAAGGCGGTCGTGGCGGTGGTCGCGTCGTCACCGAGCGCCGGCAGGGCGAGGTCGTTCCCGTTGACGGGGACGGCTTCGTCGCGGAACCACTGCCCGGCCCGGAAGTCGGCCACGGCACACGGGTCGCTGGTCGTCAGCAGCCACCGCCCGCCGTGATAGCTGAACGCCAGGTGGACACCGTCGACGCCATGGGCGGCCAGTCGGTCCGCCTGGACCTGCGGGTGCCGGCGGAAGGAGAGCGGGTGGGCGAACAGCTCGACGTTCACCGGTCGTCGCCGAGGCCGTCGCCGAGCGCGCGGGAGATGGTCTGTTTGGCCTTCTCGATGTGAGCGCGGGTCAACCGTTCGACGAGCGGACCGTCGCCCTGCTCCATCGCCTCCAGGATCGCCGCGTGTTCGGCGGCCTCTTCCTCCCAGGTGGCACGCAGCCGCCAGCCGAGACCGGCCACGAAGGCCGTGAGGTCCTGGAGCTGGTCCAGGAAGCCGCAGAGGAAGCTGTTGCCGCAGGCGCTGTAGAGCTCGCGGTGAAAACGCCGGTTGGCGATGCCCAGACCGCGCGTCTCGCCCGAGCCGATCAGCGTGGTCGCGTCCTGGAGCGCCTGGCGGGCGGCCGCGTGGGCGGTCGCACCGAGACGGACCGCGCCCAGGCGTACGGCCTCGGGTTCCGCTGCACAGCGGGCGGCGTACAGCTCTTGCACGAGACGGTTGTCGGGGCGGCGGACACTGACTCCCTGGTAGGCGTTGATCTCCACCAGGCCGGTGGAGTGGAGCTGCTTCAGGGCCTCGCGCACCGGGGTCTTGGACACCCCGTACACCTCCGCGAGTTCCCGCTCCACCAAGGGCTTTCCGGGCTGAAGCGCACCTTCGAGGATCGCCTGCCGTAGCGCCTCCCGCACCCGGTCGGTTCGGGAGACGGCCTGGCGCAGCGGCGGTAGCGAGCCGGGAGGCAGGGCTTCGGCGCTGTTCACTGGATAGTCGATCTGTGGCATGGCGGCATGCTGATATACCAGCATGCCAACTCGCAACCCCCGTACAGAGGTTCTTCGAAACGGCCGCTGCCGGAACTCGGCACCGCCCCTCTGAACTGACAGGGCGTCAGAATGTTTACAGGCGGTACAGGGTTGCGTTCATTTTCCACTTCTGTAACTGTCGTTCACGCAACACCACACCCCCACAACGGACTTCGGAGCGCAGCCATGGGTCGCGCACCGCCCCGGGGCAGCACTCTGACATGGCGTGACGCCCTTGCCCTGTCCTTCCCGGCACACTCCTTCCTGTGCACGGTCTCGACCGAGAGAAGACACGGCCCGCTTCAGTCCGGATGACTTCGGAGACCAGGCACCAATGAAACGCACGCACACCTTCGCCGTGACCGCAGCACTGCTCGCGTCATCCGCCCCGCTCGGCATCGTCACCGTCGGAGCCGGTACAGCCCATGCGGCAGACCGCACCTACTTCGTGAGCCCCGAAGGCAGCGACAGCAATCCGGGAACCTCTACCGGAGCGCCCTTCCGCACCCTCCAGAAGGCCGCCGACAGCGCCGGCCCCGGCGACACCGTCTCGATCATGAACGGCACGTACTCGGAACGCTCCGCAGGATCCAATGTGCTGACCATCAAGCGCTCGGGCCGCCCCGGCGCACCGATCACCTTCACCGCGCACCCCGGCCACAAGCCGGTGATCCACCCGGTGAAGGCATGGAACGGCATCAGCGTCCACGGCGCGTCCTACATCTCCATCAAGAATCTGGAGATCAAGGGCAACAACGCCGCCCTCAACCTGGCCGGGGCCGAACGCGGATCGAAGAAGGGCGACCCCACCTACAACACCAACTGCATCTCGATCGAACGAGACAGAGCCACGGGTGCCGCGTCGCACCACATCGAGGTGACCGGCAACGAGGTGCACGCGTGCGCGGGCGGCGGCATATCGGCGATCGAATCCGACCACGTGACCATCTCCGCGAACCACGTGTACTCCAACTCGTGGTACACGGTCTATGCCACCAGCGGCATCTCCGTCCTCACTCCGCGCGACGTGGGGAGCTCCGACACCAGGACGTACAAGATCCGCATCACCGGTAATCGCGTCCACGACAACGAGACCAAGATCAAGTGGGAGAGGTGCCGCTGCTACTCCGACGGCAACGGCATCATCATCGACACGCTCAAGGGCGACGCTGGCCACCCCGCTTACGGAGGCCGCGTCCTGGTCGCCGGCAACCTGTCCTACGACAACGGCGGCTCGGGAATCCACTCCTACAAGAGCCAGCACGTCGACATCGTGCACAACACGGCGTACCTGAACGGCCGAAGCACCCGCATGAAGAGCTACGCCAACATCTTCGCCCACGACAGCACCGACGTCCGGCTGCTCAACAACATCGCGTACGGCCGGCCCGGCCAGGCGACGAACAGCAAGTCCCGCAACGTGGACGTGACCTACGACTACAACGTCTACTTCGGCGGCAAGGCTCCTGAGGTCAAGGGTCCGCACGACATCGTCGCCGACCCGGAGTTCGCCGACGCCGGCACCACGTCGGACACGGCCTTCCGGCTGCGAGACAGCTCCCCAGCCATCGGGTCAGGCATTCCGTTCGCCGCCGTCACCACCGGCACCCGCCGGGCCGGCGGCGCGCCCGACCGCGGCGCCTACGGATTCGGTACCGGTGACATGACGCAGGGGGCTTCCGATTCCGACCTCGACGATTCCGGCTCCAACGGTCGGCAGGATGAGGCCCAGCCCGGGGAGGAGCAGCCCGGCGAGCCCGGCACCGGGGCCTCGCCCGGCACAAGCGGCACCACCGCCTCGCCCAGCACGGAAGGGCTGAGCGCCAGTAAGGGTGACGGCGGTTCCAGCCTTGACGCGGACGGCGGAAACGGTCCGCTCGCACAGACCGGTGGATCCGATCCCCTGGTCCCCATCGGCATGGCGGCGGCCGCTCTCGCCCTCGGTGGCGGTCTCGTCCTGGTCGCCCGTCGCAAGCGTTCCTGACAGTCCGGTTCACCCGGACTCCCTGGCGTGGTGTCGGCCCCATCCCCCGTACCAAGGGGCCGACACCACCGCATGCTCATACGGCCGCATGCTCGCGGAGCTACTCGTGGTCCGGCGGCCCAACTCGCGAACAGACATGTGCCATGGCAACAGAACAGCGACGCACGACGAATTGGCTCGCAGGTGAAGAACCTCCCGACTCCCCGCGGATCGCCTGGCGCAAGCGGATGAGGATAAGCGTCCTCGATGCCGCTCGCGACCTGACCTGCGAAGCCGGATGGGACCAGGTCAGTCTTTCGGCCGTCGCAGCACGAGCTCAGGTCTCCCGCCCCTCCGTCTACAAGGAGTTCGGCAATCGGGCCGGTCTGGGACGCGCGCTGGTGATCCGTGAGACCCGGCAGTTCCTCGCCGGGGTGGCCGACACGCTCCATCCCGGCCTGCCCGACTCCCAAGCCTGCCTCGAAGCCGCCATCCGGTACGTACTCGAGGAAGCTCACACCCAGCCCCTCATACGGGCTGTCATCGCAGCCGCCCGCCATGGCTCCGACAGTCTGCTCCCCTACCTCACCGCCCGAGCGGACCCGATCTTCGACGCGGGCCAGCACCTGGTGCGGGAATGGTTGGGCACACGCTACCCGGAGCAGCACACGGAGACTCTCGAGATGACAGCGGACGTCATCGTCCGCATGACCATCAGCCATCTCATCCTGCCCGCCGCCGAACCGCACGTCACCGCCCGAAGGCTTGCCACGGCCGCACTGAAACTGCTGCAGGGTTCGGCGTCAGCCAGAAGCTGTTGCGACCAATAGCCCTATCGGATCGACTGTGCCTCACGCACGGTGGCCGGCCGCCGGTCATCACGGACGACATGCTCCACACCGTCCTGCGCCGCAGCGCGGGCGGCGAGACGATCGAGGAGATCCAGCCCGATTCACTCGCCGCGCTCCCGGAGCTGCCGGGCCGTCAGCGTGGTTGGGCCCCGGTCCGGCAGCCCGCCAGTCCACCACCCAAGGCGGGGACCGCACGAGGCGGCGCCCGGCAGCACGAAGGTCCCGACCGCTCGGGGAGACCCTTGTGCCAATTCGGCTTTGACTGCTCCGCCCTATCGCGGGGGCGGTGCGTGCACTGGCTTCGGCCGCACAGCGAGCCAGTGGAGTCCGTGGCGACGACTTCCGGCCAGGGTGTCCTGGACCAGGTTCCCCCGCTTCGACTACGCCCCGTCCGAACGCCTCCGCTGCGTCCTCAGGGACGGCCGGCCGCACAGGCGGAGCGAATGGGCCGACACCCCGGGCCACTCCCTCAGAGACCAGCTCGCCGAGATCGCGCAGGAGGTCACGCTTCGCGGCGAAGCCGCCGAACGCAGACGCCTCGACGAGATCGAAGCAGCGCGTCAGAAACGCAGCAGCACACCCAGCGCCGCCTCCGCCCGCATCGCCCGGCGGGCGGCCGGCGCCCGGAAGGACGGCACCGCGTGGGCTATCGCCTCCACACCGGTCAGCGCGGAGCAGCCGGATGCGAACGCCTTGAGGAGGAGCAGGGTGCCGACGGTGGTGGCGTTGTCGGCGAGGACGGAGGCGCGGCCGTCGGATACCGCGGTGGAGACGGGCGCGTCGCGGAACAGGCCGACGGCGATCACGACGAGGATCGCGCCGACGAAGACGGCGGTCGGGACGATGAAGGCGCGGGCCGAGTCGACGATCCCGCGCAGGTTCACGGCTGTGATGAGCACCAGGACGCCGAGGCAGATCACCAGCCGGTCGCCGTACAGGCCCGGGAAGGCGGACGTCAGCGCGGCCACCCCGGCGGTGACGGCGACGGCCACGTTGAGGACGTGGTCGAGGACCAGCGAACCGGCCGCGACCAGGCTCGTACGACGCCCCAGGTGCGCCTTGGCGACGGCGTAGGAACCGCCGCCGTCCGGGAACGCGGCGATGACCTGCCGGTGCGAGGCGACCAGCACCGCGAGCAGCCCCGCGATGGCGAGCGTCACCGGCAGAGTGAATCCCAGCCCGTACCCGCCGGCGGCCGCAAGGACCAGCACGATGGCCTCGGGCCCGTACGCCACCGACGCCATCGCGTCCAGCGACAGGGCCGCGAGCCCGGTGACGGCGGTCAGCTTGTGCCGCGCGCCGGTATCGGGCGGTTCCTCGGCGCCGGGTACGGCGCCCTTCTCGGCGGTCACGGTGATCATGCGGACGGACGCCTGCCCTCGGACCACCGCGTGCGCCGCCTCTCCCGCACGCTCTTCGTCGGCGCATCCCTCACGAGCGCCGTCGGGCTGGCCCTCGACAGCATGTGGCTGCTCGCCGCCGGCGCGTGGCAACTCATCGCAGCCATCCTCCTGGAACTGCTCTACCGCCCGTGACGGGCCTTGACCCCGGATGTTGGACACGGGCTATGCGGCTTCGGCCAGGGGGGTCGATCGGGTGGCGAGGGCGGTCTCGTAGGTGAGGGGGCTGCGTTGTCCGAGGCGGGAGTGGCGGCGGACGGTGTTGTAGCGATGGCACCAGCGGAAGACCGCCGGACGGGCCTCGCGTTCGTCGGCGAAGCCCTTTCGGCCCTGCAGCAGCTCCCGCTTGAGGGTCGCGTCGAAGCTCTCCGCGGCGGCGTTGTCCGCCGAGCTGCCGATCGCGCCCATGGACTGGGCGACTCCGGCCTGCCGGCAGGCGTCGGCGAACGCCTTGCTGGTGTACTGCGATCCGTGGTCGGTGTGCATGATCGCACCGTGCAGGCTGCCGCGGGTGCGTTCGGCCGCGGCGAGGGCGTCGATGACGAGGTCGGCGCGCATGTGGTCGGCCAGCGCCCAGCCGGCCAGGCGGCGCGAGGCGAGGTCGAGGACGGTGGCCAGGTAGAGGAACTTGCCCGCCCCGATGCGCAGGTAGGTGATGTCGCCGACGTACTTCGTGTTCGGCTCGGTTGCGGTGAAGGTGCGGCCGAGCAGGTCCGGCGCCTTGGCCGCGGCCGGGTCGGCGACGGTGGTGCGCTTGCGGCGCAGTCGCCGACCGGTGATGGTGGCGGCCTTCATCAGCCGGGCGATCTTCTTGTGGTTCACGCGCTCGCCGCCGTCGCGGAGCTCGGCGGTGATCCCCGGAAGGCCGTAGGTGCCGTCCGAATCCCGGTCGATCCGGCGTATCCGGGCTGTGAGTCCCGCATCGGCCGCCTGCCGGGCGGCCCGGTCCGGGGCGGTGCGGCGCCAGTGATAGAAGCTCGAGCGGGCCAACCCGAGAACCCGGCATAACCGCTTCACGCCGTAACGGCGCTGATGGTCGGCGACGAACTGGAAGCGGTTCACCAGCGCGTCTCTCCGGCGAAATACTTGGCCGCCCGGCGCAGGATCTCCCGCTCCTGCCTGAGCTCGGCGTTCTCCCGGCGCAGGGCGGCGTTCTCCGCCTCCAGCGACGCGCTGCCCGCAGCCGCAACTGCCGACGTCGCGGCCCGGGGCGTGCGCCGACCGGCCGCCCGAATCCAGTTGCGCAGCGTCTCCGGATTGACCCCGAGATCCTCGGCAACCTGCTTGATCGTCGATCCCGGCCGCGACTCGTACAGCGCGACCGCGTCCGCCTTGAACTCCGGCGGGTAGCGCTTCATCACCATCGGTGCAGGACTCCTGTCCACCCGGACTGTCAAGGTCCGAGTGTCTCTGGTGTCCAACATCCAGGGTCAAGCCCCGATCGCCCAGGGTAAACACCACGCCCAGGCCCTGCTCTGCCTCGCCCGACGACGAGCCGACGTCCTCTTCGCGATGCTCCGCGACGGAACCTTCCACGAATCCCGGACCGCCGCGGCGACTTGAGAGCTACTTGCTCTGCGGATGAGCGCGTGATCAGCTTCGGAGATGGGGGCCGAGGATTCCGAGCGCATGAAGGTCGTCCACCGCTGGCCCGCCGGCGAGGTGGTCAGCAGCACCGTCGGCGTCAAGCTGACCGGCGGCCCGTTCAACGGACGGACCAAAATCGTCCAGCTCGATCAAGACGGACTTCCGCCCGCACGCCTCCGTGCTCGCGGCGGCCGGGGACAGGGGCCTTGGAACCCTGCCGCCCGGCACACCCACACACCGGTCGCAGCCCCCGACACTCCCGCCGGCTGGGCCTACGAGGTCAGACGAACGGGTCTCCACCTGGGCTTTCCCGCCGTCATCGACGCTTGTTCCGTCAATACCTTTGGGAACGCCCGGCGACTCGCGCTGACCGAATGCCGACTTACCTGATGAGCCATCAATCCTGCGGGAAACCCTTCCGCACACACTGACGACGTGCGTGCACGCGTCACCGACCTGTCGGGCGCCGACCTCACTCTGTTTCGTGCAGAAGGGTCCCTTTGGCCGTCGGCCGGACGTCGCCGGGCCGCCCCGGAAGTCGGCTCGCCGCCTGCCGCCCGCCTGAGACCACTCAACGGGCGGCCTCGCGAGCCGGAGGTGGGGTACGAAGCCGCCGTCGATCGGCGGCGCACGGGCTGAGCGTCTTCGGCGCGGCGCGGCGCGCCAGGTGGCTACGGCCTCCGACGGTGGCGGGATCCCTGTCCGGAGCACTCAGCGGGCACAGGGAATCACGAACTCGTCTCCGCCCGAGGGCGGCCGGAGGAAGCGCTCTTACCCTGCGGACGCCGCGCCACGGCCGGCGCGGGCCTCGTCCTCGATGGACCGGAGGGCGGCGCGCCAGCCGCCGTACGTGGTGATCTCGCGGGCGCCGTCGATGGCCTCCGGCTCGCAGAGGAAGCCGGGCACGAAGCTGCCGTCCGCGAGTTCCACACTGCCCAGCGCCATCGGGCGGGGCAGAGACGAGAGGAGTGTGCCCAGCCCTTCGGCGGGGAGCCGCCACACCTCGGCCTCGATCGCGGCACCGCCTTCGCGGACCCGGACGAGTCCCGGCTTGGGCGGGACCGTGTCCAGCGCGTACAGCCGGTAGGCGGACGCGGTGGTGGTGGTGCGTTCCAGACGGCCGCCCAGGGCGAGCAGTTGCCCGTTCAACGGCTGCCCGGACAGATGCGCGCCGACCACCGCGAGACGCGCCGGCGGGGCGGTGAGCAGGCCGGCGACGCGCGCGAGCCGCTCGTCCGTGAATGCCCGGCCGATCAGCATGACGCCGAACGGCCGCCCCTTCACCTCGCCGGCGGGGACGGCGACCGCCGCCATGTCGAACAGGTTCGTCGAGTTGGTGAACCGGCCGAGGCGGGCGTTCGCGCCCAGGGGGTCGGCGGCGACCTCGTCGAGGGTCGGGTGCCCTGGTGTCGTCGGCAGGAGGAGCGCGTCCGCGTCGCCCAGGGCCGCCAGCGCCCTGGCGCGGAGGACGGACAGCGTCGCGCGGTCCGCGTAGAGCCGGTGGGCCGGGATGTCGCGGGCCCGGGAGATGATCCCGGCCACGGTCGGGTCGAGGTCCGCCGCGCCCGCGTGTCCGTCGAGGAAGGCGCCGACGGCGGTGTAGCGCTCGGCGACGAACGCGCCCTCGTACAGCATCGAGGCCGCCTCGGTGAACGGTGCCAGGTCGACGGGCCGGAGTTCGGCGCCCGCTTCGGCGAGCCGGGCCGCGGCCGCCTCGAACGCCTCGGCCCAGCCCTCGTCCAGCTCGCCCAGGTGCCCCGGCTCGGGCACGGCGATCCGCCACGGACCCGGTCGGCGCTGCTCCAGCGCGGGGAGCTCGCGACCCGTCGGTGCCACCATGGAGGACAGCGCCCGCTCGGCCTCCGGGAGGGTGCGGGCGAAGACGGTCACGCAGTCGAGCGACGCGCAGGCGGGGACGACACCCTCGGTCGGGACCAGGCCGAAGGTCGGTTTGATGCCGACGACGCCGTTGAAGGCGGCCGGGACCCGGCCGGAGCCCGCGGTGTCCGTGCCGAGGGCGAAGTCCGCGATGCCGAGGGCGACCGCGACCGCCGAGCCGGACGAGGAGCCGCCGGAGACGTACGCGGGGTCGACGGCGTTGCGGACGGCGCCGTACGGGCTGCGCGTGCCGACCAGGCCGGTCGCGAACTGGTCGAGGTTGGTGGTGCCGAGGAGCACGGCGCCCGACGCCTTCAGGCGCGCCACCGCCGGGGCGTCGGCCTTCGGCGCGTAGGCGTACGAGGGGCAGCCGGCGGTGGTGGGGAGCCCGGCCACGTCGATGTTGCCCTTGACCGCGAACACCGTGCCGGCGAGCGGCAGCCGCTCGCCGGCCGCGACTCTCGCGTCGACCGCGGCGGCGTCCGCCTCCGCTTCCCGCCGGGGGCGCAGATCGATCCACACCTCGGGCCGGTCCATCTGGGCGACACGGGTGTACGCGGCGCGTACCCGCTCCACTGTCGTGATCATGCTGCTGCCTCCGCGAGCTCGACGGGAGCGAGGACGACGAGCGCGGTGCCCGCCTCCACCTGGCTGCCCGGCTTGATCAGGACCTCCACGACGATCCCGTCGGCGGGTGCCGGTACCGGCGCCTCCATCTTCATCGCCTCCAGCGCCACCAGCTGCTGACCCGCCGACACCCGGTCCCCGATCCGGACGTCGACCTGCCAGACGCAGGCGGTGAACTCGGCCTCGACCAGTCGGCCGCCCTCGGGCACGGTGATGTCGGCGGTCGGCGGCGCGACCTCGGCGGCGGCCTCGGCGCGGGCGAACTCGCCGGCGGCCTCCCAGGCGTCGCGCTCGGCGCCGAACGCCCGGCTCTGCCGGTCGCGGAAGGCGGTGATCGACTCGGCGTTCTCGTCGAGGAAGGCCTGGTACTCGGCGAGCGAGAAGGTGCCCTCCTCGGTCTTCGGGACGAACCGGCCGGAGATGATGTCCGCGCGCAGCTCCAGGAGTTCGTCGGCGCCGACCGGGTACCACCTGATCCGGTCGAAGAAGCGCATCAGCCAGGGCCTGCCCGGTTCGAAGGCGCCGCGCTGCCGCCAGCCCGACCACACCTGCGTGGTGCGGCCGACGAACTGGTAGCCGCCCGGCCCCTCCATGCCGTAGACGCACAGGTACGCGCCGCCGATGCCGACCGAGTTCTCCGCGGTCCAGGTGCGGGCCGGGTTGTACTTGGTGGTGACCAGACGGTGCCGCGGGTCGAGAGGGGTGGCCACGGGCGCTCCGAGGTACACGTCGCCCAGGCCGAGGACCAGGTACTCGGCGTCGAAGACGGTCCGGTACACGTCGTCGGCCGTGTCCAGGCCGTTGACGCGGCGGATGAACTCGATGTTCGACGGGCACCACGGGGCGTCGTCGCGCACGCCGGCCGTGTAGCGGGCGATGGCCTCGCGGGTCGCCGGGTCGTCCCAGGACAGCGGCAGGTGCACGGTCCGGCTGGGTACCACCAGCTCGTCGGTGGCCGGGAGTTCCTCCTCCACGCGCAGCACGGCGTCGAGGAGCGCCTGAGGGGACAGCACGTCGGGGTTCGTCTGGATCTGGAGCGAGCGGATGCCCGGGGTGAGGTCGACGACGCCCGGGAGGCCCCGCGCGGCCAGCGCCTCCGCGAGCGCGTGGACGCGCATGCGCAGGGCCAGGTCGAGTTGCATGGGCCCGTATTCGATGAGGAGGTTGTCGTCACCGCTGCGCCGGTACGTGACCGCCGGGCGGCCTCCACTCTCGTCCAGGCGCGCGAGGACGCCCCCGTCGACGATGGCCTCGCGGTCGGCCCGCGGCTCCGACGCGGGGTTGCGCCGCAGCTCCCCCGCCGCCGCCGTGGTGACCGGGACGAAGCGGACGGTGTCGCCGGGGCGTAGCTGGCCGAGCTTCCAGCGCTGTCCGGTGACGACCGTCGCCGGACAGACGAAGCCTCCGAGGGAGGGGCCGTCGGGGCCGAGGAGGACGGGCATGTCGCCGGTGTAGTCGACGGCGCCGACGGAGTACGGCGTGTCGTGGATGTTGGAGGGGTGCAGCCCCGCCTCGCCGCCGTCCGGGCGTGCCCAGCGCGGCTTGGGGCCGACGAGGCGGACGCCGGTGCGCGCCGAGTTGAAGTGGACCTTCCAGTCCGCGGCGTAGAAGTCGCGTATGTCGTCCTCGGTGAAGAACTCCGGTGCGGCGTGCGGTCCTTCGACCGCGCCGACCCGCCACACGGTGTCGAAGGAGGGCCGCTCGTCGACGGGGACGACGGCGGTCTCCGTACGCGCCTCGCCGCCGTGCAGTACGTCGCCCGCGCGCAGGGCGCGGCCACCGTGCCCGCCGAACCGGCCGAGGGTGAAGGTGGCCGCGCTGCCCAGGAACCCCGGTACGTCCAGGCCGCCCGCGAACAGCACGTAGGTGCGCAGTCCCCGTTCGTCGGGGGTGCCGACGGCGAGCGTCTGTCCGGCGTCGACGGTGATCGGCTCCCACTGCGGCACGGGAAGGCCGTCGATCGTCACACTCGCCGGGGCTCCGGTGACACAGACCGTCGTCGGGTGGGTGAAGCGCAGGGAGGGGCCCTGGAGGGTGCACTCCAGACCGGGTGCGCCCGCATCGTTGCCGAGCGCGGTGTTGCCGAGCCGGAAGGAGAGGTCGTCCATCGGGCCGCCCGGGGGGACACCGATCTGCCAGTAGCCGGTACGGCCGGGCCAGTCCTGCACGGTGGTCAGGGTGCCCGGCGCGACGACCTCGATGCGCGGCGTGGGGTCGGTGATCGCCGCGAGCGAGGCGGTCGAGTGGCCGGCGGCGCGTACGTCGCCGTGGCGGAGCGCGGCCCGCACCAGGCCGAGGTTGGTCTCGATGCCGTCGACGCGGGTCGCGGCGAGCGCCGCGTCCAGCCGGTCGAGCGCCTCGGCGCGGTCGGCGCCGTGCGCGATCACCTTGGCGAGCATCGGGTCGTACGCGGTGGTGACCTCCGTGCCGGTCTCCACCCAGGCGTCCACGCGGACGTCCTCGGGGAAGGACACGCGGGTGAGCAGGCCTGCGCTGGGGCGGTGGTCGCGGGAGGGGTCCTCCGCGTAGATCCGGGCCTCGACGGCGTGGCCGGTGGGCGTCGGAGGCTCGGTGACGACCGCGGTGTCACCCTGCGCGAGCCGCAGCATCCACTCGACGAGGTCGACGCCGTAGATCTCCTCGGTGACCGGGTGCTCGACCTGGAGGCGGGTGTTGACCTCCAGGAAGTAGGCCTCCTCGCGGGCGGCGTCGTACACGAACTCGACCGTGCCGGCGGAGCGGTAGTCCACCGACGCGCAGAGATCCCGTGCGGCCTCGGCGAGCCGGTGCCGGACGTGGTCCGGGAGGCCTGGTGCCGGGGCCTCCTCCAGGACCTTCTGGTTGCGGCGCTGGAGAGAGCAGTCGCGGTCGCCGAAGGTGACGACCCTGCCCTGTCCGTCGCCGAAGACCTGCACCTCGACGTGCCGGGCCCGCTCCACGAGCCGTTCCAGGAAGACACCGGCGGAGGAGAAGGAGGCCGCGGCCACGCGCTGGACCCGCTCCCAGGCGTCGGCGAGGTCCGCCGCGCCGTGGCACGCCTGCATGCCGATGCCGCCTCCGCCTCCGGTCGCCTTGAGCATCACCGGGTAGCCGGTCTCCTCGGCCGCCGCGAGGGCGGCGGCCACGTCGGGGAGGAGCCCGGTCCCCGGGGCGAGGGGCACGCCCGCCGCCCGTGCGGCGGCGCGCGCGGTGTGCTTGGCCCCGAAGAGCTCCAGCTGTTCGGGGGTGGGGCCGACGAAGACGATGCCGGCGTCGGCGCAGCGGCGTGCGAAGTCGGCGTCCTCGGACAGGAAGCCGTAGCCGGGATGGATCGCGCCCGCGCCGGTGTCCTTGGCGGCCTTGAGGACCAGATCGGCGTCGAGGTAGGACTCCTTGGCGGGCGCCGGACCGAGCCGGACGGCCTCGTCGGCCAGCCGTACGTGCTCGGTGGCACGGTCGGTGTCGGAGTACACCGCGACGGTGCGCAGGCCGAGTCGGCGGGCGGTGCGGATGACGCGTGCCGCGATCTCGCCGCGGTTGGCGACCAGCAGGGTGTCGAACGTCATCGTGGTCAGACCTCGTCGCTGTCGTCGGGGCCGGTGATCGTCATCCGTACGGCCGTCGGGTCGAATCCGTTGCAGGGGTTGTTGACCTGCGGGCAGTTGGACAGCAGCGCGAGGACGTCGGTCTCGGCGCGCAGCACGACCCGCAGGCCGGGCGCCGAGATGCCGTCGACGATGCCCAGGGTGCCGTCCTTCTCGACCGGCACGTTCATGAACCAGTTGATGTTGGAGACCAGGTCGCGCTTGCCGAGTCCGTGCTTGCTGCCCTCGGCGAGGAAGTTCTCCGCGCAGGCGTGCTGCGACCAGGTGTGGTGGCCGTAGCGGAGGGTGTTGGACTCCTTGGAGCAGGCGCCGCCGATGGTGTCGTGCCGTCCGCAGGTGTCCTCGACGACGGTCATCAGCGGGGTGTGCTCGTTGGACAGCAGCACGGAGCCGGTGGTCAGGAAGACGGTGCCCTGCGCCTGGATCGTGTCGGGGGCGCTGTAGCGGACGGAGGTGTCGTGCGCGTCGTACAGCAGGAAGTCGGCGGCCTGGTTGCCGTGCAGGTCGGTGACGGTCAGCAGCTCGCCCTTGCGGACGACCCCGGACCAGGCGGCGCGGGCGGGGACGGTGTCGTCGGAGACGACGCGGCCCCGCGTACGGGTGGCGGTCATGCGATCCCCCGGGCGGTGAGGTGGTCGACGGTGTTCAGGAAGGCGCGGCGCCCTTCGGGCGTGGCGTCCCACAGCGAGTCGCCGGGGGCGGTCGGGCGGGCGCGGTACGCGAGGACGCCGAGGTTCCCGCAGCGGTACTCGGGGCGTGGGTCCAGGGGGTGCGGGACGTTGACGACGAGGACGACGACGTCCTGTTCGGCGCGGAGCGTGACGGTCCCGCCGGGACCGGCGGATCCGGTGAACTCGGTGGAGCCGTCCTCGGCGATCCGTACGCCCTGGAAGAAGGAGACGGACGGGGGGAGGTCGCGCGGGGCGAGGCCGTTCTTGAGGGCGGCGAGCTTGAACAGCTCGCGGCCCGCCGGCGAGGCGGACTGCGGGGTGCCGTCGCCGTACCGGGCGGTGTTGCGCGCGAGGCTGGAGGTGCCGGTGAGGGCGTCGTGCCGGCCGGAGGTGTCCTCGACCACGGAGGCGAGCACCCGGCCCTGGTCGGAGAGGAGCAGGTGCCCCTCGCCCAGGTACGCGTTCCAGAGCACCTTGACGGTGTCGGCCGTGTTCAGCCGCTCCCAGGGGCGGTCGGCGCAGTGGAGCAGCAGGTGCGCGCAGGCGTCGCCCGTGAGGTCGGTCAGCCGGAGTTCGGTGCCCCGGGCGAGGACCTTGTGGGTGTAGGAGCCGCCCGCCACCGTCTCGGCCCACACGACGTCCCCGGCGGCCACGCCCTCGGGAGGCTTCGGCCAGTTGCTCGCGGGCAGGACGGGCATGGTGTCGACCTGTGTGCCCTCCTGGGCGCGGGCATGGTCGCGCGCGCCGTGCGTCGACGCTGTCGCTGACGGTGTCGCCATGGATCGACCTCCGGTGGGAACTGATTTCTGTCGCTTGACAGAAATTAGGGAGGGGTCGCTTCGCCTCCATTGCCCGTGCGTTTCGCCTCGGTTACCGGAAACTCACCCGGGAGCTCGGCCCGGAGGGAGGCTCCGGCCCTGTGCGAGGATCACGGAGTGACCACGCCCACCAGCAGAAAAGTCGGCCGCCCGAGGGTGCAGGAGCGTCCCGCCAGCGGACTGGAGCCGCGCGACGAGGTCCTGGCGGCAGCGGCCGAGCTGTTCACCGCCCGTGGCTACACCGCGACCTCCACCCGCACGATCGCCGAGCGGGCCGGGCTGCGGCAGGCGTCTCTCTACCACTACTTCGACGGCAAGGAGGCGATCCTCGCGGAGCTGCTCGAAGGCACCGTCCGGCCCTCCCTGGAGGTGGCGCGCCGCCTGGTGTCCGAAGCGGAGGCGGCCCCGGAGGCACGACTGTGGGCCCTGTGCCACTCCGACGCGGCGCTGCTGTGCGGCGGACCGCACAACCTCGGGGCGCTCTATCTGCTGCCCGAGGTGCGGACGGACCACTTCGCGGTCTTCCACCGGATCCGCGCCGAACTCAAACGGTGCTACACGGAGCTGCTCGCCGCCACGGAGCCGGGAGCGGCGCTCGACGCGGACGGCCTGGCGCTCCGCACGGACCTCCTCTTCGGCCTGACCGAGAGCGTCATCCTCATCCGGCGCGCCGACCCGGACCGCGATCAGCGGGCCCTGGCGACGGCGACGGCCGACGCGGCGCTCCGGGTGGCGGGCGTGCCGCAACGCTCCCTGGCACGGCTGCGCCGCGAGGGGCAACGGCTCCTCGCGGCGGACGGCTGACCGGACGTCGGGCGGTGGATCACACCAGGACGGGCGAGCCCTCCTCCTTCGCCTGACCGGCACCCCCGCGGCGGCGGTACCAGCGGTACGCCGCGCCCGCCGCGACCGTCGCGCCGACGACCAGGACGGTGAACCACTGGAAGTACCAGTGGCCGCCCTCGGGGTCGTACACCTCGGCGCGCGGCCAGGAGAGGTTGACCGTCATGAGGAGGCCGTAGCCGACCGCGAGGACGTTGACGGGCAGTCCCCAGCGGCCGAGGGAGAACAGCGGCCTGCCGAGTTCGTCGCGGTCGCCGTCGGCGGGCGGCGGCCACTCACCCCTCAGACGCCGGACCAGCATCGGCACGGTGACCATCGCGTACGCCAGGTACACCATCGCGATGCACGTGGTGCCGATGGCCAGGAATGCCTGCGGCGAGGCGAGGTTGAGCAGGAGCAGCAGCCCCGCGCAGACTCCGACCACCACCGCGGCAGTGCCGGGCATCCCGGTCCGCGCCGGCACCCGGGCCAGCCGCGCCGAGCGGGGAAGGACGCCGTCGCGGGCCATGGAGTACAGCATGCGGGTCGCCGAGGTCTGGATCGCGAGGGTGGCCGCGCAGATGGCCACGGCCACGTCGGCGAGCAGGACCCGGCCGAGGCCGTCGCCGAGGGTGCTGGTCAGCACGTATCCCAGGCCCTCGGTCGCGAGGCGCCCGTCGGTGAGGCTGGGCGCGGCGAGCAGGCCGCCGAGCAGCAGGAGGCCGCCGCAGACGCCGGACGTGGTGAGGGCGCTCAGCGTCGTACGGGGCGCGGTGCGCCGGGGGTTGACGGTCTCCTCGCTCATCTCGCTCGCGCTCTCGAAGCCGATGAGGACGTACGCGGCGGTGAACGAGCCCACCAGGAGCGACGCGATCAGGCCGCCCTGGCCACCGGCGTGCAGGGTGATCCCGGGATCCCGCTCCGCGTGGGTGGCGAGGAGGGTGACGATGAGGGCGACTCCGGCGATCTCGGCGGTGACGCCGACGGTGTTGACGGCCGAGAGCGCCCGGTTGTCCAGGACGTTGAGGAGCGTGGTGAGCGCCAGCAGGGCGAGGCCGAGGACGGCGGCGTTGGCGGCGCCGCTCGTCGTCGTCGGCGAGGGGTCCCCGCCGACGAGCTGGAAGCCCGGCCAGACCGCGGGGAGGACGACCTGGAGCGCGAGGGCGGCGGCCGCCACGACGACGATCCGCCCGATCACCATGATCCACCCCGCGTACCAGCCGAAGGCCGGGGTGCCGAGCCGGCTCGCCCACTGGTAGATCGCCCCCGCGATGGGCATCCGGGCCGCGAGTTCGGCGAAGCAGGCGGCGACGAGGAGCTGGCCGGCGAGGACGACGGGCCAGGTCCAGAAGAAGCCCGGGCCCCCGAAGGAGTAGCCGAGGGAGAAGAACTGGAAGACCGTGGTCAGTACGGAGATGAAGGAGAACCCGGCGGCGAAGGAGGCGTACCTCCCCATCCGGCGCCGCAACTCCTGGGGGTAGCCGAACGCGGCGAGCGAGCCGTCGCCCGCGGCGCCCGGGGAGGGAGGTGCCGGCCGGGCGGGATCGGTGGTGACGGTCATGGCGGTCCCCTGTCGCGTAGGCGAGTTCCTGCGAATACCTGTCGGGTGACAGAAATTAGGGACGGCCGGTTTCCGCCGCGTGTCGCGACCGTGTCTCCGCCGTTAGTGACTCCTCTCCTGACGCCCCGTCCGGCCCGAGGACCGGAGCGCGGCGGCGGCCATCCCCGGCACTCTCTCCCCGGGAACGCGACGGTGCCACCGCCCCGAGGGAGCGGTGGCACCGTCATGTCGTCAGTGCGGGTTCACCCGACGGGAATCGCCCTGGGGAGCGCCGTGTCCACGGTGTTGCCGCTCCGGTCCTCCGCCGCGACGCGGACGCCCAGGAAGCCACCGGACCTCATCGCCGTGTGCGGAACGAGGAACCGGTACGCGCCGTCCTCGCCGAGGACGGGGACCCGCTGCCAGGTCACGCCGTTGTCGGCGGTGACCCAGGCGCGCACCTCGCGCAGGCCATCGACGGCGCCCGTCACATCGGCCTTCACCAGCAGCGGAAGGCCGGCCCGCGCCTGGTTCAGGTCGTTCAGCGGGGCGTCGAGCGCGACGTTGAGCAGCTTCACCGGAGTCACCGCGTCACCCGTGCCGCCGGCGGTGAAGGTCCACCTGGACGTCGCCTCGCCGCCCATCGGGAAGATGCCGGCGGAGGTGTATGTGCGGCTCAGCTCGTACGAGGCCTTGCCGGCGTCGGCGAAGGTCCTGTCGATCGACGAGCCCCGGTCGGCGACCAGGGTCCCGTCGCGGTACAGCCGTGTCGTGGTCTGGACGCGCTGGGGGAAGGTGAAGTCGCCGTTCTGCCCGACACGCCCCTCCGGATCGACGCTGTCGTCCATCTTCAACTGGAGACGGGCCCCGGTGGCCTGGCCCGTGGCGCGCACGGACAACGGGCCGGTGAACCAAGTGTACTTCGTGCTGCTGCCCGGCCGGTAGGTGAAGGGGGCCGGCGCGTAGTTCATCGACACCCCGCTCTGGTTGCGGTAGCTGAACCGCAGCCAGGTCCGGTCCTCGGCCTGGATGTACTCCGTGCGCTCCCGGGGAACGGTCAGGTAGGACGGCGAGGACACGTTGAGGCCGTTCAGACCGGTCCCGTAGACCGTACTGCCCTCCTGGTAGCGGAGCTTCTCGTTCATTCCCCGGTACGTCATGCGGACCTTGGCGAACGTCTCGACCTCGTCGCGCGTCAGCCGTCGCTCGGGATCGTCGCCGACCTCGGTCCGGGCATAGGCCGCGTCGTAGAGGACACTCGTGTCGCCCACGGTGGTGTCGCTGTCCGCGTCGGCGAGGCGCCAGCGCTCGTTGAAGGCGACCTTGCCGAGGTGGGCGTCCGTGGTGGGCGTGATCCAGAGCGCGTCGCGCGGGAAGGCTCCGTACGCGCCGCCGGCCAGCATGCTGTGCCGGATGCCGAACCGGCCGTCGTCGGTCGTACGGGTCAGGTTGCCCGCCATGAACTCCGGCCGGGTGTCCGCGCCCTCCACGGAGGCGGTCCAGCGGCGGGCCCTGCGGGCGTCGAAGACGATCTCGTTCGAGCCGGCCGTGAGATCGGCGCTGACGATGGCGATCTGACGCAGCCCGTCGACGGTCATCCCGATCATCCCCAGGCCCATGTAGCGCCCCTCGGGAACCCGCAGGTCACGGGTGCCCGCGGCGCTGACCTCCGCGTTCAGCGAAGCACCGCTGTCCGCGTTGAGCAGGGAGATCTGGGCGGGTGCGGGCTTGCCGGCGCGGTCCAGGACGGTGACCTTGACGGACTGTGCCCGGTCCAGGAGCAGCGGGACCCGCAGGACCTGGCCGCCACCGGCGGGAAGGACCGTCAGCGCGCCGGTGTAGGTACCGGTGGGCGTGCCCGTGGCGTCGACGGTGAGGGTGACGTCGGTGGACTCACCGGCGGCCAGCGTGACCGTGGGGGTGGAGAGCCTCAGCAGGCCGGCCGGAGGGGTCGACCCGGTCGCGGCCAAGGTGCCCGTGAGGTCCAGGGTGACCGTCGCGTCGCCCTTGTTGGTGAGCTTCACGGAGCGGGTCGCGGTGCCGTCGGTCACGTCGAGGCGCCCGAAGTCGAGGGCGCCCGTGTCGGCCACGACGGTCTGCTTCAGCGCGGCGGGGAGGTTCACCACACCGGTGCCGACGTCGTACAGGGACTGGCCGTTCTGCGGAGCCGTCGTGGTGCCCATCAAGGTGTGCTTGAGCTGTTCGGGGGTCCAGTCCGGGTGCTCCTCTGCCAGGACGGCCGCGGCGCCGGCGATGTGCGGGGCGGCCATCGACGTACCGGAGAGCGCCGTGTACGCCGGGTCGGACTGCACGGTGCCGAGGTTCGTGCCGGTGGCGCGGGCCGCGACGACGTTGACGCCGGGGGCGGCTATCTCGGGCTTGACCGTTCCGTTGAAGGAGGGACCGCGGCTGGAGAACGAGGCGGTGCCGCCTGCGAAGTCCACCGCGGCGACCGACAGGGCGTGCGGGGCGATCGAGGGGGCGGACACGGTGCTGATGTTCGGACCGTTGTTGCCCGCCGACACCACGAAGAGGGTGTCGGACGAGGTGGCCAGCGCTTCGAGCGACTGGGTGACCGGGTCCTTGCCGTTGGTCGGGCCGCTGCCCAGCGACATGTTGACGACCTTCGCGCCCTGCGCGACCGCCCACTCCATGCCGGCGATGACCTGCGAGTCCGATCCGGACCCGTCGTCGCCGAGTACCTTGCCGATGATCAGGTCGGCGTCCGGTGCGACGCCGGACCGCAGGCCCGGCGCCCCGGCGCCGCTGCCCGCCACGGTCGCCGCGACATGGGTTCCGTGGCCCTGCTTGTCGAGCGTGCCGCCACTGCCCGAGAAGTCCTTGGTCGCACTGATCCGGCCCATGAGGTCGGGATGGGTCTGGTCGGCCCCGGTGTCGAGCACGGCGACCTTGACGCCCTTGCCGGTACGGCCGGACCGCCAGGCGGTGTCGGCGCCGATCTGGGTGAGGTTGCGGTCCAGCGCGTCGGCGTGGACCTTGCCGTCGAGCCAGATGCTCTCGACGCCCTTCAGCGCGCCCTTGGTGTCGAGGGCGTCGCCGAGCTCGGCCGCGTCGTCCTTGTCGAGGACGGCCGTGCTCGCCTGCAGCGAGCGGAAGTCGCGCTGGGCGGGCAGCAGACCGTCGCCGGCCAGCGCCTCCGGCCGCTCCGCTCCGGCGCGGCGCACGATCAGCGGCAGCGTTCCGGCGCGGGAGTCGTCGTACCCGTCGCGGATCAGGCCGTCGACGTTGAACAGCTGCGGGTCCAGGACGGATCCCACCCTGCCGATGACGTCGCTCGGGTAGAAGTACGCGTCGCCGTCGATGTCCGTACGGGCGAGGATCGTACCCGGCGCCGAACCGTCGGCGGGCTCCGCGCTGTACGACTTCCTGCCGTCAGAGGTGGTGGTGACGGTGACCCGGTCACCCGTGACGAGGGTGACCGTACGGCTCATCGCGGCGCCGGACGGGGAGACGGCCGGGGTGACGGCCGCGTCCGGCACGGGCCCCGCGGCCGCCGACGGCAGGGCCGCGGGCGAGCACAGGGCGGCGACGGTGATCGCCGCCACGAGTCGGGCACGGGCGGGGTGTCTCATGGGGTCTCCGGGTTCTGGAGGGGGGAGGAGGTCGGCGTGCCGGGCGCGGGAGACGACGGCAGCTTGATGCAGTACGCGCTCCGGTCGTCCGTCTCGTCCTCCTGGAGCAGCACGGTTCCGGTGAGCCGGCACCACGCGCGGAGGGAGGGACGGACCTGGGGGTTGGCGCTGTGCAGTTCCAGCACGCTGCCCTCGGGCAGCTCGCACCGGCGCCGTTCCAGGAGGTCGAGGATGCGCTCCCACGGCTCGCCCCCCGCGTCGACGACGGCGCGGACCGAGTCGTCCGGAGCGGACGACTCGGGGAAGGCGGCGCCGGACGACGCTCGGGACGGGGCAGCACGCATGGGGCGGTTCTTCCTGGACGGGCGGGAGTGCGGGCACGCTCACCCCGGGGTTCCGGGGCTGGCCAGGACCGTAGGCAGCCCCCGTTACCCGCGCATTACCGCTTGTCCAGGACGGCGGGCGAACCGGCGCTCCGGGCGACGGTCCGTGTCGCGGCCATCTCCTCTCTCAGTCGTCGCATGCCTTCCAGCACCTGCGGGTCGCGGGCGAGCGGCATCGCGTCGGCGCAGGCCCTCAGCGCCTCCTCGGCCCGCGCGTGGCGCCCGCACCGCAGTTCGACCTCTGCGAGACCCACCAGCGCGTACGGCAGCACCCACGAGGCGCCGAGCGAACGGGCCAGCCGCACCGCCGCGTGGGACAGGGCCGTCGCCCGGCGGTGGTCGCCCACCAGCAGCTCGGCGCCCGCCAGATTGCTCTGGTCGAAGGCCAGTACGGCGGGGTCGCCGGTGCGCCGGGCGACCGAGACGGCACGCCGCGCGAAGTCCCGCGCGGCCTTCGGCCGGCCCTCCTCGCGGGCCAGTTCGCCCACGACGGAGAGCGCGCTGGAGATCAGCGCCGCGTCGCCGGTCCGCTCGGCCGTGCTCAGCGCCGCCTCGGCCGCCTCGCGGCTCTCCCGTACCTGCCCGGTGACGAGCAGGGCGGCGGCGCGGGTGGTGAACGTGCGGGACAGCAGCGGATCCCGCTCCCCAGCGGGAAGCCGCGCGGTCTCCGACTCCGCGCGGCGCAGGGCGACGAGCGTCTCGTCGAAGTGCCCGGCGTGGAAGCCCAGCGCGCCGAAGGCGAGTTGGAGCCGGGCACGCTCACCGGCCGTCGACCGGCCGCGCGGAGCGTCCCGGAGCACGGCGAGACCGTCGAGCGGGCGCCCGGCACGGCCCAGGGCCTCGGCCAGACCGACCGCGGCGCGCAGCGCGCCGGAGGAATCCCCGGCCGTCGTCAGATCCCGCAGCGCCCGCCTCAGCACGTCCTCGGCCTCCGGATAGCGTGCGGCCCGGCGCAGGACCTCGCCCCAGGCCAGCCGCGCCTCCCCCGCCGCCGCCCCGTCGGTGGTGTCCAGCCGGGCGACCAGTTCCCGGTAGTAGTCGCAGGCGCTGTCGTTGGCGTACAGGGCGGCCGCCCGGTCGGCGGCCGCCCGGAGGAAGACCGGTGCCCGCTCGTCGTCGGCGACCGCCATGTGGAACGCGAGGGCGTCGACGGCGTCGGGACGCAGCCGCAACACCGCGTCCGCGTACGCCTGGTGGATCCGCCTGCGCGCGGCTCTGCCCAGCTGTTCCGCGCAGGCGAGACGTACGAGGGGATGGCGGAAGGCGTAACCGAGAACGGCCCGGCCGCCGAGGACGACATCGCGTTCCTCCACGATGCCCGATCCGGCCGCCGCGTCGAGGGCCGCCGTGACTTCCGGGCCCTCCAGCGGCGGATGCAGACCGGCGGAGGCGACGGCCTCGATCTCGGTGAGCGTGACGGCGGTACCGCCGGCGACCGCCACGGCGGCCAGGGTGCGGCGGGCGTCACGGGGCAGGCGGGCGAGCCTGCCGGCGACGAGACGGCGGATGCCGTCGGGAACGGCGTCGGCATCCGGTTCTGCGGTGGCGCGGTGCCGCGGTTCCATGCGCTCCAGGTCCTCTCCCGGGGCGCTCGTCAGTTCCAGGGCGAACAGCGGGTTTCCGAGCGAGAGCCGGAAGATGCGAGAGGCCGCGCGACGCGCGTCCGCGGACTCGGCGGAGCCGAAGCCCGAGCGGCCGGCGGAGTCCGTGCCGGCCGCGGAGTCCGTGCCGACGGGGCGGCCCGCCGCGGCGGCGGCCAGTCCCGCGCAATCGGCTCGGCTCAGACGCAGGAGGTCGACCTCCACCGCCATCCGTTGCCGCAGGATCCCGTCGAGCACCTGTCGCCGCACGTCGTCCGCTTCGAGGGTGTCGTCGCGGCAGGTGGCGATGAACCGCCAACGTCTGGCCTGGGTGGTGCGGACGAGATGGTGGAGCAGGCTCAGCGAACCCGGGTCGGCGGCGTGCAGATCGTCAAGCACCACGAGGACCGGCCGGGCCGCCGCCAGGTCGGTGAGGAAACCGGCGACGGCGCGGAACAGCCGCGCCCGCTCCTCCTCGGGGCTCGCGGCGGCGGCCGGTCCCCCGCCCAGCGAGGGCAACAGGGTGGCGAGCCCCGTGTGTTCGGCGCCCACCCGGGAACGCTCCTCCGCACCGCACCCGGCGAGCAGGCCGTCGAGCGCGTCGACGAAGACCCCGTACGGCGTCTGCCCCTCCGCCTCGTGGCTCGTGCCCCACAGCACGCACACACCCTCGGCCGCCGCACGGCGTGCCGCCTCCGCGACGAGCCGCGTCTTGCCGATGCCCGCTTCGCCGCGCACCACGACGAGGGGGGCCGGCCCGGCCGCCGCCGCCACCCCGGGGTCCGGCGCGGGCCCGCGGGCGTGCTCGACGAGGAGCTCCAGCGGGCGCTCCCGACCGAACAGCGGCAGGCGTTCGGGGCAGCGGATCGCGGGCGGCAGCGGCGCGGGTTCCGGCAGGGTGCGCGCGGGCGGTGGGACGGTCCGGGCGTCGAGCGCCGCCAGGGCGGACCGGTGCAGCGCCTCCAGTTCGGCGCCCGGCCGCACGCCCAGTTCCTCGGAGAGCGCCTCGCGACAGGCGTGGTACTGCCGGATGGCCTGGCGTGGCCGGCCCATGGCGCACCAGGTCCGCGCCAGGAGCAGGTGCAGCCCCTCGTCGGCGGGGAATCGGTCCAGCGCCTCGCGCAGCACACCGACGGCGTCGTCGGTGCGGCCGTCGGCCAACAGGCTTTCCGCGAGGGCCCGTACGAGCTGTTCGCGGAGCACCTCGATGCGGAGGCGACGTTCCCGCGCCCAGTCCGCGTACCGGTCCTCAGGGAGGAGCTCCCGGTCCAGGGAGGCCAGCGCCGCGCCGAGCGCGTCGGGCGCGCCCGAATCCAGCGCGGCCCGGGCGGACTGCTCCGCCTCGTCGGCGTCGACCCGTACCCGGTCCGCCGCCAGGAAGAGCGCCTCGCCCTCCGCCACCACGTAGGAGGACGGAGTCCGGGGCGCGAGTTCCGGTTCCAGGGCGTGGCGCGCGGCGTGGAGCGTGACCCGCAGGTTCCGTACCGCCGACTCCATCGGGACGTCCGGCCACAGCAGCTCCATCACCTCCTCGCGATGGCGCCTCCGCCCCGGGGCCACGGCCAGCAGCTTCACCAGCGTCTGCGCGGTGCTGCGGCGCCAACGCCGGGGAATCTCCACGCCGTCGTCACGGACCGCCCCGAACCCTCCGAGGAGGTGCAGGGTCAGCCGTGGAGCGCGCGGGGTCTCGGCCGGTCCTGACATGGCGCACACCTTAGCGATGAACGTCCTTCCGTACGACGGTGCTGTGCGCCCCTGCCGTCGCGGGCGCGACACCGTGGGCGGTGCGTCCGGACGACGTGCTTCCGGACGTCCGCGCGACCGGGGAGCCCGCTCGTCCCTCCGTGGAGTCCCCGGTCGTGCCGCCGCCGCTGGAGCGACTCAGGCGATGTCGACGATCGTGCGCAGGGCCTCGCCGGTGTGCATCTGGCGGATCGCCTCGTTGATGTCCGTGAGCGGGACGTGGTGCGTGATCATCGAGTCGAGGTCGATGCGGCCCGCGCGCCACAGGTCGATGATCGTGGCGTACGTGCGGCGGATGTCGCCGCCGCCGTAGAACGAGGGCAGGATCGCCTTCTCGTTGAGGACCAGTTCGGCCATGCTGATGTCGGTCATGTCGGTGCGCGAACCGGCGCCGACGAGGCAGACCGTCCCCCCGAGGCGGGTGGCGTCGTACGCGGCGCGCAGCGTGCCGGCCTTGCCGACGGCCTCGAAGGCGTAGTCGACGCCGAAGCCTCCGGTGCGCCGCTTGACGGTCTCCGCAAGCTCCTCGGGAGCGATGGCCTCCGTCGCGCCGAACTTCAGCGCCCACTCGCGGCGGTTCGGCGTCGGGTCCACGGCGATGATCCGCGCGGCGCCCGCGACCTTGGCTCCCTGGAGGATGCTGATGCCGACGCCGCCGAGACCGATGACGACGACCGACGAACCGGGCTTGACCCTGGCCGTGTTGAGGGCCGCGCCGATGCCGGTGGTGACGCCGCAGCCGATGAGGGCGGCGATGTCGTAGGGCACGTCGTCGGGGATCGGGATCGCCGCGTAGGCCGCGATCACGGTCTCCTCGGCGAAGGTGCCGGCGCCCAGCATCCCGGGGACGATCGTCTCCCCGCTGCGGAAGTTGGGGTGGGCGAGGTTGCGGTAGCCGCTGCGGCACAGATGTCCGTCGCCGGCCCTGCAGGAAGGACAGGCGTCGCACGGCGGCATCCAGCAGACGATGACGCGGTCGCCCGGCTTGACGTGCGTGACGCCCTCACCGACCTCGACCACCTCGCCGGCGCCCTCGTGGCCGGGAACGAACGGGGCGGGGTGGGCGAGCACACCGCTCATGGCCGACAGGTCGGAGTGGCACAGGCCGGCCTTGTGCATCTTGACTCGGACGCGGCCGGGGCCGAAGGACACCGATTCGACGTCGACGACGTCCAGGGTCCCGTCGCCGGTCTTGTGCAGGACTGCTGCGTGCATCGTGGGCTCCTCGTGGGTGTGGCGGGGGTCAGGATCGGGCCGGGGCGGGCAGGTGGATCGTCTTGGTCTCCTGGTACGCGGCGAAACCCTCGGGGCCGAACTCGCGGCCGATCCCGGAGTTCTTGTAGCCGCCGAACGGGCCGGCGACGTCGAAGCGCTGGCAGTTGACCGAGTACGTGCCGGTGCGGATCAGCCGGGCGATCTCGGTGCCGTGCTCGTCCGTGCCCGCCCAGACGGTGCCGGCCAGGCCGTAGGGGGACTCGTTGGCGATCCGGACGGCGTCGGCCTCGTCCTCGTAGCGGATGAGGCAGATGACCGGCCCGAAGATCTCCTCCTGGGCGATGCGCATCCCGTTGTCGACGTCGCCGAACAGGGTGGGCTCGATGTACCAGCCGGTGCCCAGACCTTCGGGGACGCCGCCGCCGGTGAGCAGCTTGGCGCCCTCGTCCTGGCCGATGCGGATGTAGTCGAGGTTCCGCTGCCGCTGCCGCTCGGTGACCATCGGACCGATCTGCGTGGCCGGGTCGGACGGGTCGCCGACCCTGAGCGAGGCGACGGCCGCGGTGAGCTTCGCGGCGATCTCGTCGTAGCGGCTCGCCGGGGCGAGGACGCGGGTCAGGGCGACGCACGCCTGGCCGCTGTTGGCGAAGGCGCCCATCACGAGGTTGGGCAGGGCGGCGTCGAGGTCCGCGTCCTCCAGGAGGATCGCCGCGGACTTGCCGCCGAGTTCCAGGGTGACGCGGGTGAGGTTCCGGGCGGCGGCGGCCATGATCTGCTTGCCCGCGCCGACCGAGCCCGTGAAGGCGACCTTGTCGATGTCCGGGTGGGCGACCAGGTAGGCGCTGGTCTCGCGGTCCGCCGGAAGGACGCTGAGCACGCCTTCCGGAAGTCCGGCGGCCTCGCACACCTCGGCCAGGAGGTAGGCGTCCAGGGGCGTTTCCGGGGAGGGCTTGAGGACGACGGTGCAGCCCGCGAGCAGGGCGGGCGCGAGCTTGCCCGCGATGGTCAGCTGGGGCACGTTCCAGGGGGTGACGGCGGCCACCACGCCGACCGGCTCGCGCCGGATCAGGAGGGGACCGGTGAGGCCGGGCCGCTCCTCCTCCGTCGCGAGGCCGGCGGCGACGGCGAGGGTCGCGCCGAAGGTGGCGACGGCGCTGAGCGCCTGCGCGCGGACGGAGACGGTGACGGGGCAGCCGTTCTGCAGGGTGATCAGTTCGGCGAGCTCCTGATGACGCGCGAGGAGCCCGTCCTTGATCCGGGTGACGATCTCGATGCGCTCCGCGGGCGTCATCCGGGGCCACGGGCCGTGGTCGAAGGCTTCACGGGCCGCCGCGACCGCGCGGTCCACGTCCTCGGGCGTGGCGTGCGGCACGCGCCCGACGACCTGCTCGGTCACCGGCGACACCACCTCGATGCTGTCCCGGCCCGCGGGCTCGGCCCACCGGCCGCCGATGAAGAGGGTGCGGCGTTCCAGGATGTCGGTCATGTGCGGGGTCCTCGCTGTCATTGCGCAGGCAGGGTGATGCCGGAGGGCGGTCGGTCACACGATCGGCAGGATCCGCCGAAGTGAACGACAACTACTCGCCCAACAGGTATTACGCCTCTAAAATCCGGCTCCATCGCGGGATAAGTTAATTCACACTAACGCGACTGTCCAGAGACTTCAGTCCGTGTAGGCATAGAAGCCGCACCCCGCCTTCCGACCGACGGCGCCGGCCGCCACCATGCGCCGCAGCAGCGGCGGCGGGGCGTACAGCGGCTCCTTGAACTCCTCGTACATCGATTCGGCGATCGACAACGCCGTGTCGAGGCCGATGAGGTCGAGCAGCCGGAGCGGCCCCATGGGGTGGGCGCAGCCGAGCACCATGCCGGCATCGATGTCCTCGGCCGAGGCCACCCCGGACTCGAGCATCCGCACGGCGGAGACGAGGTACGGGACGAGCAGGGCGTTGACGACGAAGCCCGCCCGGTCGCGGGCCAGGACGACGGTCTTGCCGAGCGTGCGCTCGATGAAGGCCGTCACGTCCGCGGTGACCTCCGGGGCGGTGAGCTGGGTGGGGATGACCTCGACCAGCCGCTGCACCGGTACGGGGTTGAAGAAGTGCACGCCGACGACGCGCCGCGGCTGTCCGGTGACCGCGGCCAGGTCGATGATCGGGATCGACGAGGTGTTGGAGGCGATGACCGCCTCGCGACCGGCCAGGACGCGGTCGAGCCGCTTGAAGACGGACGTCTTGACGTCGCGGTGTTCGGCAACCGCCTCGACGACCAGGTCGCGGTCGGCGAAGCCGTCGAGGTCGGAGGTGAACGAAAGCCGGCGAAGCGCCGCCTCGCGTTCCTCCTCGGTCAGCTTGCCGCCCCGGAGCCCCCGGTCGAGCGAGGCGGTCAGCCGGGACCGGCCGGCCGCGAGGGCTTCGGCGCCGCGTTCGGCGACCATGACGTCGAGGCCGGCGCGCGCGCAGACCTCGGCTATCCCGGAGCCCATGAGGCCGCAGCCCACGACCCCGACTCGACTGAATTCACGCATCCGACGGATGTCCTCTCTCACTGTTGACGGCGCCACCGTTCACGGTCGTCGGTGTCGCACACCCCGAACACCTCGAAGACGAGCTCGCCGGCGGCGGGGTCCGTCCCGGCCACCGGACGCACCCGGGTCCCCTCGCGCACGAGATGCGGCGGGGCACCGACGACCCGACAGCGGAGCGTGAAGCCCTCCGGGAACCGCACGACCGACTCGCTGCGCATCGCCCTTCGATAGCGACTCACCACGGTCGACCGGACCACGACGCCCCGGCCGTCACTCCGGTGGGAGTCGAGGTCGCTCGACGCGCACGCCGGGCACAGCAGCCTCCGGAAGGAGGCCGTTCCGCACCACCGGCAGCGCTGGTAGACGAGCTCCCCCGCCACGAGATCCACGCTCACCCCTCGCTCTCCACCGCTGCCACCACCGCACTCCAGGGAACCGGGCCCCTCTCGTCGAGGGGCTCACTGCCGCCTCCCGGATCGGGCTCCGCCTCCCGGAGGGTACCGGGAGGCAGCGAACAGAAGCGGCAAGCGTTGCATCACCTATGCGGCCACCGAGTGCGGAAACTCAAGGGATCATGGCGCGCCAGATCTAGACTCCAAGGTTAATGCAGATTAACTTATGGGCGTCCGGTGAGTCTGCCGGACGTGCCAGGAAGGATGGGCGGACCGTGCGCCGTACCGTGTTCACCGAAGACCACGAGGCTTTCCGGGCGACCCTCCGGGCGTTCATCGCCGAGGAGGTCGTCCCCCACTACGCGGACTGGGAGCGGCAGGGCCACGTACCCCGCGAGCTCTACCGCAGGCTCGGCGCCCTGGGCGTCCTCGGCATCAACGTGCCGGAGGAGTACGGCGGGGCGGGCATCACCGACTTCACCTACCAGGCCGTGCTCCGGGAGGAGTGCGGGCGCGCCGGCGTCGGGCTCGGTGCCGAATCGGTGCACACCTGCCTCGTCCTGCCGTATCTGCTGGAGTTCGGGAACGAGGAGCAGAAGCGACGCTGGCTGCCCGGCTTCCTCTCCGGCGAGGTCATGACCGCCATCGCCATGACCGAGCCGGGCACCGGCTCCGACCTCGCGGGGATCGCCACCCGCGCCCGGCTCTCCGAGGACGGCACCCATTACGTCCTCGACGGCGCCAAGACGTTCATCACCGGCGGCGCCCAGGCGGATCTCGTCCTGGTGGTCTGCCGGACCGCCGCGTACGACCCCGCCGACCGTCGGGGCGGCCTCTCGATCCTGTGCGTGGACACGAGCTCCGAGGGTTTCGCCGTGGGGCGCAGACTCGACAAGATCGGCCTGCGCGCGCAGGACACCGCCGAGCTCTCCTTCGCGGGCGTCCGCGTCCCCGTCGAGAACCTGCTCGGCGAGGAGGGCGCGGCCTTCACGTACCTGACCCACAACCTCGCGGTGGAGCGCCTCGGGGCGGCGATCAACGCCTACGCCAACGCGGCCGGGGCGATCGGCTTCGCGACCGCGTACGTGCGCGAGCGCCAGGTCTTCGGCAAGCCGGTCGCCGCGTTCCAGAACACCAAGTTCGTCCTCGCCGAGTGCGCGACCGAGGTCGCCGCCGCCCAGGCGCTCGTCGACCGCGCCCTCACGGAACACGCGGCAGGCGTACTGACAGCCGCGGACGCCGCCCGGGCCAAGCTCTTCTGCACCGAGGTCGCGGGCCGCGTCATCGACAAGTGCCTCCAGTTGCACGGCGGTTACGGCTACATGCTGGAGTACCCCATCGCCCGCCTCTACGCGGACACCCGGGTGAACCGGATCTACGCCGGGACCAGCGAGGTCATGAAGACGATCATCGCCAAGGACCTCGGGCTCTGAGCCCGCCCCTTCCCCTCACCCCACTTCCCTCCAGGAGGACCCCATGCGTGACGCAGTGATCGTCGATGCCGTCCGTACCGCCGTGGGCAAGCGCGGCGGCTCGCTCTCGCGGCTCCATTCCGCCTCGCTCTCCGCGCACGCGCTCAAGGCGCTGGCCGAGCGCAACAGCCTCGACCCGGCCCTCGTCGACGACGTGGTCTGGGGCTGCGCCTCCGCGGTCGGCATGCAGGCCGGCTGCGTCGGCCGCGCCGCCGTGCTGGCGGCCGGCTGGCCGGAGTCCGTCCCCGGCGTCACCGTCGACCGGCAGTGCGGCTCGTCGCAGCAGGCCGTGCACCAGGCCGCGGCCGGGGTGATCTCCGGCCAGTACGACGTCGCCGTCGCCGGCGGTGTGGAGATCATGAGCCGGCTGCCCCTGGGCACCACCCGGGGCGACGGCAGCTTCGGCGAGCCCTTCGGCCCGGACGTCTTCGCCCGCTACGACGGCATCCGCTTCAACCAGGGCATGGGCGCCCAGCTGATCGCCGACGAGTACGGCATCACACGGACCGAGATGGACCAGCACGGCCTGGACTCCCACGCGCGGGCCGCGCGGGCGGTCGACGAGGGACGGTTCAAGGGCCAGATCACCCCGATCACGGTCACCGACGAGGACGGCACCGCCCGTGTCTTCGACACCGACGAGGGCGTGCGCCGCGGCTCGACCATGGAGACGCTCGCCGGGCTCAGGCCCGCCTTCACGGAGGACGGGACGATCACCGCGGGCAACGCCTCACAGGTCTCCGACGGCACCGCCGCGCTGCTCGTCACCACCAGCGAGTACGCCGCCTCCCAGGGCTGGACGCCGCTGGCCCGGATCCACACGGCCGTGGTCACCGGCACGGATCCGGTCACCATGCTCAAGGGCCCCATCCCGGCCACCGCCAAGGCGCTCGCGAAGGCCGGTCTGTCGATCGACGACATCGGCGCCTTCGAGATCAACGAGGCCTTCGCCTCCGTCACCCTCGCGTGGCTGCGCGAGACGGGCGCGGACTACACGCGGATGAACCCGCTCGGTGGCGCGATGGCCCTCGGCCACCCCATCGGCGGCTCCGGCGCCCGCCTCATGACCACCCTCGTCCATCACATGCGCGACAACGGCATCCGTTACGGCCTGCAGTCCATGTGCGAGGGCGGCGGCATGGCCAACGCCACCATCCTCGAACTCCTGTGAGGCCGAACCCCGATGCCCGTACGGCCCGAGACCGCAACCGCACATGGCCTGGGCGGGGTCCAGGCGCACAGCGGGGACTTCGTCGCCCTCCTGGACGTGGAACGGCTGGAGCGCGACCTGTTCCGAGGCCGCTGTCACGACGGCATGCCCTCGCGCGCCTTCGGCGGCCAGGTGGCGGCCCAGGCGCTCGCGGCCGCCGGACGGACCGTCCCCGAGGACCGGACCGCGCACTCGCTGCACGGCCACTTCCTGCGCCCGGGCGACACCGCACGCCCCCTCGTCTACACCGTGGAGCGGGTCCGGGACGGCTCCTCCTACCTGTCCCGCCGCGTCACGGCCGTCCAGGGCGGTGAGCTGGTCTTCACCCTCACCGCGTCGTTCAAGCGCCCGGAGTCCGCGGACGACCGACAGCCCGCGATGCCTCGGACCCCCGCACCCCCCGACCTGCCCGACATGTACGAGACCTGGGCGAGGAACAACCCGGCGGACTTCGCGCGTGCGGAGTTCTGCCGTGTGCTCGACATGCGGTACGTTCCCGGGCCTCCCGAGCCGACCACGCCCGGCCTGACGGAGCAGAAGCTCTGGATACGCGCGAACGAGCGGCTGCCCGACGACCCCGGGCTGCACGCCTGTGCCCTGGCGTACGCCTCCGACCTCTTCCTCGCGCCGGCCGCGGCGCTGTCCCACCAACTGCCCCGGATGCTGCGCGACGAGCCGTCGTCGGTCTTCCTCACCTCCCTCGACCACTCCGTCTGGTACCACCGGCCCTTCCGGGCCGACGAGTGGATGCTGTTCGCCCAGCGCAGCCCCACCTCGGTGGACGGCCGCGGCCTCGCCTTCGCCGACGTCTGGAGCATCGACGGCAGCCTGATCGCCCATGTGGTGCAGGAGACCGTGGTGCGGCCGTCGCGGGCGGCGCGCCGTCGCTGATCCCCCTCTCCCTCTCTACGCCCATCGGAGGAACACCTCATGTCCGACCTGGTCCTCACCTCGTTCGAGGACGGCGTCGCCGTCGTGACGATCAACCGTCCCGAGGCCCGCAACGCCGTCAACCGGGCGGTGGCGGACGCCGTCGCCGAGGCCGTCGACGAGCTCGACGCCCGCGACGACCTCGTCGTCGGGGTCATCACCGGTGCCGGCGGCACCTTCTGTGCCGGCGCCGACCTGAAGGCCCTGGCCGCCGGCGAGCGCTCCGGCGTTCCCGGCCGGGGCTTCTGCGGAATCACCGAGACGCCGCCCGCCAAGCCGCTGATCGCCGCGGTCGAGGGGTACGCGCTCGGCGGCGGCACCGAACTCGCCCTCGCCTGCGACCTGATCGTCGCCGCCAGGACAGCGAAGTTCGGCCTCCCGGAGACCCGGCGGGGCCTCATCGCGGCGGGCGGCGGCCTGGTGCGGCTGCCGCGGAAGATCCCGTACAACATCGCCATGCAGTACGCGCTGACGGGCGCGTTCCTCGGGGCGGAGCGCGGCCACGAGCTCGGCCTGGTCAACGAGCTGACCGGGCAGGGCGAGGCGCTCGCCGGTGCCCTGGCCCTCGCGAAGGACATCGCCGGCAACGGCCCGCTGGCCGTGCGTGCCAGCAAGGGGATCGTCGTGGACTCGGCCGACTGGCCGGCCGACGAGGTCTGGGAGCGCAACCGGGCCGCCTGCGACCCGGTGTTCGCGTCGGACGACGCCAAGGAGGGCGCGCGGGCGTTCGCCGAGAAGCGCGCCCCCGTCTGGGGCGGCCGCTGACGGCTTCACCGCCGTTCCCTCCCGCCTCCGGTGCGCCGCGTCGTCGAGCGCCACGGCACCGGGGTGAACCACAGCTACCATCCCGAGGCAACGCTCGGGCATGACCGGACAAAGGAGTTCCGCCATGACCACCCTCTGGCCGCAGGGGCTGCCCCGCACCCTCGACTACCCCGACGGCACCGTCGCCGACCTGCTCGCCGGGGCCGCCCACGCCTATCCCGACCGTGCGGCGCTGATCGACGGCGACGAGCGGCTCACCTTCGCCGAACTGCACGAGCGGGCCCTGCGCGTGGCCCAGGGGCTGCGTGAGCGGGGCATCGTCCCTGGTGAGGCCGTCGCCGTGCACATGCCCAACTCGATCTGGTTCACGGTCGCGTACTACGGCATCCTGCTCGCCGGCGCCGCCGTGGTTCCGGTCAACCCGACGCAACCGCCCCTCGCGCTGCGCCGCCAGCTCGACGACTCGGGCACGGTCGCGGTCTTCACCCACCCCTCCGTCGCGGGCCTCATGTCCGAGTCCCTGGAGAGCTCCGAGGCCGTACGGCTCGTCTGTCTCGCGCCGGCCACGGCGGCGGCCCCGGCCGGCGACCGGACGCCGGCCGCGTTCCCCGTCGCCACCGTCGCGTTCGACGACCTCATGAAGGCGGAGGCGGCGCCGGCGACGGTGGTGGACGGGGACGCCGTCGCGCACCTCGCCTTCACCGGTGGCACGACGGGCGTGCCCAAGGCCGTGCGGGTCCTGCACCGCAACCTCTTCAGGAACGTGCTCCAGGTGGCGTGCTGGCGCAGCGCCGCGCTCCCCCACGCGGACGCGGAGGGGCGTGTCACGCTGCGCCACGTGACCGAGGCGCAGACCCCGCACCACATCCCGGTCGGTGCCGCGACCGGTATCTCCGTCGCCCCGCTCTTCCACGGCATGGGCATGGTCAGCCAGAGCGTCTTCGTGGCCTCCGGACTCACCGTCGTCGTGTTCGGTCGCTTCGACGCGGTGCGGTACCTCGACACCATCGAACGACTGGGCGTCCACGCCGTCACCGGCTCCCCCGCCCTGTGCCACGCGATCCTCGCCGTACCCGACGTGCGGGAGCGCGACCTCTCGTGCGTACGGCTGGTCAGCAGCGGCTCCGCGCCGATCAACCCGGCCGCGGCCGCCGAACTCGCCGAGGTCTTCCCGAACGCCGTGGTCAGCGACGGCTACGGCCTGACCGAGGCGACGATGGGCGTCGCGATCAGCCCGCTGGACCGCTCGATGCCGCGCCCGGCGGGCAGCACGGGCCTGGTGCTCTTCGACACCGAGGTCGAGATCCGGGAGCCGGACGGCGTCACGCCCGTGCCGCCCGGCGGACGGGGCGAGCTGTGGGTCAGGGGCCCGCAGGTCACCGACGGCTACCTCGGCCACCCCGAACTCACCGCGGAGCAGTACGTGGACGGCTGGCTGCGCACCGGCGACCTGGGCACCCTCGCCCCGGACGGATGGCTGTCGCTCGTGGGCCGTGCCAAGGACATGCTCATCTACAAGGGGTACAACGTGTACCCCGGCCCGCTGGAGAACCTCCTGCGGGAGCACCCGGCGGTCGCCCAGGCGTCGGTCGTGGGCCGGCCCCACCCGGAACACGGGGAGATCCCGGTGGCCTTCGTCTCGCTGAAGGCCGAGGCCGGCGCGTCGGCCACGGCCGACGACCTGATCGCGTACGTCGCCGAGCGCGTCGCCCCGTACCAGCGGATCCGGGACGTGGTGATCGTGGACGAGCTGCCGCTCTCGGCGACGGGGAAGATCCTCAAGACGGTGCTGCGCCAGCGGGCGGCAGACTCCTGAGGCAGGGCAGACCGGCTTCGAAGCGGGATTTCCGGCGGGGCCGGGCAGAGGGTTCCTCTGCCCGGCCCCGCCTTCCTGCATCCCGGAGCTACTGGGCGTAGGGCCGCAGCGGCGGCTCCGCCGGGACCTTCGTGGCGTTGAGGATCTCCGCGGTGAAGTTCGCGGCGGTGACCGCCGTGCCCTCCACGGCCTCGTGCGGCCAGACCCCGGGAAGGTTCACGTCCAGGCACTTGCCGAACGGCAACCGGCTGGGGACGGCCGACCCGGCGTGCGACAGCGCGTCCACGACCAGCTTGTAGGTGACGGCGTCGTACAACATGCTGAAGTGCGCGACCACACGGCCGGGACAGACGTCCTGCACGGAGACGTTCTTCGCGCCGTCCAGGGGCGCGGTCGTGAAGGGCGTGATCGCCTCGTCGGTGAGGCTGTAGATGTTGGTGTACGAGATGTCGCCGGGGGTCTCGTCGTCCCGGTTGAGGGCGGCGACGAAGTCGGACCCGATGGTGAACTGGTGCAGCGCCGGTGCGCACCAGCCGATGCAGAAGAGGTTGCCGCCGGTGACCCCGTGGCCGGGATTGGCCAGGAGGACCAGATCGTCGACGCGGCTGCGCAGGTGCGGCCACCACTTCACGGCCCAGCGCGTCTCCATGTTGCCCTGGCTGTGGCCGATGACGTCCGCCTTGCGGCCGGTGGCGGCGTAGATCTTGTCGATGGCGTGGACGACGTACTCGGACGCGTCCTGGATGTCGCTCATGGACCTGTTGGGCAGCTCGACGCCGCAGACGTCGTAGCCCGCGTCGCGCAGGGCCGGGGCGTAGTTCCAGCCCCAGCTCTCCTCGTAGGTGGACGTGGTGCCGTGGACCAGCAGCACCGGCTCGTGCTCGGGGTGGGTGAAGGTGCCGGGGCAGCGCAGGGCGGCGTCGAGTGTGGCGACGGGGGTGTTCAGGGGCGGCTCGGCGGCGGCCGAGGCGGCCGGGACCGGGCCGACCAGTGCGGCGACGAACGCGACCACGAGCGCGGCGACGGCCGTACGGGCCCTCCCGCGCCGGTCGGGGGTGCTCCACCATCTGTTCAAGGACGACTCCTCTGCCGGAACGACTTCCGCGCACGCGGATGCCCCTTCGACGACACGGGTCGGGGAGGCACAACCCACCGCGCGGGCGATGAAAGGGGGGGTTGGTGGTTCACCTTGGCCGGGCCGGGGGACACCGGACAAGGCTTCGCGGTGGCCACCGGCGCCCCCGGCCGCATTCCTGTGAAGCGTCACATCGGCGCCTCTCCGAAGGCGCCGGGCGGCACAGCCCGGACGATCTCGCTTTCCCCTTGCCGCACCCGCCGGTTGCGGCCACACGCTTCTCCCACGGATCCGCGAACGCGGACCGCGAGAGAAGGAGTTCCGTTCCCATGACTGTTGGCATACGCATCGAGGCTCGTGGCGGACGCCGCATCGGGCTGGCCGTCGCCACCGCCATGACGGCCGTACTCGGTTCCGTGGCCGGCGCCGCCCCGGCCTCCGCCGCCGCCCCGGTTCCCGGGCCGATCCTCGATGTGACGGAGACGGCCCACGCCCAGGTCAACGAGTGCTACGCCGGCATCGGGCTGCACACCGCGCCGAACCCTGACGGCACCTGCCCGACCGGCTACCAGCAGAAGATCGACGGCGGCTACGTCTGGGCCGCCGCCCGCTCCGGCGACCACGGATACTTCGGCACGCTGGCCAACGTGCTCTGCGGTGGCATCTCCACCTTCACCGCCGATGTGCCCGCCGCGCACGAGGTCCCGGGCGTCAACTCCTGCGAGTACAGCCAGAGTTCGGGCGCCGCGACGTTCGGCCCGCGCATCGGCGACTCGCGCACGCCTCAGGTGCTGCGCGTGAACGCGGACAGCCAGAAGGTCGAGGACATCTCGCCCGAGGACGACCCGCTGTTCCAGAACACCACGGGTTTGCGCGGCGCCGCCGCCAACGGCGACATCGTCTTCATGATGGGCCTCAAGCAGCCCACCGCCCTCGACGCTCGCCAGGGCGTCTCCCTCTTCGCCTTCGAGGGCAGGACCGGCCGCTACCTGGGCTCGCAGCTGCGCACCGACCTGGTCACGGGCCGCGGCGGTGTCCAGGGCCCCGACGGGGGCCTCTACCTGGCGGGCCGGACGGCCAACTCCACCGGTGGCGCCTCGGGTCTCGGCGGCTCGATCCTGAAGTGGACCGGCAGCCTGGAAGACCCGTTCCAGTTCGAGAAGGTAGGCGACCTGCCGAACGACGCCGGGTACATCACGGTCGTCGGCAACCGCCTCGCCGTCTCCGGCTGGATGGGCGTCCTGCCGTCCAAGAAGTCCGCATCGTACGGCGGCCCGTCCAAGATCTGGATGAGCCCGGAGATCGGCGAGGGCGGTCTCACCACCGCCGACGCCGCCGACTGGAAGTCCCTCTTCTCGTGGGACGACTACGACCCGGACCCGGTCGTCGGCAAGTCCATCGTGTGGGGCGGCATCAAGGAGTGGCGCGGCGACCTGTACGTCGGCAGCTACAACTACGCCGGCATGACCTCGGTCACCTCGCTGTGGAACGAGTACGGCGAGCCCACCAGCGAGGCCACCCGCCTGCGTGACGTCGCCAAGGCCAACCGCGCCGCGACGATCTTCAAGATCTCCGACCCGGGCACCTCGAAGCAGAAGGTCACGCTGCTCTACGGAGAGTCGGCCCTGCCGGTCTACGACCCCGCGTCGAAGACGTGGTCGACCAAGCCGAACAAGCTTGGCCAGACTCCGAAGTTCGGCCCGTCCGGCTTCGGCAACCCGGCCAACATGTACTCCTGGACCTTCACCACCTTCCAGGACAAGCTGTACATGTCGACCGCCGACGCCACGGGTCTGATGATCCCGTCCGCGTTCACCACCCAGTACTCGTACGGCACTTCGGACGCGACCGCGACCGCGCTGGAGAAGGTCGTCGGCCCGGCCCTGTTCAAGACCATGGGCGGCGGCGACGTCTACCGCATGGACGACCCCGACAAGCCGGCCGTCGCCGAGACCCTCAACGGCTTCGGCAACCGCACGCAGCACGGCGTCCGCGTCTTCCTCCCGTTCGAGGACAAGGGCTTCCTGTGGGCGGGCATGGCCGGCAGCTACAACCTCAAGACGACCGACAAGGACCGCGGTGGCTGGTCTCTGGACAAGCTCACCCCGGGTGCCATGCGCTCCCCGCTGACCAACTACATCTCCCCGGACGCCGGCAAGGCCGTCCTGGGCGGTGTCGGTCTCGGCATGGGCCTCTGATCCGAACCCTCGCAGCACACGAGAGCGCACCGCACGAAGGCGCCCCTGTCACCGTTGATCGGTCACAGGGGCGCCTTCGTGCGGTGCGCTCAGGAAGCCTCTTCGCGCGCCCTCTGGACCTGGCGGGCCACCCGCTGGCGGGAGTTGCCGGAGAGACGGGCCATCTCGGTGAGCGTCAGTCCGTCGTCGTCGATGGCCGACCGGTACAGCTCCCTGCGCAGCACGGCCAGGCTCGCGTGGACCGTCCTGAGCGCCGAGCCGAACTCGTAGCCGACCGCCGTCATCTCGCTGCCCGGCAGCTTGGCGACCGGCAGACCCTGGCGGCGGGCTTCGAGCAGACGCGGGAGTCCGGCGTCGAGCCGGCGCGCCGCCCGCTCGACCTCCCGGCACGCCTCCACGGCCTTCTCCACCAGGTGGGTCAGTCGGTCGTCGGTCTGCTTCGTGGTCGTGGTCGTCACGTGCATTCGTTCGTCCTTCACAGAAATGAGAAGGGCCGGGGCCCGCTTGGCGCGGACCCCGGCCGGATGGTGCGGTGGTGCGGTCAGGGCAGCACGATCGGGAAGTTGCGCGCCGGCTTCTCCAGCAGGCCGTGGAAGGTGGCGAGCACGGTGACGTCGCCCTCCACCGTGACGGCGCCGGAGCCGATCGCCTCCGGGAAGGTGGTGTGCTGGGCCAGGATCAGGTCCAGCGTGGACCGTTCCAGGCGGAGGCTCAGCTGCGGAGCCTCCGCGCCGGGTGCGTCGCCCCGCATGGGGGTGAGCACCCCGTTGCCGACCAGGAGCGTCCACACCTCGTCGGTGTCGGTGAACTCCCAGCGCAGCAGCAGACGGTGGGCGGCCGCCCGCGGACCGTCGAGACGGACCGCCATCGACTCGAAGATCTGCCCGGTGGAGAGGGCGGCCAGCATGTCGACGCTCTCCTTGCCCGGGGCCCCGGTCCGGCGCCTGTCCTGACCGGCCTCCCGCAGCTCCTTGGCTCCGGTGAGGTAGATGTTGCGCCAGGTGCCGTTCTCCTGGCCGAAGCCCAGCCGTTCGTACGTCTCCGCCTGCAGTTCCCGCGCCTCGGTGTGTCCGGGCTCGGCGAACAGCACGTGATTGAGGAGTTCGGCGGCCCAGCGCAGGTCGCCGGCCTCGAAGGCCGCGCGGGCCGAGGTGACGGTGGCGTCCGCTCCGCCGATGGCGGCGACGTACCGCCTGGCCTGCTCGACCGGCGGATGCTGCCACAGGTGCGCCGGGTTGCCGTCGTACCAGCCCATGTAGCGCTGGTAGACGGCCTTGACGTTGTGGCTGATGGAGCCGTAGTAACCACGCACGTTCCAGGCCCTGCCCAGCTCGCCGGGGAAGGCCTGGATCTCCTCGGCGATCTCGGGACCCGTCAGGCCCCGGTTCATCAGCCGGACGGTCTGGTCGTGGAGGTACGCGTAGGCGTCGCGCTGCTGGGTGAGCATGCGCGTCACCTCGTCGCGGCCCCACGTCGGCCAGTTGTGGGAGCCGATGAGGATCTCGGTCCCGTCGAAGAGCCGGATCGATTCGGTGATGTACGACGCCCAGGCGTGGGCGTCGCGGACCTGGGCGCCGCGCAGGGTGAGGACGTTGTGCAGCGAGTGGTTGACGTTCTCGGCGATGAGCAGGACGCGGTGGTCCGGCAGGGAGAAGTTCATCTCCGAGGGGGCCTCGGTGTCCGGGGTCAGCTGGAAGACCAGCCGCACACCGTCCAGGACCAGTTCCTGACCCGTCTCCGTGATGGTCCGTGTCGGAGCGATCAGGCCGACGGTGCCGGTGGACAGGGCCTGTCCGAGGCCGAATCCGACCGACGCCTCCGGGCCGACCGGCAGCGAGCGGCCGTACATGTAGACGGCACGGCGCAGCATCGCCGGTCCCGCGAAGACGTTCTCGCTGACGGCGTGGTCCATGAACCCGTCGGGGGCGATGACGGCGCACTCGCCCGCCGCGACCGCGGCGTGGGTGGTGACGCCGAGGACGCCGCCGAAGTGGTCGCCGTGGCTGTGCGTGTAGATCACGGCCTTCACCGGGCGCTCACCGCGGTTGCGGGCGTACAGCCCGAGGCCGGCGGCGGCGACCTCCTTGGACGTCAGCGGGTCGACGACGACCACGCCGGTCTCGCCCTCGACGATCGTCATGTTGGAGACGTCGAGGCCGCGGACCTGGTAGATCCCGGGCGCGACCTCGAAGAGGCCCTGGGCCGTGTTGAGCCGGCTCTGTCGCCACAGGCTCGGGTGCACGGTGTCGGGGCACTCGTCCTTGTTCAGGAAGTCCCAGCGGTCGTTGTCCCAGACGACCCGGCCCGCTTCGTTGCGCACGACGCAGGGCTCCAGCCTGTCGATCAGGCCACGGATCGCGTTGGCCTGGTCGGTCGTGTCGTCCCAGTCGAGTTCGGGCAGGTCGGGCATGGTGGTCATCCCTCGCGGTCGGTGGTGGAAGCGGTGGCGGTGATGCGGGTCCACACGCCGTTCTCGCCGGCCTCCGCGGAGCGGCGGCCGAGGCTCTCGGCCCAGCGGCGCTCGGACGCGACGGCGTCGCGCCAGGACCACAGGCGGCGGGTGAGACGGTGCAGCGGGTACTCCTCGGTGATGCCCATGGCGCCGTGCAACTGGTGCGCGATCTGGGCGATCTCGGTGGCCGCGGCGGCCGTGGTGATCCGTACGACCTCGACGGCGCCGCTGTCCGGGGCGGCGTCGCGGGCCAGCGCGAGGGCCGCGTCCGCCTGGACCAGCTGGACGCGCATCCGGGCGAGGTTGCCCGCGACGGCCGGAATCCTGAGCAGGGGTGCCCCGAACTGTTCGCGCTCGGAGACGTACGACCTGGTGAGCCGGTACGCCCCGTGCGCGGCGCCGAGCACGGCGGCCGACCACAGCAGGGCGAGGCGCTCGCGGACCACGGCGTGCTCCGGCGCGCCCGCGACGGCGGTGACGGGCGTGCCCGCGAGGAGGACGGTGTCACGGGGCTCCCCGGCGATGTTGTCCACGTGCCGCACGGTGACCGAGGCGTGGGCCAGGTCGACGACGAGGGGTTCCGCGCCGGGCGCGCACAACACCAGGCGGGCGGCGTCGCGGGCCCACGGCACGGCGGTCAGCTCGGCGGTGAGCGTGCCGGACGCGGTCCCGGGCGCCTCGTCGAGCAGCACGACGGTCGCGAGGCCGTCGGTGAGACTCCCCGCGTGGCCGATGATCCAGTCCGCGGTGGACGCCTCGACGACCGGTACGCCGATGCCGTGTCCGGCGAGGGACTCGACCACCACGAGCAGATCGTCGAGGGAGCCGCCGGAGCCGCCCTCCTCCTCGTCGATGCCGACCCGGTGCAGGCCGAGCTCGACCAGGCTGTTCCACAGGTCGGACCTGCCGGACGCGGCCAGGTCGTCGACCAGGCTGCGCAGTTCGTCGGCGAACTGGCTCATGAGCGGGCCTCCTGGCGGGCGATGAGGGAGAGCAGGACCTCGGCCGCGCCGCCGCGCAGGCTGAAGGCCGGGGAGGCGAGGAGCGCCTGGCCGAAGGCGGAGTCGAAGGCGGGGTCCTGGCACAGGTCGGTGCGGCGCAGCGCCTCGATGACGTCGTGCTCGAAGGCGTTGCCGAGGTACTTCAGGGCTGCGGCCTGCTGGACCGGTGCCCGGCCCGCGTCCATCGCGCCGGCGACCTCGAAGCAGAGCCGGCGGAGCACCGCGAGGCGGGCGACGAGGGAGCCGAGCAGCGCGTGCAGCTCTCGGTCGTCCTCGTCCCGGGCGGCCGCGGCGATCAGTTCCACGAACACGGGGTAGCTGGACAGGGCGCGTTCGGCGCCGCCGCGCTCGAAGGAGAGCTGCTCGACGACCTGCCTCCAGCCCTTTCCGGCCTCACCGATGAGGCGGTGGGCGGGGACGAGGACGTTCTCGAACCGCACCTCGTTGAAGTGGTGCTCGCCCGCGAGGTCCACGATCGGGGTGACCGACACGCCCTCGGCGTCCATGTCGAGGACGAACTCGCTGAGCCCGTCGTGCTTGCGCTCCTCGCGTGAGGTGCGGGCCAGCAGATAGGCGTGGGTGGCGTGGTGGGCCTGGGTGGTCCAGATCTTGTGGCCGTTGACCAGCCAGCCGCCCTCGACCCGCTCCGCGGTGGTCTTCACCGAGGCCAGGTCGGAGCCGGCCTCGGGCTCGCTCATGCCCAGGCAGAACACGGCCTCGCCGGAGGCGATCCGGGGCACGATCTCCTCCTGGAGCGCGCGGGTGCCGTGGCGCAGCACGGCCGGGCCGATCTGCCGGTCGCCGATCCAGTGCGCGGCGACCGGGGCGCCCGCGCGGAGCAGCTCCTCCGTCACGGCGAGTCGTTCGACGTTGGTGCGCCCCGCGCCGCCGAACTCCTGCGGGTACGTCATGGCGATGAGCCCGCGGGCGGCGAGCTCCTTGCTGAAGTCCAGGTCGAAGGAGCGCAGCCAGGAGTCGCTGCGGGGGGTGTAGCGTCCGGCGTCCCGCCACTCGGCGGTCAGCTCGCGGACCTGTGCGCGCAGTGCGGCGCAGGGGTCCGTTCCCGGGGTGTGGTCCATGGTGGCCTTTCGGGCGTACGAGGCGGTGGGAAGCGGGGTCAGCGGCCGGTGAAGACGCCGGGACGCTTCTCCTGGAAGGCTGCGTACGCCTCCTGCGAGTCCTGGGTGGAGGTGATGACGGCCATGTGGGAGGAGATCAGGTCGAGCGCGGTCCGCAGGTCGTGGCGTGCGCCCTGGCGGACGGCGCGCTTGATGGTGCGGATCGCGACCGGCGGCCGTTCGGCGAGCCGGGCGGCGTACGCGTACACCGCGTCCATCAGGTCCTCGTCCTCGTGCACCTCGTCCACCAGGCCGATGCGCAGGGCCTCTTCGGCGCCGACGAAGTCGCCGGTCCACAGCATCCGCAGCGCGGTGGAGGTGCCGACGGCCCGGGGCAGGAGCCAGCAGCCGCCGTCGCCCGGGACGAGGCCGACCTTGATGTAGCCCTCGGAGAAGCGGGCTCCGCGTCCGGCGAAGCGCAGGTCGCACAGGAGCGCCATGTCCATCCCGGCGCCGACGGCAGGACCGGTGACGGCCGCGATGACCGGCTTGTCGACGTCTTCCAGGGCGAGCGCGACGCGGTGCACGTTCTGCGTCAGCAGCTCCTTCTCCCCCAGTGGCGCCCGTTCCTCCCCCTTGAAGGCGGAGAGGTCCACTCCGGAGCAGAAGGAGTCGCCCGCGCCGGTGACGACGATGACGCGGACGGCGGGGTCGATCTGGGCGTCCGTCAGGGCGTCGGCCCAGGCGTGCACCATGTCGATGGTGAAGGCGTTCTTGCGCTCGGGGCGGTTGAGGAGGATGGTCGCGATCCCGTCGCGGACCGTGTACTCGAGATCGGCCATCGCCGTCCCTTTCTCTAGTGCATTCGGGCGCGAAGCTCGCGCTTGAGGACCTTGCCGTTGGGGTTGCGGGGCAGCGCGTCGACGAAGTGGACGCGGCGGGGCTTCTTGTACGAGGCGATCCGGTCCCGGGTGAAGTCGACGAGCTCCCGCTCGGTCGGGCGGTCCGCGCCGGGGCGCAGGACCACGACGGCGGTGACGGCCTCGCCCCACACCGGGTCGGGGAGGCCCACGACCGCGACCTCGGACACCGCCGGATGCTCGGCGAGCACGGACTCGACCTCGGTGGGGTACACGTTCTCGCCGCCGCTGACGATCATGTCCTTGATGCGGTCGGTGAGGAAGAGGTAGCCGTCCGCGTCGAGGTGGCCGCCGTCCCCGGTGCACAGCAGGCCCTCGGAGTCGTACAGCGCCCGGGTCTCCTCGGGCCGGTTCCAGTAGCCGGGCGTGTTGTGGCGGGAGCGGACGCGGATCTCGCCGACGGTCCCGGCCGGAACCGGCCTGCCCGTCTCGGGGTCGGCGATCACGACGTCGACTCCGCGGCGGGGCCTGCCGACCGAGGTGAGCAGGTGCTGCTCGGGGCCGTCCGGTCGGTGGTCCTCCGGCGGGAGCTGGGTGACCGTGCCGCCGCCCTCGGTGAGTCCGTACTTGCCCATGAAGTGGCAGCCGAAGAGGGCCATCGAGCGGCGCAGCAGTACGGGGGTGATGGGCGCGGAGCCGTACGTGATGAGGGTGAGGCGGGAGAAGTCGCGGTTCTCGATGCCGGGCAGCTCGGTGAGCAGGTGCAGGACCGAGGGAACGAGGAAGGCGTGGGTGACGCCCTCCCGCTCGATGGTCTCGGCCGCCGCGTCGGGGGTGAAGTCCGGGAACATCAGGCTGGTGGCGCCGGCGGTGAGCGCCACGCGCAGCCAGCCGAGCCCTCCGATGTGGAACATCGGCAGGGCGTTGAGCGCGACCGACCCGGGCTCCCAGAGGTACTCCTCCAGCTCCGTCGTGTCGGCGTAGAAGTTGCCGTGCGTGAGCAGGACGCCCTTGGGGACGCCGGTGGTGCCGGAGGTGTAGATCTGCAGGAACACCTCGTCGGCGTCCGAGCCGGTGCCCCGGCCGGGGTCGTCGTCGGGGTGGGCGGCCAGCCAGGTCTCGTACGCGGGCACGTCCGGCTCCTCGGAGGGGCCGATGACGATCAGCCGCAGCCCGGGAAGGACCGCGCGCACGGCGTCGGCCGCGGCACGGAACTCGGGTTCCACCAGCAGGACCGTCAGCTCGGCGTCCTGGGCCACGGCGGTCAGCTCGCCCACTGCCAGGCGCCAGTTGAGGGGCACGGTGACCAGTCCGGCCTTGGCCGCGCCGACCAGGATCTCGCCCGCCTCGTTACGGGTGCGGGCGAGGAAGCCTATACGGGACCCGGCGGCCGTCTCGGCGAGCAGCGCACGGGCGATCCGGTTGCTGCGGGAGTCGAGTTCGGCGTAGCCGACGGTTCCGCCTTCGCAGCTGAGTGCGGTGGAGGAGCCGCGCTCCGTCGCGTGCAGACGGATGGCGTCGGGCAGATGCAGGCCCATGAGGGATTCCCTCCATCGTCGTGGGCAGGGGGGCGGCTGCGGGGGACGTGCGGGGCCGGTCGGCCCCGCGCCGGGAGGTCAGCCCTTCGGGCCGCCGGCGACGTAGAGGATCTGGCCGTTGACGAACCCGGCCTCCTCGCGGACGAAGAAGGAGACCGCCTGCGCGATGTCCTCGGGGCGACCTCCCCGGCGCACCGGGATGGTCTTGGCGTAGCGCTCGGTGAACTCCTCGAAGGTGATGCCCATCCGCTCGGCGGTGGCCTCGGTCATCTCGGTGGCGATGAAGCCGGGAGCCACGCAGTTGACGGTCACGCCGAAGGGGCCGAGTTCGATGGCCAGGGTCTTGGTGAGGCCCATCAGGCCCGCCTTGGCGGACGAGTAGTTCGACTGGCCGCGGTTGCCGAGGGCGGCGGACGAGGACAGGTTGACGGTTCGGCCCCAGCCGGCGGCGGTCTGGTGGCGCTGCACGGCGCGCGCCATCAGGAAGGCGCCGCGCAGATGGACGCCGATGACCGAGTCGAAGTCCCGGTCGGTCATCTTGAAGACGAGGTTGTCCCGGATGATGCCGGCGTTGTTCACCAGGACGGTGGGGGCGCCGAGTTCGGCCGCGACGCGGGCGACACCCGCCTCGACCTGCTCGGAGTCCGAGACGTCACAGCCGACGGCGAGGGCGCGTCCGCCCTCCTTCTCGACGGTCTCGACGGTCTTGGCGCAGGCGGCCTCGTCGAGGTCGAGGACCGCGACGGCGAAGCCGTCCCGGGCGAGGCGGGCGGCGATCGCCGCGCCGATGCCACGGGCGGCGCCGGTGACGATGGCGACCTTCGGGGCGGGGTGGGTGGTGGGCACGGTTGCTCCCTGGGGCAGTCGGAGGGGGACGGTCTACTTCGGGGCCATGCGGATGGCGCCGTCGAGGCGGATCGTCTCGCCGTTGAGCATGGGGTTCTCGATGATCGAAGTCGCCAGGTGGGCGTACTCGGCGGGGTCGCCGAGCCGGGAGGGGTGCGGGACCTGGGCGCCGAGCGCGTCGAGGAACTCCTGCGGCTTCTTGTTGAGCAGCGGAGTGGAGAAGAGACCCGGGGCGATGGTGACCACGCGGATCTTCGCCGCTGCGAGGTCCCGGGCGATCGGCAGGGTCATGCCGACGATGCCGCCCTTGGAGGCGGAGTAGGCGCACTGGCCGATCTGGCCCTCGAAGGCGGCGGCGGAGGCGGTGTTGATGATGACGCCGCGCTCGCCGTCGACCTCGTCGGTCCTCGCCATCTCGGCGGCGGCGAGGCGCAGCACGTTGAAGGTGCCGATCAGGTTGACGCCGACGACGAACTCGAAGTCCTCCAGGGCGTAGGGCGTGCCGTCGCGGCCGACGGTCCGGCCGCCCTTGCCGAGGCCGGCGCAGTTGACCGTGATGCGCAGGGGTGCCATGGCGGCGGCGGTCGCCACCGCGCGGGCCGCGTCGTCGGCGCTGCGGACGTCGCCGGCGACGAAGGCGGCGCGGTCGCCGAGCTCCTTGGCGACCTGTTCGCCGGCGGAGGTGGGCAGGTCGAGCAGGACCACGTGGGCGCCCTGGTCGACGAGGCGCGTGGCGGTGGCGAGGCCGAGGCCCGACGCGCCACCGGTGATGACGGCGGAGACTCCGTTGATCTGCATGGTGAGGTTTCCGTTCTCGAGGTCGAAGTCGGGTTCGGGGGAGCTGCTCAGAGGCCGATGGACTTGGCGATGATGGTCTTCATGACCTCGCTGGTGCCGCCGTAGATCCGCATGACGCGGGTGTCGGCGTACAGGCGGGCGATGGGGTACTCCAGCATGTAGCCGTAACCGCCGTGCAGCTGGAGGCACTTGTCGATGACGCGGCTCGCGGTCTCGGTGCACAGCAGCTTCGCCATGGCCGCGTAGTCGGCGGACAGCTCGCCCCGCGCGTCGCGTTCCAGGGCCTCGTACGCCATGAGCTTGGCGGCCTCGACCTCGGTGGCGCACTCGGCGAGCGCGAACTTGGTGTTCTGGAAGGCGGCCACGGGCTTGCCGAAGACCTGGCGGTCCCGGGTGTAGTCCTTGGCGAAGGCCACCGCGGCCTCGGCGGCGGCCGCCGCCTGGACGGCGATCACGAGGCGCTCGCGCGCGAGGTTGCGGCCGAGGTAGAAGAAGCCCTCGTCCTGCTCGCCGAGCAGGTTCTCCACCGGCACCCTCACGTCGGTGAAGGAGAGCTCGGCGGTGTCGGAGGCGTGCAGGCCGATCTTGTCCAGGCTGCGGCCGACCGCGAAGCCCTCGCTCTTGGTCTCGACGACCAGGATCGACAGGCCCTTGCGGCGGTTGTCCGCGGGGGCGGGGGACGTGCGGCAGACCACCAGGACCAGGTCGCACTGCGTGCCGCCGGTGATGAAGGTCTTGGCGCCGTTGAGGACGTAGTGGGTGCCGTCCTCGGACAGGACGGCCTTCGTCTGGATGCCGGCGAGGTCGGAGCCGGTACCGGGCTCGGTCATCGCGATGGAGAGCATGAGGTCGCCGGAGACGCAGCCGGGGACCCAGCGCCGCTTCTGCTCCTCGGTCCCGAAGTGCAGGAGGTACGGCAGGATGATGTTGGAGTGCGTCATCGCGGTGCCGATGGTGGCCCCGGCGCGGGCGACCTCCTCCGCGAGCACGGCACCGAAGTGGTGTCCGCTCTGGGCGCCGCCCCCGTACTCCTCCGGCACCTCCATGCCGAGCAGGCCGAGCGCGCCGAGCTTGCGGTAGAAGTCGCGGGAGACGGCCTTGGCCTCGACCCAGTCCTGCAGGTGCGGAACCGCTTCCTTGGCGAGGAAGTCCCGGACCATCTGCCGGAACGCCTCGTGCTCCTCGTTGAAAACCGTGCGCGGCATGGCTGCCTCTCTCTTGCTCTCGGGTTAGCCAGTTTTCACTTTTACGTTCCCTTACCCCCATGTCAAGGGGATCCGGATCCCAACTCAACCCTGGACATCAAGGTTAGCCTGAAATAACTTGAAGTAACTCGCGCCCGGGCGCGGGCGCCCTCCACCCCTCTTCCAGGAGCAGCCCATGCGTGACGCAGTGATCGTGGACGCCGTGCGAACCCCCGTCGGAAAGCGGGGAGGCGCCCTCTCCGGCATCCATGCCGTCGATCTCTCCGCCCATGTCCTGACCGCTCTCGTCGAGCGCAACGGTCTCGACCCGGCCTCCGTCGACGACGTCGTCTGGGGCACCGTCTCCCAGGTCGGCGAGCAGTCGGGCGTCGTCGGACGCTTCGCGGCGCTGGCGGCCGGCTGGCCCGAGTCCGTGCCCGGCGTCTCCGTCTCGCGCGCCTGCGGCTCCTCCCAGCAGTCGGTGCACTTCGCCGCGGGGCTGGTCACCGCGGGCCAGTACGACATCGCCGTGGCCGGAGGCGTCGAGTCGATGAGCCGGGTCCCGATGGGATCGGCCCGGGACGTCCCGGGTGCCGGAAGGGCGTACGGGCCGCTCGTGCTCGACCGCTACTTCCCCGGCGGTGGCACCTTCGACCAGGGCGTCGGCGCCGAACTGATCGCCGAGCGGTACGGGTTCACCCGTGAACAGCTCGACCAGCACGCCCTGGACTCGCACGAGCGGGCCGCCCGGGCCGTCGACGAGGGCCGCTTCACCGCCCAGATCTCCCCGGTCACCGTCACCGGCCCGGACGGCACCGTGCGCGTCTTCGACACCGACGAGGGGGTGCGACGCGGGTCGACCCTGGAGAAGCTCGCGACGCTGAAGACCCCGTTCAAGGAGGACGGCGTGGTGAGCGCCGCCAACTCCTCTCAGATCTCCGACGGCGCCGCCGCGCTGCTCATCACCACGAGCGAGATCGCCCGTCGCAACGGCTGGACCCCGATCGCCCGCGTCCACACCGCCGTCCTCGCCGGCGTCGACCCGGTCACCATGGCCCTGGGACCGGCCCCGGCCACCGCCAAGGCCCTCAAGCGCGCGGGACTGTCGATCGGCGACATCGGCGCCTTCGAGATCAACGAGGCGTTCGCCCCGGTCACCCTGGCCTGGCTGCGGGAGACCGGCGCGGACTACGCGCTGATGAACCCGCTCGGCGGGGCGATGGCGATCGGCCACCCGCTCGGCGGATCCGGCGCGCGCCTGATGACGACGCTGGTCCACCACATGCGGGACAACGGCATCCGTTACGGCCTCCAGGCCATGTGCGAGGCCGGCGGCATGGCCAACGCGACGGTCCTCGAACTCCTCTGAAGCACCGGACGTCACGGAGAGGGGGTGCTGCCACCGGCAGCACCCCCTCTCCGCGCGCTCGTCACGCCCCCTCACATCACCGCACGAGACCGATCTCCGCCAGGACCTCCCGGGTGTGCGCCCCGACCACCGGCGCAGGCCGCGGCGTGCCCGCCGGGGTGCCCCGGAAGCGCGGGGCGGGGGCGGGCTGGAGCACGCCGCCTTCGGTGTAGTACGTGCCGCGCGCCAGGTTGTGCGGGTGCGCGGCCGCCTCGGTCAGTCCGTACACCGGCGTGACGCAGGACTCCGTGCCGTCGAAGACGGTGGTCCACTCCTCGCGGCTCCGTCCGGCGAAGATCCCCTCCAGCCGTGCCCGCATGGCGGGCCAACTGCCCCGGTCGTGCTGCTTGGCGAACAGCGGGTCGCCTGCGAGCCCGAGGACCCGCAGCAGAGACGCGTAGAACTGCGGCTCGACGCTGCCGACGGCCATGTGGCCGCCGTCGGAGGTGCGGTAGGTGCGGTAGAAGGGGGCACCGCCGTCGAAGAGGTTGACACCGCGCGCGTCCTCCCAGCGGCCCACCGCGAGCAGGCCGTGGACGAGGGCGAGCTGGACCGCCGTGCCGTCGGTCATGGCGGCGTCGACGACCTGGCCCTCGCCCGTACGCCCGGCGCTGACCAGCGCGGTGGTGATGCCGAGGGCCAGCAGCATGCCGCCGCCGCCCATGTCGCCGACGAGGTTCAGCGGGACGGGCGGATTCTCGTCCGCGCCGCCCATCGCCCCGAGCGCGCCCGCGACGGCGATGTAGTTGATGTCGTGGCCGGGAGCCTGGGCGAGCGGGCCGTCCTGGCCCCAGCCGGTCATCCTGCCGTAGACGAGCTTGGGGTTGCGGGCCAGGCAGACGTCCGGCCCGAGCCCCAGGCGCTCGGCCACGCCCGGGCGGAACCCCTCGATGAGGGCGTCGGCGGTGTCGACGAGGGCGAGGACGGCCTCGACGTCCGCCGGATCCTTCAGGTCCAGCGCGACGGAGCGGCGGCCCCGGTGCAGGATCGGGTGCTTCGACGCGGTGCCGGCCTCGGCGGGCCGGTCGACGCGAATGACCTCGGCGCCCTGGTCGGCCAGGAGCATGCCGGCGAAGGGACCGGGTCCGATGCCGCCGAGCTCGACGACACGGATGCCGGCCAGCGGGCCGGCGGGGCCCGCCGTCACAGGCCCAGGTCCTTGGCGATGATGGTCTTCATGACCTCGCTGGTGCCGCCGTAGATCCGCGAGACGCGGGTGTCCGCGTACAGGCGGGCGATCGGGTACTCCAGCATGTAGCCGTAACCGCCGTGCAGCTGGAGGCACTTGTCGATGACGCGGCCCGCGACCTCGGTGCCGAAGAGCTTGATCTTCGCCGCGTCCGCGCCGGTCAGTTCTCCGGTGTCGTCGAGTTCGATGCCCCTGTCGACGAGGGCCTGGAGGGCCTCCACCTCGGCGGCGCACTCGGCGAGCACGAACTTGGTGTTCTGGAAGGCGGCCACCGGCTTGCCGAAGACCTGGCGCTCCGTGACGTACTCCCGGGCGAACTCGATCGCGGCCGTGGCCGTGGCGACGGCGCCCACGCCGATGGAGAGCCGCTCGCGGGGCAGGTTCCGGCCGAGGTAGGAGAAGCCCCTGTCCTGCTCGCCGAGCAGGTTCTCGACCGGCACCCGGACCTCGGTGAAGGAAAGTTCGGAAGTGTCGGAGGAGCGCAGCCCGATCTTGTCCAGCTTGCGGCCGTACCCGAAGCCCTCGCTGTCGGTCGGGACGACCAGGAGGCTGAGGCCGTGGCGGCGGTCCTCCGCGGTGGCCGGGGCGGTACGGGCCGCGACGACGCACAGTTCGGAGTTGCGGGCACCGGTGATGAAGGTCTTGGAACCGTTGAGGACGTAGTGGGTGCCGTCCTCGGAGAGCCTGGCCGTGGTGCGGATCCCCGCGAGGTCGGAGCCGGTGCCCGGCTCGGTCATCGCGATGCACAGCATGATGTCGCCGGAGGCGACGCCCGGGAGCCAGCGCTTCTTCTGCTCGTCGCTCGCGAGGTCCAGCAGGTACGGCAGGACGATGCCGGTGGACACGCCGTAGTGGCCGAAGGAGACGGCGGCGCGTGCGCACTCCTCGTTGATGATCACCTGGTACTTGTAGCTGGTCTCGCCGGCGCCGCCGAGCTCTTCGGGGATGTCGAAGCCCATCACTCCGAGCGCTCCGAGCTTGCGGAAGAGGTCGCGGTCGACGAGGTTGTCCCGCTCCCACCGCTCGAAGTGGGGCTTCACCTCCTTGGCGATGAAGTCCCGGATCATCGCCCTGAAGTCCTCGTGCTCCTGGGTGTAGAGGGTGCGCTTCATGTGTCGGTCCTGTCGTTGCTGTCGTTGCTGTCGTTGCTGTCGTTGCCCGTTGCGTGGATGAGGGGTGGTCAGCGGGAGCCGCCGTCGACGGTCACGACCTGGGCGCTGATGTAGTCGGCCTCCGGCGTGCACAGCAGGTACACGGCGCCCGCGGCCTCCGCCGGGGTGCCGGGGCGGCCGAAGGGGTTGGTACGGGCGACGGCCGCGGCGATCTGCGGGCTGACGCCGACCTTGATCCTCCGGCCCTCGATCTCGACGAACGCCTCGTCGTCGGCGGTCGCCTCGGTCATCCGGGTCAGGATGAAGCCGTACGCGACGGCGTTGACGTTGACCTTGTAGCGCCCCCACTCCTTGGCCATGGTCTTGGTGAGACCGATGACGCCCGCCTTGGCGGCGGAGTAGTTGGCCTGGCCCGGGTTGCCGTACTGACCCGACACCGAGGAGATGTTGACGACCTTGCGGTGGTAGTCGGTCGGGTTGGCCCTGATGTAGGGCTGGGCCGCCCGCAGGACGCGGAAGGGTGCCTTGAGGTGGACGTCGAGGATGGCGTCCCACTGCTCGTCGGTCATCTTCTGGACGACCGAGTCCCAGGTGTAGCCCGCGTTGTTGACGATGATGTCCAGGCCGCCGAAGGCGTCGACCGCGGTGGTGACGAAGCGGTCGGCGAAGTCGTCCTCGGTGACGGAGCCGACGCAGGCGACGGCCTTGCCGCCGGCGGCGACGATGTCGGCGACGGTCTCCTCGGCAGGCTCTTCGTCCAGGTCGTTGATCACGACGCTCGCGCCTTCGGCCGCGAGCTTGAGCGCGACCTCGCGGCCGATGCCACGACCCGAGCCGGAGACGACGGCGACCTTGCCGTCCAGGGTTCCCATGATGGTGTACGTCCTTGCGATGAGGGTCAGTCGGTGGCGGTGACGACGGCGGAGCCCAGGAGGGTCACGGTGCCGTCGGGCAGCTCGACCGTCAGGTCGAGGTGGGCGAGTCCGTCCTCGACCCGGGTGACCGTGCCGGTGCAGACGGGCGTGGCGTTGACAGGGGTGATCGCGGAGAACCTGACGCCGAAGGAGCGGACGCGCTCCTGGGGCACCCGGTCGGTGAGCAGTCGCCCGAGGTAGGCCATCGAGAGCATGCCGTGGGCGAAGACGTCCGGGATGCCGACCGCCGCGCAGGCGTCGGTGTCGATGTGGACCGGGTTGTGGTCGCCGGAGGCCCCCGCGTACAGGGCGAGCGCGGAGCGGGTGATCTTCGGGGCCTGGAGGGTGAGCGAGTCGCCCGTGCTCAGGGTGGTCATCGCCGGTCCGCCTTCGGGTCGCGCACCACGAGGGTGCTGGTGAGCGTGGCGATCGGTGCGCCGTCGCGGGTCACGTGGGTGTCGCGCACGATGAACTGCAGCGCGCCGCCCTTCTTCGCGTAGACGTCCTTCACCTCGGTGACGAAGGTGAGGGCGTCTCCGGCGTACGCCGGGGCGTGGTAGGTGAACTCCTGGCCGCCGTGGAGGATGGTGCGGACGTCGATGCCGAGGTCGGTCAGGAACCTGCCGCGGTCGGGGTTGTCCATCTCCAGGCAGAACAGGAACGTCGGCGGGACCGGGAGGTCGCGGTGTCCGGCGGCCTCGGCCGCCTCCGGGTCGGAGTAGACCGCCTCCGTCTGGCCGGTGGCGTGGGCGAAGAAGCGGAGCCGGCCGCGCTCGGCCACGGTCACGAAGGCGGGGGTGCGGCTGCCGATGAGGGCGGGGTCGATGGCCATGGGTCAGGAGACCTTCTCGAAGAGGGTGACGACGCCGGCGGTGCCGAGGCCGAGGTTGTGCTGGAGGCCGAGGGTCGCGCCCTGGACCTGGCGGGCTCCCGCGTCGCCGCGCAGCTGCCAGGTGATCTCGGCGGTCTGCGCGAGACCGGTGGCGCCCAGCGGGTGGCCCTTGGAGAGCAGGCCGCCGGACGGGTTGGTCACGACGCGGCCGCCGTAGGTGTTGTCGCCGCTGAGGATGAACTCCTCGGCACCGCCCTCGGCGCACAGCCCCAGGCCCTCGTAGGTGAGGACCTCGTTGACGGTGAAGCAGTCGTGCAGCTCGACGACCCGGATGTCGCGCGGGTCCACACCGGCCCGCTCGTAGACCTCCGCGGCGGCGGCCCGGGTCACATCGGTGCCGACCAGGGACATCGCGCTCTTCTTGTCGAAGAGACCGGCGGCGTCGGACCGGAGCGCCTGCGCCGCGATGGCGACCTTCGGTTCGAGGCCGTGCCTGCGGGCGAACTCCTCGGAACACACGATCGCGGCGGCGGCGCCGCAGGTGGGCGGGCAGCACTGGAGCCGGGTGAGGGGGCCGGCCATGTGCGGGGAGTCCAGTACGTCCCGCTCGGTGATCGGGTCGCGGAAGACGGCGTACGGGTTGTTCGCCGCGTGCCGCCTGGCCTTCACCGAGACCTTGGCGAAGGTCTCCGGCCGCATCCCGTACTTCTCCATGTACTCGACGCCGGCGGCGCCGAAGTACTGCGGGGTCATGGGGAGGGCCGGGTCGACGTCGTACACGTCCTTCAGGACGGCGGAGAAGTCCGTCAGGGGGTTCGGCCGGTCGGTCCACTTGGCGCCGAGGGCGCCGGGGGGCATCTGTTCGAAGCCGAGGGCGAGGGCGCAGTCGACCGCGCCGCTCTCCACCGCCTGCCGGGCGAGCCAGAGCGCGGAGGACCCCGAGGCGCAGTTGTTGTTGACGTTCACGACCGGCACAGCCGTCAGGCCGAATCCGTAGACCACGCGCTGGCCGCAGGTGGAGTCGCCGTACACGTACCCGGCGTACACCTGCTGGATCCGCTCGTAGGGCAGTCCCGCGTCGGCCAGGACGGCCCGGACCGCGCCGGCACCCATCTCGTCGTACGTCCCGGCTGCGCCGGGCTTGACGAACGGAACCATGCCCACCCCGGCCACCAGCACTCTGCGACCCATGCGAATCTCCCGTCACTAGGTTATTGCAGATTCACTTTCTTGCGCATGAGTGCTGGTGTCAAGGGCATCTATGGTCGATGGAGATGGTTTTAATGATTCACGCAGAGGCGAGTTTGGCGGCATCACGCGCGGGGTTGACCAGCACCAGCGCGGCGACCGCGCCGACGATCATCGTCACGCCGAGGACCAGGAAGCCGTCCCCGTATCCGAGCGCGACGGAGTCGCCACCGTCCACGAGCCGGCCGACGACCAGCGGGGCCACGACCCCGCCGAGGCTGTAGACGCCGGTGACGATCCCGAAGACCGCACCGCGCTGCTTCGCCGGCACGACGTCGGCGAGCCCGGCGAAGGCGACCCCGTACCCCGCGGAGTTGAGGCAGGAACCGAGGACGAGCAGCGCCATCTGCGGCACACCACGGTCCAGCGAGGAGAACGCGATGGTGCACACGCCGGAGGCCAGGACCATCGCGCCGGGCAGCACGCCCCGGGTCATGCGGCTCCCCACACCCCTCCTGGTCAGCGCCGCGGACAACACGCCGACGGCGATCACCGCGACCGCCGAGCCGAGGTACGGAAGCGCGACCAGGTTCCCGGCCGTGGTGGCGTCGTAGCCGAGCCCCTCCCGAAGGTAGAGCGGCAGCCAGCTGACCTTGACCGAGGTGTTCGCGTAGGCGACGAAGAACAGCAGGCACATCCCGACGAGTGTCCCGGTCGAGAAGAGACGCCGCAGCGGCACCCGCTCGGGAAGCGCCGACGCGACCTCGGCCACGCCGTGGCCGTGACCGCCCCGCGCGTCCTCCGGCCCCGCATCACCGCCGACCAGCCAGAGCACCGTGACCACGGCGCCGCAGACGGCGAGAACCCCGAAGGCGGCGTGCCAGGAGTGCGTGACGATGACCCAGGTCAGGGCGGGCGCGGCGATCAGCGGGCCGATACCCGCACCGGCGACCACGATCGAGCTGGGGACCGCCCGCCGGTGCGCCGGGAACCACGAGTGGGCCACCTGCATCGCGAGCGCCGTGGTGGGTCCTTCCGCGAAACCGAGCAGAACACGGCACGCGACGACGGTGGTGAAGCCGACCTGGGCCGCCATCGGCGCGAGGCTCAGGGCCCACAGGGCCGCGATGCCGGCGAGGAGCCAGCGCGCCCGCACCTTTCCGCCGAGCCAGCCACCGAGGACGGAGCCGACGGCGAAGAGCCAGAAGAAGCTGCTCTGGATGACACCGAACCGGGCGTCGTCGAGGCCCAGCTCCTCCTTCATGCCGACCCCGGCCAGACCGACGACGACCTTGTCGGCGTAGTTGACCAGCATCAGACAGACGAGCAGAGCCAGGACGATCCACGCCCTGCGCCGCACATGGGCCGTACGGCCCGGGGCCGCACCCCCCGACTCGGAGACGGGCGATTCCTGCTGTTCGACGGCCACGACGGCCCTCCCTTGCGCAGCGGGGCGAATGTGGCAGGAAGTGAATCACTCCTAACCCTCATGAACAAGGGTTCAAATCGATATGACCTGACACTGGACGCGAGAGTGACTCCTCTCTAACTTGACATTGTTCGACTCACGCGGAGGTGACGATGAACCAGCCGCACGCCGGCCTGCCGGTACGGCCCCCACTCCCGGCCCACCGGCCGCCCGGGCTCCCCGGTGAACCCTCCAAGGAAGGCGCCGCCCGTGTGCTGCGCCATGCGGCGGAGCTGCTCCATCCCCGCATCCCGGCCTTCGCCGAGTCGGCACTGAGGGAGCTGCGCAGCGCCAGCTCCTACTACGGGAACCCCCTGCTGGCACCGCCCGACCTCCGGGAGTCCGCCCACACCGCGCTCGAGTGCTTCGTGGGCGGGATGGTCGAGCCGAGCCGCATGGCGGAGTCCGGCGAGTACGCCTGGCACACCGGCGCCAGGAGGGCCGAGGAGGGCGTGCCGCTCCAGGCCGTACTGCACGCCTACCGGGTCGGCGGCGCCGAGGTCTGGGACACCCTGGTGGGCCTCGTCATGCGCGACTGCCCCGACCAGGGACATCTCATGGCGTTCGCCGCCAACGAGGTGTGGGGCCGGGTCGACCGCGACACCGCCCTGGTCGTCGAGGCCCATCGGCGCGCCGCCGGCCGTCTCCCCGAGGACGACGGCCGCAAGCAGCTGCCCCTGCTGAAGGTCCTGCTGCGGGGGTACACCGAGGTCACGCGCGTGTCGGCCATAGCCGTCGCGCTCGGCCTTCCGCTGCACGCCCGCTACGCGGTGGCGCTGCTCCGCGGCAGCGACGCCGAACGCTCCGTCACCGATCCCGCCCGCGAGGTGCTCGACGGGATGGAACTGCACTGGTGCCCCCAGGAGAACGGCCTGGCCGTGGTGGCCCTGCTCGGCGACCGCTCCGTCGAAGACCTCGCCGCGGCGATCCCGGCATCGCCGGGACGACGCTGCGGCATCAGTACCGTCGTCTCCGGCCTCATGGAACTCGGGCGCGCGCGAGAGTTCGCCGAGCTCGCCCTGAACAGCTGCTCGACGGACGGCGAACTCGCCCGCCTCGCGGACCGGATGCCCGGGGCTTTCGTCCTCGCCCGCCCGGACCTGGCCCGGGAGTTCGCCGTCCAGGTGCTCGGCCCCGTACTCGAAGGGGACCCGGTGGAGCGCGACCACCTGCTGGCCACGCTGGCGGCGTGGCTGGACTGCCAGGGCTCGACGGAGGAGGCGGGCAAGCGTCTGTACTGCCACCGCAACACCGTGCTCAACCGGCTGCGCCGGCTGGAGCGGCTCACGGGGCGGCTGCTGGCGCACCCGCGGGACGTGGTCGACCTGGCGTTCGCGCTGGAGTCCCACCGGCTCGCCGACCGACAGACATGAGTGAGCAGAAGTTCACTTTCCGGTACGCATCTGCTTTCCCGCGCAGGCTTGAGGGAGGACATGAGGGTGAGCAGGTGATCACCGGACTGCTCCGGTGCGGTACTTTTCCCAGATGACCGACAGCGAGGAACGAGCGGCGATGCAGACCGAGGGGACGAGGCGGAGGACCGCACGCAGGCCTCCCGACCGCAAGGCCCGGATCGTCTCCGCCGCGGCCGACCTCTTCCGTACCCGCGGCTACCACAACGTCTCGCTGGCCGACGTGGCGACCGAGGTCGGGATCACCGCCCCGGCGCTCTACCGGCACTTCCGCGGCAAGCCCGACCTGCTGCTCCACGTCGTGGAGTCCACCGTCGCCGCGGTCGCCGCGTCCGTCGCGGCGGCGCCCGACCTCGACACCTATCTCCGCAGGTCCGCTTCCGAGACCCAGGACCGCCGCGGGTCGGCCGTCCTGTGGCAGCGCGAAGCACGCCACCTGCCGGAGGAGCGCCGCAAGGAACAGCGTCACGCGCTGAACGGCGTCGCCGAGGCGATCGGCGAGCTGATCCACCATGCCCGGCCGGAACTGGACCACGCCGACCGGCAGTTGCTGGCCTGGTCCGTCCTCGCCGTGTACGGCTCCGTCTCCTGGCACCGCACGTCGCTCCCCCGCCGCCGCTTCGAGGAGCTGCTGTACCGGCTCGCCCACGCCGCGGCGTACTGCCGGCTCGGAACCAGCCCGGCCACCGGGACCGTCCCGGCGCCGGGCGGATACGCAGGCCTCGCGATGTCCCGGCGCGAGGAGATCCTCGTCGAGGCGATCCGGCTCTTCGACGAGCGGGGTTTCCAGTCGGTGAGCACCGACGACATCGGCGAGGCCGCCGGCGCGACGGGTCCCAGCATCTACAAGCACTTCCCCACCAAGACCGACCTGCTGGTCGCCGCCGTGATGCGGGGCGGCGAGCAGCGCCGCGCCGGTACGGCGCGGGCACTCTCCGAAGCGGGCACCCCGCGCGAGACGCTGGAGCGGCTACTGCGCTCGTACGTCGACTTCGCCGTCGGCCAGAGCCACCTGATCGGTCTGCTGATCGGCGAGCTCGACCAGCTGCCGGAGAAGGAACGCAAGGCGGCACGCCAGACCCAGCGCGAGTACCTCGGGCTCTGGGTGCGACTCCTCGACGAGGTGCGCCCCGGCCTCGACCCCGCCGAGGCGAGGATCACCGTCGTCGCCGTTCTCACCGTCATCGACAACGCGGCCCGGACGGGCGCTTCCGGCGATCGTCCGGACCTCGCCGATCGACTGACCGAGATCGGCTCCGCCGTCCTGCTGGCGGAGAGCACCGCCGACCCGGCGTAAGGGTGCTCCCGCGCCGCCGGTCACGGGGGCACGAGCGGGAAATGGGGGTCGAAGGTCTCGATCACGGCCCCGAGCGCGGTCAGCGCCGCCATGTCGCCCTCGGTGGTCAGGCCGTGCCGTCCGACGGCGTCGGCTGCACGGCCGGGGCTTCCTGGCTGGGCGCAGCCACGGGCGCGGTCATGTCGAGCAGGAGCAGGGCGTCGTGGTCGGGGGTTCCGGGTTCGGCGGTGTAGACGCCGATGCGCTGTCCGGGTGTGCCTTCGACGTGTAGTGACTGTGAGGTGAGGGTGAGCATGCCGACCTGTGGGTGCCGGAACGTCTTGTGGGCGGGCTTGCGGCCGGTCACTTCGTAACGTTCCCACAGCCGGGCGAAGTCGGGGCTCTTGAGGAGGAGTTCGCCGACGAGGTTGGTCAGGTCGGGGGCGTCGGGGGCGGTGCCGGCGACGGCGCGCAGGCGGGCGACGCAGGCGGTGATCTGGCGGTCCCAGTCGGTGAACAGGGTGCGCGAGGCCGGGTGGAGGAAGAGGTAGCGGGCCAGGTTGCGGTGTTTGGCGGGCCAGTCGTCCAGGCCCGCGTACAGGGCGAGGCCGCCGGGGTTCCAGGCGAGCATGTCCATGCTGCGGCTGATGACGTAGGCCGGGTTCGGGCGCAGCGACTCCAGCAGCAGTTTCAGGTGGGGGCGGACGGTGCGGCTCGGGGCCGGTGGGGGTTCGGGGGCGTAGCGGGCGGCGCGGGCGGCGAGCTCGCGCAGGTGCTGGTGTTCCTGGTCGTCCATGTGCAGGGCGCGGGCGAGGGAGTCGAGGACGGCGGGACTGGGGCGGGTCTCCTTGCCGCGTTCCAGGCGCACGTAGTAGTCGATGCTGATGCCGGCGAGGGTGGCCAGCTCCTCGCGGCGCAGGCCGGGGGTGCGGCGGATGCCGGTGCCGACGGTGAGGCCGACGTGCTCGGGACTGGTCTGGGTGCGGCGGGCGCGCAGGAAGCGGCCCAGCTCGGCGCCTTCGCTGTTCGCGCTCTGGGATGCCATGACTCCAGTTTCACCCGGTTAGGCAGCTGCGCCGCAGACGGGAGGGGGGCCCTGCCATTACCCCCGAAGAGCCCGCCCTGCCACACCCGAGCAATCCGGATGAAGGTGAATGAGCAAGACGTCGGCTTTCTTCGCTCCCGCCCGGACTTCGACGGGCACGGCCTGCCGGGTCGGGCAAGAGTGAAGAAGACCAGGCGGCACCTTGATCGGAAGAGGGCGAGATGCGGTACATCAAGCTGCGTGACCTGGAGGTTCCCGGATCGGGCTGGGCACGATGGGCATGTCCCACGGCTACACCGGCTCGGGCACCGATGACGCGGAGTCGATCCGGACCGTGCACCGTGCCCTGGAGCTGGGCGTCACGCTGATCGACACCGCCGAGATCTACGGCCCCTACACCAACGAGGAGCTGCTCGGGCGGGCGCTGAAGGGCCGCCGGGACCAGGTGGTGCTGGCCACCAAGTTCGGCCTGGTCTCCCACGGCGGAGGCGGCGCGTGGAACCTGGACTCCTCCCCGGCGAACATCCGTACCGCGGTCGAGGGCTCGCTGAAGCGGCTGGGCACCGACCACATCGACCTGTATTACCAGCACCGCGTCGGCCCGAGCACACCGATCGAGGAGACCGCCGGCGCCGTGGGCGAACTGATCGCCGAGCAGCTCGACAAGCTCTCCAGCCTGCCGCCCGTCGCCGGCGCCACCCACACCGAGGCCCAGGCCCGGATGTTCGAACGCTGACACCCAGCCCCCGGCACGACCCCCGTTTGGAGCAGCAACCCCTCATGCGTGCAGCAGTGATGTACGGAGCCGGTGACGTCCGCGTCGAGGACCGGCCCGACCCGAAGATCGTTCAGCCCACCGACGCCGTGGTGCGCGTCGTCGCCTCCTGCGTGTGCGGCAGCGACCTGTGGCCCTACGCCTCGATGCCCGCCACCGGCGCCGGTCGCCCCATGGGGCACGAGTTCCTCGGCGTCGTGGAGGAGACCGGTTCGGACGTGACCGGCCTGAAGACCGGGGATCTGGTCGTCGCCCCGTTCACCTACAGCGACAACACCTGCGACTACTGCGCCAGGGGCCTGCACATCTCGTGCCGCAGCGGCGGCCGGTACGGCTTCGACGGCGTGGACGGAGGGCAGGGCGAGGCCGTCCGCGTCCCCTACGCCGGGGGCACCCTGGTGAAGCTGCCGGTGGCCGCCGACTCCGCGCTGCTGCCGTCGCTGCTCGCGCTGTCGGACGTGATGACCACCGGCCACCACGGCGCCGTCACCGCCGGCGTCGGCCGCGGCGACACCGTGCTGGTGGTCGGGGACGGCGCGGTCGGCCTGTGCGCGGTGATCGCCGCGAAGCGGCTGGGTGCCGAGCGGATCGTGCTCGCCGGCCGTCACGAAGCCCGCACCGGCCTGGGCCGTGAGTTGGGCGCCACCGACGTGGTCGCCGAGCGCGGCGAGGAGGGAATCGCCCGCATCCGCGAGCTGACCGGCGGCGTGGCCAGGGTCATCGAGGCCGTCGGCACCCGCCAGGCCCTCGACACCGCGCTGGGCGCGGTCCTGGACGGCGGCACCATCAGCCGCCTGGGCGTCCCGCAGTACGAGCAGGGCCCGATCGGCCCGGCCGAGTTCATGCGCAACATCACCCTGACCGGCGGCGCCAGCCCTGCCCGCGCCTACATCGAGCAGCTGCTGCCCGACGTCCTGGACGGCACGATCACCCCCGGCCGCGTCTTCGACGAGACCTTCCCTCTCGACCGGACTCCGGACGCCTACCGGGCCATGGCCGACCGCCAGGTCCTCAAGGCCCTCCTCCGCCCCTGACCACCCACCCCCGCGCAGTGAAGGACATCCCGCTCATGCAGACCGTCACCCTCAACAACGGCGTCGAGATGCCGCTCCTCGGCTTCGGCGTCTACCAGATCCCTGCCGAGGACACCGAGCGCGCCGTCTCCGAGGCCCTGTCCGCCGGCTACCGCCTGCTGGACACCGCCGCCGCGTACGGCAACGAAGAAGCCGTCGGCCGCGCCATCAAGTCCAGTGGCATCGCGCGCGAGGAGCTGTTCGTCACCACCAAGCTGTGGGTCCAGGACGCCCCCGCCCAGGACAACACCCGCCGCGCGTTCGAGACGTCCCTGACCAAGCTGGGCCTTGACCACCTCGACCTGTACCTGATGCACCAGCCCTTCGGCGACGTCTACGGACAGTGGCGCGCCATGGAAGCAATCAACCGCGAGGGCCTGGCCAAGGCGATCGGCGTCGCCAACTTCTACCCCGACCGGCTCATCGACCTGATCATCAACAACGAGATCGCCCCGCAGGTCAACCAGATCGAGACCCACCCCTTCTTCCAGCGCGCCGACTACCAGGACCTCATGCGCGAGCACGGCGTGCAGATGCAGTCCTGGGGCGGCTTCGCCGAAGGCAAGAACGACCTGTTCACCAACCCGCTCCTCGCCGAGATCGGCGAGGAGTACGACAAGTCCGTCGCCCAGGTCGTGCTGCGCTGGCTCACCCAGCGCGGCGTCATCGCCATCCCCAAGTCCGTCCGCGCCGAGCGCATGGCGGAGAACTTCGACGTCTTCGACTTCGAGCTCACCGACGAGCAGATGGCCGCCGTCGCCACCCTCGACACCGGCAGCTCCCTGTTCTTCGACCACCATGACCCCGAGATGGTCACCTGGCTCGCTGGGCGCCGCCTGGACAGCTGAACGCCTCACTCCCTGCCCTTCGCCGGCCGCGGGTGCCCTCAAGGCGAATGCCCGGGGCGCCCGCCCGGCTTCCACGGTCCACCGGGAGCCGCCCACCATGATCACGCCACAGCACCACGGCGCCCTGCCGGACCGACGCACGGTTCTGCGCGGCGCGCTGCTGACCGCAAGCGCCGCCCTGAGCGCGACCCACCTCGCGGGCTGCTCACCGTCCTCACCGCGGTCCGGCACCCCCACCGCCTCCCAGTCCGCCACGACCAGCGGAAGCAACGCGAAACGAGTCCTGCTGGCCTGCTTCTCCCGCCCGGGCGAGAACTACTACTACGGCGGCCGTACCGACCTGAAGGTCGGCAACACCGAGGTGCTCGCCAACAAGATCGCCGACCGCATCACCTGCGACACCTACCGCATCCAGGCCGCCGACCCCTACCCGCACGACTACGACGCCACCGTGAAGCGCAACGTCCGCGAGCAGGACACCGACGCACGCCCGGCCATCGACGGCCGCCTCCCCTCCCTCGACGACTACGACACCATCATCCTGGCCAGCCCCATCTGGAACGTCCGAGCGCCCATGATCCTGACGACGTTCACCGAAGCCCTCGACTTCCGCGGCAAGACCGTCCACCCGGTCACCACCCACGCCATGAGCGGCCTGGGCACCACCGAACGCGACTACGCCGCCTCCTGCCCCGGCGCAACCATCGGCGAGGGCCTCGCGGTACGCGGCGAAGAGGTCAACGACGCCAACACCGAAGTCGAGGCATGGCTGCGACGCACCGGACTGCCCAGCCGGTGACCGCTCTGCCGAGTACGTCACGGTCCTGTTCCGGGCCCGGATGTCCGAGCTCACGCCTACTCGTCGTGCCCGTCCGCACCTCCGGTGGCCGGGTCCCGCAGCGGCCGCAGACCACCGCCGCCGGGGACGGCGGCACGGAAGCTGTAACGGCCCAGGTCATTGAGGTTCGCACGGCGTAGCGGAGCAGGCGGGCGATGTCCCCGTCCAAGACCTCGTACTCACGCTCACCCGCGGGCGCTGTGCGCGGACAGCCGACGGCAGCGTCCAGGTGGCGGGGGGCCAGAGCACAGCTGCGTCGGGGACGAGACCGAGCGCGCCGAGCTGGTCCTCCTGCCCTTCGTGGTACGCCTGCAGGATCTGACCGCGCTTGCCACGGCAGATGTCGCGGGCGAGCTCGTGGCGGGACCCCCGCACGGTGAGCCGCCGGTTCGTCTACCGACGGTAGGTGTCGTCGACCGGATCGAGGGCGGATCGAGGGCGGCACCGTGCTCCTCGACCAGGGCGAGCTGCTCGCCGAGGTCGCCCTGTCGACCCGGACAGCACCACCGTTCGGTCCGTCGCCACCGCGCGGGTGCCACCGGCACCGTTGTGCCACCTCCCAACGGCGCCGCCGTCGCGAGGGACCGGGCACACGATCGGCGGGGCGGGCCGGGGCATCGCCCTCCGCCTCTGGACGTCGCACGCGCCCGCGCCGCATGCTGCGGGCCTCCGGCCTGTGCGAAGCGGGGCGACCCGCTCTGATCGCCCGCCGCCACAAGGGCCCGTCACAGCGGCCCCGCGCGACGATCAGCTGTTCACGGCCGGCCTCACTCCCCGTTCCGCACAAGAAAGCGGGCCTCATGAGCTCGTCCTCTCCACCCCGTCCCCCGTCGCCGCCTCCGGCCGTGACCTCCGGCGCCCTGGAGGTCCAGGGGCTCTCCGTGACGTACGGAGGCTCGGTGACCGCACTGCACGACGTGTCGCTCCGCGTCCCCGCCGGGAGCATCGTGACCATGCTCGGCGCGAACGGGGCCGGCAAGTCCACCCTGCTTCGAGCCGTGTCCGGAACCCTGCCGCTGCACTCCGGATCCGTGAGCGGTGGCCGCGTCGACTTCGACGGAGTGCCGCTGGCCGGGCGGTCGGCGGCCGACGTCGTGGCCGCCGGCGTGGTGCAGGTGCCCGAGGGCCGCCGGGTCTTCGCCGGGCTGTCCGTCGCCGACAACCTCAGGGCCGGACGCCTGGGCGTCCCCGGCCGAGACCGCGAGGACGCCCGGCGGGCAACCGCCGAGGTCTACGAGCTCTTCCCGGTGCTCGCCGAGCGGCGCGGGCAGGCCGCGGGGCTGCTCTCCGGCGGCGAACAGCAGATGCTCGCCATCGGACGGGCCCTGATGGCACGGCCCCGGCTGCTGCTCCTCGACGAGCCCTCACTCGGCCTCGCGCCGCTCGTGGTCGCGAGGATCGCCGAGGTGGTCCGGCACATCAACGCACTCGGCACCGGCGTCCTGCTCGTCGAGCAGAACGCGGCCCTCGCCCTGGAACTCGCCGACCACGCCTACGTCCTCGACGTCGGCCGGATCCGCCTCGAAGGACCCGCCGACGAGCTGTCCCGGTCCGACGAGGTCAGACGCCTGTACCTCGGCGAGCGGCCGGAGGGAGACGACGAGCCGGGCCCCGGCGACGAGGCGAGCGCTCCCGTCCCCTCGCTGGGCAGGTGGTCCCGTTGATCCGCGAGCTGCTGCGCCACGCCGCCTCCCCCGGGACCTCGTCCTCGCAGGAAGGGGTTCCGGCGCTGACCGTGGAGGACGTGACCGTACGCTTCGCCGGCCTCACCGCCCTGGACTGCGTCGGGTTCACCGTCGCACCGGGCAGCGTGCACGCGCTGATCGGCCCCAACGGGGCAGGTAAATCCTCCTGCTTCAACGTCCTGTCGGGGGTCTACCGCGCGGCGAGCGGCAGCGTGCGCTTCGGCGAGGCGGAGCTGACCGCCCTCCCGCCGCACCGGATCGCCGCCCTCGGCGTCGCCCGGACCTTCCAGAACATCGTCCTCACCCGGGGAACGGTCGCGGACAACCTGTTGCTGGGCCGCCAGACCCTGACCCGCGCCGGCTTCACCGCGACGGCGCTGCGCCTGCCGAGCGCGGTGCGGGAGCAGCGTCTGCACCGCGAACGCGTCCGCGAGATAGCCGATTTCACCGGGCTCGGGGCGCTCTTCGACGCACCGGTCGCCCTCCTGTCGTACGGGGACCGCAAGCGCGTCGAACTCGCCCGGGCGCTCTGCATGGAGCCCAGGCTGCTGCTCCTCGACGAGCCGGTGGCCGGCATGAACACCGCCGAACGCCTGGGGATGGCCCGCACGATCGCCCACATCAGGGACGCCCTGGGCGTCTCCGTGCTGATCGTCGAGCACGACATGGGGATGGTGATGCGGATGGCGGACGAGGTGACCGTCCTGGACTTCGGCCGCCGGATAGGCGGCGGTTCGCCCGAGGCCGTCCAACGCGATCCGGCGGTCGTCCGGGCCTACCTGGGCGGCGGCCCGTCCTCCGCCACCATCCCGGCCCCCGACGGCCCTGACACGGAGCAGGCTCCATGAACACGCTCGTCCAGACCGTCTTCAACGGCATGGCCCTCGGCTCGGTCTACGCCCTCGTGGCCCTCGGCTTCTGCCTGGTCTTCAAGGTGTCCGGTGCGGTCAACTTCGCCCACGGATCGCTCCTGTTGCTGGGCGGCTACCTGGTCGCGGTCCTGCACGAGCCGCTCGGCTTCGCCGGCGCACTCGCCGTCGCCGCGCTCGGAGCGGCGGCCGCGGCGGCGCTCGAAGCACTCGTCCTGCGCCGGGTGGCGCGGGCGAACGGTCCTGCCGTACCCACCATCCTGACCATCGGCGTCGACATCCTGCTGCTCACCGAGCTCGCCCGGCGGATCGGCGGCGACGTCCTCGGCACCGGCGACCCCTGGGGAGCCGACGTGCTCACGGTCGGCGGTGTGACCGTCGCCCAGGCCCGGGTGTACTCGCTGCTCGCCGCCGCGCTCCTGGTCGGCGCGTTCCTCGCGGCCTTCCGGTGGACCGGCTGGGGCCTGTCCATGCGCGCGTACTCCTCCGACGCCGAGGCCGCCGCGCTGATGGGCGTACGAGGCGACCGGCTGCGCATGAGCGCGTGGCTGCTCGCCGGCGCGCTCGCCGCGGTGGCCGCGGTGTTCCTGGCCGCGTTCCCCGGCACCGGCATCGACCGGACCACCGGCCAGATCGCCCTCGCGGCCTTCCCCGCGGCGGTGCTCGGCGGACTCGGCTCGGTCGGCGGAGCCCTGCTGGGCAGTCTCCTCGTCGGCATGGCGGAGGCCCTGGCGACCGGCTACCAGCAGCAGTTGAGCGGTCTCGGCTCCGGACTCGCCGAGGTCGTCCCGTACGCCGTGATGGTGCTGGTCCTGATCGTCCGGCCGCAGGGCCTGCTCGGAGCCAAGGAGTCATCCCGTGTCTGATCGCCTCTCATCGGCACCCGCATCGGTCGTTCGGCGGCTGCGGGCCCTCGGCCCCCGGCGGATCGCCACCCTGGCGGGCTGTCCGCTGCTCCTGGCACCGCCCCTCTACCTCTCCTCGTTCTGGCTCCAGACCGGGCTCTTCGCGATGGTCGCGGTGGTCGCCGCGATCGGCCTGAACCTCCTCGTGGGAACGGCCGGACAGCTCTCGCTGGGCCACGCGTTCTTCCTGGCGGTCGGGGCGTACGGCTACACCTGGCTCGCCGACGACTCCCACCGCTCCGGGACGACGGAGCTCGCGGGTCTCGGGCTTCCCCCGCTGGTCGCGTTCGCCGCGGCGGTGGCGCTCGCCGGTGTCGCGGGCGCCGCCTTCAGCCCCCTCTCGGGGCGGCTGCGCGGCATGTACCTCGGGGTCGCCACGCTGGCCCTGATCTTCTTCGGCCACCACGCGATGCTCAACGCCGAGTCGTACACCGGCGGTTTCAACGGCCGGACGGTCCCCGACATGGAGATCCTCGGGCTGAGCCTGGGCGACGCCGACGACGGCCTGGCGGTGCTCGGCGTCCCCTTCGGGGGGCTGGAACGGCTCTGGTACTTCGGCCTGGTGCTGGTCGCGGTGGCCGCCCTGGCGGCCAGGAACCTCCTCAGGGGGCGTCCCGGCCGGGCACTCGGAGCCCTGCGCGACAGCGAGGTCGCCGCCGCGGTGATGGGGGTCCCCGCGGCCCGCTACCGCGCCGCCGCCTTCACCGTCTCGTCGATGTACGCGGGCGCGGCGGGCGCACTGCTGGCGCTGGCCGCCCAACGGGTCGTCCCCGACTACTTCAGCCTGCTGCTCTCCATGGACATGCTCGCCATGATCGTGATAGGCGGCCTCGGCTCCGTCGCGGGCGCGGCGGCCGGGGCGGTCTTCGTCAGCGTGCTGCCTCAGCTGCTCGCCCACTACTCCGACGCCCTTCCGCTGGTGGTGTCCGCCGGTTCCACCGAGCCGGGGCTCGGCTCGGCCGACGCGGCGCGCTTCCTCTACGGCGCCGCGCTGGTCCTGACCCTGGTCTTCGCCCCGGGAGGACTCGTGGGTCTCCGCGGCCGGCGGGCCTCCCGCGTCCTGCGGGGTCTTCCACGGCCGCGTCGTTCCACCTCCTCCTCCCTTACCACTCCTCCTCCCCCGCCTTCCGCCGGTGCCGGCACCGGCGGCGACACCCTCAAGGAGCACACACCGTGAACCGCAGAAAGACACTCGCGGCCGCCGCGACGGCCACCTCGCTGGCCGTCGTCCTGGCCGGATGCAGCACCAAGGGCGGCGAGTCCGCCGGTTCCACCGACAAGGCCGGCATGAAGACCGGCCCCGGCATCACGCAGGACAAGATCAGCGTCGGGGTCCTCACCGACCTCAGCGGTCCGGTCGCGCCCCTCGGCAAGAGCGCCCTCCAGGCCGAGCAGCTCTACCTGAAGCAGGTGAACGCCGCGGGAGGCGTCTGCGGACGCACGGTCGAGCTGGTGGTGCGCGACCACGGGCTCGACGTGCAGAAGGCCGTCGCGGCCTACGCCGAGATCGAGCCCCAGGTCGCGGCGCTGGGCCAGCTGAGCGGCTCGGCGCAGACCGCGGCACTGCTGGACGGCATCGAGAAGGACGGGCTCCAGTCGATCCAGATCGGCGCCTCCGGCACCGTCCTGGGCAAGCCCCATCTGCGGCTGATGGCCAGCACGTACGACATCGACATGGTCAACGGGGTCGGCTTCCTGGTGAAGGCCGCGCAACTGAAGAAGGGCGACAAGGTCGGCCACGTCTACATCGAGGGCGAGTACGGCGGCAACGCCGCCGAGGGCGCCAGGTTCGCCGCGCAGAAGGCCGGACTGACCCTCGTCGCGCAGACGGTGAAGCCCACCGACAAGGACCTGACCGCGCAGGTGACCGCGCTGCGCGCCGCAGGCGTCAAGGCCGTCGTGTTCAGCGGCGTCCCCGCTCAGACCGCGTCGCTCGTCGGCGTCGCCGCCGCCACCGGCCTGAAGGTGCCGGTGCTCGCCAGCGCCCCGGCCTACGTGCCCCAGCTGCTGGCCACACCGGCGAAGCCGGCGCTGGAGAAGCTGCTGTACGTGGCCAGCCCCTGGCCCGCCCTGAGCGTCGACGAGCCGTCGGTGAAGAAGCTCGTCGACGACTACACCAAGGCCTACCCCAAGGACCCGGTGAACCAGGCGGCGCAGGCCGGCAACGCGGCCGGCTCCCTCCTCGTGGGCACCCTCAAGGCCGCCTGCGAGAAGAAGGACCTCAGCCGCGACGGCATCAGCAAGGCGCTGCGCGGCCTCACCGCGTACTCCGAGGGCTTCCACGAGCCGCAGGACTTCTCCGACCCGGCCAGGGCGTCCAGCACGAAGACGTACATCGCCCGGCCCGCCGCGGGTGTCCCGGGCGGGATGACGCAGATCCAGGGCGCCACCGAGGACGCCGCCCTCGCCGAGTACCTCGCGGCGCACGGGAGCTGACACCTCGCGGATACGGTGACAGGACCGCACGGGACGCCGAAGGGCGCTCCCGTGCGGTCCTCTTGTGTGCGCGGGGACGTGCGGTCGCGTGTCAGGACGACGAGCTTCCCGCGGCGCGGTCCTGCTCAGTGTCGGCGCTGGCTCGGAGAATGCCCTCGATCGAGGGAGTACGTGTTGCCCCCGCAAGCCCGCATGCCAAGCCCCCGGTCTGCGCCGCGATCGCCCCCGGCACGCAGCCGCCACAGCGATCCGCTCCCCGGGACATGTCGGCGGGTGGACATCCACGGGACCTTCCGGGACGGGGCTGCACAGACGCGAACGGGCCCGTGCCGCTCGGCGGCACGGGCCCGTTGCCGGGTCGGGGAGGACGGGGTCAGGACAGGGCGTAGGAGCGCAGGGACGGCTCGGCCCAGACCTTGGTGGCGTTCAGGAGCTCCGCGCTCATGTTCGCTGCGGCAATCGCGGTGGCCCCGCTCGCCTCGGAGGCCGTGACGCCGGGGAGGTTCACGTCCAGGCACTTGCCGAACGGCAGCCGGCCGGGGTCGGCCGCACCGGAGTGCGAGAGCGCGTCGACGACCAGCCCGTAGGCGACGGAGTCGTACAGGAAGCCGAAGTGGGTGACGGTGCGCCCGGGGCAGACGCTCTGCATCGAGATGTTCCCGGCGCCGCTCACCGGCGCGGTCGTGACGGGGACGATGGCCTCGTCGGTGAGGCTGTAGAGGTTGGTGTAGGAGACGGCGCCGGGGGTCTCGTCGCCGGCGTTGAGGGCGGCGAGGAAGTCGGATCCGACACTGAACTGGTGGAGTGCGGGAGCGCAGGGGGCCGTGCAGAAGAGGTTGCCGGCACCGATGCCGTGGCCGGGGTTGGCCAGGAAGACCGCGTCGTCGACCTCGCTCTGCAGGCTCTGCCACCACCTGAGCGCCCAGCGGATCTCCATGTTGCCCTGGCTGTGGCCGATGACGTCGACCTTGCGGCCGGTCAGGGAGTTGATCCTGCCGACGGCGTGGACGACGTACTCGGCGGCTTCCTGGATGTCGCCCATCGACCTGTTGGGCAGGTCGACCGTGCAGACGTCGTAGCCCGCGTCGCGCAGCGCGGGGGCGTAGCCCCAGCCCCAGCTCTCGTCGGCGGTGGAGCTGGTGCCGTGGACCAGCAGCACCGGCTCACGGTCGGGATGGGCGTAGGAGCCGGGGCAGTGCAGCGCCGCGTCGAGCGTGGCGGCCGGGGTGTCGAGCCCGGGTTCGACGGCCGCGGTGGCTGCCGGGGCGGGCCCGAGAAGGACGGCGACGAAGACGCCCAGGAGGGCTGCGGCGAAGGCGCTCGACCGGCGGCGCAGCGGGGTCTTCCACGATCTGTTCAACGTGACTCCTGTGGGTGGAGGGGTGGGTGGGTGCCGTGTCCGGACACCGGCCGTTGCCGTACGCGAACGAGGTCCGGTATGGGGCGCGGGGGGAAATCGGCGAGCGAATCGGAGGATCACGTTCCAGGTCCCGACCGGCGTGGACAACCCTTCGCGCACGCCCTATTCGGCTCCGGCGCGATCTGTGTGGGCGGTCACAGGAGATGGCACCGTGTCCTGCCCCGGGACACAGAACGTGCCCGTCGGCGACCGTCGCCCAGCCGTGACGTCCACGCACCGGACCGACGAACGTGTCCACGCGCGTGGACGCGAAGGCGTCGGCGCCCCGCACTTCCCGGGGCGCCGACGCATCGGCCCGTTCTCAGTGCGCCGTGGCGGCATCCTCGGTGAGCTGGTCGCGCAGTGCCGACTTGAGGATCTTGCCGGTGGGCGTGAGCGGCAGGAAGTCGACCACGCGCAGGTCACGGACCTTCTGGTAGGGCGCGACGCGCTCGGCGACGTACTCCATCAGCTCGTCGGCCAGCTCATCCGCTTCCTCGACGCCGGGGCGCAGGACGACGAAGGCGGCCGGGATCTCGCCCGCGTTCGCGCTCGGGGCGCCCACGACCGCGGCCTGGGCCACGACCGGATGGCTGCAGAGGATCTCCTCCAGTGGCTGCGGATAGACGTTGTAACCCTTGTAGATGATCATGTCCTTGGCGCGTCCGACGAGGAACAGGTGGCCGTGTTCGTCGAGGCGCCCCATGTCACCGGTGCGCAGCCAGCCGTCGGCGAACTGCTCCGCCGTCAGCTCGGGCTGCCCGTGGTACCCGTCGGCGACCTGTGGGCCGCTCGCCCACACCTCACCCGTCTCCCCCACCCCGAGGACGGTGTGCGTGTCCGGCGAGCGGATCTCGATGCGGGTGTCGAACACCGCGATGCCGACGCTGCCCACCGGGGTGGCGACGGTCGGGTTCGGTGGGGCGCCGGCGAGCCCCATGCTCGCCTCGGTGAGTCCGTACCCCTCGCAGACCAGGGCGTTCGGGAAGACCTCGGCGAGGCGGCTCAGCGCCTTCGTGTCGATCGGGGCGGCTCCGGAGACGGCCATCAGCACCCGGGAGTAGTCGTGCTTGTCGAGGGCCGGGCTCGCGAGCAGGGCGTAGTACATCGCGGGCGACCCGGTGATCGCGGTGACGCCGTGGCGCTCGACGTCGGCGAGGAAGGCGTCCGGCTGGAAGCCGGCCACCATGACGGTGGTCTGCCCCAGGACGATGTTGACGCTCTGTGTGATCAGGCCCATGCCGTGGAAGAGCGGGGCGACGGCGATGGTGGCGCCCTCGCCCACCGGCAGCGCGTACGCGTTGAGGGCGTCGGGTACCGGCCGGAGGAACACGCCGCCCTCGGCGTCCTGCTCCGGGAGTGTCGCGGAGCGCAGGCACGCCGCCTGGAGCACGGCGGCCACGGCGTTGCGGTGGAGCACGCGCACGGCCTTGGAACGGCCGGTGGTGCCTCCGGTCAGCTGGAAGTGGGCGACCTGCTCCGGGTCCGTCGCGTATCCGGTCAGGGGGGCGGCGGCAAGCAGCTCGGCGAAGGGCACGGTCTCCTGGTGGGCCGGGGGCGGGGATGCCGGGGGCGGGGATGCCGGCGCCGGAGCGGCGGCGGTCCCGGACACGCACACCACGAACCGCACGCCGGGGACGTCGACGCCGGCGAGCGCGGCGGCACAGGCCGGATGGGTGACGACCGCTCCGGCTCCCACGTCCTGGAGCTGCTCGGTAAGCGCGCAGGCCGGTTGGGCGGGGTTGACCGGGGCGACGGTCGCGCCGGCGCAGATCGCGCCGTAGTACGCCACGACGTACCAGAGCGAGTTGGGCATGTGCATCGCGACGACGTCGCCCGGGACGATGCCCCGCTCCCGCAGCCCGCCCGCCACGCGCAGCACGTGGTCGTACAGCTCCGCGAAGGTCAACGTCTCCTCGCCGTCGCGGACGGCGATCCGGTCGGAGAAGGACCGGGCGGCGCCCGCGAGGAGCCGGTCGATCCCGGCATCCGGGTAGTCCAGGGACGGGGGCATGCTCTTCGGCCACGCTCTGGTCATGGGGAACTCCTGTACTCCTGGATTGCCTGAAGAGACGGCAGCGGATCTTGAGGGATCGGCGCGCGATCGCACGGGGCGCGGCCGAGGGAAGCGGGAGGGACCTGGCAACGACGTCACCAAGTGGCGGCCAAGTTAATCCCACATAACCACCGTGTCCAGGCATTGCTCATGCAGTCGAGCCCGAGAACACCGCAGTGAAAGGCATCGACCCCGGAAAGCCATCAGTGATGTGTCCTCCCACAAACCGACTGCTCCCCGATGGGACGACCCACACGATCCGCGCGGTCCACGAGGCCCGGCTCCGATCCGGATGGACGCGGCACCCGCGGGCCCCGCATGCTGCGGCGGCCGACGTGCGCGATGTGCCCGCGCACCGACCCTCCCGAACCCCTTGGAGCCACGTTGACGCTTCCCGGCCGGCCACGCCCCGTTTCGCCGTTCATGCCCACGTCGGCACCCCCCACCGTCGGTACCCGCGCCGCAGGCGTCGCCACCGCCGAATCCGACGCCGCGGACCTGCTCGCGGCGATCATGCGGACCGGCGGCCGGTGGGCGGGCCGGGCCGGAGCCGGCTTCGCCCTGCTCTCGGTGGCGGCTTCCGCCGCGCCGGAAGCTCTCGCCGACCCCGTGGCGGGACACCTCTCTCTCGCGCTGCTCCTGCTCTGCCCCCAGGTACTCGTGATCGCCTGGGCGTTGACGGGGCACGGGCGCGAGTCGAACCGCGTCGACGTCGCCCTGGGCACCCGGGGGCTGTCGTGAGAGCGGCGGCCTTCGACGCGCCGGAGTCGTTCTTCACCGTGTTCACGGTGTTCCTGAGCCTGTGCGGCTGCCTGTGGGTGGTCAGCGGCGCGGGCGACGACGACGCCGCGATGTTCCCCTCGCGGTCGTCTGAGGAACCGGCCTGGCGCAGCGGCCTCGTCATCAGCGGCGCCGCCCTGTCCGCCGTGACCCTGATGGCCCTCATCGGGCTCGTCGCGCTGACCGGTTACGACGGGATGATGCTCTCGCTCGGGGTCGTCATGGGCCTCGTGCTGCTGGCCCTGCTGTTCGCGGACCCCCTGCGCAGGGCGGGCGGGTACACGGTGGGCGACGCGCTCGCCCACCGCTTTCCCGAGCGCTCGGTCCGCCTGGCCATGGGTCTGGTGACGTTGGGCGTCTGCCTCCCCTACGTGGTGCTGCAGCTGACCGCGATCGGGTCGCTGTCGGCCTTCGTCCTGGGGCTGACCAGCAGCGGGGCGAAGACGGCGTGCATCCTCGTGATCGGCGGTGTCGTCGTCTCCCTGGCCGTGAGCGGCGGGGTCCGCGGCACCGGCCGTGTCCAGCTCGTCAAAGTGGTGGTCCTGCTCGTGGTGATGGCGGGCGCGGCCTTCCTCGTCCTCGACCGCTTCGACTGGGATCCCGACCGGCTGCTGGGCGCGGCGGTGAAGGGGAGCGGCCTGGGAGACTCCTACCTGGGGCCGGGTGTCCAGTACGGCAACGGATGGATGGCGGCGGCGAACCGCTTCGGTCAGCTCGTCACCGTCGCGCTGGCGGTGTGCTGCCTGCCGCACGTCACGATGCGGGTCCTCGGCTCGCCGGGCGGCAGGGCGACGCGCACGGCCATGCGCTGGGCGGTCGGGCAGCTGATCGCGATCTCGGCCCTGCTCCTCGTCGTCGGCCTCGGAGCCGCCGCGGTCCTCGGCGGACCGGCACTCAGCGGCGCCGACCCGACGGGCAGCATCGCCCTCCTCCTGGTCACCCAGGAGCTCAGTCCCGGCGGCATCCTCGTGTCGGCCGTCTTCAGCGCGGTGTTCCTCACCGCCCTGACCACCGTCGCCGACGTCACTCTCGCCGCCGCGGCCTCGGTCGCCCGCGACCTGCTGCCGCGCCGCCCACGGCCGGGCACCGAAAGCGTCCCCCGTCAGGACCGGCGTGCCCGCTGGGCGGCGGCCGCGGTGGGCGCCGCCACCGTCGGTCTGTCGCTGCCCGCCGCCGACTGGAACCTGCTCGTGCTCTCCACCCTGGCCATGACGCTCGCCGCCTCCGCCCTCGCCCCCGTCCTGGTGTACACCTTCCTGTGGCGCGGATTCACCCGGCAGGGCCTGCTGTGGTCCGTCTACGGAACGAGCGTTCTCACCCTCGTCCTGCTGGCCGTCTCACCCCTGTTCTCCGGCTCCCCCTCGGCCGCCTTCCCCGACCTGGACCTCCAGGGGACGGCTCTGGTCAGCCCCGGGCTGCTCACCGTTCCCGCCGGCTTCGCGCTCGGCTGGCTCGGCAGCGTCCTTGACCGCGGGTCGGACGCTCCCGCGCGGTACGCGGACCTGGCCGCCGCCATGACCTCTGACGACCGGGCGGCGTGAGCCCGCCGATCCGCGGCGCGGCGCGCGCGAACGGCAGGAGTCTCCCTGCCGCGTCCGTCCCAGTGATCAGGGGGTGACGATGGCGAAGTCGGGGTCGAAGTCGTCGAGCAGCCCGGCCAGGGTCTGCAGCACGGTCTCGTCCCCCTCCAGGGTGATCTTCCCCGCCTGGGCCAGCTGCGGGGCGCTCGCCGGCTTGAGGAGCGTGGAGACGAGGGCCGCCTTGGGACCGGTCACCGTGAGCTGAGTGTCGGGCGAGGGGCCGCGGCGGGCGTTGAGGACGCCTCGGCGGACCCACATCGTCCACGTCTCCTCGGCCTCGGCGCCCGTGAAGCGGAAGTCGACGCGGAGGTCGGCGGTGGCGGCCTTCTCGCCGATGAGGTGGACGGCGGCGTAGTCGAAGAGGATGTCGATCGGCATGGCCAGGATCGAGTCCGGGCTGGCCGTGGCGAACGCGGCCGGCAGGACGCCCTCGCGGAGTTCCTTGGCGGCGGTGAGGAAGATGCCCCGCCACTGGGGCCCCTCGGCCTGGTAGCCCAGCTGCTCGTAGGCGTCGGCCTGCAGGTTCCTCGCCTCGGCGTGCTCCGGGTCGGCGAACACCAGGGCGTGGAGGATCTGGGCGGCCCACCGGTAGTCGCCCGCGTCGAACGCGCGCCGCCCCTCGGCGAGGATCCTCTCGGGGCCGATCAGCTCGGTGAGGCGGCGGGCCGTCTCGACCGGGGGGTGCGGATGGAGGGAGACGGGGTCGCCGTCCCACATGCCGAGTTCCTTGGTGAACACGGCGCGGACGTCGTGGTGGAGCGTGCCGTGGTAGCCGCGGTTGAACCACGCGCGGCCCAGCTCCTCGGGCAGCTCGACCGCCTCGGCCGCCTCCAGCGGGGTGTATCCCTTGTTCGCGAGCCGGAGTGCCTGGTCGTGGATGTACTTGTACGTGTCGCGCTGCGACTCCAGGAACGAGGTCACCCGCTCGTTGCCCCAGACGGGCCAGGTGTGCGGCCCGTAGTGGACCTCGGCCTCGTCGCCCCAGCGCTCCAGCGTCTCGTCGAGGTAGCGGGCGAAGTTGCGGGCGTCCCGGGTCCGCGCACCGCGCAGTGTCTGGATGTTGTGCAGGGAGTGGTTGGCGTTCTCCGCGCACGTGAGCGCCCCGAGCTGGGGAATCCAGATGTGCATCTCCTCGGGCGCCTCGGTGTCCGGGGCGTAGAGGAACTCGAACTCCAGGCCGCCCAGTTCACGCCGCTCACCGGTTCTCGTCACCGGGTCGGTCGGTGAGATGTACGAGACGGTCACGCCGGGCACGGTGGAGATGCCGATGCCGCAGGTGACGCAGCCGGTCTCACCGAGGTCGAGCAGGCTGTTGAAGGCGTACGACGCCCGCCGGGACATGGCGTTGCCCGCGATCACGTTCTCGCCGATCGCGTGCTTGTCGAAAGAGGCGATGGTGCCCGGCGCGATGACGGGCACCTTGCCCGAGGCGACGTCCTCGGCGCTCACCACCCCCTTGACACCGCCGTAGTGGTCGATGTGGGTGTGGGTGTAGATGACGGCGGCGACAGGCTTGTCGCTGACGTGCTCGCGGATCATGCCCATCGCCTGGGTGGCGGCCTCGACGGAGGCCATGCAGTCGACGACGACCAGGCCGGTCTCGCCCTCGATGACGGTGAGGTTCGCGATGTCGTTGTTGCGGACCTGGAAGACCCCGTCGACCACCTTGTAGAGGCCGCCCTTCCGGATGAGCTGCGACTGCCGCCACAGACTCGGGTTCACCGTGTCGGGGGCGGGGACGTCGTCGCCTATGTAGTCGAACCGCGCCGCGTCGAAGATCACCCGGCCGTCACCGGCGTACAGCTTGTCGGGCAGCGGGGCGAGGAAGCCACGGTCCCGGTCGGCGAAGTCCTGCCGGTCATCCATCGCGTACCGGGAAAGCGCCTCCCGGTTGGCGGCAGCGGTCGCGGCGCTGGCGGGCTTGGACGAGTCGGCCATGGGTTTCCTCTCCGTCACGGGCGACACCGGCCGTTGCCGGCGCGCCCTGGCTTCGAGCCTCTGGCGACGGCCGCCGTACGGCGAGAGGGACTCACCCGTTCGGGTGAGTCCGGGTGCCCCCTCGGCCTCCGCCGTGGACGTACGGCAAGCCTTGGCCGCGTGAGCACGCGACCTCTCCGTGCGCGTACCGCCAGGGCCGCGCCGGCACAAAGGTTCTCAGGGGTGGCGGCTTCCAGACCCGGCCGCCCGACTCACCACCGCCTGCCGCGGGCGAGTTCGAGGCGACGGATGCCGGCCGGGTACGGCAGTCCGGCTGCCAGCTCCTCGGCCGCGGCGAAGAGCTCCGCCGACTCGTCGGCGCGTCCCAACGCGCCGACGGCAGCGGCGTGTACGGTGCGGGCCGCGGTCTCCGTCAGCCGCTCGCCCGCCTCGGTGGCCCGCTCGATCTCGTCCCGCGCCAGCTCGGCGGCCCGCTCGGCGCGCCCTGCGGCAAGGTGCGCCCACGCGGCGATGTGGACGGCACCGGACCCGGTCACCTGGTCCAGCAGCGCCAGAGCCGCCTCGGGGTCGCCCTGCCGGATCCGCCATTCGGCCTGCGCGGTCAACACCTCGTGCTGGGCCTGGCGGTCGGTGTGCACCACCGCCCAGCGCAGCGCGGTCTCCAGCAGCTCGGCCGGGTCACCTGCGGCCGTACGCATGCTGACCCGGGCCCCTGCGAGCAGCGCGTACGGCGTCGACCAGTCGGGCTCGGTCCGCGACGCCTCCACCGCGGCGGCGGCCTGGGCCGAGGCCTGCTCGCACTCCTCCAGCAGCAGATACAGCTCGGCCAGGTTGGCCCGCTCGAAGGCGACGGTCGCCGGATCGCCCGCACGCTGGGCGACGGCCAGGGCCCGGTGCCCGGTCTCGACGGCCTCACTCAGCCGGCCCGCGCGCCGTGACTGCTCGCGCTGGACGGACAGGACGGACCCGAGCAGCCTGGGTTCGCCGAACGCCTCGGCGTGCGGCAGCGCCGCGTCGGCGACCGGCCCGGCTTCGGTGAACCGTCCGTCCAGGGCCAGTGCGGCCGCCTGCAGCATCAGCGCCCGTCCCCACAGGCCGCGCCGCTCGGGACCGACGACCCGTTCGGCGGAGGCGCCGGCCAGCCGGGCCGCTTCGACGGCCTGCGCGTAGCGGCCGACGGTGAGACAGACCGCGGCCCTGCTGGCGTGATGGACCGCGGTCGCCCGAGCGGAGGTGGCGGGACCGGGTGGCTGGGCGTCGAGCAGGGCCAGGCCCTCCTCGGCGGCGCGCACCCTGGCCAGCACGTCGGCGAGCCGGCCCGTGGCCAGCACGAGCCCGTCCGCGTCGCCGCGTCGCCGCAGGTCCTCCACCGCCCCGCGCAGCAGACGGACGGCGTCGTCGTAGCGGCCCATCCGCTGGAGCACGGCGCTGTGGTCGATGCGGGCCCAGGCGGCCTCGGCGGTCAGCGAGTCGAGCAGACCGGTCAGCTCGGCGTAGTAGTGGTCCGCGGTGTCGTTGGCGCACAGGGCGGCGGCCCGCTCCGCGGCCTGGCGCAGATAGCCGGTGGCGCGCGGGTCGTCGGCGCGGGCGAGGTGCGCGGCGAGGGTGTCGACCGCGTCGGGGCTGCGGCGCCGGACCACGTCGGCGTACGCGGAGTGCAGGAGCCGGCGGCGGGCCGCGGAGAGCTGCTCGTAGCAGGTGAGCCGGATCAGCGGGTGGCGGAAGGCCAGTCCCGGGACCGGGCGGCCGTCGACGACCACCGCACGTTCGGTGAGCACGGACGCCGCGACGGCCGCGTCCGCGCCCGCGGTGGCGCTCGCGGCGGGTATCCGTGGGTGCATGCCGTCGGCGGCGACGTCCAGCACCTCCGGCAGCGCGGCGTTGCCGCCGGCGACGGCGACCACCTCCACCACCCGGCGGGCCTCGGGGCCGAGCCGGGCCAGTCGCCCCGCGACGAGCTGGCGTACGCCCTGCGGAGCATGGACCTCCTCGGGTTCCCCGGCGTGCTCGCCCCATTCCCGCGCGAGCTCCAGGGCGAACAGGGGGTTGCCGAGCGACAGCTCCCAGACCCGCTCCGGGGCCGCGGTCCCCTCGGGCAGACCCAGGGCGTGCGCGGCGAGCGCCAGGCAGTCGTCGCGGCCGAGTCGCTCCAGCCGCAGTCGCCGGGAGAGCCCGGCCCGTTCCAGGGCGTCGAGGGCGGCCTGCCGCGGGTCGGTCTCGGCCAGTTCACCCGTCCGGCAGGTGACGGCGAAGCGCCAGCGGAGGCCGGCGGCGGACGCCCGCCGGGCCAGATGGCTGAGGAGCTGGAAGGAGCCGGTGTCGGCCGCGTGCAGATCGTCGAGCACGACGAGGACCGGTACCGCCGCTCCGAGGTCGCGCAGCAGTCCGGCCGCCGCGCCGAACAGCCGCTCGCGCTCCTCCTCCGGGCTGCGCGCGGCGTCGATGCCGGTGCGGCCGAGTGACGGCAGCAGCGCGGTCAGCTCCGGGTACTCGACGCCCACGCGGGCCCGGTCGGCCGCCGGCCGGTCGACGAGCCAGCCGTCGAACGCCTCCACGAAGGCGCCGTACGGGGTGCGCCCCTCCGCCTCGTGTCCGGCTCCCCACAGCACGAGGGCGCCCTCCGACGCGGCCCGCCGTGCCGCCTCCGTCACCAGCCGCGTCTTGCCGAGGCCGGCCTCGCCGGCGAGAAGCTGGACCGGAGGCGCGTCCTCGGCCAGCAGTTCGGCGAGCGCCCGGTCCCGGCCGTGCAGCGGAACGGGGGCCGGGACCCGCAGCGGAGCGGGCAGGGTGAAACCCGGCCCCGTCGAGGTCAGGCCGCTGCCCGGCGCGCCGAGGGCCAGCAGATGCAGTCGCTCGGTCGCTGGGCCGGGGCGGATGCCCAGCTCCACGTCGAGGATCTCGCGGCAGCGGTGGAACTGCCGGACCGCCAGTCGGGGCAGGCCCTGCCGGAGATACGCGTCGATCAAGAGCTGGTGGGCGCGCTCGTCCGCGGCGTTGTCGTCGAGGACGGCCCGGGCGGCCGCGGCCGCCTCCTCGGTGAGCCCGTCGGCCAGCAGCGCGGCGGCGTGGGCGAGGCGCAACCGGTCCCGCAGCTCGACGGCCCTCTCGCGGCGGGCCCGGGCCCACGGCGCGTAGCGGTCCTCGGGGAGCAGTTCCCCGGGGAAGGCCGCCAGGGCGTCGGCCAGCCGGCGGATGCCGCCGGCCTCCAGGGCCGCGACGGCCCGGTCCTCCGCCTCGTCGGCGTCGATCCGGACGGTGGCCGGTTCGAGCCTCAGCAGCTCGCCATCGGTGGTGAGGTAGGAGGAGACGGTGCGAGGGGCGAGCTCGGGTTCCAGGGCGCGGCGGGCGGCGTGCAGGGCGACCCGCAGGCTCCCGAGGGCGGCCGCGCGGTCGGCCTCGGGCCAGCAGGCCTCCATCACCAGCTGGCGGTGCAGCTGGTGGTCGGGAGCGACCGCGAGCAGCTTCACCAGGGTGCGGGCGCCGGGCCGCGGCCAGCGTTCGGCCGGGGCGGGACCGCTGTCCCGCGTGGCCCTGAATCCGCCGAAAAGGTGCAGCCGGAGCAGGGGGGCGGCGGTGGAACGGTGCTGTCGGTCCGCGATTTCCCTGTTCATGAGGGCAGCAACTGTAATCCGTCCGGTGCAGTGCGACCGACGGGTCCCGTGTGCTCTGTCGAACATACGGGACCCGTCGGTCAGCAGGTGATCGGACTCACGGCCTGTCGATGGTGAGCGTGGTCAGCTGGCGGATCGCGGTGTACGGACGGACGTACTCGTCCCCGGCCAGAGCGTAGGTGCGGTCGGTGCCGTCCTCGTCGAAGTTGAGCGAGACCACCTCGTCGACGCCGTCTCCGTCCAGGTCACCGGTGAAGAGCTCCTGGGCCCCGAGGATGATCTTGCTGACGGTGGGAAACGGGTAGTCCGTGCCGGCGGTGAGCACCGACGGTTCGTGGACTTCGACGGTCTGTACCCCGCCGGAGACCAGCAGGGTCTGTCCGTTCGGGCCCGTGGCCATCGCCGCGCTGCGGGTGTCGGCGTACATGTACAGCTTGTGGTCCTCGCCGTTCGCCGCGTACGTCCGGTAACCGGCGTTGCCGACCATGACCAGGCCCTGCGGGCCGGTGAACCAGTTCCACAGCGTCCTGGCGCCGCCGGCCAGGGCCTCGTGCAGGAGCTCCCCCGTACGGCCGTCGCGGATCTGGGTCGTGATGGTGAACTGGCCGTTGTACACCGGATCGTCGGAGACCTGGCGCGTCACGTACGTGTACACCACCGCGTGCCCGTCGGCGTACGGGATGCCCGCCGCGGCGAAGGTGCCGGCGCGCAGCGGGACTCCGTAGACCTTGCCGTCCGTTCCCGCACCGGGCTGCGGCGTGAACGACCAGGCGACCGAGCCGTCCCTGCCGTTCAGGGCCACGCCGCCCGCCGGGGTGACGTTCGGGGTGCCGGTCCCGCGGGTCTGGAACTGGGCGTAGACCCGTCCGTCGCCGGTCGAGACGTCGGCGAAGACGGCCTCGCCCACGCTCGCGGGGGCGGCGTACTCCCACAGCGGCTTGCCGTCGCCCTGGTACGCCCGGACCTTGTCCGTGGCCACCACGATCTCGGCCTTCCCGTCACCGTCGAGGTCGGCGGCGGCGGCGTTGCGCACGAACCGGCCGCCGCCGTCGACGACGGTGAGGACCTTGCCGGTCCGGGCGTCCACGACCGCGGTCGCGGAGTCCGCGGCGACGACGAGTTCGTCGCGGCCGTCGCCCGTCACGTCGGCCTTGACGACCTGGTGGACCTGGCCGGGCAGGACGGCGGTCCACAGCCGCTTCGGGGCCCCCGCGACCAGTGACGGGCCGTCGAAGGCGAAGAGCCCGTCGGACTGGCCGCCGACGACCAGGTCCTGCTTGCCGTCGCCGCTGATGTCCGTCGAGGCCGCGGTGAAGAGCCTGCCCTGGAGCGGCAGCAGGTCCTCCTGCTTGCCGCTGCCCATGTTGTAGACGCGTACGTTCTGGTTGTTGTCGACGGTGCGCAGGTGCCAGCCGTTGTCCTGGTGGTACGGCTGCGCCGCGAACTGCGAGGCGACCGGGCCGCGTTGTTCCCACCTGACGGCACCGTTGTTCCCGGCCAGTACGGCGAGCCGCGCGTGGCGGGCGGCTCTGCGGTTCTCCGCGGTGGTGCTGCCCCTGTCGTCCAGGTAGGAGGCGACGACCTTCCCGTCCACCGTCCTCAGGCCCCACGCCCCGCCGCCGTCACCGATCGAGCCGGGGTCGCGCTTGATCGTGCGGGACCACAGCGGCGTGGCGTCGTCGCCGTTCAGGGCGCGCACGGTGTTGGCGTTCAGAAGCAGGCCGCCGCTGTCGAGCGTGGACTCGCTGACGACGTACTCGGGTTCGGCGTCGCCCTGGACGTCACCGGTCGTCATGGCCAGCGGAAGCGCGTTGACCCGGGTGTCGAGGGAGGTACGGGTTCCGTCGGCCGGCGCGTAGGAGACGATCTCGTACTTCACGCCGTCGTTCGGATCGGACTGCTCCAGGGCGACCAGCCGGTCCCGGGCTGCGTCGAGGTACAGCCCGCGGGAGTACAGGCGGTTGGTCACCGCCCACTTGAGGCTGCCGTCCACGGTGTCCAGGACGAGGGTGTGCCCGCTCGGAGTCCTGTCGGGGCTGTACGCGCGGCTCTGGTTCCAGGAGGCGGCCAGCAGGCCCTTCCCGAGCGGCTCCAGACTGCTCCACGCGACGCCGGTGTAGGCGCCCGCGTCATGGGTCCAGGTCTCGCTGGGGACGAGCTTTCCGTCGCTCTTCGCGAAGCGGATGCCGTTCAGCGTCGTGCGGGAGCCGGCCTTCGAGTTGAGGTTGTAGAAGGCCGAGTCGGCGACGATCAGCGTCCTGTCGACGATCTTGATCTGGAACGCGCCCGCGTACAGCTTGGACCAGAGCGTCCTGCCCGTGGCGCCGTCCAGGACCGTGACGAAGGTCCCGGTGGGCAGGGTGGAACCGGGCGACACGAACGGGCGGTAGGGGTTGTCGCCGACCCTGGCGGTGAAGACCACGTCGGCCACGCCGTCCCCGGTCAGGTCGCCCGTGTCGTAGCCCTGGTCGGAGCTCGCGCTGAAGGGGCTGACCGCGTTGAAGCCCATGACGATGCGGGCCGGGTAGGGCTCGGCCTGGTACGGCCGGATCGGGGTGACCTGCCAGTCCGTGTACAGCGAGGTGGTGTCGCGCATCCACAGCTGCCTGCCGTCGGCGGTGCGGCGCTGCACGGTGCCCAGGGAGTGCAGGGTGAAGAAGTCGCCGTCGGTGCCGGCCACGGGAACGGTGGCGGCCATGCCCTGGACGCCCTCCATCGCCGACCGCTGGGTCAGCTTCCCCAAGGAGGCGTCGGTGCCGGTGCCGTCCAGGGACGACTGGCCGTCCGTGGCGGTGGTGTCGGTGGACCCGGACGGCACGGAGGTGTCCGGTCGGGCCGTGGTGTCCAGCGGGTCGTCACTCGCCCCGTCGCCGTAGACGTCGATCCGGGCGTGCCGGGCCAGCGCCTCGCTCTCGGCGGCGGTGAGGGTGAGCAGGCCGCTGTCGTCGGCGCCCAGGGCCGGCGGGGCGACGCTCAGCGTCAGGCCGGCCGCCACGAGGACGGAGGCGAGGCGGAGGCCTCGGTGGCTGATGGTGCTCATCACGCGCCCTTCCGGGAGAAGCGGATCGCGGTGGCGTCGCTCAGGACGCCCGCGTCGAAGGAGTACGGGAGGGCGTCGGTGCCGGCCTGGTTCTCGATGCCGACGGTCGCCGAGGCACCCCGCTGCAGGGTGTTGGCGCCGATGCCGCGGTACTGCAGGGTGATGGCGCCGGTGGCCTCGTCGAAGACGGCCTCGAAGGAGATCCGGACCGAGGTGTCGGCGGCGAACACCGCGTTGTTCCAGACGATGGCGAACTTCCGGGAACCCGGGCCGCCGGTGGTGGCGGTCTGGACGCTGGACTTCTTGTCCAGGACCAGGTCGTCCCAGAAGGCGGCGAGGATGCCGTTGGGCTGGGCGGCGGTGGGCAGTGCGGTGTTGGCGTAGTCGCCGAGGCGCGGCTGGAGGAAACCGACGAGTCCGTTGGTGGTGACCGAGGCGCTGGTGTACTCGACGCCGTAGAACGTCACCGGGAAGGGCAGCGTCACGGTGGTCGCGTCCTCGTCGCCGGTGAGGCCGGTCCTGGTGGTGCCCGCGATCCAGGAGGAGGCGACCGGGGCGCAGCTGTAGGTGCCGGCGGCGTCGGTGCGGTGGGGCAGCCGCACGGGGGCGGACTCGTCACCGTCGACGGTCAGGGCGCCGGTCCAGACGCCGTTGCACAGCACCGGAGCGGCGGGCGTGGCCTTGAGGGAGAAGGAGCCCTCGGCGACGTCGGGAAGGGTGAAGCGGCCGGTGGCGTCGGTGGTGGCGGCGGGTACGGGGGTGCCCGGGAGCTGCACGGTGGCGCCCTTGAGCGGATTGCCCGTGACGTCGACGACGGTGCCGGTGACGGCGTGGTGCGGGACGGCGGTCAGGCCGAAGTCCTTGGTGGCGTCTCCGCCGGCGGTGACCTGGTAGCCGGTCGCGGCGTCGGCGTATCCGTAACCGCTGAGGGTGAAGGAGTAGCTGCCTGCGGGCAGGGTCAGCCGGTAGCCGCCGTCGGCGGTGGTGGTGACGCTCCGGGTGTCGGTGTCGCCGGTGGCCTTGACGACCATGCCGCCGAGCGGGGCGCCGGTGACCTGGTCGGTCACGTGGCCGCTGATGACGGCGGCGGTGTGCGGGGCCGCGTCCACGGCGCCGAGGATGTCGAGCTTGCCCTCGCCCCACACGTTGTTCATCCCGGCGGTGCCGCCGCAGTGGGTGTCGTCCACGTCGCGGGCGGAGCCGTTCAGCAGCGCGCGGGTGGCGTCGATGTCACCGACCAGCGACGGCGCCTCGGACCACAGCAGTGCCACGGCGCCCGCGACGTGCGGCGTGGCCATCGACGTACCGTTGATCGCCTTGTACGTGGAGCCGGGCCAGGTGGAGCGGATGTTGACGCCCGGGGCGGAGATGTTCGGCTTCGCCGAGCCGTCGACCAGGGACGGGCCGAAACCGGAGAAAGAGGCGATCTTCCCACTGGAGTCGTAGGCGCCGACGCCGTACGAAGGGGCCTGCGCGCCCGGCGCGTGGGAGGTGGAGCAGGTGACGCCGTCGCCGTCGTTGCCGGCCGCGAAGGCCTCGAAGATGCCGGCGGAGTTCCACGCCTCGACGATGTCCTGGTAGAAGGTGGTGTCGCCGCCGCCCCAGGAGTTGTTGACGATGTCCGGCGCCAGGTCCGGGCGCGGGTTCTGCCCGTTGCGGTCGGTCGGGGCGAGGATCCACTGTCCGGCGGCGAGCAGCGAGGAGTCGGAGCAGGACGAGGTCTCGCAGCCCTTGGCGGCTATCCACTTCGCACCGGGCGCGACGCCGATGCCGCCCTTGCCGGCCATGGTGCCCATGGTGTGGGTGCCGTGACCGTTGTTGTCACAGGGGGCGCCGTTCGACGAGGCGCACTGGCCGGTGGGGTCGTACCAGTTGTAGTCGTTGCCGAAGGTGCCGCCGCCGAGGTTGCCCCGGTAGTTGTCGACCAGTGCCGGGTGGTTGAACTGGACGCCGGAGTCGATGTTGGCGATGACGATGCCCTCGCCCCGGGTGCCGTACTGGGACCAGACCTGGTCGGCCTTGATGTCCGCGACGCCCCACTCGGGGGTGCTGTCGCCGGTGGCGAGGGAGTCGGTGCCGGTGGTGGGGCCGGCCGTCCCGGAGGCGGCCTCCACCTCGTCCAGTGCGTAGTGGCGTTCGGGCACGATGGCGGCCACGTCGTCACGGGCCGCCAGTTCCTCGACCAGCGACTCGTCATCGGTGGTGACGAGCAGCGCGTTGGCGATCCAGAAGGGCCGGTAGCCGATCTTCTGCTGGTCCAGGAAGGTGCGGAGCGGCCCCTGGCTGCGGCCGGCCTCGGCCCGCAGGGCGTCGAACGCGGCCTTGGTCTTCTCCGCATGGCCGCGCTTGCCGCGGGCTGCGGAGAGGTCGGCATGCCGCTTGAGCACGACGAAGAAGGCCGATTCCCTGCCGGCGGCGACGGAGTCGAGGACTGCCGAGTCGACCTTGGACCGGGCGGCGTCCGCACCGGCGGGAGGCTGAGCGGCGACGGGTACCGCGCTTGCCAGCACAGCGGCGAGCGCGGCCGTCGCCCACAGGGCGCGTCTGCGGCCGGGCGTACGGGGCACGTGCATGGGACGGCTCCTTGATGAGCGAGTGAGGGGAGTGATCCCGGCGCGCCTCGGGCCGGTGCGCAGAGGGGGGATCAGGCAAAACGCACGTTAGACCAGGTGTCATTACTGGCCCGTTACAGCACTTCCGGCCGGCCGGTACGAGGAAGGATGCCGTGCTCGTACTACCAGCTGACCAAGAACCTGCTGTTCCTCAGCGGTGGAGGAATCAGGCGGCTTCCCAAAGGCCGGCTCCCAGGGTCCGGGCGGCCTTGGTGATGCTGCCCGGCATCAGGTGCCGGTAGGTCCGGTACGTCTCCTCGATGGACTTGTGGCCCATCCACTCCGCGACGTCGGTGATGGGGATGCCGTTCCCGAGGGCGTTCGAGGCGAAGTAGTACCGGAAGCCGTGCATCCCGACACCTTCCTCCGGCGGGAGGTCTTCGAAGAGCTTCTTCACCCGGCGTCGCTCCATGCCTTCGGTGAAGTAGCCGCCCGGGCCACGCAGCAGGTAGCCGTCCTTCGTGGTGCCGTACTTGGCCTCGTAGCGCTCGATCGCCTCCCGCACCGACCGGGGCAGCGGCACCTCGCGGAACTCCCCCGCCTTGCGGTGCTTCAGCTTCGCCGGCCTCAGCGTGTTGAAATGGATCTGCTCGCGCACGTATTCCGGCTCCTGGACGCCCTTCACCGGGTCGTCCGCCATGGCCCCCTTGGCGTAGGCGTCGCGCAGGATGGTCTTCAGGACCCGGAAGATGTTCACCTGGTTCCCTCGGCCGACCCCGTCGCCCTCCATCTCGTCCAGGAACCGCTCGACCACCATGGGCGGGACCGAGTTCAGCTTCCGCGATCCCGGGCGCGGGACGATGTGCACGTTGATCGAGCTGTCGACGTGCCAGCCGGTGGAGTAGTCCGTCATCCTGCGCTGCCGGGGCCGCCACTGCTTGGCGTATTCCTCTGAGACGGCTCCATGCCTGCTTTGTGCAGGTCAAGGGCGGTGTCGACCGTACACCGGAACGCCCCGACCGATGATTGCGAAGAACATCGCTCCGGTAAGGCGAGACAGGGCTTCGCGCCTGTGTTCTCTCGCCGCACCGGCGCCCGCTGGTCCGGCACCGGCAGTACGCAGGGGAAGGGCCCCGCCCCGGGGTGAACCGGGGTGGGGCCCTTCCTGTTGGTACTGCTCGGTCGGGCTACTCCTGGGCGGTGCGGCGACGCCGCATCCACCAGACCAGGGCCGCGCCGGTGGCGGCGATCGCGGCGGCGATGCCGGAGATCAGGCCGATCGGGGTGTCCGAGCCGGTGTCGGCGAGGCCGCCGTCCGGGTCCGGGCGGTTCGCCGGAGGCGTCGCGCCTCCGCTGCCGCCGGTGTCGCTGGTCGGGTCCGGGCTCGGAGACGTGGGCGGGGCGGTCGGGTCGGTCGGCTTGGGGCCGGTCGGCGTCGGCGTCGGCGTCGGGTCGGGCTTCCCGTCGTCTGTCAGGGCGGCGCCGTTGCCGCCCAGGAACGCGGTGTCGCTGTCGCGGGCGGAGGTCTCCGTGCGGACGGAGTCCTTTGTCGTGCGGGGCAGTTCACGGTGCTGGGCGGTGAACTCGACTGCGGTGACGTTCCGCTTGGGGGCCTTGGCGAAGTCGATGCCGCCGACGAAGAACGTGTAGATCCGGCCGTCGCCGAGGGGCCATTCGTAGGTGAAGTCGCCCTCGGTGAAGGACTTCACCATCTCCCTCCACACGGTCCGCTTGTCCCAGTCGGCGTTCTCCCCGCGAAGCGGCCACCGCTTCAGGTCGTTGCTGTTGATGAGGGGACGGAAGTCGGTGGCCTTCTTCGCATCCTGCTGGCGGATCCACTCGGCCGCGACGCGGGACTTGTAGACGCGGCGCAGGTCGGCGTACTTGGGGTCGGTGTTGATCTGCTTCTCGACGTGCGGGACGAGATACTGGGTGATCAGCCGGTGGCCGCGCTCCTTCTCCTCCTTGCTGAGCTTCTTCGAGCAGTCCTCTCCCGGTACGGGGGTGTCGAAGTCCATCGCCGCGTGGTTGACCTCCAGCGGGGCGTCGAGGATGTAGATCCCGCCGTCCTGCTCGCGGACCTTCGCCCGGCCGGGAACGATCCAGTTGCGTCCCGATCCCCAGCACGGCACCCCTTCGACCTTGGGGGCGGCGTCCATGAACTCCTTGCCCGGGGACTTCTTGGGGTCCATGGCGCGGGAGAAGTCCCGCTTCATCTCCATGTCGGCCACGAGGAGGACGCGGCCGGCGTCGGTTTCACCGAACGCCTTGTCCATGATGGTGTCGGGCTGGTCGGGGTTGAGGTTCACCCACTGCCGGTCCGGGGTGAGCGCAAGCCACGTGAACAGGGCGTCGGAGGCGAGTTCGAGCTTCGCCTGTCCGCCCCAGCCCGGGTTGTCGTCCTCATCGGGCATGAGGTCGGCCTTCATGGAGTAGTCCAGGGCCTTGCCCTTGACCGGGTTGCCGACGTACTGGAGCTCCAGGGTGGAGAAGTCCACCCCGCCCGGGCCCCGGCCGAGCGCGGACCGGGCGTTGTCCGCCAGGTACTGGTTCTGCAACTGCCGGGCCTGGGCCGGGTTCCGTCCCGACCCGTAGGCCATCGAGGCGCCCGGGCCCTGGGTGCCGCGGTTCGGCAGCGGGTTGAACACGTTGTACGTCTTCGTGTACTTCGTCTGCGGCCACAGGCCCTTCGCGGTCGCCCGACGCTCCGCGACCCGGATCGGGTTGCTCCCCGTCCCCCGCTCCGCCCGCAGCTTGTCGTTCTCGGCCTTGTAGTCGCGGAGGGTGGCCCCGTTCGGCTTCTCCGACGTGAACATCGTCAGGCGGTGCCGGGTGAAGTCGTACGTCGCGTCCTTGTGCCGCAGGATGATCCTGTCGGCCCGGAGCTGGGCCGGCTTGCGCTTCCCGTCGGACTTGAACTCCCCCAGTTCACCGGTGCGCTGGTTGTAGGAGTCGTACCGCCGGGAGGCGATCTTCTTGCCGTCCTTGTCGAAGATCTCGATCGTGACCTCGCACAGCCAGTCGGGACCGACCATGTTGAAGTCCTGAACCGCCTTGACCTCGAACACGCCTCCCTTCTGCTTGCTGACCTGCGCGCTGATCAGGTTGACCTTCCAACTGCCGAACGGCTTGGGGTTGTTCGACTCGCTCCGGTGCCGCTTGTAGCGGGAGTAGATCGCCTTGCGCATGTCCTCCGGGTCCTTGGAGGCCGCATACGCCTTGTCCCACTTGTCGATGTCCGCACGGCTGCCGGTGACCTGCCCCAGCTCGGCAGCGGTGGGCGCGGGAACGTTCTCGAATCCCTTGAACGCGTTGTTGTAGTAGTACTCCTCGTCCGGCCCGGACTTCGTCCAGTGGTGCTGCCCCGTCGGCGCACCCGAGTTGTTCGGCGTGCGCGGGACGGTCCTCTTCAGGTGCATCTGATCGCACCGCTTGCCACCGGTGATCTTCGCGTAGTTCCCGGGCTCGGCCGACGCCACGGACGGCAGGCCGACCAGCAGCACCGCCGCCGAGGAGACGACCGCCAGCGCGGCAGATAAGCGCCTTCTCAGGCGCTGTCGTATGGATGTTCTCACGTAGTGTCCCTGGTCGTGGGGGCCACGGGACTCAAAACTGCGAGGGCAGGCCGGACATGGGGCCCCCGTATCGTGCCCGCTCCTGCCGACGAACCACACTAGAGGCCGTCAACACCCCACGTACAAGCGGTTGTTGACGTGCCGTGTGATGACTCCGCGAAGATACTGCGCGGGTGGCGGCACGCTTCGGTAGGTTCGGACCCATGGCCACACCCCCCTCCGACTACGACTCCACCCGCCATCCCGGACTCCTGGCGTGGCTCGGCGAACGCCGGGCCGCCTTCGAGCCCTGGGCCCAGGAAGCGGGCGGTGTCGACCGGTTCGACTTCTCCGACGCCTCCCTCGACGTCCTGGAAGATCTCGTCAAGGAGTCGTTCGCCGAGTCTGCGGAGATCACCGCACGGCGCCGCTCCCCCTTCGTCCAGGGTGCCGTGTGGTACATCGGCGAGACCCTGCGCCGCCGGCGCGAGGGCTGGGTGTGGTCGTTCGAACCGGATGCCGCCTTCGGCCTGCTCCCGGCGTTCTATCCGCCGGTCCCTGATCCCGCTTACCTGGACACCCCCTGCGTCGGCGCACCCGACGCCAAGCCCGGCGAGCACTGGTATCCGCTGAACACGCTGCGCCGACTCCTCGCCACCGAGGACGAGTTCGACAACCCGATTAACGAACGACTCGTCGGCATGATCGAAGGCTGGTACGACGAGGACGAGGAGGACGACGAGTAGTCCGCACACTGGTGCCGGCGTCCAGGGTTCGGGCGGCCTTGGTGATGCCGCCCGGCATCAGGTGCCGGTAGGTGCGGGCGCCGGCCCTGGACCGCGGCAGAGCGGCCCGGGCCCAGAAGCTCGTCGGCGGCGCCGCTCGGGAACCGCGACTCGCCTCCCCGGCCGTCAGGCGTGCGGTACGACGGCCACAGGGCAGGTGGCGTGGTGCATCACGGCGTGAGTGACCGATCCGATGTGGGCGCCCCGGGCCGCCCTGCGCCGACCGACGACCACCATGCGTGCGTCCGACGCGGCCTCGACGAGATGCTCGGCCGCTCGTCCATGAGCGGACACCTCCGCCACCTCCGTCGCCGGAAACCTGTCCCGGAACGGTCGAACCGCTGCGGCCAGTGCGGTGGCCCTCTCGTCCTTCGCGGCTGCGCCGGGGTGGTGGACGAAGGACTCGTGCCACGTGTGCACGATCTCCAACGGGGCTCGGTGTCGCCCGGCGAAGTCGAACGCGAAGTCCAGCAGCTCGTCCTTGACGTCGTTCACATCCAGGCCGAGGACCACCTTCCGGCGGTTCCCTCCCCCGGACGCACCGGAGCTGTCCTTCTCGTATCCGGGGCGAACGAGAACCACCGGACGCTGCGCTCCGGCGACGACCTCCTGCCCCACCGAACCCACGACGAACCCCCGGACGCTACCCAGCCCATGAGAGCCCACGACGAGCAGCTCGGCCTCGGCGGCGGCGGTGAGCAGCACGCTGACGGGGGCGTCTTCGACCTCGTCGGCCGTCATGGCGAGGTCCGGCTGCCGGGAACCCACCCGCCGCTCGGTCTCGGCCAGCACGCCTTCCGCCGCGCCGGCACGGTCCTCGTGCGACACCTTCATCGCCCCCAGCTGGTGCTCCGCCCACCGTGTGGCGTACACCAGTCGCAGGCCGTCGCCGCGCAGCGCCGCCTCGTCGGCGGCCCAGTCCACCGCCGCCGCGCTTCCTTCAGAGCCGTCCACTCCCACAGTGACAGGTCGGGACACGCTGCTCTCCTCGCCTCGATCCATCGTCGACAGGCCCTCGCGGGGGCGCCGATCGGCATCCGTGTGCGAGGGCACCTGGTCAGGACGCTACCGATTCGCCGAACCAATGATGTGCACGGCGTTCGGCGGCGCTGACGAAGTACCCCGTCCGGCGGAGGGCACCGGGACACCCGCCCTTTCGGGGCCCTCCGTGATCGCCGTCGGTTCGGAGGTCCCGCACCTCGTCACTTTCCCCACCCGTCCGCGGGCGGGCCGGTCGGCCTCCGGTCGATCAGCCTCTCCTCGATGTCGCCGCCCGCGCCGAGCAGGCCGGTCTGCTCGAACGCGTGCGCCCGCATGAGACGGGGCAGTTCACGCCGGGAGAGCAGGCGGGCCAGTCCGGCGCCCGGTCCGCGGGCCGCGCCCGTGACGACGGCGGTACGTCCTTCCGGTTCCCAGGAGCGGGGCATGAGGGCCTCCGGTTCTTCGGTGGGGTCTCGTGTCCGGTTCCGCCGCGGAGCGGGCGACAAATGCGGCGGGGCGCTCCGAACCGGGCCTCGCCGCATCCGGCGGGCGCGTCCGGGGCGAAGACGGGGGACGGGGCGTACGGCGGCCCGGAGAAGGACGGATGAGGCATGACGCACACGCACTGGCTCTTCGGGGACCAGCTGGGGCCCGCCTTCCTGGCGCCGGGCGGGGAGGGACCCGCCCGTGACGCCCCCGTGGTGATGATCGAGGCCCGCTCGGTCTTCCGCCGCCGGCGCTTCCACCGGGCGAAGGCCCACCTCGTCCTGTCGGCGATGCGGCACCGCGCCGCGGAGCTCGGCGACCGGGTGACGTACGTGCGGGCGGAGACGTACCGGGAGGGGCTGCGGCGTGCCGTCGGCCGCGGCCGGGTGACGGTGCACCACCCCACCTCCCGGGCGGCGCTGCGCCTGGTCCGCTCGCTCGACGGCGTCACGGTACTGCCGCCGCGCGGGTTCCTCGTCGGTCCGGAGGAGTTCGCGGCCTGGGCGAGGGATCGGCGCACGCTCCGCATGGAGGACTTCTACCGGCGGGTCCGCCGCAACCACGACCTGCTGATGGAGGGGGACGACCCGGCGGGAGGCGTGTGGAACCTCGACCACGAGAACCGCGAGCCCCCGCCGCGCGGAGCCCGCTCGCTGGGCGCGCCGGCTCCGTACCGCCCCCGTGAGGACGGCATCGACGAGGAGGTCCGGCACGACCTGGACCGCTGGGAACGGGACGGGGACGTGTCCTTCGTCGGCCGGGACGGTCCCCGGGCGTTCCCGGCGGACCGACGGCAGGCGCTCGCCGCGCTGCGGCGCTTCCTGGACCACCGGCTCGCCGGCTTCGGCGCGCACGAGGACGCGATGCTGGCCGGCGACGGGGTGATGAGCCACAGTCTGCTGTCGACGTCCCTGAACCTTGGACTCCTCGACCCGGCGGAGTGCGTGGAGGGGGCGGAGGCCGTCTGGCGGGCGGGCGGAGCGCCGCTCCGGTCCGTGGAGGGCTTCGTCCGGCAGGTCGCCGGCTGGCGCGAGTACGTCTGGCACCTGTACTGGCATTTCGGCGAGGAGTACCGGGCGAGCAACCTCCTCGGGCACACGGGGGCCGTCCCCGACTGGTGGGAGGAGCTGGACGCGGACGCCGTGTCGGCCCGGTGCGTGGCGACGGCCCTGCGCGAGGTCAGGGACACGGGCTGGACCCATCACATCCCGCGCCTGATGGTCCTCGGCAGTTACGCTCTCCAGCGCGGCTGGGACCCGGCCGCCGTGACCGACTGGTTCCACCGCAGCTTCGTCGACGGCTACGACTGGGTGATGCTGCCCAACGTCGTCGGCATGTCCCAGTACGCCGACGGCGGCCGGATGACGAGCAAGCCGTACACCTCCGGCGGCGCCTACATCGACCGTATGAGCGACCTGTGCGGGCCGTGCCCCTATCGCCCCGACCGGCGGGTCGGCGACGACGCCTGCCCGTTCACGGCCGGATACTGGGCCTTCCTCCACCGGCACCGCGACCGGCTCGGCCGCAATCCGCGCACGTCCCGGCCGGTGGCGGGCCTGGACCGGCTGCGGGACCTGCCCGCCCTCCTGGCGCAGGAGCGGAAGCGGGGAACCGGCCCGCCCTGACGGCCCCGGGCCGCACGCCCGCCCCGCCGGGGGCGGCGCGGCCGGGCCACGGCACGAGGGCGGGGGGTGACCTCGCGGACACGGAGAGAGGACGGCATGAAGAGGATGACGGACGACACACGGTACGACGCGGTGGTCGTCGGAGCGGGGGCCGCCGGCCTCGCCTGCGCCGCCGACCTGCGTGCGGCGGGGCTGCGGGTGCTGCTCCTGGAGGCGGGGGACGCCGCGGGCGGGCGGATGCGCACCGACCGGGTGGCGGGCTTCACCGTGGACCGCGGCTTCCAGGTCTTCAACACCTCGTATCCGCAGGTGAAGCGGCGGGTGCGGCTGAGGCCCCTGAGGCTGCGGCCGTTCACGCCGGGGGTGCTCGTGCACACCGAGCGCGGGCCGCGCCGGTTCACGGATCCGAGCCGCCGCCCGGGCGAGGCCCGGGACCTGCTGCCGGGGCGGCTCGCGTCGGGCCGCGACCTGCTCGCGCTCTCCGTGCTGTCGGCGCGGGACGCGCTGGCGCCGGTGTCCGTGCTGCGGCGCGGCGCCGACGGGACCACGCGCGAGGCGCTCGCCGCGGCGGGCGTGTCGCCGCAGTTCGTGGAGACGTTCTTCCGGCCGTTCCTCTCCGGCGTGTTCCTGGAGGACCGGCTGGAGACCTCGGCGCGCTTCTTCCACCTGGTGTGGCGGAGCATGCTGCGCGGCACCCTGTGCCTTCCGGCCGAGGGGATCGGCGCCGTGCCCGCCCAGCTCGCCGCGCGGCTGCCGCCGGACACGCTGCGCACCGGGACCGTGGTGTCCGCGCTGGGGCCGGACGGCGTGGTCCTCGCGGACGGGCGCGAGGTGCGGTCGCGCGCGGTCGTCGTCGCCACCGGGCAGCGGGTCGCGGCGGAGCTGCTGCCGGGACTTCCCGTCCCGGACGGCCGGACGGTGACCACGCTGTACCACGCGGTCGACCGGCCTCCCCTGGACGAGCCCGTGCTGGTCGTCGACTCCGCGCGCCGGTTCCTCAACACCTGCGTCCTCACCGCCGTCCAGCCGGGGTTCTCCACCGACGGCCGGGCTCTGGTGTCCACGTCGGTGCTCGGCTCTCCCGGACCGTCGGACACGGCGGCGGTGCTCGCGGCCCTGGGCGAGGTGTACGGCGCGGACACGGGCGGCTGGGAGCCCGTCCACCGCGTCACCGTCCCGGACGCGCTGCCGGCCATGCCGGGACCGATGCCGCTCTCCCGGTCCGTGCGGTGGTCACCCGGCCGGTACGTGTGCGGGGACCACCGGGCGACCGGTTCGGTCCAGGGCGCACTGGCCTCGGGTACGCGGGCGGCCCGCGCGGTCCTGGACGACCTGCGGGCGGGCACGGCCTGAGGGGCCGCCCCCTCGGGGGAGGAGCAAGCGGCGGCCCCGCGTCCCCCTGTTCTCCGGAGGACTCCTGTTCTCCGGAGGACGCGAGGCCGTGTGGTGCGCGGACGTCCCCGGGGCCTCCGCGCTCCTTGGGCATCAAGGCGGTGTCGACGACGTGGACGGTGGCGTCGGCCGTCTTCACCTCGCCGCGCACGGCCTCGCTCATCCGTCGTGGTGCCGCGACTTCTCCGGCAGGCCCGCCTCGCGCCGCTCCTCGTCGCTCCACGCCTGCGTGTCGCGCGGCCTGACGTACGGTTCCCGGTCCGGCGGCATGCCACCGGCCACCGCGCGCCGGCGCAGCAGCTCGGCGTCGAACTCCAGGCCCAGCAGCACGGCCAGGTTGCTGATCCACAGCCAGACGAGGAAGACGACGACGCCGGCCATGGTGCCGTAGACCCGGTTGAACGAGGCGAACTCGGAGACGTACACCGCGAAGCCCGCCGAGGTCGCCATCCAGATCAGGAGGGCGAGCACGCTGCCCGGGGTGGTCCAGCGCCATCCGCGGCCCTCGGCGTTCGGGCTCGCCCAGTACAGCAGGGCGATCATGACCACGGCGAGCAGGAGGAGGGCGGGCCACTTGGCCACCGACCAGACCGTCAGGGCGGTGTCGCCGACGCCCAGGGCGTCTCCGGCCCGGCGTGCCACGTCACCGCTGAACACGAGCATGAGGGCGCCCGCGGCAGCCATCGCCATGAGTGCCGCAGTCATGCCGAGCCGGATCGGCAGCAGCTTCCACAGGGGGCGGCCCTCGGGGATGTCGTGGACGCGGTTCGCGGCGCGCATGAAGGCACCGACGTAGCCGGACGAGGACCAGAGCGCCACCAGGAGTCCGACCACGGCCATGGCGGTGCCGGTGCCGGCGTTGCCGCTCACCGCGTCCAGGCCCTGTTCCAGGACGTCGCGGGCCGGTCCCGGGGCCAGCTCGCGCAGGCTCTCCGTCACCCGGTCGGTGGTCCGCCGCCCGCTGATCCCGAGCAGCGAGACGAGGGCGAGCAGTCCGGGGAAGAGCGACAGGACGCCGTAGTACGTCAGCGCCGCCGCCCGGTCCATGAGCTCGTCGTCCGTGAACTCGCGCACCGCACCCTTCAGGACCGCGAACCAGGAGGCCCCGGGGAGATCGGCGGGCGAATCGGGGGCACGCTCCTCGACGCCGGGGCCCGGTCCGGCGGCCTCGGCGTCGGAGAGGTCGGGGGGCGGGGTCCGGGACTCCGGAGCCCGCCGTTCGGGGAAGTTCCGTTCGTCCATGCACCGGCGGGTACCCCCTTCGGCCGGTCCTACGCCGGAGCCCGCCGTCCCGGCCGTCAGGCCGAAGTACGGGCCGGGTGCCGGCGCCGCCACCAGCGGGGGCGGGTGCGGGGGTGCACGGCCCGGCCCAGCCGCCGGCCGACGGTCACGTAGCCGAGCAGCGCTCCCGTCGTGTTGAGGAGGACGTCGTCGATGTCGAAGGCGCGGCCCGTGACGAGCGCCCCCTGCACCAGCTCCACGAGCAGCATGGTGGCCGCGGTGAGGAGCGCGACGCGGAGGAAGCCTCGGGCCTTGCGGGACAGCAGCGGCAGCAGGATCCCGAAGGGGACGCCGAGGAGGATGTTGCCCCCGAGCTGCTTGACGGTGTCCACGAACGCGGGCCGGCCGAGGTAGGCCTCGATCGAGCGCCCGGGCGTGAGGTTGCTGTGGGTGAGGGGCACGGAGGCCGGCGAGGCCTCCAGCGTCAGCCGGGCCAGGACCACGGCGAACGCCACCATGCCCGCGAGGGCCGTGAGGGCGACGAGCGCCCGCACGAACCGGCCCGGTCCGGGCCGGACCGCGGCCCGGGGCGCCGCGGTGTCCGGCTCCTTCCGCTCCGGGCTCCCGCCGGCCGGTGCCACACCGCCGGCGCCTCCCCCGTCCCCTCCCGCGGGCGCACCGCCCCGTCCCTTCGACGCTCTCCGACCGGACATGAGCCGTCTCCTCCCCTTGGCGTCCTGGTGCGAACGGATCCCGCATACCCCCGCCGGGGGACCGCATGCCCTGCGGTCCCCCGGGGCACTCCCCTCCGGCCCAAGCCCCTCAGGGATCAACAGAGCTCTTTTCGTCCGGAGTTGGGTGTGGAAACGGCGGACTCGGGCATCCGGCCCGCATGGGAGAAGAGACCGAGAACAGACCCGCGCCGGCCCGCCGTTCGTGGAAGCGCCCCGGAGGGAGGTGGCCCCTCACCGCCGTCGTCCTGCTCGTGCTCGCCGTCGCCCTCATCCTGATCGGCCAGCTCCTCCGGCTCCCCGGCCTGGACGTCCTCGGGACGGACGTGAAGGACCGCACCGGCCCCGCGGTCCTGAAGTCCGTCCAGGACCTGAGCCGGTACGAGGGGGCTGCGGGGACCTACCAGGTGGTGGTCGACCTGGAGCACGACGCGCGGTTCCTGCCGGACGCGATCCGCGGCACCCGCACGCTGTACGTGGCGAGCGGCAGCGTCGCCTCCTACGTCGAGTTCGGCGGTCTCGGGGACGGCGCCGTGACCGTCGACGCCGACCGGACCGAGGCCATCCTCCGGCTGCCGCACGCCCGCCTGGCCGACCCGGCGCTCGATCCCGAGCGCTCGTACGCCGTGTCCAAGCAGCGCGGCCTGCTCGACCGCATCGGCGACCTCTTCTCGGACAACCCCGCGAGCGAGCAGGCCGTCCACGCCCTCGCCGCCCGGCGCATCGGCGACGCGGCCCGTGAGTCCGACCTGACGTCGCGGGCGGAACGGAACACCGCCGCGATGCTGCGGGAACTGCTGCGGGGCCTGGGCTTCGAGCGGGTGACCGTGACCTTCGTCTGAGCGGGATCCGCCGGGCCGGAGGGCGTTCCGCGGGGCGGGCACCCTCCGGCCCGACCGCGCCGTCCGGCCGACCGCGCCGTCCGACCCGACCGCACCCTCCGGCTCGACTGCACCCTCCGGCTCGACTGCGCCGTCCGGGTGATGCACCGGCCGTGACGCCCGTACCGCTCCTCCGACGGGGCAAGGGGTCCCTATGAGCACTCACGACGACGTCCGGGACGGCCCCGGACCCGCCGCCCCGGACGCCACCACCGTCGAGGCCCTCGGTTCGCTGTCCAAGGCCCTGGAGACCGTGGAGCGCGCCCGGGGCCACCTGTACGGCTTCCACCAGCTGACCGGCACCGCGGACTTCGAGCTCGACCGGGCGGTCGGGCTCCTGCGGAAGGCGGGGCACCACACCTGGGCGGACCGGGTGGAGACCGAGATCCTGGGGCGCAACGTCATCCCGGGCCACTGGACGTACCAGATCGTCGACGCCTACAACGAGACCTACTACGAGCCGTTCCGGGAACTGGAGCGCGCCGCGGTCTCGGCCCTGGCCGGCGGCCGCGAGCACCGCTTCGAGGCCCGGCTCCGGAGCGAGCGCCGCACTCCCGGCCACCCCGACCACTCGCCCGCGTGAGAACGGCTCCGGGGTTCCCGCACCGGACGCGTGTCCTGTACGGGAACCCCGGAGCCGTCCGGGCCGGTCGGATCAGCCGGCGCAGGTGCCGAGCAGGCCCTCGCGCAGGCGCTTCACGGTGCGCGCGAGCAGCCGCGAGACGTGCATCTGCGAGCAGCCCAGCCGTTCACCGATCTGAGCCTGGGTCAGTTCCTCGACGAACCGCAGGTGGATGATCCGGCGGTCGCGCTCGTCGAGGTCGGCGATGAGCGGGGACAGCGAGTGGAAGTCCTCCACCAGTGCCATGGCGGGGTCCTCGCTGCCGATGAAGTCGGCCAGGGAGGAGTCGCCGTCCTCGTCCTCGCCGCCGAGGGCGGCGTCCAGCGACGAGGAGTTGTAGCCGTTGGAGGCCAGCCGCGCCTCGGTGACCTCCTCCTCGGTGAGGCTCATCAGCTCGGCCAGCTCCTTGACCGTCGGCATCCGGCCGAGGCGGGTGCCGAGTTCCTCGGTCGCCTTGGCCAGCTCCACCCGCGCCTCCTGGAGGCGGCGGGGCACGTGCACCGCCCACGAGGTGTCCCGGAAGAACCGCTTGATCTCACCGACGATGTAAGGGACGGCGAAGGTGGTGAACTCGACCTCCCGCGACAGCTCGAACCGGTCGATCGCCTTGATCAGGCCGATCATGCCGACCTGGACGATGTCCTCCATCTCGTCGGCACGGTGGCGGAACCGCCCGGCGGCGTAGCGGACCAGGCTCATGTTCATCTCGATGAGGGTGTTGCGCGCGTACTGGTACGCGTGCGTCCCCTCCTCCAGCGTCGCGAGTTCCCGGAAGAAGACCTTCGACAGCGCCCTCGCGTCCTTGGGCGCGACCGCCGACGTGTCCGGGATCTGCGGCAGCGTCCCCGCTCCGGACTCGACTCGCGTGATCGGCATCGTGGTGACCGTCACACCGTTCCCCTTTCACGTGTATTCCTCGGATGCGTGCCCCTGAGGCTGCTCGCCTACCCGGACTCCTCACGTCCACACCCGTCAACTCCTCACGGGTTTCCGGTCGGTTCCCTCCTCCCGGTCGATGGGCAGACGAATCTCGAACCGGTCGTTCGTTCGAAGGAGAGTCATGGCACGGGATCCCTCGGTGAGGGCCGTCGGCTGGGCGCGGTCCCTGCCGATCGGCAGCAGCGTGAAGACGGCCCGGGACTGGACGCGCGAGCACCTGGCGGCGCTCGGCTGGGACCGTACCGCCCCCGGCGTGGCGGACTCCGTCGTGCTGACGGTCTCCGAACTCGTCACCAACGCCCATGTGCACGCCCGCAGCGACGCGCAGCTGATCCTCACCTGGGACGAGGAATGCCTGCACGTCACCGTGCACGACGCCTCGCCGCTGGTTCCCGAGCAGCGCAGCCCGGACGACGGCGCGCTGGGCGGGCGCGGACTCCTCCTGGTCGACGCGCTCGCCGACGACGTGCAGACCCGCCCCTGCCCGCGGGGCAAGGTCGTCACGGCCTGTTTCCGTCCGGCCGCCCCCGGCCGTCCCGGCTGAGGGAGCCGCTCCACGGTCCCCTCGCGCGGAAGGGTGTCGTCCCGTACGCCGTTCCGGAGCACCGCACTTCAGCTCCTCAGGGACGCGAGCAGCGGTTCCCAGTCGATGTGGCGCTCCTCCGTGCCCCGCGGCACCAGGACGAAGGTGTCGCGCAGGAAGCGGCCGAGTTCCTCCTGCCCGCACCTGACGACGGCGCGCCGTCCCGCCGGTCCGAGCAGCAGGAGGAGTCCGCCGTCGGGGGCGGGACGGAGCCGGATCTCCCCGTCGCCGGTGGGCTGGAGCGATCCGGTGAGGATCATCTCGCGGTCCACGCGCCACACCACCGGGTCCTCGCCGAGGACGTGGAAGGCGATGCTCAGGGCGTGGGGGTCGCGGGAGTCGTAGCCGACGGTGGTGTCGATCCGGACCTCCGTGTCCGGGGTGAGCAGGTCCATGGCCAGGGGCCGGGCGAGGACGCGCGGTGCGGGGAGCGGCGCGACGGGGTGCTGGGGCATGGGTCCTCCGGCTGAAAGGCTGTCGGGCGAGCGGGTGCCGTGTCCACTTGACCCGTCCCGCCCCTGTTACACCTCGTGCCGCCGTGGCGGATGTGCCGATGGTGTCGTGATGTGGTGAAGGCGGTGAAAGGTCGTCAGGGACCGCTGGGACGAGGGCACTCCGCCGCGCCGCTCGGGGTGTCGCCGTCGGGCCCGGCGGTCTCGGACCGGCCCGTCAGGTGCTCGTACGTGCCGGTGAGGAGGAGCAGCCGGTCGAGGAAGGGCGGTCTGCGGTCGAGGTGCAGCGGGACGCCCGCGGCCTCGGCGAGCCGGTGGAGGGCCAGCAGGGCGGAGAGGCCCGTCGAGTCGCACAGGGTCAGTCCGGCGCAGTCGACGCGGAGGTCCGCCGGGGCGGCCGCCGGGTCGAGGTGGGCCCGGGTCGCGTCCAGCAGTTCCTCGGCGCCGTCCCAGCACAGGTCACCGGCGAGGGTCACGTACAGGATCCCGTCGGGCGCGGCGACGGCCTTCACTTCGAGGGTGTGGTCAGGGGTGTTCACGCGTGGGGTCCCGGGGCGGGCGGGGCGGGTACGCGGAGGAGGGCGCGGCGCCCGGCGGCGAGGTGCGCCCGCGCGCGGGGGAAGTCGTGCTGGGCGTCGGCGAGCAGGTCGAGGGCGGCCACCAGCGCGTCGCCCGGGACGCCGCGGGCCCGGAGGATCCCGGCGGTCCAGGTGACGAAGCCGGTGAACAACTCGGCGTCGTCGACGTAGAGGGACGCGCCGAGGAAGTCGACGATGTGGGCGATGTCCTCGGCGGTCCGCTCCCGCTGCCGGTCGGTGTACGAGACCGTCGCGGGGACCGCGCCTGCGAGGCCTTGGAGGACCTGACGGACCAGCTGGGTCCGGGCGCGGGTGACCAGGGTGTACTCCTGGTCGGCGAGATGGGGCAGGTCCCCGGCGGGCCGGGCGGCGTCCGGCCGCGGCGGGCCGGCGGCGAGGAGACGGGCGGCGGCCCGGGCGTCCGGCGCCCACCCGTCGGCGCCCAGCAGGCGGGCGTAGCGGCCGTCGGGGCCGAAGGCGGCGCCGCCGACGAGGACGGGAAGCCCGATGGCCCGGACGGCGGTGACGGCGGCGTGGGCCGTCGGGAGCAGGACCGGCAGCGAGGACGAGAGGGCGACGACGTCCGTGCCGGTCTGGTGCAGGTGGGCGATGAGGTGGGGGGTGGGGACGTGCGCCCCGAGGTAGTCGACGAGGAAGCCCCGGCCGCGCAGGACCTCGGCGAGGAGACGGGCGGGCAGGGCGTGCCACTCGCCGTCGACGCAGGCGACGGTGACGCGCCGGGGCGCCTCCCCGGTCCCCGGCCGGGGGCCCGTCCCGTCCGCCGCGCGGTGGGCGAGGGCGGCGACGACACGGTCCTGGACGGCCGTGGCGGCGTGCTCCTGGGCGACCCCGATGCGCCCGGCGGCCCATGCCGCGCCGATCCCGGCCTGAACGGGGCCGATCACGTCGAGGAGGAGGTCCTCGGCCGGGACCCCGGCGTCGTGGGCGCCGAGGACGGTGGCGGTGGCCGCCGGTTCGTCCCTCGCCTCCAGGGCCGCCCACAGCTGTCGGCGGACGGCGGCGAGGCCGGCGGTCGGGGTGGTGGTCCGCGTACTCATGCGGTGTACCTGCCCCGGGTGCGGCCGTTCACCGCGGACAGGTGGGTGGTGTGCGGCGCGGTGATGGCGACGACCGCCATGTCGTCGTGAGGACCGCGGCCCACCCAGTCCCCGGCGATCATCTGCACGCGCTCGACGACGGCCTCGGCCGGGAGCCCCACGCATTCGGCGAGCACGGAGCGCAGCCGGTCCTCGCCGAACATGTCCGAGCCGAGCGGCCCGCCGCGGGCCTCCGTGATCCCGTCCGTGTAGAGCAGGCAGGTCTCGCCGGGCGACAGGTCCACGTTCGCCGACCGGCTGGTGACGTCGGGGAGGGCGCCCACCAGGGTCCCGCCGGTGTCCGCCTCCTCCACCTCTCCCGTGGCGCGCAGGACGAGCGGGCGGGGGTGGCCGGCGCTGGTGAGCCGGAGCCGCACCCGGCCGCCGGTGCGCCGCACCGAGGCCAGGACCAGGGTGGCGAAGCGGGTGTGCCGGGCGGTCAGCAGGGCGCCGTTGAGCAGCCGCAGGACGTCCTGGTGGTCGCCGGCGAGGGGCAGCAGGGCCTGCAAGGTGCTGCGGATCCGGCCCGTGAGCACGGCGGCGTCCAGCCCCTTGCCGCACACGTCGCCGAGGACGGCGAGCGTCTCCTGGCCGTCGTCGTTGCCGGGGTGCACGTCGTAGAAGTCGCCGCCGATCCGCTCGGTGTCCTGGGAGGTGCGGTAGCCGCCGGCGAAGTCGACCCCGCCGACGTGGTGGAGCTGGGGCGGGAGGAGTTCGGCGATCAGCGCCCGCGTGATGCGGGCCTGCTCCGCGTAGAGGCGCGCGGCCGACAGGGCGGCGCCGGCGCGGGCGGCGAACAGCCGGGCGAACAGCTCCTCCGAGGCGTCGAAGGCCCGCTGTCCGCCGCGCCGCAGCAGGATCAGGGCGCCCGCGGGCACGCCGTGGCCGGGCAGCGGGGTGACGGCGACGGACCCGGGGGTCCCTCCGAAGCCCTCGGGCACGGCCCAGGACGGCAGTTCGGCCGGGTCGATCCAGCGGGCGGGCACCGGCGGGAAACCCTGCAGCGCCTCGGCGAGACCGGGCACGAGGCTCGGGTCCAGGGTGAGCCGGGTCCGCTCGAATCCCCCGCCCATGGCGGTGACCACGGTGGAGCGGTTCCGCACGGGCGGGGAGATCACGAGGGCCGCGTCGCCGAGGTGGTCGGCGGCGAGCAGGGCCGCCTTCTCCAGGCAGCGGTCGGGGTTGAGCGAGGCCAGCAGCTGGGTGGACGCCTCGGCCAGGATCGCGTGGCGCTCCCGTTCGATGCGCAGGGCGTCCTGAGCGGCCGTCAGCTCGGAGTCGTCGACCAGCCACCAGGCCACGTCGCCGTGGCCGGACTCGGTGGGATGGGCCCTCAGGAGCCGGCCGTCGTGGCTGCCGCGCAGCGGGGCGCCTCCCGCCCGCGCCGGAGCCGCGGCGGCGGGTGTGCGTGCCGGGTGGGCCAGCCGCCGGTGGGCGTCGGCGAGCCAGCCAGGGACGACCTCGTCCAGCCACTTGCCGACCCCCATCCGCGGAAAGAGGTCGGCCGCGGCGGCGTTGAACCCCACGACGCCGCCCTCGCGGTCGGCCACCACCGCAGGATGCGGCGATCCGAGCCAAAAGGTGCTTCCCGCTCCCGTGGTCTCCCGGGAGCGGCCGGACTCGTCCTCGAAAACAGTCATAAGCGTGGCCCGCGCTTCGTGGCCCGCCACCTTCCCACTCGACGACAGCTCGTCCGCCCACCCTTCCGCAGGGGGCGCCACACATCAAGTGAACCCCCCTCTTCCGGTACGCATCCCCCTCTTCCCCGCGCTACCCCCACGATTCCGGCACAGGTGCTTCACCGGACCGCTCGCCCGCGCCGTCCTGGAGTCTCAGGAAGTCAGGGCGGTGGTGCCCACCACGGCGTCCCGGCCCCGGTGACGCCCCGGAGCGGTCCCGCCCGGGTTTCACGGACGGACGAACGGTCAGGCGAACGGGGACACGAATCCCTACTCATGTGCCAGGAGGCTCACATGGACGGCTGGCGTGCGGCCGCGGCCTGCCAGGAGGTCGACCCCGATCTGTTCTTCCCGGTGGGGACCGGCTCCCCCGCCCTCGCCCAGGAGGAGGAGGCCAAGAGGGTCTGCCGGCGCTGCCCGGTACGCGAACCGTGCCTGCGGTCGGCCCTGGCGCAGCCGCACCCGCCGTCGGGCGTGTGGGGCGGCCTGACCGAGGCCGAGCGGCTTGCTCCGGAACGCCGGGCCCTACGCCGGGCGGACGACCGCCGGTGACCGGCCGCCGGATCACGGCCCCGGCACCCCTGAGGCCCATGGTGCGCCCGGGAGGCTGGTGGTCCGTGGTGCGCCCGGGAGGCCGGTGGTCCGTGGTACGCCCGGCGCCCCGAAGGTTCCGTGGTGCGCCCGGCGGGCCGGTGAGCTGTCGGCGCGCAGGCGCGGCGTCAGCGCGATCGCCGGTCGGGCGGGTTCGCCGTGTCGGCGTACTCCGGCAGGAGGGAGAGGCGGGCGCGGACCCGCTTCCCTTCCGGGGCCGGCTCCACGGTCAGGCTCTCGCAGACGGCGACGACGATCTCGACGCCGTGCTGACCGATGCGGCGGGGGTCGTGTCCGCGGGGCACGGGAGCGGCGGCCTCCTGGTCGAAGACCGAGATCTCCAGGACGTCGCGGCCCAGTTCGAGGAGGAGACGACAGGGGCCGGCCGTGTGCCGGATCGCGTTGGTGACCAGTTCGCTGACCACCAGCCGCGCGAGCTCGACGCGCTCCTCGCCGACCGGTGCGGGCAGCACGGTCCAAGCGGCCGCGAGGAACTCGGCCGTGAAGGCGCGGGCGGAGGCGATCGCCCCGCCGCGGAAGGCGTCGTCGTAGACGGCACCCGCGGACAGCAGGGGCTCCGGGGCCGCGCGCTCCGCGGTGATCGCGTCCGTCATGGCGCTGGTACTCCCCTCGTCCTGGGTCGGCGGCTGGGCTCCTGGTACCCGCCTTTCCCCTCTTCATGATTCCCACACCGCCCGCACCGCGCATCACACCCGCCGACGGCGCGTCAAGGGGACGCCGGCGCGGTCGGCGTGGGCCCCCGGTGCCGTCCCTCGCCCCGCGTCCCGGCGTCCGGCCTCGCGGCCGCGCCGGTCGAGGCAGAGTACGAGGACGGCGTCCGGCGCGCCACGGGGTGTCCCGCGCAGCGCCCGTGCGACGGCCCGGGGGGACGTCAGCGCCCCTCCGGCGGCGTGCCCTGGTGAGGGAGCGGGCGACGGAACCGTCCGGGGCCTCGTGCCCGTCGCCGGCCGCCGGCCCCCGGTGCCGTGGGCGACGAGGACCAGCCGCTCGCCGCGCAGGAGGCGCAGGCGCTGGGGGGAGCAGACGGTGTCCTCGAACATGCCCAGGGGCAGTCGGCGGTCCGGTTCGACGCGCTCGGTCACGCCACGGGCGGGCGCGCGCCGCGAGGGCGCCCACCAGTCGCCTACCAGCGGTACCAGCGGCCCGTGCCGCCCTTCGGCCGGGCCACGAAGCCCAGCAGCCACAGGACGAGCACGACGACGGCGATCCACCAGAGCGCCTTGACGGCGAAGCCGGCGCCGAAGAGGAGCAGGACGAGCAGCAGGACGAGAAGCAGGGCAACCATGCGGATCGACCTCCGTGAGGGTGGTGACGGAAAGGTAAAGGGAGACGGCCGGACGGCGTACACACGCGCACCGGCCTCCTACGGGGGGGCGGGAAGCGCCCCGCTCAGCCGCGGCGTGCGAAGAGCCGGGCCACCGGGCCGAGGTCACGCCGCGCGGGCCGGCGCCCGGCCCGGCGCCCACACCCGTACGCGAGGGCGAGCACGGCCGCCGCGCCGGCCGCGGCACCGGCCGTCACGGTCCGGTGCGCACGCGCGGCGGCCCACAGGTCCCTCCCGGCACCGCGGGCCACGTACGCGGCCGCACGGGCCTTCTCGGCGAACGGTGCGGGCAGGATGCGCGGCGCCCCGAGAGCGGCCGGCTCGTACCCCTCGTCCACGTCGGGGTCGTCCACCCGCGTCCGGTCGGGGTGGTCCGGGACGGCGTGGGCGCCGGTCCAGGAGACCTGGTTGCGTTCGCTGTTCTCCGAAGCACTCATGGACATCGTCTCGCCGGACTCCCGCACGTCAAACCTGTTGACCCCGGGCCCGCCGGTCCCGCAGGTCCGCCCCCGTTCCCCTCGTGCGCGCTCGACCGCGCCTGTCCGGGACGGGCGGCTGTCCACGGTGACGTCGCCGCTCGTGTACTTCGCCGCTCGTGTACTTCGCCGCTCGTGCACTTCGCCGCTCGTGTACTTCGTCGAGGGGAACGTCGACGTCGTGCCCTCCCTCCCGCCCCTCCGGCCCGTCCCGTCCGCGCGGCGCGTCGGGGGTCACGGTGGGAGCGTACGTACGGCTCTCCCCGCTCCGGCCCGAGGCACTGGGGTCCTCGGACGGGACTGCGGCCTCCGGCGGCCGCGACGGCGGCGTCACCGGAGAGCGGGTCGGGCGACGGAGCGGGCGGACCGGTGAGGAGGGCTCTGCCTCGGCGAACCGCCGGAGCGCGCGGGCCACGGCGCCACGCGGACGAGGACTCGGGTCGGGTCGGGTCGGGTTCGACATGAGCGCCTCCTGCATGGGTTCCGCGGGCTGATTGCCCGTCACCCTGCTTCCAGTGCGCACCAGTTCGTCTTGCCGCTCTTCTCGGGGTCGAACCCCGAGGATTCAAACCCCGAGGATGCGGGGAGACCGCTCGGCGGTCCGGCCCGCCGGGGCACGCCGTCCCGGGGCGCGGGCTCGGGGAGACGTGCCCCGGCGGGCCGGCTCGGGACGGCGTGCGAGCGGCCCGCACCTCCAACGGGTGCGGGCCGCTCGCGGGTGCCGCCGACCCACGGGAAGGGGGAACCGTGGATCGTCCGGCGTGAGCGTGTCCCGTCGCTCGACATCCGCATGCCCCGCCGACCGGGATCCATGCCACCCGGTACGGTTCCGCCGGGGCGGGGCCCGGGCGGCTCGCCTGCTGCCCGGGGCGCCGGCGGCTCCGCTCCGCCGGCGCACGGAGACGACGACGAAAGGAGCGCCCCGTGACCACCACGGCCCGCGCGAGCATCCAGCACGAGGACGACCGGACCCGCGTGACCCGATGGGACTTCGAAGCCGGTCAGTCCACCGGCCGCCACGTCCATGCGTACGACTACGTCGTCGTCCCCGTCACGGACGGGCGGATCCGGGTGGTCGGTGCCGACGGCACGGTCACCGTCTCCGAGCTCCGGGCGGGCGAGTCCTACGCCCGCCCGGCCGGCGGCGAACACGAGGTCGTCAACGCGGGCTCCGCCCCGCTGGCGTTCGTCGAGATCGAGCTGAAGCAGCCCGCCGAAGGACGGCCGCGGGCATGCGACCGCCCCGCATCGAGAGGCGGCCCGAGCGGGGCGGTCGCAAGGCCGTCGGCGCGTGGCGTGGTGGGTGGCCGCGGGGCCGACGGCGGGGAGAGGTGGACGGACCCGAGCTCTTCGCCCGCCGGTTCCGTCGACCCCTCAGGGGCGGAGTCCCTCGGGCGTCAGAAGCCGCCCATGCCTCCCCCGAAGGGCCAGGAGGCGCGGTAGTACTGACCGATCTCCTCGCGGTACTGACGGTCCGCGAGGTGCTTGTCGGAGACGAACTCGGGCGAGTCCTTCACCTGTTCCTTCGACAGGGCGAGGTGGAGGGACCGCTCCTCCAGGTCGACGCGGGTCACCGCCCGGGCCGGGACGAGCACCTCCTTGCCGAAGATCCAGACGCCGGTGTCGACGACCAGGTAGGAGTCGTCCACCTCGTCGGAGTGCTTGTCCACCTTGCCGATGTGCCCGTCGGAGGCCTCGACGCGCCACCCGGTCAGGTCGGTACCCGCCAGGTGGCCGGACTCGGTGCTGAAGGACCACAGATGGTCGGTCATCGCTGTCACTCCTCTGTCGCTGTGTTCGTGCGGGGCGGGCGGCACCGGACGTGCGGGCCGCCTCAGAGCAGGTCACGACGGTCGTCGGTGACCGTGGGCGCCACCGGCGGGACCACCATCCGGCGGCGGCGCAGAACGCTGGTGCAGACGGCGGTCCCGAGCAGGCCGACGCCCATCAGGATCAGGCCGACCAGATCGAGGTCGACCGCTTCGAGCTCCCAGTCGGTCGCGAACGTGAGGATGGCGCCGACGGCGATCATGATGATGAACAGTCCCAGACCCATGGTTGTCTGCTCCTCCCCTGCGGGTTGGACATCGTCCGCGTACCCGGGTCCCGGTGGATCATTCCGCCGTACACGGAGACGTTCGGATCGGGCCCCTCCCGGCCCGGAGACACACCGGAACCGTCGATTCGCCTTCTTCCAGCGGATGTTCATGGACGGACGGGGCACGCGTTCAGCCGCGGGCCCGCGCACGCACCGGCGGGCGACGCACCCGACTCCCGGCCCGTCGGCAGAGGGCCGGTCACACCCCCAGGGAGCCCCGGTGCAGGTCCGAGCGATGCCCGTACATCCGGACGCCGCATGGACGGCCCGCCCCGTCGCCGGGCGCTACCGGCTCGACCGCCTCCTGGGCCGCGGCGGCGCGGCGGACGTGTACGAGGCGCTGGACCTGCGACTGCGGCGCCCCGTGGCGGTGAAGGTGTTCCGGCCCGCGGGCACCCTCCGGACCGACGCCCAGTGCGGCGAGGAGGCCCGGTTGCTGGCCCGGATGCACCATCCCGGCCTGGTGACCCTCTACGACACGGGCCGCGACGAGAGCCGGCCGTTCCTGGTGATGCAGCTCGTCCGGGGGACGACCCTGCGGCGGCGGATCGCCCGCGGGGTCCTCGCGCCCGCCGAGACCTGCCGGACGGGGGCCGCCCTGGCCTCGGCCCTCGCCCATGTGCACGCCCACGGCGTCGTCCACCGCGACGTCAAGCCGTCGAACATCCTGCTGGACCGCTCGGACACCCCGTACCTCACGGACTTCGGCATCTCCCGCCGCGTCGGGGCCGCGGACGACGCCCCCGAGGGCGCGGGCACCCTCGTCGGCACCGCCTCGTACATGGCGCCCGAACAGGCCCTGGGCCGCGAAGCGGAGCCCGCGGCCGACGTGTACAGCCTCGGCCTGGTGCTGCTCGAAACCCTCAAGGGCGAGCCGGAGTACGGCGGAGCGCCGCTGGAGGCGGCGCTGGCGCACCTGCACCGCCCTCCGGTGCTGCCGCCCGGCCTCCCGGCGGAACTCGCCCGCCTGCTCGCGGCGATGACCGACCGCTCCCCCGAGGCCCGCCCGGACGCCTCCGCCTGCGCCCGGATCCTCGCCGACCCGCGGACCTCGGGACGCGTTTCCCCGCCCTCTGCCGCACCCGGCTCCCGGGAGGCGGGCGCACACCGTTCGCCCTCTTCGCACCGATCACAACCGTCACACCCGTCACACCGGTCGCCCAGGCCTCGCCGGTCCCCCGCCGGCCGGCCGGGGCGGCCCGCCGCCGGGCGGACCGTGGCGGCGACCCTCGTCACGCTCGGGCTCACGCTGACGGGCTCGCTGGGCAGCGCGCCCGCCGGCGAGGCGGCGCCCCCGCCCCTGGACGGGGCGGCGTCCCGGACCCGGACGAGCGCACCGGCATCACCACTCCCCCACGCGAACGACCTTCCGGGAAACCATGTCTGATGCTTCATCAGAAACTTGGGGGGTGTGAGACGGCCGCTCGGGGCAACACGAAGTACCAGGACACGGAAGGAAGGCGGGGGCGTTACCGAAGGCCGGGGCCGGAGGCGGTTCACCGGCCCCCTCCCCGCGTTCTTCCCGTAGGTGGCGCCCTCTCGGGAACCGCCCCGAGCGTTCGACATCGGAGGAGAAACCCATGACCGCGTTGCTGGACCGCATCAAGCGATTCGCCCGCAGCTCCCAGGGCCGTGGCGCGGCGGCGTCCCTTCGCCGCGCCACGGCCGACCCGCGCAGGCGCGCCCAGGCACGCCGCCTGTTCGGCAGGCTGCGCCACCGCTGACGCCTGCTCGCCCGGCCCTCAGCGCCGGACCGTCGACGCCCCGCGCGAGGTACTGCGCGGGGCGTCGGTGTGCGTACGGCGCGTGCACCACCACCGTACGAAGGCGCCGCGCGAAGGCGCCGCGCGGCCAGGATCGCCGGAGAGGAGCGCCCGCGGGGAAGCCGGTGCCGGACATGCCGCCGGCCCGGCGGTGCGGGCCGCGAGGACGATCGCACCGCCGGGCCGGCGGGAACGGGTGCGCCCCCGGGCGTCAGCTGGACAACAGGCGCTGGAACAGGGCGCGGTACTGGCAGAGCGCGAGGCGCAGGCTCTCGGTGTCGGCCTCCATCCCCTGGCTCCACTGCCCCTCCAGGGTGTGCCGGTGCTGGGCGAAGGTGTCCGCCAGGGCCCTCATCACGTCCCCGACGAGGACGTCGGCCGCGTGGACCGCCTGGCGGGGGTCGTCGACGAACCGGCCCTGGACCTCGTGCCAGCGGCGGCGGAACTCCCCGTCCTCGGCCGGGCCGAGGAGATCGGGGATGCCCTCCGCCTCCGCTCCGGCCGCGCCGGGTCGCGCGGCGCGTCCGTCGTCCGGCCCCTGCGGGGCGGGGGCGGCGTGCCGGGCGTGACCGCCGTGGGCCGCGGGCGCCGGGCCCGGCGGCGCGGAAGGCAGGGGCGGGGCCGGGAGCACGGCCGGCGGGTACGCGGGAGGCGTCCTCTGCGCCGGTACCTGCGGGAACGCCGCGGGCGGGGGCGGCTGGCCGCCGGGACCGCCGGGCCGGGGCTGCTCGCGCCCGGGCCGGCCGGGCTGCAACTGATCGTGCTGCGGCCCGCCCTGTTGGAGCTGGTCGTGCCGGGGCAGACCCTGCTGGGGCCGATTCTGCTGCGACGCGCCCGGCCGGGGCCCACCCTGCTGCGACGTGCCCTGCTGAGGCTGGTCGCGCCGGGGCGGGGTCGGTGCGACCGCCGGGCTGCCCGGGGCCGCCGAACCGGTCGTGGGGCCCGACGGCGCGGGCGGGGCGGAGGACGGGGCCTGGGGCGCGACCTGGGGCGCGGCCTGCCGGCGCCCGTCCGCCTCCTCCGCGCCGGGCTGCCGGGGCGGGGTCGGTGCGACCGCCGGGCTGTGCTCCGGCGGGTGCACCGCGTCGCCTCCGGTCGTCGCGGGCGCGGGAAGACCGGGGCCGGACCGGCCCCGTCCGGTCCGCGGCTCGGGGCCGCCCGCCGGCTCGGGGCGGCCCTCCGACCGCTCGGGGCGCTCGCCCGTCGGGTTCGCGTGGTGTCGTCGCCCCGGCGCCCGGTTCGTGCGCTCGGACGTCTCGTGGTGTCGCATCTCTCCTGCCTCCGCGTCAGGACCGGCGGGTGCCGGTCGGCTCGCCGTCGGCGAGCAGGTCGTCGAAGAGGGTGCGGTAGGACGTCATCGCACCCCTCAGCTGTTCGGTGGTGGCGGCGTCGTGGGTGCTCATCGCGAGGACCTCCAGGGCCGCCCGGTAGTACTCGAGGGTGCGGCCGTGCCGCACCGACAGGTCGCGCAGCCGCTGCTCGTAGCCCTCGTCGGGGTAACCCCGGTCGCGCATCAGGGCCGCCACCAGTCCGTCGGCATCGCGGACGGCGGCCTCGGGCCGGTCCACGAACTCCTCCTGGACGCGCATCCACCGCCGCGCGTACCACTCCCGCGCCTCGCCCGGCACCGGCTTGATCTCCAGGTCGGCGAAGCGGCGTTCGCGGGCGGCCAGTTCCTGCTCCGCGGCCCGTCTGCCGCCGGTCGCCTCGACGACCCGTTCGTACTCGGGTCCGAAGCGGTCGCGCAGTCGGGTTCGCCGTCGGCGGTCCACCGCCACACCGGCGGCGAACCCCACCACGACGACGACCGCGACGACGACCAGGACGATTCCGATCGACATCGGCTCTCACCCTTTCGCGTTCTCTCTCGGAGTCAGGCTCTTCCGTCCCGGCCCTTCAGGGGCCCGGAACCCATGGAGGTCCGCGTGCCCCTCCCCCGGAAAGGCAAACCGGGCAGCCAGGACAGGACGGACCGCCCTGCGGAGGCGAGCGGACGGGAGAGCGAGAGCGGGAGCGGGAGCGGGAGCGGGAGCGAGAGCGGGAGCGGGAGCGGGAGCGGGAGCGGGAGCGGGAGCGGGAGCGGGAGCGGGAGCGGGAGCGGGAGCGAGGGCGGGAGCGGGAGCGGGAGCGAGGGCGGGAGCGGGAGCGAGGGCGGGAGCGGGAGCGAGGGCGGGAGCGGGAGCGAGGGCGGGAGCGGGAGCGAGGGCGGGAGCGAGGGCGAGAGCGGGAGCGGGAGCGGGAGCGAGGGCGGGAGCGGGAGCGAGAGCGGGAGCGGGAGCGAGAGCGGGAGCGGGAGCGAGGGCGGGAGCGGGAGCGAGGGCGGGAGCGAGGGCGGGAGCGAGGGCGGAGGTCGCGCCGGAGCCCGCCCCGGCGCACGACGGGAGGGTCACCGGGGTCCGCCGGTGACCTCCAGCGCCGTCCCGGAGCCCGCGTACGACATCGGTGGGGGCGCGTACGGCCACAGCCCGGCGGGAGACGTACCGCGTCCGACGCTGCTGGACGCCCTGGGCCGCGGCCTCGCGTCCGGTGGCTGCATCGCCGCAGCGCCGGCCGCCCGCCGCGGCACCCGGCGCGCCGACGGCGGCCTCGACGGCCTCGCGGTGGAGATCGACCGCACCCTGGAGCGCCGCACGCTTGAAAGAACCCCCACCCGCCCCTCGGGCCGACCGGCTACGGCGTCGGTCCCCCGCTCTCGTCCCCCTCGCCGAACGGCACCCCGGGCGCCGGCGAACCCACCGGCGCCCGCGTGCCCGTCAGCCGTCGTGCCCCCGCGTCTGCTCCTCGCGTCCCACCCCGGGGCTCTGGTTCTTGGCGGCGTGGCCGCCTGCGCCCTGCCGGTCGGTGGTCTCACGGCCGGAGGTCCCGCGGCGCTCCCCGGCCTCGCGCCGGCCGCCGGAGGACACGGCCTCGCCGGCCTCCCTCCGGGCCTCCTCGTCGCCGCTCTCGCCCACCGCGTCGGCAGGCGTGGTGCGCGGCCGGCTGCCGCGGCCCTCTGCCGTCCTGCGCTGCTTCTTCTCACCCATGGCGTGTCCTCCGCTCGATCGCGGTACGTACGCGTCCCTCCTCATCGCTCCGGCCCTTCCTCGGGGACGGACCAGGAATCCCGCCTCGCCTCCGCGGGCGGCGGCTGGGCGACGCGGGCGTTCCGCCGCCTGCGGGCGACGCGCCGGGAGCCCCACCAGAACGCGGCGAGCAGCACGACCACCAGCACCGCTCCCACCAGGATCAGGAGCAGCGAGGGCGATCCGGACACGGCGAGGCCGGATGCGGCAACAGGGGCGAGGGGCATGGGTCCGCCTTCCTGACGGGACGAAAACGGGGCAAAGCGTGATGTCTGCGCGGCTACCCCGGCATCGGCTCAGCAATCGCGGCGCGCACCGAGCCGGAGGAGAGTCCGGTTCGAGGCGGCGGCGACGTACGTGACCAGGGAGAAGGCGAGGCGCCCCTTCTTCGCCCGCCCCCGTACGTAGCCCCCGGCGACCCCGGCCCCCGCAGGCGCTTCCAGGCCGTCAGCGCGCATTCAGCCGTTGAAGTCCGCATCGGGTTCCGGGCCGAGGGGCGGGACGCGCTCGGCCGGGGGCGGCGGCCCGGGTGGGGTGCCGTCGCCGAACGGACGGCCGCCGAGTTCCTCCCGGTGGTGCGGTGCGAGCCAGCCGCGGACGTCCGGGCCCCGGGGGACGATCCCGGTCGGATTGATGTCGTGGTGGACGACGTAGTAATGCGCCTTGATCTGCGCGAAGTCGATCGTGTCCCCGAAGCCCGGCGTCTGGAACAGGTCCCGCGCGTAGGCCCAGAGGGCCGGCAGTTCGCTCAGCTTGTGCCGGTTGCACTTGAAGTGGCCGTGGTAGACGGCGTCGAAGCGCACGAGGGTCGGGAACAGGCGGACGTCGGCCTCGGTGAGGGTGTCGCCGACCAGATAGCGCCGGTGTCCGAGCCGCTCCTCCAGCCAGTCCAGCCGCTCCCACAGCATTCGGTACGCCTGGTCGTACGCCGCCTGGTCACCGGCGAAGCCGCACCGGTAGACGCCGTTGTTGACGTCCCGGTACACCTTGCCGGCCACGTCGTCGATCTCGTCGCGCCACTTCTCCGGATACAGTTCCGGTGCCCCGTCCCGCTGATGGGCCGTCCACTCTCCGCCCAGATCGAGCGTGATCCGCTCGAAGTCGCTGGTCACCACCCGGCCGGTCGGGACGTCGACGATCGCGGGCACGGTGACGCCCTTCGAGTAGCCGGGTTCGCGCGCCTCGTACGCCTCCCGCAGCCACTCGATCCCGAGGACCGGATCCCGGCCTCCGGGGTCGAGGTGGAAGCACCAGCTCCGCTCGTCGTGCAGGGGTCCGGCGATCCCCATCGGGAGCACGCCCTCCAGTCCCATCAGACGCCGCACGATCGCGCTCCGGTTCGCCCACGGGCAGGCGCGGGCGATGATCAGGCGGTAACGCCCGGGCTCCACCGGGTAACCGTCCCGCCCGTCGGCCGTGATCCGGGTCGTGATGTACGTGCGGTCGCGCTCGTACGAGCCGCCACCGGTCATCGTTCCGCACCCTCCTGCTCGTGTGCCCTCCTCGTGTGCGGGGCGCCGGCCCGCCACGGAACCCATTCCCGTGTGTGGCTCCCGCCCGCCACGGAACCTCCTCCTGCCCGGGGCTCCGGCGGGCCGCGGAACCGCCCGCCCGCCGGCGGAACCGGCCGGCCCCTCCGTACGGGTCGGCGGGATCAGTCGGCCGGTGACCAGCAGGCGGTCACCCTTCCGCTGCCGGGGGACAGGCGCTCCCAGCCGCCGGGCACCTCGACGACCACCACTCCCGAGGTCGGGAAGCCCGCCCTCACCCGCTCCAGCAGGTCAGGAGGGCCGCTCCCGCACAGGGCGGCGGCCAGCTCGTGGATCCCCGGGTTGTGGCCGAGGAGGAGCACGGTGCGAAGGCCCGGGGCCCGCTCCGCCAGTACGGAGACCAGCTTGCTCGGCGGCGCGTTGTAGAGGCGCTCGTCGTAGACGACGGGCGGCGGGTCCTCCAGCGCGGGGGCCGCGAGCCGCCAGGTCTGGCGGGTCCTGCGCGACGGTGAGCAGAGCACGAAGTCGGGCCCGGGACCGAAGTCCGCGAGCCAGCGCCCGGTCCGGGGCGCGTCGCCCCTGCCGCGCTTGCTCAGCTGACGGTCGACGTCGTTGACCGGCCGGCCCTTGCGCACGGCCTTCGCGTGGCGCACCAGCAGCAGTCGGACCCCGGTCGCGCCGTCGCCGCCCGGTGACGCCGGCCGGGATCCGGATTCCAGGGACATGGCGTCTCCTTCCTCGCGCGTACGGTTCCGGGTCGTTCCGGAAGGTGCGCCTACCCCGTCTCGGTGGCCGCACGCACCGGCGCGGCGGCGCGGCGCCCCGCCGACGGCTCCCGGTCAGCCGGACCGACGGGCGGGGGCGGCAGGCATCGGCGCGACGCCGTCCTCCGCGGCGAGGCCGTCGGCCGGCCAGGACGGCGGTCGGACGCGCCCGCTCCCGCGTGGTGGACGGGGGCCCGGACCGCAGGGGCACCTCACGCCTCTGCCGCGACCTCGGCCACGCCTTCGCCCTCGACTTCCGCCACGCCCTCGCCCTCGACTTCCGCCACGCCCTCGCCCTCGACTTCCGCCACGCCCTCGTCCTCGGCCTCCGCCACGTCCTCGGCCTCCCAGCGCAGCAGGTCGCCCGGCTGGCATGCGAGCACCTCGCAGAGCGCGGCGAGCGTCGCGAAGCGCACCGCTTTCGCGCGGCCGTTCTTCAGCACGGCCAGATTGGCGGGCGTGATCCCGACCCGGTCCGCGAGCTCCCCGACGGACATCTTCCGCCGGGCCAGCATCACATCGATGTCGACGGCGATCGGCATCAGATCACCTCGTCCAACTCGGCCCGCATCCGCGACGCTTCGACATCACGCGCGACGGCCTGCACCAGCAGCATCCGCAGCACGAGCACGATCAGCGCGACCCCCAGGATCGCCAGCCCCACCCCGGCCATGATCACCGTCACGCCGGGATCCTCCCGCTGGCCCGGCGCGTTGATCGCCGTCACCGCGAACCACACGAGGGCGGCCGCCACGATCGAGCCGATCACCCCGTCCACGTACCGGAACGCGGCGTGTGAGAACACCGTCCCGCGCCGAACCATCGTCACCAGCCGCCACACGCACACCAAAGCGACCTGCGCCGCCCCCATGCCCAGCATCGTGACCACCCGCAGCGGCGTCAGCGGCAGCGACCCGTCCTCCGGGTCCGTCGCCAGCGCCCACACCATCAGCACCTGCACCCCCACCGTGCCGGCGAGCACCACCGCGAGCACGACGCGCAGCGCGCGCACCGTCAGCTTTCCCATGACCCAGCCCTCCATCGATTCACGATGGGAATCTATCGATATTCGATAGGTCCAGCAAGAGGTCGGAGACGGGAGTCCATTGAGTAGACGCAACGTCTAGCCCAATCTCCAGGTCAGACGCAGCGCCTCGTCCATTCACTGACGTGCGCGTCGCGTCGGCGACCTCACGCGTCTCGTCGAAGGGTTGGCCTCATGCCGTACAAGAAGGACCGTGCTCGGATGGGTGCGGGGAGCTCGGTGGGGAGAGGGCGGTTCGGGGCGGGGGCCGTGGCGTTCGTGTTCTGGGTGGTGATGGCGGGGACGACGGTGCCGACGCCGCTGTATCCGCTGTACGGGGAGCGGTTCGGGTTCTCGCCGATGACGGTGACGGTGGTCTTCGCCGTGTACGCGATGGGGGTGGTAGCGGGGCTGCTGGTGTTCGGGCGCTTGTCGGACCAGGTGGGGCGGCGGCCGGTGCTGATCGGGGCGGTGTTGCTCGCGGCGGCTGCGGCCGGGGTCTTCCTGGGGGCGGAGCAGGTGGGGGCGCTGCTGGTGGCGCGGGTGGTGTCGGGGTTCTCGGCGGCGCTCGTGACGGGGCGGGGACGGCGGCGCTCACCGAGCTGATGCCGTCGGGCGGAAGGGTCCCGGCGCCGATGGTGGCGTGGGGGGCGAACATGGGCGGGTTGGCCTGCGGGACGTTGCTGGCGGGGATGTCGGCCGATGTCGCGCCGGAGCCGTTGCGGACCCCGTGGATCGTGATGCTGGTGCTGGCGGTGGTCGGGCTCGTCGGTGTGGTGGTGACGCCCGAGACGGTGACCCGGCGGTCCGCCTTGACGCTTCGCTTCCAGCGGTTGCGCGTCCCGGCGGAGATGCGGTCGGACTTCCTGCGTGCGGCCATGGCGGCCGGGGCGGGGTTCGCGGTGCTGGGTGTGCTGACCGCGGTGGCGGGGCTGTTCCTGGGGAGGGTGCTCCACGAGTCGAGCCACACGCTCGCGGGGCTCGTCGTCTTCGTCGCCTTCGCCTGCACGGCGCTGGGGCAGTTGGCGGTGCGTCGGTTCCGGGCCGAGGTCGCCCTGCCCGCGGCGTGCGCGGGGCTGATCGTCGCCGCGGTGCTGATCGCCACGGCCATGGCGGCCGAGAGCCTCGTCCCGCTGCTGATCGGCGCAGCCGCGAACGGGCTGGCGACCGGCGTCGCCCTCGGGCACGGCGTCGGGAGCATCGCCACGCGGAGCGCCCCGGAGCGGCGTGGTGCCACGGTGTCCACGTTCTTCGCCGTCCTCTATGCGATGCTCGCCGTCCCCGCGATCGGTGTCGGCGTGCTGATCCGGGCGGCGGGTCTGCGCCCGGCCGGAGCGGTGTTCAGCGCCGTGGTCGCGCTGCTCGCCCTGGTCGTGCTGCTGAGTCTGGTCCGGCCCCGTACCCGTGCGCGTACGCGCGCGACGTACGGTGCGCGCACGTGAGCGGGACGGTGGCGGCGGGCGGTGGCGTGCCAGAATCGCGGGAGGTGCACGAACCGAGGAGTGAGCGACCATCAGTGCCGCAGGGAAGACCGACGGACGGACCGGATCCGAGAGCGGACGCTCCCCGTCCGCGGTCGTCAGCCGGACGGGCCCCCGGCGCAGCGAGAGCATCCGCCTCGCGGTGCTGAACGCGGCGGACGACCTGCTGGTGGAGCAGGGGTTCACGGCGACGACGATCGAGGGCATCGCGGCGCGGGCCGGTGTCGCCAAGCAGACGATCTACCGGTGGTGGAAGTCCAAGGTCGACGTCCTGCTCGACGCCCTCACCGACGACGCCCGCGAGGCCCTGGCGTGGGCCGAGCCCGCGGGCACGGCCGCCGACGACCTCACCGCCCATCTGCACCGCGTCGCCGACTTCTTCCAGGAGCCGGCCGGGCAGGTGCTCCAGGCGCTGCTCGGCCACGCGCAACTCGACAAGGACGCGGCCGCCGCGCTGCGCGAGGGCTTCCTGCTCGAACAGCGCGAGCGGGACGTGGCCGGACTCGGCGCCCTGCTCGAACGCCACACGGGCCGGGCGCAGGACCCGGCCGCCGTCGACCGGCTCGCCGATCTGCTGCTCGGCCCGGTCTACTACCGGATCCTCGTCCTGGGCCGCCCCGCCGACAGGGAACTCCTGGAGGCCACGGCCCGGATCGTGCTCGGTTCGGCGGGCTGAACAGAGTTACGGACAGACGGAGTTGCAGACAGACGGAGTTGCGGACAGACGGAGTTGTGGCCGGACGGAGTTACGGACAGACGGAGTTGCGGCTGGGAGGGCGCGCCGGCCCGGGGGCGCGCCACCGGGAACGCGTGCGTCCCGCCCCGCGGTTCAGGCGCTGTTCACGTCCAGGAGGCGGTGGGTGCGGGGGCTGGCGCCGCCCAGGGAGAGGGTGATGCCGAGGCTCGCGCACATGCGGTGGGCGCGGGCCAGGGCGCTGAGGGTGGCGGGGGTGGGATCGGCGGCCGGGAGCTCGATGACGACCCGCGCGGGCCGGTGCGCCTGGACGAGCGCCTGGATCTGGAGGGCCGCTGCGGCCCGGTTGGTGACGTCCAGGTCGGAGTGGAGGGTCACGTGGAGGACGTCCGTCCCCACGGCGTGGCTGATGAGCATGGAGTCCCTCCGCGCAGGACGACGAGGGCCCACGACCGTGTGCGGTGTGGGCGGTTCGTCCGAGGATGTCACGCGAACGGTCCCGGCGGTGTCCTCGTGACCCCGACGGCGCGGAGTGTCTGTCCGGACGGGGCCGTACGGGCCGTACGGGGCGCTGTCGAGACCTTCTGCGTCACGTTCGACGGCTTCGGCGGGCGGCCCGTCAGGCGCGGCCGCGCAGGGCGGCCGCGTAGGCCTCGTCGGGGTCGAGGCGGCGGAGTTCCTCGGCGATGAGTTCGGCGGTGGTGCGGACCTTGAGGGCGAGGACGCGGCTGGGCTGACCGGGGATCGCGAGCCGGGCCACCGGGCCCTCGGGCCGGTCGATGCGGATCTCGCCGTCGGCGGTGTCCATGCGTACGGCGGTGACGACGGGGCCGTCGGTGACGACCCGGTCGACGGGGACGCCGAGGCGGACCTCGAACCAGCGGGCGAGGAGTTCGGCGCTGGGATTCTCCGCCTCGCTCTCGACGGCGGCGGACGTCACGGTGGCGAGCGGCGCCTGGTCGAGGGCCGCGGCCAGCATCGAGCGCCACGGGGTGAGCCGGGTCCAGGCGAGGTCCGTGTCGCCGGGGGCGTAGGAGGCGGCGCGGGCTTCGAGGGCGGCGAGGGGATCCTCGACCGCGTACATGTCGGTGATGCGGCGCTGGGCGAGCGATCCCAGGGGGTCGAGGGAGGGGACCTCGGGGGCGTCGACGGGCCACCAGACGACGATCGGGGCGTCCGGGAGGAGCAGCGGCAGGACCACGGAGTCGGCGCGGGCGCCGAGTTCGCCGTGCATCCGGAGCAGGACCGTTTCGCCCGACCCGGCGTCGGTGCCGAGCCGGACCTCGGCGTCGAGCCGGGTCTCCTGTCGCCCGCGGGGCGCCCGATTATGGCGCTTGATGACGACGAGCGTACGGGAGGGGTGCTCACGGGAGGCCTCGTTGGCGGCCTTGACCGCGTCGTAGGCGTTCTCCTCGTCGGTGACGACGACGAGGGTGAGCACGGCGCCGACGGCGGGGGTGCCGACGGCTCTGCGACCCCGCAGGATCGCCTTGTTGATCCTGCTGGAGTCCGTGTCCGTCAGATCGATCTTCATGCGCGGCGCCCGTCCCTTCCTCTGCGGCGAGCCTAACCCTCCCGCGCGGTGGTCGCGTGCGGGTCCCCCGGCTTCCCCGAGCGTCAGGGGGTTTCAGGCTCCGGGCCCGGCTCCGGTTCGGCTTCCCCTTCGTCCTGTTCGACGGCGCGGCGGCCGACCACCGCGGCGGCGGCGAGGGCGGTGCCGATGAAGGCGGTGGCGACCACCCAGGGGCGGTCGAGGACGTGCCCGGTGGCGTGGTCGAGGGAGTAGCGGCCGGCGCCGGTGATGCCGATCGCGGCGGCGGTGAAGCCGAGGAACGCGGGGTACTCGTAGCCGCCGGCCGCGGCGAAGAAGCCGGCGGGGGCGTGGACGGCGACGGCACCCGCCATGGCACCGGCCGCGGCGGCGCCGGCGGCGGGGGTGGCGAGGCCGAGGGCGAGCAGGGCGCCGCCGCCCGCCTCGCCTAGCCCCGCGGCGATGGCGCTCTCGCGGCCCGGGTTGAAGCCCATGGCCTCCATGGCCTTGGTGGTGCCTTCGATGCCGCCGCCCCCGAACCAGCCGAGGAGTTTCTGGGTGCCGTGCGCGGCGAGGACGGCGCCGGTGCCGACCCTCAGCACGAGCAGCCCGAGGTCGCGTCGGTTGAGGTGGGCCATGAGGTTCTCCAGGTGCGGGAGGCGGAGGCGTACGCGTCCACTCTTGTCCCGGTCGCGTCCCGGCGCCCTTCGAACCACCAACCGAATGGTCCGCTTGAGTCATCTTTTGCGGTGTTTGGCCACTGTTGCTTGACTGAGTGGGCTTTCGACCCCCGAGGGAAGTGGGTAAGCATGACCGCCGAGGCCAACGGGACCGCAGACCTGCGCGAGAAGGTCCGGGCGCTGATGCCCCGGGCGAAGGAGGACCTGACGGAGCTGGTGTCGATGCGCTCGGTCGCCGACCCGCGCCAGTTCCCGCCCGAGGAGTGCGCCAGGACCGCCGACTTCCTCGTACGGGCCTTCACCGAGGCGGGGCTGCGCGACATGCGGCGGGTGACGACCCCGGACGGCACGGACGCGGTGGTCGGCCACGCACCGGGTCCCGAGGGGGCGCCCACGGTCCTGCTGTACTGCCACTACGACGTGCAGCCGCCGCTGGACGACGACGCCTGGCGGACGCCGCCGTTCGAGCTGACCGAGCGCGACGGGCGCTGGTACGGGCGGGGCTCGGCCGACTGCAAGGGCAACATCGCCATGCACCTGACGGCGCTGCGGGCACTCGGCGGCCCGGAGGGCCGGGGGTTCCCGGTGAACATCAAGTTCGTGGCGGAGGGTTCGGAGGAGCAGGGCACGGGCGGCCTGGAGCAACTGGTGCCGCTCCAGCCCGAACTCTTCGCCGCCGACACCCTGTTGATCTGTGACACGGGCAACTTCGCCCTGGGCCTGCCCACCACGACCACCTCGCTGCGCGGGCTCACCAACGTCGTCGTCACCGTCTCCACACTCAAGGGCGAGATGCACTCCGGCATGTTCGGCGGGCCGGCACCCGACGCGCTCGCCGCGCTCGTCCGGATCCTCGACGGCCTGCGCGACGAGCACGGCAACACGGCGATCAAGGGGCTGTCCGGCGACGGCGTCTGGGAGGGCGTGGACTATCCGCCCGAGCAGTTCCGCGCCGACGTGGGCGTCCTCGACGGCGTCTCCCTCGTCGGTACGGGCTCGGTCGCCGACGAGCTGTGGGCCCGGCCCGCCGTGACCGTGCTCGGCATCGACTGCCCGCCGGTGGTGGGCTCTTCGGCGGCCGTGCAGGCGAAGGTACGGGCCCGGGTCAGCCTGCGGGTGCCGCCGGGGGTCGACGCCGACGAAGCCCGTCGCGCCCTCACCGACCATCTGACCTCGGCCGCGCCCTGGGGAGCCCGGGTGGAGGTGGAGCCGGAGAGCGCCGGGCAGCCGTTCCGCGCGCGCACCGACGGTCCCGCCTACCGGGCCCTCGGGTCGGCGCTCCGCGAGGCGTACGGGAAGGACATGGTCCAGTCCGGGCAGGGCGGGTCGATCCCGCTGTGCAACGTGCTGGCCGAGCACTTCCCGGACGCGGAGATCGCGCTGATCGGCGTGGAGGAGCCGGGCTGCCTCATCCACGCGCCGAACGAGAGCGTGGACCCCTCGGAGATCGAGCACATGGCGCTCGCCGAGGCGCTGTTCCTGAGCTCCTACGCCACGGCGCGCTGAACCCTCGACCGGCGCCCGCCTCCGTACGGCGCGCTGAACCCGCGACCGGCGCCCGCCCACTTCCCCCGCTTCCCACTCCTCCTCCCCCACTCCCGTCCTCGACGAAAGGACCGGTGCCGTCCCATGACACAGACTCATGACCGACCCCCGCATCAGGAAGTGCCGCCCGGGCCCCTCGGTCTGCTCGCCGGGGTCGCGTGGCAGGTGCTGCTGATCGCCGGGCTCGTCTCGGCGGTCCTCGGCGTCATGGTCCTGGCCTGGCCGGACGCCTCCCTCTTCGTGGCGGGCGTGCTGTTCGGCCTGTACCTGCTGTTCAGCGGTGTGATGCAACTGGTGGCCGCCTTCGGGACGCACGCGTCCACCGCGCTGCGGGTCATGGCGTTCATCAGCGGCACGCTCTCGATCCTGCTGGGCCTGTTCTGCTTCAAGGGCGCGACGCAGTCGGCCGTGCTGATCGCCCTGTGGATCGGTATCGGCTGGCTCTTCCGGGGCATCACCCAGACCGTGGCGGCGGCCTCCGACCCGGAGATGCCGGCACGCGGCTGGCAGGTCTTCCTCGGCATCGTCAGCGCGCTGGCCGGCGTGGTGCTGATCGTGTCGCCGCTGGAGTCGGTCACGGTCCTCACGCTCCTCGGCGGCATCTGGCTCATCGCCGTCGGCGCGGTGGAGGTGATCACGGCGTTCATGGTGCGCTCACGGGCCAAGAACCTGCCGCCGGGGGCCTGACCCGAGAAGCCTCACGGGAGGACCTCCACCGCCCGCCGCCCGCCCGATCACCGGGCGGGCGGCGGTCGCCGTTGACGCGTGCGCTACATTTTGCCGGTCCTTGACCACCGATCCCCCGTGATCGCGATCTTTCGGAGCCGGCACCCCATGAGCGACATCGTCAACGGCCTCGGCCGGGCCGGCGCCTACGGCGCCCTGGGCGTGGTCCTGCTGATCCTCGGCATCGTGCTGGTGGACCTGCTGACCCCCGGGAAGCTCGGGCGCCAGATCTGGGAGGACCGCAACCGCAACGCGTCGATCCTGCTGAGCTCGGCCCTCCTCGGCATCGGCGGGATCGTGTTCACGTCGATCTGGACGACGTACGACGACTTCGGCAAGGGGCTCGTCTCCACGGCCGCGTTCGGACTGCTCGGCCTGGCGATGATGGCGGTGGCCTTCCTGGTCGTGGACCTGGTCACGCCGGGGAAGCTCGGAGCCACCCTCGTCGACCCCGAGCCGCACCCGGCGGTCTGGGTGACCGCCTCCTGCAACATCGCGGTCTCCGCGATCGTCTCCGCCTCGATCGCCTGACGCTCGCGACCCCGGTCCGCCGCCGTCCGGGTCAGTCCGCCATCGGCTCCACCTCGAGGAAGCGGCGGCCGCGCGGCCCCCGGTAGAGCAGGGCCTCCCAGCCGAGCCGCGCCAGGGCGGGCACGCACGCGCCGAGCGCCGCCGCCTCCTCCCGGGCGGCGCCCGAGCCCGGCGGGCCGAGCCACTCCACCACGGCCGTGCCGGGCCGCTCCCCCGCGGCGACCCGGTATCCGGTGCCGACGCGGCCGCCGGACCCGTCGACGGACGAGGGGGCGAGCCCGCCGCTCTCCAGGGCGAGGGCGACCGCGCGCACCGGCTGCCGGCGCTCCCAGTCGGCGGGGGCGGCCCTCGGGTCGCCGCCCCGGCGGCCCGTCAGCCTTCTGATCTGGAGCAGCCCGTCGACGGCGGCGCGGATCTCGCGCGAGCGCTGCTCGGCGTCGGCCCCGGGCAGCGGAGGGCCGTCCCCCGTGGCCGCCTCGAAGACGCCTCCGCCGCCGTCCCGCGGGTCCTGACCGCCCCTCACAGCAGTCGCCGGATGTCGCCGCGGACGCGATAGAAGCCGCCGGCGGCGGGGTGCAGGGAGTCCACCACGTACCGTGCGCCCGGTTCCCGGATGGCGCGCGGGAACTGCACGTTCCACCCGGAGTCGTAGCCCGCGGAGACGACCCGGACGCGGGTCCTGCCGGACTCGTTCACGCACTCCACGACGACCGAGCCGGCCGGGGCGTCGTGGACGGTGGTCACGGCGGTGACGGTCGTCGCCGGCTCGTACACCGGCAGGGCGGCGGCCAGTTTGACGTCCCGGGCGACCGGGACCGTACCGCCCTTGGCGGCCTCGATCGCCGTCTCGCTCGCGTCCACGCACACCAGTGAGCCGTCCGTGGTCACCAGGTAGAGCCGCTCGTCGCGGTACTGCATGGAGAGCGCCGACCCGCCGCCCGTGCCGAGCTTCCACAGCCGGGTGCCGTCCTCGGCGAAGCAGTAGACCGAGGAGGCCGAGTCGGCGGCGAAGACGAACCGGCCGCCGGGCGAGGTGGCGCAGGAGTACACGGGGCTGTCGCAGGAGTACACGGCCTCCACCCGCCCGTCCTTCTTCGCGAGCCGCTGGACCTTCTTGCGGGACGTGCCCGCGTAGACCGCCGTGTCCTCCTGCCAGCCGAAGAGGACGCCGCCCTCGGTCGCGGTGTGCCACAGCTCGCCGCCGCCGTCCGGGGCGTGGGCGGCGACGCCCCTGGTGTCGCCGTAGTAGACGGCGTCGCCGTCGGCGCGGACCATCCAGGCGTGCTCGCCGAGGCCGCCGCGGGCCCACTGGTGCTCGTCCTCGTGGTCGATGACGGTCAGCCGGCCGGAGCGGTCGGCGACGTGCAGGACGCCCTCGTGGATGTCGAGCCAGAAGATGTCGACGTCGGTGGCGATGTCGTAGGCGGCGAAGGGGAGCTTGGACGACAGGTCGTACACCTTGCCGTCGTCGCAGCCCGCGTAGATCCAGAAGTCGTCGGCGACCAGGCACTTGACGCCGTCCGGCAGGCTGAAGCGGGCCTGCACCTCTCCGGTGCGGTCGAGCGTGAACACGTCCCCCGCCTGGTTGCCGACCCAGCAGCGCTCCTCGTCGACGTGGATGCCGAAGGCCGCGGAGCCGGTGCGGAAGCGCCAGAGGACCGGGGCGACGGCGCGGGCCGTGGAGGGCGCGGAGGCCACCTCGCGGCGGGTCACGGCGCGCGCGGCGCGCTGCCCCCTGACCGCCGGGGCGTACCCCTTGCGGACCTTCTCCCCGATCTTCTTCGCCGCCGCGGCCTGCGCCTTCGCGGCGGTGGGGAAGGTGGAGCGCTGGGTCTGCCCGTCCGCTCCGATCCGGCCGTAACGGACCGACACCGCGAGGTCGTCGACGGTCACTTCGTAGAACTTGTGGGCACCGCCGCCGTCCTGCGACAGCTCCAGATAGGTCGTCGTCGTCATGGGGAAAACGGTAGGGGCACCCACTGACAACGGCCCGCCGTGAAGCCTTGGCCAAGGGACCAGAGACCTGGACATTCGAGACCTTTGTCGCGACATTTCGGACATTCATCCCTGTGACGATGGTGCGTGAAGATCATCCGACGTGCCGTCACCTCTCCCCGGTGCGGCCGGAAGGGCCACATGACCGAGCAACCGAAGCGGCCCCTGCCCGTCCGCGTGCGCCGGCAACCGGACGGCATACCGATGGACGACCTCTTCCGGTCGCGCCCCGCGCGCGGCCCTCCTCCCCCGCCGGCCGCCGCCCGACGAGCCCGACCTCGACGAGAGACCGGGGCCCGCACTGCCCGGCCGGGCGGCCGCCCGCCACCGGGCCGCGGACGGACAGCGGGCCGGAGCGGCCCTGCACGGCGTGCGCCGCGCGGTCGTCGCCACCGTGGGCGCGGTCGCCCTGGCCGGCCCGGCCGCGGGCACCGCGGCGGCCGAACCGGCTCCCGCGCACGCGGGCTGGGACGGCATCCGGTACTGGTCCGGGAACGAGGCCGGCGACTGGCGCTGGACCGGCCACTGCCTTTCTGTTGGGCTGGTGACCTAGGAGCCCTCCCCTCGGTAGGCATCTGTGCTGGTCAAAGTCTCAAGGACCGGTGCGACGGTGGTCGACAGATGTCGTGCATGGCATACGAGATCATGGGCGTGGACCGGTCGGGGAACACACAGGGGTAGGGGAATCATGGTTGCGTTCCACGCATCCGCGCTGGACGGAGTGGCCCGAAATCCGGCGCTGCCGACGCCGCTGCTGCTGCGCCTGTTCGCCCTCGGGGCAGACGGTGACCGTCCGCCCCGTGACGTTCTTCACCGGGCCGGACTCCCCGAGTCGGCCGTCGCGCTGATCCTGGCCCACCCGAACCCGGGGGCCCGGATTGATTTCGCCATGAGTGCCAGGGCGGAGCCTGCACAGCGGGCTCGGCTCGCGGACGATCCTTCTCCCAAGGTGCGGGCAGCTCTCGCATACGGACCCGAGGTGTACGACCCGCGCGCAAGGGTCGCGCCGCTCCCGGATGCCGTGTGCGCCCGCCTGCTCGACGACCCGGATCCTTCCGTACGCACGGCCCTGCTGGAGTCGCCCCATCTGGCGCCATCGTTCGCGGCATCGATGGCCACTCATCACCGTGCGGCAGCGCGCCGGGAAGCGGTGAGTGCATGGGAGGCCCTGTCGGCGGGCGAGCGGTCGGCACTGCTGGCCGACCCCGACCCCGAAGTGCGGCGGGCCGCCGAGCTGCAGAAGTGCCGGCGGGACGCCCGCGTGACCGCCGAACTCCTCCGCGACCCGAAGTCCGCCGCCGAGGCGCTGCGCCGCGGGCTCCTTGACCGTGCCGCCGCCGAGCGGTGCGTCGCCGAGCGGACACACCTGACCTCCCTCGCCGAGAACCCGTCGCTGCCCGCCGACCTCGTAGAGCGGCTCGCCGTGGACCCCGACGAAGCCGTACGGCTCGCCGTCTCCCTGCGGCCCGAGCTGGACGAGACGCGGCGCATGGCCATCGACTTCACGGCCGGGGACCTCGACAGGGGCAACGGCGTGTGGTGGGTACGGGACGGGCTCGCCGACCCAGAGGTAATGCGCCGGGCCGCGACCTCCGCCCACCCGCTGCTCCAGCGCGCCGCCGCCCGGAGCCCCCATCTGCCGCCTGATCTGCTGCGCCTGCTCGCACGCGTCGAGGACCCGGTGGTGGAGAACCTCCTGGGCATTCACCACCCCGACGCTCCGGAGGAGGTCCTGATGCGGGTGTTTGCGCGGCTGGGTGGGACGTTCTCCTCCTGGATGGCGGAGACGCACCCTCGGTTTCCACGCGAGGGCCTGGCCACCCGCTACGCGAACCACCCCGACGGGAACTACCGCCGGCTGGCCGTACGGGATCCGGCCGCCACGCCGGAGCTGATCGAACGGCTCAGCCACGACCCCGTCGTCTGGACGCGTCAGGCGGCGGCCCGCGACCCGCGCCTCCCGTTCCACCGGCTCCGCGAGGCCCTCCTCGTCCCCGAACTTGCATCCAGCGCGGGTGCCAACCCGGCGCTCCCCGAGGACGATATGGCCGCCGTCCTGGACCGGGCTGGCGTTCCCGCCTGACCGCCGGGCGGAACCGACTTGCTCGCACCCCAAAGCGAAGGCTGCGATCCACCGACCAGCGGTTGGTATCTGGTTCGCAGGTCAGCGGGGGCGGTGAGGGGTGCTGTTGAGCTGGGTCATCAACTCGCGGTTCGTGGCTCGGGATGCCTGGAGGTCTTCTTCGCGTTCGGAGAGCTGGTCGCGGAGCTCGGCGACTTGTTGTTCAAGGTGGTCGATCTTCCGCTGGAGGGTGTCGGTGTCGGTGGGAGCGCCGAGGCCAGTGGCGTGCCAGGCGTCTTGGCCAAGGGCTTCGGACAGGCGTTGTTCGAGGCGGGCCACATGGCCCGCAAGGCGGGTGTTGCGTTCGGTTAGGTTGGCCAGATCGCTCAGCAGGGAGTTCCGGCTGACCTGCGGTCCGTTGGTGTTGTTGGGTGGCTGGGCGGCCTTGGCTGCCACGGCTGCCTGGAGGTCGCCGTGGCGGTAGATCAGGCTGCGGTGGACGCCGGCCAAGCGGGCGACGGCGGAGACGCTGATCGGCTGGCCGTCGCGGGTCAGGTCGTCGATCGCGGCCAGCACGCGCCTGCGGCGGCGGGTGGAGTCATCGGTTCGGGCCTGGGCGAGCCGGTCGGCCGGAGAAGTTGGCTTCATGCTTCCCGTTCGAGTGGAAGGCCACCGGCGGCTGGCCGGAGGGTGGGCATGCCGAGCTGTACGGCGCGGGACCGGCGCAGGGCCGAAGTGGCCTGACGGATCTCCTCCCGTTCTTCGTCGGTGAGGGCGTCGAGGTTGCTCTCGACCCTGCGGATCAGACGCCGCAGGCGACTGATCTCCTCCTCGGACGGCGTTGCTTCCGCCCGCGCCCAGGCGTCGAGCTCGTCGGCCGCGGCCAGCCGTTCCCGGTCCCGCAGCAGGGTGTCCAGGTAGGAGCGCAGGTCCGGAAGGTAGGAGGGGTCGGTGCGGAAGTGATCACAGCCCAGGCACCGGAACCGGAACGGGCAGGCGTGTCCGCCGGCTTTGACGTTGCTGGGCTCGGCGCAGATCCCGAACGGTACGGCGACCTGCCCGATCCGCATCCGGGTGTGCTCGTGGTCCAGGAGGGCCTTGGCCTCGTCCCATAGCCGGCCGCCGTGTCGGTCGAACTGGAGGGTGACCAGGCGGTCGACGGCCTGACGCGTGCGCTTCTCGGAGACCCGGTAGTACGTCTGTGTAGTGCTGAGGGTCTTGTGTCCCATCAGCTCCCGCAGCACGTCCACTGGCGTCCCGGCATCGGCGTGCCGTTGGGCGTAGCTGTGCCGGTAGGCGTAGAGCGTGATCCGTGCCTTGTCGAACTCATCCCCTGCGGCGGTGAGCAGAGGCGGCATGGTGTTCAGCCACTCGCGATGGAGTTGGGAGAGGAACATCGACCGGTAGGGCTTGGTGCCGTCCGGGTTGAAGTTCGGGTTCGGGAACAGCACGAGCTGGTCCGTGGGGGTGTCCGGGAAGCGGCGGCGGACGCGGTCGCGCTGCTCGCGGATCATCGAGGCGGTGGTGTCCGGGATCGGCAGCTGGCATCGCAGCCTGTTGTTCTTGAAGTCGGTGTAGACAAGGACGTGCTTGCCGTCCGCGTCGGTCTCCAGGCAATCCCAGGGAAGTTTTTGCACCTCGTCTGGGCGCCGGCCAGTGTCGATAAGGATCTCTACCGCGATCCGAGCGTGCCGCCCTCCGGCCGGGGCTCCCGACCGGCCGTTGCGCCGGCTGGTCTCCAGGGTGTCCAGCCGTGCGCACAACTGGGCCAGGATCTCCTCCGGCAGAGCCCGCCCGCCGCCCTCGTCCTCTGGAGGCCGGGGAATGTCGCCCTTGCGGAACGAGAAGTCGTCGGGCAGCCCAGCCAGCATCTGGCGGGGCCGGGTCAGACCCATCTCACGGATCTCGCGCAGGAACCGTGCGCACCATCGGCAGATCGTCACCCGCAGGTTCGGACTGATCTGCCCGGTGTGCTCCAGGTAGGCCAGACGCTGCTGGAAGACCTCAACGTCGGTACGGCGCAGCCGCTCCGGAGCGTCCCCGTGGTCCTCGCGGTTGATGCGCAGGCTGTCGGAGAGCCGCTCCAAGCAGACGACCATGGACATGAGGGAGTTGGGGATGTTCCGGCCGTAGCGGCGGGGAATGGCATCCACCACCCACGCCTTGGCCGCGCGCCGCAGCCACTCCTGACTCAGGCCGGTGAAGTTCATGGTGCGGCCCTTGCCCAGCCCGAAGACCTCCGCGTCCCACACGTCCTTCAGCTGCTCCAGTTCCGGCGTGGCCAGACCGACGCGGATGTCGGCCGTCATCGACTTCCACACCCCCGCCATCCGCGTGTTCGCCTCAACCGTCAGCTGGCTCAGACTGGTGACCTGCTGGGCGCGAGCCGTGTCGCACAGGGCCTTGAAGGCCGTGTGCAGCAGCCGAACGTGCCGGTCCAGGCGCTGCTGGGTCCCGAACAGCAACTCGGCGACGACGAGGTCCGGTAATCCGCGAAAGCTGATCAAGGTGCCGTCGTGGACCGCTGGCGCGGTCCGGGACCACAGCCCGAGATCGACGTCCGGATCCTTTCGCCTCGCTTCGTTCCAGCTCCAGCGGTGCCCCGCGCAGAATCCGCCGCGATCCTTACTCTGCCGGTGGCACGCCGCCACCGAGCACGGCTCCAAAGCCGGCTTCGGTCCCACCCGTGGATCGAGGACGAAGTCCTCGATCGTCTCGATCCCGAGGCGGTACTTCTGATCCATGTGGCTGAGGCAGACCGGGTTGTCGAACGACCTCCAGACCCGCTCGCACCCCGGCACCCGGCACGGGCCATCGGTGCCCGTGAAGATCCGAACCGCTGTTGTCAGGAAGTCCTCCAAGTCCTGCTCGCCGGCCCGCCAGCGTCCTCGGCAGGTGGCACACAGCGGAGCGGCACCGCCCAGACGGGCAGGCGCGATGCAGTTCCGCACGGCACAGGACCGGTACCCGATCAAGGGATGATCCGGCGACGGCCGTGCGATCCGCAGCGGCTCGTCCCAGCCCAGCCCGACCAAGAAGTCCTGCCGCACTCGCGAGAACAGCCGCTCGGCCTGGGCGTCCTCCCGCCCGCTGTCGGGCGGCGGTGCCAGTGCGGCCTCACTGTTCATGAGCGGACCCCCTCGACGAGCGATCCCACGCGGTCGACCGCGGCCCGCAGGCGCTGTGGCGACGGGTGGAGGTAGACCTGGGTGCTGGTCACCGAGCGATGGCCCAGCAATTGCTGGACCTCGTCGATGGCGGCACCGGCCTCGACCACGTTGGTGGCGAAGGCGTGCCGCAGAGAGTGCGGATGGACCACCCGCTCCAGCCCCGCCCGCCGGGAGAGCCGCACGAGCAACTCGTTGACCGCCCCGGGCTTCACCGGTGCCCCGGCCGGCGGCCGGGCCAGGTTCACCAGCACCATGTCGCTGAGCGCCGCCTCAGCACACCTCGCACGCTCCACCGCGTACTGGTCGAATGCCTGGACCACCAGGAAGTCCACGGGTACCGCTCGCGACCGACGCGACTTCGCCCACGCACCCGAGCCGTTGTCCCGACGCACCACGTGAAGGTGCGAGCCCGGCACCGAACAACCCAGGTGTCGGGCACTGACGACGAAGTGGATGTCCTCCCGGCGCAGACCGACCGCTTCCCCGCGGCGCAGACCCGCGCGCGCCATCAGCAGCACGATCAGCCGATCCCGTGCCGTCCGGCAGGCCCGCAGCAGGGCCACCACCTCGTCGTCGCTGGCCCGGTCGACCGGTGCGTCCGGGACCGCGGCCCGATGCCGGGCCCGGGCGTAGTAGCGGGGACCACTCGCCTCACCTCGAACCTCGACAGGAAGGTCACGATCATCAGCGACTTCGTAGAGCATGCCCAGCACCGCCACCGGAGCGTTGCCCACGGCGACCTGGTGCTTCAAAAACTCTCGCACCCCGGCCAGGATCGTGTTCACCCGGCGGGGGCCTCGAACCGGCTGTTGCCCCGGGCCGGGGACCACCGGGTCCCCATCCAGCCGGGCGTGCCGCAGCCAGAACATGAACGACCCGAGACGACCCGCGCACTCCCGCCAGTGGAGACCTGACCGGGCACACCAGGTCAGGAACAGCTTTATTGCGCCCGCGTACGTTGCGGTCGTCGACTCGGCCTGGTCCCGGCCGAACCGCACGTGCCGCAGGAACTCATCCACCTCGGCAATCGGCGCGAGCTCGTCTTCGTCCAGCACCGTCCAGTACCGGTCACCCGACGGCATCCGCACCACGAACGGCCGCAACCGCACTTTCTCGTTCTCCATCACGGGCGCATCTCAGCAACACCTGCGACGTCCGCGACACCGGTTCAGGAACTGTCGGCCACAGGTTCACCGTCCAGGGTGACGCGACAGTGCACGACACCTACTGGAACCAAAGGGAACCGGGCGACGTACCTCCGGCGCACGACCGCCGCGGCCACCACGGCGGCCCCCGGCGGCGGGCGCGCGACCGACGGGAGCCGGCAGGTCGCGGCCACCGGGGGCGGCCGGCCGCCGGCGGCCGCCAAGGGACGCGCCGAGAACCCGGTGTTCCGTTCTCCCGGATCGACGTGGCACGGGGGCAGAGCGTGTCGGGCGGGCAGCGGATCGCGCGGTCGGGGGCGACGGGCCGGGTGACGGGTCCGCAGCTGCACTTCGAGGTGCGGACCACGCCGTACTTCGGCTCGGACGTGAACCCGCTCGCCCATCTGCACGGGCACGGCGTGCCCGCGCAGGGACGGAGGGGGCTCAGCCCGTCACGCGCTCGATCCAGTCGGTGAGGTCGGCGACGACCTCGTCCCGGTTGGTCTCGTTGAGGATCTCGTGGCGGGCGCCTTCGTAGGTGCGGTAGGTCAGGTCGGTGAGGCCGGCCTGGCGGTACCGGGAGACCAGCAGGTCGGAGAGGGTGAGCCGGGTGTTGAGGGGGTCGTGGTCGCCGACGAGGACGCAGACCGGCAGGTCCGCGGGGATGCCGTGCGGGGCGGCGAGGCGGGCCGCCGCCGCCCCCATGTCGGCCATTCCCCGGTCGTCGGCGCCGAAGCCGCAGAGCGGGTCGGCGAGGTAGGCGTCGACCTGCCGCTCGTCGCGGCTGAGCCAGTCCGCTTCGGTGCGGTGGGGTGCGAAGGCGGCGTTGAAGGCGTCGAAGACCCCGCCGCCCTCGACGTTCCCGCCGCCCTCCTCCGCGGCCCGGCGGGCGGCGTCCGCGAGTCCGGCGAGGAAGCCGTCGAGGGCCGTGGTGCCGGAGAGCGCGACGCCGTCGACGAGGGAGGCGTGGTCGAGCAGGTACTGCTGGGCGGCGAAGGAGCCCATGCTGTGGCCCACGAGGACCACGGGGGCGCCGGGGTGGCGCTCGCGGGCGATCCGGGTGAGCGCGGCGACGTCCTCGACGAGGAGGTTCCAGCCGTTCTTCCCGAAGTGGCCGGGGCCCGCGTGCATGGAGAGGCCGTGGCCGCGGTGGTCGGCGGCGTAGACGGCGTAGCCGAGCCCGGCGAGGTGCCCGGCGAGCGGGGCGTAGCGGGCGGCGTGCTCGCCCATGCCGTGCGCGATCTGGACGACGCCGCGCGCCTCCCCTTCGGGGAGCCACGTGTGGACGTGGAGGACGACGCCGTCCTGGGAGGTGAAGGTGAACATGGCGGCTCCTGACTCCTGACTGCCGGCTCGACGCCACCGGGTCCGTGGTGCCGGCCCGATGGCGCCGCGGCCACCGTAGTGACGTTCGGTACGGCCGAGCACGGCGGGAGCGGAGTGATCCCCGTCTCACCCCACCGGGGACCCCGGCACGGTCGAGGGGCGGTTCTCCCGGATCGTGATGCGGCCCTTGCGCAGGGTGGCCAGGCGGGGTGCCCGGCGGGCGACGGCGCTGTCGTGGGTGACCATGACGAAGGTCAGGCCGTGCTCCTTCCAGAGGCCTTCGAGCAGGTCGACGATCTCGTCGCGCATCGACTCGTCGAGGTTGCCGGTGGGCTCGTCGGCGAGCAGCACCTTGGGGCGCTTCACGAGTGCGCGGGCGATGGCCACGCGCTGCTGCTGACCGCCGGAGAGTTCGGAGGGCAGGTGTCCGAGGCGTTCGCCGAGACCCACGGACTCCAGCGCCTCGGCGGCCCGGCTCCGCCGCTCGGCGGTCCTGACGCCGAGCGGGACGAGCGCGGTCTCCACGTTCTCCTGGGCGGTGAGGGTGGGGATGAGGTTGAAGCTCTGGAAGACGAAGCCGATGTTCTCGCCGCGGACGGCGGTCAGCCGGCGTTCGGAGAGCCCGGCCAGGTCGGTTCCGTCGAGCAGGACCCGGCCGGAGGTGGGGCGGTCGAGGCCGCCGAGCATCTGGAGGAGCGTCGACTTGCCGCCGCCGGTGGGGCCCTGGATGACGAGGCGGTCGCCCTGCTCCAGGGTGAGGTCGATGCCGGCGAGGGCGTCGACTCTCGTCTGTCCCCGCCGGTACTGCTTGGTGACGCCGATGAGTTCGTACATGCTGCGACTCCTGTGGTGCGTGAAGGGGTTCGGGCGCGTCCGGCGGCTCGGGGCCGGACGCGCCCCGGGGCGGTCCGCTACTCGACGCGGCGCAACGCGTCCGCGGGGCGCAGCCGCGAGGCGCGCCAGGCGCCGAAGGCTCCCGCGACGAGGCCGCCGCCGAGGGCGAGGAGGACGGCGAGGCCCACGGTGGTGGCGCTCACCGGCGCGGTGAGCGCGATGTCGACGGTCCTGCCGACGGCCGTACGGGCTCCGCCGGCCGGGCCGCCGAAGGCCATGCCGCCGCCCCGGCCGCCGAACCCGCCGGCGCTCGCGCCGAGTTCGGCGGTGAGGGTGGGGCTGACGGCGGTGACGGCGTACGCGCCGGCCAGACCGATCGCGATGCCGAGGGCGCCGCCGATGACGCCGTTGACGAGTGCTTCGCCGACGACCTGGCGGGTGACCCGGCCGCTCTTCCAGCCGAGTGCCTTGAGCGTGCCGAACTCGCGGACGCGGCGGCCGACGGCGGCGGAGGTGAGCAGCCCGGCGACCAGGACCGCGGCGAGCAGGACCGCGTACGAGAGCCACTTGCCGACGTTCGACGCGAGGCCGGCGGCGGTGTCGAGGGAGCCGGAGACCGTCTGGGCGAGGTCGGCGGAGGTGGTGACGGTGGTGCCGGAGACGTTCTTCTGGATGGCGGTCTTGACCGCGTCGATCCGGGTGGAGTCGGTCGCCTTCACGTAGATCGTGGTGATCTTGGCGGCGGAGGCGGAGAGCGTCTGCGCCTGCTTCAGGGGCAGGTAGACCTGGGCGGCGGACTGGCCGCTGTCGGCGGTGGCGATGCCGATGATGTCGAACTTCACTCCCTTGACGGTGAGTTGCCCGCCGACGGCCAGGCCCTGCTGCTGGGCGTAGGCGCTGTCGAGGACGACGGCCTTCGCGTCGGTCTCGGTGGTCTTGAAGGTGCGGCCCTGGGAGATCGTGGAGGTGGTGAGGGGGCCGAGGCCGGGGGTGGTGACGTCGGTGCCGTAGAGGGTGAAGGAGTCGACGTCGAAGGCCGCGCCGCCGCCGGTGACCGAGTCGCCGGGACCCGAGCCGCCGGTCCCGCCGCCGCCCGGGCCGCCGGGCTGGGCCTGCTGCCCCTCGCCGCGCTGGATCTGACCGCGCTTGAACTCGCCGTTGATCTTCAGGTTGACGAGGCTCAGGCCGCCCACGGCCTGCTCGACGCCCGGCTGCTTCGCGACCGTGGCGACGGTGGAGTCCGCGAGGGTCTGGAAGCCCTGGACCATCAGCCGGTCGCTGCTCTGCTCCTCCCCGTCCTCCCTGCCCTGGAACTCGAAACGGGGCCGCTGGGCCTGCCCGCCGCTCCCGGGCCGCTCCTGGGCCTTGGTCACCGTCAGGTCCGTGCCGAGGCCGTAGAGCGATTCCAGGACCTTGCCCTGCGCCCGGCTCATGCCGGAGGAGACGGAGTTGACGACGATGACCAGCGCGATGCCGAGGGCGAGCCCGGAGGCGACGACGAGCGCCGCCTTTCTGCGGCGGCGCAGTTCGCGCCGGAGGTAGGTGAAGAACATGAGCGCGAAGGTAGGGGCGGCGCGTGATGACGGGATAAGGCCCGCGTGAGAGCCGGATGAGAGCGGAAGCTCGCCTACCGCCCGCCCGTGGTGGGAGAGTCGGCGGCATGACCGACCGTACGCCGTTCGCCCGGATGGATCCCGTGACCGCGCTGGTCGACGCCACCGGGACGTTCTTCACGTCGGCGCGGGACGCGTTCCCCGGGGCCGTCGCCGCGGACTGGGAGCGGGCCGCCGCGCTGGACCCGGGCGCGTTCGGGCCGGAGGGGGCGTGGCGGCTGGACTTCCGGTGCTTCGCCGTCGCCGACCCGGACGGTGCGGGCTGGACGCTGGTCGACGCCGGGGTGGGCCCCGCCGAAGGACCGGGGGCGCCCTGGTGCCCCGTGCCCGGCCGGCTGCCGGGCCTGCTCGCGGAGGCCGGGATCGACCGGGACGACGTGCACACCGTGGTCCTGACGCACCTGCACGAGGACCACACCGGCTGGGCGACCGGCGCCGACCGCCTGCCGTTCTTCCCGCGCGCCCGGTACGTCGTCCAGCGCGCGGAGACCGCCGCGCTCGACCGAGAGGACCCGGTGTGGTCCTGGGTGGTGGAACCCCTGCGCGCCGGCGGGCAGTTGTGGGAGGTCGAGGGAGAGCGGCGGCTGCGCCCGGGCGTCACCCTGCTGCCCACGCCCGGGCACACCCCCGGCCACCAGTCGGTGCTCGTCGAACGGCCGGACGGTCGCGACGTGCTGGTCACCGGCGACCTGCTCGTGCACGCCGTCCAGCTCGCCGACCCCTCCGTGGCCTACGCCCACGAACGGGACCCCGCCGCCGCCCGGGCCTCCCGCGAGGAGTGGCTCGCGCGGGCCGCCGCACGCGGCGCGGTCCTGGCCACCGCGCACCTGACGAGGCCGTTCGTGGAACCGCCGACGGCGGCGCCGTAGCGCGGCCGGGGGCGGCGTAGCGGGGGCGGGGGCCGGAGCGCGGGCAGCGGCCGGAGCGCGGGCAGCGGCCGGAGCGGCGGACCCGGAATCCCGGAGGGCGGCGCCGTCGGTGGGACTCCCGTGAGGCGAGGCCGCGCGGCGAGGAGCTCGTACGGGCGCCGCCGCGCGGGCGGTCGACCGTCACCGTGCCGGTCAGCCGGCCGCCGCCGGGGCGTAGGCCAGGGGGTCGGCGAGGACGTCGTGGAGGACGAGGGCGGCGGCGCCGCGGGACGCGTCGGTGGCGGGAGAGGCGGGGCGCAGGCGGCCGGCGTCGGGGTTCCAGAGGCCGGAGACGACGCGGGCGGAGAGTTCGGCCGCGAGGGCGGGCGCGAGCCACGGCATCAACTGCGGGTAGATGCCGCCGAGGACGACGGCCTCGGGGTCGAGGAGGTTCACGGCGCCGGAGAGGGCGCGGCCGAGCATGCGGCCCGCGGCACCGAGGGCCGCCAGGGCCCGCGGGTCCGCCGCCTCGGCGCGCCGTACGAGGTCGGGGACGCCGGTCGCCCCGGCCGCGCCGACGAGGGCGGCCTGGCCCGCGTACTGCTCCAGGCAGCCGCGGGAGCCGCAGCGGCAGCGGGGGCCTTCGGCGTCGACGACCAGGTGTCCGATCTCGCCGGCGAACCCGTGGGCGCCGCGCAGGAGTTCGCCGTGGACGACGATCGCGCCGCCGACGCCGATCTCGCCCGTCAGGTGCAGGAAGGTGCGGAGGTCGCCGTGCGTGCCGAAGCGCAGCTCGGCCAGGGCCGCCATGTTGGCCTCGTTGTCGGAGGTGAGGGCGAGGCCCTTCGTGGCGGGGCGGAGCGCAGTGAGGGCGTCGCCGAAGAGGCGTTCGGCGTCGACCTCGTTCCAGCCGAGGTTGGGGGCCTGCCGGACGGTGCCGCCGGAGACGAGGCCCGGCAGCGCGAGTCCGGCGCCCGCCGGGGCGAGCCGCAGCCCCGCGGCCGTGTCGAGGACCTCCGCGGCGATCCGGGCGGCGCGGGAGAGGACGTCGGCGGCGGAGGCGCGGTTGTCGAGGCGTTCGGTCCGGCGGACGCGGTCGGCGCCGGTGAGGTCGACGACGCAGACGGTGACGTAGTCGACGTTGATCTCGACGCCGAGTCCGGCGCAGCCGGTGTCGGCCGGCTTCAGGACGGTGCCGGGCCGGCCCGCCTGCCCGCTGAACGTCTTCCCCGACTCGACGAGGAAGCCCAGGTCGAGGAGCTGCTCGACGAGGGACGAGACGGCGGGCCGGGTGAGCCCGACGCGGGCCGCGACGGCCGCGCGGGTCGTCTCGCCGGCCTCGTGGACGGTCCGCAGGACGAGGCTCAGGTTGTGCCGGCGCACTCCCGACTTGTCGGCCTTGGGTTCCGTGGGCTGGTTCATGGTGAGCGAGAGCCTAGTCGCCCGTTTCGCTCGCGCGAAAACAGTTCGGTCACCGAACTCTTGTCAGCTAGGCTCCGGCCATGACGCTTCCGCGTGACTACCGCGGCCAGGCCTGCGCACTCGCCCGCTCGATGGAGATCGTCGGTGAGCGCTGGACCCTGCTGATCCTGCGCGACGCGTTCCACGGGGTACGCCGGTTCGGGGAGTTCGCCGCGCACCTGGCCGTGCCCAGGGCCGTCCTGACCGACCGGCTCACCACCCTCACCGAGGCGGGCGTCATGGAGCGCCGACCCGAACCGGGAACCGGCCGCCGCGAGGTGTACGCGCTCACGCCCAAGGGCGTCGCCCTCTGGCCCGCCGTCCGCGCGCTCACCGCCTGGGGCGAGGAGTTCTACGCGGCGGACGGCGGCCCGCGCCGCGTCTTCCGCCACGCCGCCGACGAGGCCCCGCTCACCCCCGAGGGCCGCTGCACCGGCTGCGGCGACACCGTCCCGGTCGCAGACGTCCTGGTCACCCCCGGCCCCGGGCTCGCCCCGCCGGGCCCGGACGCCGACCCCGTCACGGCGGCGCTCGCCCGCCCGCACCGGCTGCTCCACCCCCTGATCGCCACCACCGCGCCCGCGGGGCGCCCCACGAGAGGTCCACAGCCATGAAGATCCTGGTCGTCGGCGCCGGTGCCACCGGAGGCTACTTCGGCGCCTTCCTCGCCCGCGCGGGCGAGGACGTCACCTTCCTGGTGCGGCCGGCCCGCGCGGCCGCGCTCCGCGCACGCGGGCTGCGGGTCGTGGGCCGCGACGAGGAGTGGGTGCTGACGCCCCGCCTGGTCACGGCCGACGAGCTGGACAGCCCGTACGACCTCGTCCTGCTCTCGGTGAAGTCCACGGGGCTCGACCGGGCCGTCGAGGACGTCGCCCCCGCCGTCGGACCGGACACGGCCGTCGTACCCCTCCTCAACGGCCTCGCCCACCTCGACGCCCTCAACGCCCGCTTCGGCGGCTCGGCCGTCCTCGGCGGCGTCGCGAAGGTCGTCACCACCCTCGACGACGAAGGCGACATCCGGCGCCTCGCCCCGCTCGCCCACCTGGCGTTCGGCGAGCAGGACGGCACGGTCTCCCCGCGGGTGGAGAAGATCCGGGCCGTCCTCGAAGGCGCCGGGATCGACGCGCCGGTGCCGGAGCGGGTCCTCACGGCGATGTGGCACAAGTGGGTGTTCATCACGACCTTCGGCGCCGTCACCAGCCTGATGCGCGGCACCGTCGGCGACGTGTACGACGCCCCGGGCGGACCCGCCCTCGGCCCCGCGGTCCTCGACGAGGCCTCCGCGGTCGCCGCCGCGGCCGGCCACCCCGTGCCGGAGGCCGAGCGCGCTGCCACCCTCGCCGTCGTCTCCGCCCCCGGCTCGCCGCTGGTGCCGTCGCTCTACCGCGACCTCGTCGCCGGCCGCCCCACCGAGGTCGAGCACCTCTTCGGCGACCTGACGTCCCGGGCCCGCACCCTCGGCGTCGCGACCCCCCTCCTCGACCTGGCGACGCTGCACCTGCGGATCCACCAGCGCAGGGTCACGGCGGTGGCCGACGCCGGGCCCGGAGCCTGACGCCGGGCCCGGATTCCGGGCCCGGCGTCGGATTCCGGCGGGGGCCCGGGAGACGAGCCGGGCCCCGGTGGGCCGCGGGTCGGACGCCGGCCCGGCCCGGGGGCTTCCTCAGGTGATGGACAGCGGGACGCCCGGGGCGAGTTCGGCCGCGATGCGCTGGGCGACGACCTCGGCGGTGTTGCCGTCGGGCGTCGTCGCGGTCTTCGTCGTCGAGACCGCGATGGCGAGGCGCTTCGACGGCAGGTACGCCTGGATCGCCGCGTACCCCGAGAACGACGGGTTCTGGAGCACCCAGCCGTTCACGACGATGACGCCGAGGCCGAAGTGCTTGGCGGGGGTCTGCTTCAGGCAGATCGACGCGGGGCAGGTGGGGCTCTGGCCGCCCAGGCCGACCGTGCCCGGGTTCAGCAGGGTGCGGTAGGCGCGGTGCGAGAGGAGCTCCCCGCTGCCGATGGCCTCGGCGGAGCGGGCCAGGTCGCAGATGTGCGTGGTGATGACCGCACCCGGCGCGGTGGTCCACGACGGGTTCCAGAAGGTCGACTCCTCGTAGAACCCGCGGTCGGAGGTGAACGCGTGGAGGACCGGGCGCGGGATGTCGGGCGTGAAGTTGTTCCGGGTGTCGTGCAGCCCGAGCGGTCCCGTGACCCGCTCCTCGACGAACTCTTCGATCGGGACGCCGGTGATCTTCTCCAGCGCGGCGACCAGGAGGAGGTAGTTCGCGTGCGAGTAGCTCCAGCTGGTGCCCGGGTCGTACCAGAAGGAGTGGCGGAGCGGGTACGCGAGCAGCTCCTGCGGGGTCCACGCGCGGAAGGGGTGGGACCCCAGCACGGCCCCGAAGGCCGGGTCGGTGACGTAGTCGTGCAGACCGCTGGTGTTGGACGCGAGCATCCGCAGCGTGATCTCGTCGGCCCTGGGCAGGTCGGGGAGCCAGCGCTCCACGGTGTCGTCGAGGCCGACCTTCCGCTCCTGGACCAGCTGCAGCAGGGCCGTACCGATGTGGGCGAAGGCCACCGAGCCCGCCCGGAAGTGCATGTCCGGCTCGGCGGGGACGCCGGTCATGGACTGGCCGAGCGCGTCGGTGACGACCTCCCGCCCGTCGACCGTGACCCGCAGCTCCACGGCGTTCAGCCGCAGGTCCTCCTTCGCCTTGCGAGTGATGTCCAGGACCTTGCGCGCCTGCCCGTCGAGCGGGCGTTCGGTCCGCACGCAGTCACGTCGGCCGTGGCCGCCCGGCCCGGCGGCGAACGCCGGTGCGACGGTGGTGGTCTGCGCCGTGACGGCGAGCAGCGCGGCGCACAGGAGCGCCCTGCGGGTGCCCGTACGGACGCGTGGTCGTCTACTGAGGAAGGAGGTGCGTGTCATGGCCGCACTATGTCCGCAGGCGCGCGCCGTCCCGTCCGAACACTCCGCACGACGGGTCGGACCCGCCCGTGCGGGGCAGCCCGGAGTGGCGTTCGGCGGTACCCGCGGGCGGATCCCCCGCTACGGTCGGACGTCGCGGCGGCGGTACGAGTCGCTCGCCGTCGGGGTGGAGTTGTGGACGGCGGTCGTACCGAACGACACGCGGTCGTGGCGGGCCCGGCGCAGGGCCTCCTGCTCGACGAGGAGGCCGTCGGCCGTCTCCGTGCGGCCGGTGCCACGACGCAGCAGCACGACCATCAGCAGGACGCCGATGCCACCGAGCACCCCGAACGCGATCAGTAGAGCAACCACTGTGCCTCCCCCGTCGATACCTCCGCCACGATAGCCCGGACTCCCCGCCACCGCCCCGGGAACCGGGCAACGGACTCTCGGTGGGTCAGCGGTAGCCCGCTCCCGGTCCCGTGCGGCAGGCGAGCAGACTCCCCGCGGGTCAGCGGTAGTCCTCGGGATGCCCCTGCATCCACGCGTTGATCTGATCGCGGGTTCCGATCAGCAGGCTCCGGTGCTTCTCGAGGTTCCCCGGGGAGCGGTCGCCTCGGAGCTCGCCGTCGAGCTGCCCGATCCGGGCGATCGGCTCGGCGAAGTGGCCGGGCCCCTGCGGGTCGGCCTTCATGGCCCGGTCCAGGGACTTGAGCTCGTCGTAGACACGTGCGAGGACGTGCGAGCAGTCCGCGGAGGCGTCGCACGACTCGAACCGGGTCGCCTGGAGCCCGGCGAAGGCGTCGCGGACCAGCTCGGGCGGCCCCGAATCGGACGCCGGGGCCGAGCTCGGCGCCGTGCCCGCCTCGCCCGTGCCGCCCGCGTCGGCGGCCGGTCCGCCGGTCTCCTGGGCGGTCGGCGACGTCTGGGCGGGTACGGCGGTCGGGGCGGGCGCGTTCGTCGTCGCGGTCGTGCCGGCCGGGGAGCTCGCCGTCGGCCCGCCCGCGTCGTTCTTGTCGGCCGTGCCGCAGGACACGCTCAGCGCGGCCAGGGCGACGGCGACGACCACCGCGCCCGGCATCGCGGACTTGGACATGGGACTCCCCCCTCGCACGGAACTCCCCCTGGCCCCCTGCTTCCTGATGACTGATCAGTCGACCCTAGAGCAACGGGGCCCGGCCGAGGCAGGAGGTCGGGGTTCTGGCCTGATACCGACGCGGGGCGGGCCGGACGTCAGCGCAGCAGGGTCGGCGCCGCGGCGGTCAGCACGTCGTCGATGCGCTGCCAGGCGACGTCGTCGCGGGCGAGCGGAGGCAGGACCTCGCCCGCCCCGGCGCCCCAGGCGGCGGCCACGGCGACGGGGTCGGCACCGGTCACGGCGCCGTGGGCGAGGGCCGCGGCGCCGAGGGCGACGAGTTCGTCGGCGGCCGGGACGACGACGGGGCGCCCGGAGAGTCGGCGGACGGTCTCGGTCCAGGCCAGGCCGCGCGCACCGCCGCCGACGAGGCGCAGCGGGCGGGCGCGCACCTCGGGGTCCGAGGGGTCGAGGCCGCAGGCGGCGAGGAGTCCGTCGAGGGCGCGGAGCACGGTGAAGGCCGCGCCCTCGTAGGCGGCCCCGAGGATCGCGCGGGGGTCCGTGCCGTGCCGGAGGCCGGTGACGAGCCCGGCCGCGTGGGGCAGGTCGGGCGTGCGCTCGCCGTCGAGGTACGGCAGGACGACGACTCCCTCGCCGGGCAGGGCGTCCTCCCGGTCCAGACCGAGCAGGGTGGCGAACCGGTCGACGGCGAGGGTGCAGTTGAGCGTGCACCCGAGCGGCAGGTACGTGCCGTCGGTGGCCGCGAACCCGGCAAGTCCGGGGTCCGTCGGGCGGGTCCGGGTCGCGGCGAAGACCGTGCCCGACGTGCCGAGGCTGACGACCGGGTGGTCGAGCAGCCCCGCCCCGCCGAGCCCGAGGCCCACGGCGGCCGCCATGTTGTCCCCGGTCCCGGCGGCCACGACGACGCCGCGCGGCAGACCGAGGGCGTCCGCGGCCGCCGCGGTGAGCGTGCCGACGCGGGTCGCGCCGGACGGGGCCACGGCGGGGAGCAGGGCCGGGTCGAGGCCGAGGAGGTCGAGGATCTCGGGGTCGTAGGCGCCGGGGGCGGCGGCGGGGGCGGATCCGCCGGACGCGGCGCCTGAGGCAGGGGCGGCGGCGGACGCGGCGCCTGAGGCAGGCACGGCGGCGGATGCGGCACCGGAGGCAAGGGCGGCGGCGGGTGCGGTGGCGTCTCCCGCCCCGGATCCGTAGGCGCCGGTTGCGCCGGGGGCGGGCGCGGTGCCGGTGCCGGCCTCGCCGGCGAGGCCGGGCGCGCCAGGGAAGCCGGGCGGGGCTCCCCCGCCGGAAGCGCTCCCGGGGCGGGAGCCACTACCCGGGCCGCCCGAGCCGCCCGCCCCTCCCCCCGCGCCGTCCGCTCCGTCCGTGCCGCCCGCGCCCCCTCCCCCCACCCCGTACCAGCAGGTGCCCGAGGCGTCGCCGGGGTCGGTGACGGCGAGGCCGGTGAGGCGTTCGGTGAGGTGGTCGTGGGGGAGGCGGACGGCGGTGGTGGCGGCGGCCTGGGTGGGTTCGTGTTCGCGGAGCCACTGCCATTTGGCGGCGGTCATGGAGGCGACGGGGACGGAGCCGGTGCGCGCGGACCAGGAGGCGGGGCCGCCGAGGCGGGCGGCGAGGGCGGCGGCCTGGGGGGCGGAGCGGGTGTCGTTCCAGAGGAGGGCGGGGCGCAGGGGGCGGCCGTCGGGGCCGAGGGTGACGAGGCCGTGCTGCTGGCCGGCGACGGCGATGCCGGTGACGGAGGCGGCGGGGACGCCGGCTTGCCGTACGGCCGCGCGGACGGCCGTGACGAGGGCGGTCCACCACTCGTCGGGGTCGCTCTCGCGGGCACCCCCGGTGCCGGTGACGGTGTGCGGGGCGCGGCCCACGGCGAGGAGTTCGCCGGTCTCCGCGTCGACCGCGGCGGCCTTGGTGGACTGTGTGGAGCTGTCCACGCCGATCACGACAGAGCGGCTCACGGGCACGCCCTCACCTCATCTCTCTGCTCGTCGGGGCTGGCGCCGAGCGGCCCCGTCCCGTATTAGTTATCTCAGAAAACAAATCCGGCGGCCAGAGCAAGGATGCAAGGAGAGACCATGACGGAGCCCTTCTCCCCCACCCCCGAGGACCGGTTCACCTTCGGTCTGTGGACCGTCGGCTGGCAGGGACGCGACCCGTTCGGCGAGGCCACCCGCCCCGCCCTCGACCCGGTGGAGGCGGTCGAGCGGCTCGCCGGACTGGGCGCGTACGGCATCACCTTCCACGACGACGACCTCATTCCCTTCGGCGCCGCGGAGGCCGAGCGCGACACGGCCGTCAAGCGCTTCCGGGCCGCCCTGGACCGCACCGGGCTCGCGGTGCCGATGGCGACCACGAACCTCTTCACCCACCCCGTCTTCAAGGACGGCGCCTTCACCGCCAACGACCGGGACGTGCGCCGCTTCGCGCTGCGCAAGACGCTGCGGAACATCGACCTGGCCGTCGAGCTGGGCGCCACCGTCTACGTGGCGTGGGGCGGCCGGGAGGGCGCCGAGTCCGGCGCGGCGAAGGACGTCCGGGTCGCGCTCGACCGCATGAAGGAGGCCTTCGACCTGCTCGGCCAGTACGTCACCGAGCAGGGCTACGACCTGCGCTTCGCGATCGAGCCGAAGCCGAACGAGCCGCGCGGCGACATCCTGCTGCCCACCGTCGGGCACGCGCTCGCCTTCATCGAGCGGCTCGACCGCCCCGACCTGGTCGGCGTGAACCCGGAGACCGGTCACGAGCAGATGGCCGGCCTCAACTTCCCGCACGGCATCGCGCAGGCGCTGTGGGCGGGCAAGCTCTTCCACATCGACCTCAACGGCCAGTCGGGCATCAAGTACGACCAGGACTTCCGCTTCGGGGCGGGCGATCTGCGGCAGGCGTTCTGGCTGGTGGACCTGCTCGAGTCGGCCGGGTACGAGGGGCCGCGCCACTTCGACTTCAAGCCGGCGCGCACGGACGGCTTCGACGGGGTGTGGGAGTCCGCGCGGAACTGCATGCGCAACTACCTGGTCCTCAAGGAGCGCGCGGCGGCCTTCCGCGCCGACCCCGACGTCGTGGCGGCGCTCGCCGCCTCCCGGCTGCCCGAGCTCGCCGTCCCCACGGCGGCCGACGGTCTCGCGGGGCTGCTCGCCGACCCCACCGCGTACGAGACGTTCGACCCGGACGCGGCCGCGGCGCGCTCGATGGCCTTCGAGCACCTCGACCAACTGGCCCTGGAGCACCTGCTCGGGGTGCGCTGAGGGGCCTCGCGCCGAGGGTCGGCAGAGGGCAGGCGGCGGCCGGCGGGCGCGGACGGCCGGTTCCGGCCGGAGCACCACGTGCCGGTGCCGGTGCCGGCGCCCGGTGGTCGGCCGCCCGGCCGCCCGGTCGCCCGCCCCGTGGCGGCCACCGCGCTGGGCACCGTCCTCGTCCGGGCGCGCGCCGCCGGCCCGGTCGGCGGCCTCGTCGCGATGCGCGCGCCCGTGGCGCGTACCCGGCCGACGCGCCGTCGCGTACCGCAGAATGGCCCTGCCGCCCGTGCCGCCCGGGACGCGGGCGCCGCCCGAGCCGTCCGCGAGGAACCCGTGATGCGCGTCGCCCTCTTCGTCACCTGCGTCAACGACGCCGTCTTCCCGACGACGGGCGTGGCCACGGTCCGGCTCCTCGAACGGCTGGGCGTGGACGTCGACTTCCCCGCCGCGCAGAGCTGCTGCGGGCAGCCCCAGTTCAACACCGGCTACCGTGCCGAGACCGCGCCGCTGGTACGCCGCACGGTCCGGGCCTTCGAGGGGTACGACCACGTGGTCACCCCGTCCGGCTCGTGCGCGGCGATGGTCCGCCACCACTACCCGGGGTTCGGGGCGGAGGCGGCGGGACTGGGCCCGCGGACGTACGAGCTGACGGAGTTCCTCGTGGACGTCCTGGGGGTGACGGACGTCGGCGCGTACTTCCCGCACAAGGTCACCTACCACCCGTCCTGTCACGGACTGCGGATGCTCGGGCTCGGGGAGCGGCCGCGGCGGCTCCTCGGAGCGGTGAAGGGCCTGGAGCTCGTGGAGCTGCCCGGTGCCGAGGAGTGCTGCGGCTTCGGCGGCACCTTCGCGGTGAAGAACCCGGACGTCTCGGCGGCGATGGGCTCCGACAAGATCGCGAACGCGCTGTCCACCGGCGCCGAGGTGCTGTGCGGCGCGGACAACTCCTGTCTGCTGCACGTGGGCGGGATGCTGAGGCGGCGGGCGGCGCCGCTGCGGGCGCTGCACCTGGCGGAGATCCTGGCGAGCACCGAAGAGGAGCCCTGGCGATGAGCGACGGGAAGGGGCGCGCGTCGGCCCACAATGAGGGGCGGTGGTCGGGCGACGGGCGGGCCTTCGTCGGCATGCCGTCCTTCCCGGAGGCGGCGCGCACGGCGGTCGGCGACCCGACCCTGCGGGCGAACCTCCGGCACGCCACGCACACCATCCGGGACAAGCGTGCGCGCGCGGTGGCCGAGCTGGACGACTGGGCCGCGCTGCGTCGGGCGGGGAAGGAGATCAAGGACCGGACGCTCCGTCACCTCGACACGTACCTGCTCCAGTTGGAGGAGGCGGTGACGGCCGCCGGCGGCACCGTGCACTGGGCGGCGGACGCCGCCGAGGCGAACCGGATCGTCACGGAGCTGGTGAGGGCCACCGGCGAGACGGAGGTCGTCAAGGTCAAGTCGATGGCCACCCAGGAGATCGGGCTCAACGAGCACCTGGAGGCCGAGGGCATCGCCGCGTACGAGACGGACCTCGCGGAGCTCATCGTGCAGCTCGGCGACGACCGCCCGTCACACATCCTGGTGCCCGCGATCCACCGCAACCGCGGCGAGATCCGCGACATCTTCCGCGAGAAGATGGGGAGTTGGGGACGTCCCGCGCCGGAGGGACTGACCGACGCCCCGGCCGAACTCGCCGAGGCCGCGCGGCTGCACCTGCGGGAGAAGTTCCTGCGGGCCAAGGTCGGGATCTCCGGGGCGAACTTCATGGTCGCCGAGACCGGCACCCTCGTCGTCGTCGAGTCCGAGGGCAACGGCCGCATGTGCCTGACGCTTCCCGAGACCCTCGTCTCCGTCGTCGGCATCGAGAAGGTGGTGCCGACCTGGCGCGACCTGGAGGTGTTCCTCCAGACGCTCCCCCGCTCCTCGACGGCCGAGCGCATGAACCCGTACACCAGCATGTGGACCGGCACGACGGACGGCGACGGGCCGCGCGCCTTCCACCTGGTCCTCCTCGACAACGGCCGCACCGACGCCCTCGCCGACGAGGTGGGACGGCAGGCCCTGCGCTGCATCCGCTGCTCGGCCTGCCTCAACGTCTGCCCGGTGTACGAGCGGGCCGGCGGACACGCGTACGGCTCCGTCTACCCCGGACCCATCGGCGCCATCCTCACCCCGCAGCTCCGGGGCACGACGAGCGCGGTCGACGCCTCCCTCCCCTACGCCTCCTCGCTCTGCGGCGCCTGCTACGAGGTGTGCCCGGTCGCCATCGACATCCCCGAGGTCCTGGTCCACCTGCGCGAGCGGGTCGCCGACCAGGGCGGCCGCGGCCACCGACCGGAGAAGGCCGCCGTCAAGGCCTCCACCTGGCTCCTCGACCACCCGAACGCGCTCGCGGCGGCCGAGCGCCTCGCCTCCGCCACCCGCGCCCTCCACCCCAAGCGGCTGCCGGGCCCCGGCGTCGGCCCGTGGTCAAACCACCGCGACCTGCCCGACGTACCCGCCGCACCGTTCCGCGACTGGTGGAAGAGGAACCGCACATGACGGATCCGCGCACGAACGAGGCGCGCACGAACGAGACACCCGTGAAGGAACCGCGCACGGACGAACCGCCCGTGGAGGAACCGCCAGTAAACGAACCTCGTGCGGCCGACTCCCGCGCGCGGATCCTGGCGCGGATCCGCGCCGCCGTCGCCGACGCCCCGGAGGCGCCCGAGGTGGTCCGCGCCTACCGCACCGAGCACGTCGCGGACGACCCGGACGCCGTCCTCGACCTGCTCCACGAGAACCTCGCGGACTACCGGGCCCGTGTGCACCGGACGGCGCCGGACGGACTGGCCGGGCTCGTCGCCCGGCTGCTCGCGGAGCACGGCGCGCGCAGTGTCGTCGTCCCGCCGGGGCTGCCCGACGCGTGGCTCGCGGCGACGGAGGCGGAGCGGCGGACCGACGGGCCCGAGCTGAGCCCGTACGAGCTCGACGCCGCCGACGCCGTGGTGACGGGCTGCGCGCTGGCGGTCGCGGAGACGGGGACGATCGTCCTCGACGGCGGTGCGGGGCAGGGGCGGCGGGCCCTCACGCTCGTGCCCGATCTGCACGTGTGCGTGGTGCGGGCGCCCGCGCAGGTGGTGGCGTCGGTGCCACGGGCGCTTCCCCGGCTCGACCCGGGGCGTGCGCTGACGTGGATCTCGGGGCCGTCGGCGACGAGCGACATCGAGCTGGACCGGGTGGAGGGGGTGCACGGGCCCCGCACGCTGGAAGTGGTCCTGGTGGTCGGCGGATGACGGCGCACGGCCGGGCTCCGTGAGGAGTCCGGCCGTGCGCCGCGCGGGTGCGCCGGGGGCGGCCCGCCGGTCAGGCGGACTCGCGGCGGACGAGTTCCGTCGGGAGGATGACGGCCGCCGGTTCCTCGCCCGCTATGCGGGCCAGGAGGGTGCGGACCATCTCGGTGCTGATCCGGTCCCAGGGCTGGCGGATGGTGGTCAGCGAGGGGCGGGACGAGACGGCGGCCGGGGAGTCGTCGAAGCCGCCGACGGCGATGTCCTCGGGGACGCGCCGGCCGGCGCGGGCGAGGGTGTCGAGGACGCCCTGCGCCATGAGGTCGGAGGCGACGAAGACGGCGTCGATGTCCGGGGCGCGCTCCAGGAGGTCGCGGGCCGCGTCCTCGCCGCTGGCGCGGCTGTAGTCGCCGGTGGCGACGAGGGTCTCGTCGACGGGCAGGCCGACCTCGGCGAGGGTCTCGCGGTAGCCGGCGAGGCGCTCGACGCCGCCGGGCGTGTCGAGGGGGCCGGTGACGGTGGCGATGCGGCGCCGGCCGGAGGCGTACAGGTGGCGGACCATGTCGCGGGCGCCGTCGCGGTCGTCGGCGGCGACGTAGCCGATCTTGGCGGTCTGGCCGAGCGGTTTGCCGCAGGCGACGACGGGGACGCCGGCCTCGTGCAGCCGGGCCACCACCGGGTCGCCGGAGTGGCTGGAGACGAGGAGGACGCCGTCGACGTGGCCGGCCTCGATGTAGCGGAGGTTGCGGCGGCGCTCGTCCTCGGTGCCCGCGATCATCAGGAGGAGCGGGATGTCCTGGGCGGCGAGGGCCTGGGTGCAGGCGCGGAGGAGGACGTTGAAGTTGGGGTCCTCGAAGAACCGCTCCTGCGGCTCGGTCAGGAGGAAGGCGACCGAGTCGGACTTGCCGGTGATCAGCGAGCGGGCGTGCCGGTTGACGACGTATCCCGTTCTTCGGATCGCGGCGTCGACGGCCGCCTTGGCGGTCGGGCTGACGTAGTGGCCGCCGTTGAGGACACGGGAGACGGTGCCGCGCGAGACTCCTGCCTCGCGGGCCACGTCGTGGATGGTCGCCGGTCGGCGCCTTCCCGCTGGTGTGCTCATGCTGTGTGTTTCCCCTCGATCCCCTGTGGTCAGGACTTTACGGCGCCGGAGAGCAGATCGAGGCTCCAGAAGCGCTGGATGACGAGGAAGAGCGCGATGAGCGGGACGACGGCGAGGAGGGCTCCGGTGATGACGAGGGTGTACAGGGCGGGCTGGCTGGCGCCCTGCTTGAGGAGGGTGAACAGGCCCACCGTCATGGGGAACTTCCCGTCGTCGCCGAGCATGATGAACGGCAGCAGGAAGTTGTTCCAGATGGCGACGAACTGGAAGAGGAAGACCGTCACCAGGCCCGGGGACATCATGGGGACGGCGATCCTCAGGAAGATCCGCCATTCGCCCGCGCCGTCCATGCGTCCGGCCTCGACCAGTTCCCCGGGGATGGCGGCCTCGGCGTAGACGCGGGCGAGGTAGACGCCGTACGGGGAGAGGATCAGCGGCAGCAGCACCGACGCGTAGGAGTCGGTGAGGTCGGCCTCGGCCATCAGCAGGTACTGCGGGATGGCGAGGATGACGGGCGGCATGAGGACGCCGGTGAGGATCACGTTGAAGAACGTCTCGCGGCCGGGGAAGCGGTACGTCGCGAAGGCGTAGCCGGCGAACGCGGAGACGACGGTGGAGAGGACGGCGCCGAGGCCCGCGTAGAAGACGGAGTTGGCCATCCAGCGCCAGTAGATGCCGTCGCGGTACGTGTTCAGGTCGGCGACGTTGTCGGCGAGGCCGTCGCCGGGCAGGAACGTGAAGGTGGAGAAGAGGTCCTGGCCCGACTTGGTGGCGGCGACCACGACCCAGGCGACGGGCAGCAGGCAGTACAGCGCGCCGAGGACGAGGGCGGCCGTGGGCAGTAGGGCCGTGCGGCGGGGGCCGGGGGTGCGCCCGGCCGGGGCGGGGGGCGGGCCCTGGGAGGTGCCGGGGGTGGTGCCGGCGGCCGGGGCCGTCGCGCGGCGGGACGGGGAGGCGAGCCCGGTCATCGGCCTGCTCCTTGTGTGGTGCGGCGGTTGGACGCCCTCAGGAGGGCGAAGGAGAGCGCGAAGGTCGCGAGGGCGAGCACGACGGCGGTGGCCGAGGCGGCGTGGATGTTCCCGCCGGTGAAGGCGTCGCTGTAGACCTTCATCAGCGGGCTCCAGTCGGAGGGGATGCCGTTGGTGAGCGGCTTGAGCGTCATGGGCTCGTTGAAGACCTGGAGGGTCGCGATGATCGAGAAGAAGAAGGTGAGCACCAGCGAGGGCGCCACCATCGGGATCTTGATCCGGAGCGCGATCCGGAGTTCCGAGCAGCCGTCGAGCTTCGCCGCCTCGTAGACCTCGGCGGGCAGCGAGCGCAGCGCCGTGTAGATGACGATCATGTTGAAGCCGGTGCCGCCCCAGACGGCGATGTTGGACATCGCGAGGTAGAGCGGGCCGCCGTCCATGAGGTCGGGCTGCGGCAGCCCGAAGGCGTCGAGGAGGTAGTGGAAGGGGCTGACGGCCGGGAGGTAGAGGAAGCCCCACAGGACGGCCGCGATGACGCCGGGGACGGCGTACGGCAGGAAGATCGCGAGGCGGGCGAAGGAGCGGGCCCGGACGCGGTCCGAGTCGAGCAGCAGCGCGAAGAGCAGGGCGAGGCCGAGCATGACCGGGACGACGACGGCGCCGTACCCGAGGACGCGCAGGGCGCTGTGCAGGAACGCGGAGTCGGTGAGGGCGGAGGTGTAGTTCTCCAGGCCGGCCCACACCTCGCTCCTGGCGCCCTTGCCGAGGCCGAGACCCTTGATCTCGACCTTGTGGAAGCTGAGCCAGACGGCGTAGCCGATGGGCAGCGCGAAGAAGAGGGCGAAGAGGACGGCGGCGGGGAGGAGGAAGCCGTACGGGGCCGCCTTGACCCCGTACGACCGGCGCGCGCCCGGGGAGGGCTGGGTCACTTGGCGACCTCGAAGCCCTGCTTCTTCAGGTCCGCGACGGTGGTGGCGTGCAGGGCGGTGAGGGCCGTGTCGAAGCCGGACCTGGCCTTGGCGGCCTTGCCGAACTCGTCCTTGAAGGCGGTGTAGGCGACGTTGACGTTGGGGCCCCAGGCGCCCGGGGCGGTGGTCTTCGCTATCTCGGCGGCGCGGGTGTAGAAGTCCGGCTGGTTGGTGAAGTAGTCGGGGGCCTTGGCGAGGGCGCCGCTGGTCTGGGCGGCGGTGGCGGCCGGGTAGATGCCGCTCTCCTTGACGAGGGCTTCGAGGGCCTTCGGGTCGGTGTTCAGCCAGACGGCGAACTTCGCGGCGGCCGCCTTGTGCTTCGAGTCGGAGGTGACGGCGGTGGAGGAGCCGCCCCAGCTGCCGGTGGTGTTCTCGCCCTCGGTCCACTGCGGGAGCGGGGCCATGGCCCACTTGCCCTTGCCGTCGGGGGCGGCGGTGGTCAGGACGCCGGGGGCCCAGACGGCGCTGACCCAGGCGAGCTGGTCGCCGGAGTTCATGGCCTTGTTCCAGGCGGGGGTGTACATGGGCTGGTTGTCGACGGCGCCTTCGGCGACGAGGCCGCCCCAGAAGTCGGTGACCTTGCGGGTGGCGGCGTCGTCGATGCCGACCTTCCAGGTGTCGCCCTCGAAGCTCCACCACTTGGCGCCGGCCTGCTGGGAGAGGCCGGCGAAGAGGCCGGAGTCGTTGGCGGAGAAGGTGGTGAGGGACTTGCCGGGGGCCTTCTTCTTGAGGGTGCGGGCCGTGGCGGCGAACTCGTCCCAGGTGGTGGGGACGGTGAGGCCGTACTGCTCGAACAGGTCCTTGCGGTAGAAGAACATCAGCGGGCCGGAGTCCTGGGGCAGGGCGTAGACGGCTTCGCCGCCGAAGGTGGTCTGCTGCCAGATGCCGGGGGCGAACCTGTCCTTGACACCGGGGACCTCGGAGGCGATGTCGGCGAGGGAGTCGTTGCTGACCAGGGTCGGCAGGGCCTGGTACTCGGCCTGGACGAGGTCCGGGCCCTTGTGTGCCTTCGTCGCGGTGATGATCTTGGTGACCAGGTCGTCCCCGGAGGCCTGCTTCTGCACGGTGACCTTGATGTCGGGGTGCTCGGCGTTCCAGAGGGCCGCGACCTTGTCCATGCCGGGCGCCCAGGCCCAGTAGGTGAGCGAGACGGGGCCGGAGTCGGCGCCGGCCTTGTCGTCCGGGTCGGCGGATCCGCAGGCGGTGAGCGCGGTGGCGCCGAGGAGGACGGCGGTGGCGGCGGCGAGTCCGCGGCGCGTGATGTGAGGCATGGGGTGCTTCTCCCTGACCGAAAGAGGGGCCTCTCCCTCGAACGGGGAGGCCGGTCATGCGTCTGTGAGCGTTCACAGTAGAGAAACGTTCCAGACACTTGTCAATGGTTGTTCCTGTGCGGTTATGTTGCGTTGCCACATCGAGATCGAGTGTGTGCACGTTCCCAATCGACCACGACTTCCCTCGTTCGAGGTTTCAGGAGAGACTCATGCCGCAGACCACTCCCAAGGGCCTGCACCGGCTCGCGTTCGGCGGGGACTACAACCCCGAACAGTGGCCGGAAAGCGTCTGGCAGGAGGACGTCCGGCTGATGCGGGAGGCCGGCGTCACCCTGGTGAGCGTCGGCATCTTCTCCTGGGCCCTCCTGGAGCCCGAACCGGGCCGCCACGACTTCGGCTGGCTCGACCGCCTCCTCGACCTGCTCCACGAGCACGGCATCCGGGTCGACCTGGGCACGCCCACCGTCGCCCCGCCCGCCTGGTTCTACCGCGCCCACCCCGAGGCCCTGCCCGTCACCGCCGAGGGCGTGCGCTTCTCGTACGGCTCACGCGGGGCGATCTGCCACAGCTCCCCCGCCTACCGCGCCGCCGCCGCCGACATCACCACCGCACTCGCCCGGCGCTACGGCAGCCACCCCGCGCTCGCCCTCTGGCACGTCCACAACGAGTACGGCGTCCCCGTCAGCGCCTGCTACTGCGACCACTGCGCCGCCCACTTCCGCCGCTGGCTCCGGCGGACCCACGGCTCCGTGGAAGCGGTGAACGAGGCGTGGGGCACCGCCTTCTGGGGGCAGCGCTACTCCTCGTACGACGAGATCGACCCGCCCCGCGCCACCCCCACCGTCGGCAACCCGGCACAGCAGCTCGACTACCGCCGCTTCGCCGACGCCACCCTCCGGGAGAACTTCCGCAGGGAACGGGACATCCTGCACGAACTCGCTCCCGGCATCCCCGTCACCACCAACTTCATGACCGCGCTCAGCCAGTGCGACTCCCTCGACTACTGGGCCTGGGGCCGCGAGGTCGACCTCGTCACCAACGACCACTACCTGATCACCGACGGCCGCCGCACCCACGTCAACCTCGCCATGGCCGCCGACCTCACCCGCTCCGTCGCCGGCGGCGCGCCCTGGCTGCTCCTGGAGCACTCCACGTCCGGGGTGAACTGGCAGGCCCGCAACCCGGCCAAGCGCCCCGGCGAGATGGCCCGCAACTCGCTCGCCCACGTCGCCCGCGGCTCCGAGGGCGCCATGTTCTTCCAGTGGCGCCAGTCCCGGAGGGGCGCCGAGAAGTTCCACTCCGCGATGCTCCCGCACGGCGGCACCGACACCCGGGTCTGGCGCGAGGTCGTCGCCCTCGGGGCCGACCTCGACGCGCTGGCCGAGATCCGCGGCACCCGGACCGTCCCCGACGCCGCCGTGCTGTGGGACTGGCACTCCTGGTGGGCGCAGAACCTGGAGTGGCGGCCGACCGAGGCCCACGAGGCCCGCGAGCGCGCCGACAGCTTCTACGAGACCCTCTACGACCGGCACCTCACCGTCGACTTCGCCCACCCCGAGGCGGACCTCTCCGCCTACCCCCTGGTCGTCGTCCCCGCGCTCTACCTCACCACCGAGGCCGCCGGGCGGAACCTGCGCGAGTACGTCGAGAACGGCGGCACGCTCGTCGTCTCGTACTTCTCCGGCATCGTCGACGAGCACGACGCCGTGCACCCCGGCGCCTACCCGGGCGCGCTGCGGGACGTCCTCGGGCTCACCGTCGAGGAGTGGTCCCCGCTCCTCGACGACCAGCGCGTGACGGTCTCCGGGCCGGACGGCGCCACGCTCACCGGCGACGTCTGGACGGAGTTCGTCCGGCCGCGCGGGGCCGAGACCGTGTGGACGTACGCCGACGGGCCGGCCGCCGGCGGCCCCGCCGTCACCCGGCACCGGCTCGGCCGGGGCACCGCCTGGTACGTCTCCACCCGCCTGGACGCGGCCTCGCTGGACCCGATCGTCGCCGCCGCCTGCGCGGACGCCGGTGTCGCCGCGCACACCACGCTCCCGCACGACGTGGAGGTCGTGCGGCGCGCCGGGGACGACGGGCGGCGGTACCTCTTCGCGCTCAACCACTCCACCGAGGACGCCGTGGTGCCGCTCGACGGCGCCGGGACGGAACTCCTCTCCGGCACGCCGGTCGACGGGAGGCTCACCGTCCCGGCCGGTGCCGTCGGCGTCGTCCGCCTGGACGCCTGAGTCCGTCCGGACGTCCGAGTACGACCCGGCCGCCCGGCCGCGTCCCTCACCCGCCGGCCCGTCACCCCTCGGTGACCGGCCGGTCACCGGCCCCTGCCCCCGGCCGGACCTCCTGATCTCCCCGGGGGCGGCGGTACCCGCTGCGCCGCCCCCGGGTGAGCCGTACCACCCGTAAGGAACCACCCGCACCACATTCCTCGTTGGCCACCGTCGAAGGGACTCGACGATGCATCCCGTACGAAGCCGCATCCGCCTGCGAGCAGCGGCCGTCGCCGCGGCGCTCGCCGCTCTGCTGCTGGCCCCGCTGCCCGGGGCCCAGCGGGCCGAGGCAGCCGCCGCGCTCACCAACACCGGGTTCGAGAGCGACGCCACCGGCACCGCCGCCCCGGCCGGCTGGTCCACCTACTCCGCCGCCGGGCAGAACGCCGCCTCGTTCACCGAGGCCGGCGGCCACAGCGGCGGCTACCGCCTGAGCCACTGGGCGTCCACCGCGTACAAGGTGGAGACGTACCAGTACCTGTCCGGGCTCGCCGACGGCGCGTACACGCTGAGCGCCTGGGTCCGCTCGGGCGGCGGGCAGAACTCCGCCTACCTGGCGCTGCGCAACTGCGGCTCCGCCGAACAGCGCACCGACCTGCCGGTGACGTCGACGTGGATACGGATCGTCACGCCGATCAAGGTGACGGGCGGCGCCTGCACGATCAGCGTCAACTCCGACGCGAACGCCGGGAACTGGATCAACGTCGACGACCTGACGTTCACCAGCGGCACCACCGGGCTCACGGTCAAGGGCGTCGACCTCTCCGCGCTCAAGAAGAGCGAGGACCTCGGCGGGACCTACCGGTCGAGCACCGGCACCACCGGTGACGCGGTCGCGCTCCTCAAGGGGGCGGGCGCCAACTACGGGCGCCTCAAGGTGTGGGTGAACCCGGCCGACGGCTACAACGACAAGGCCCGCGTCCTCGCCACCGCCCGGAAGATCAAGGCGCAGGGCATGAAGCTCCTCGTCGACTTCCACTACTCCGACATATGGGCCGACCCCGGCGCCCAGACCAAGCCCGCCGCCTGGTCGGGCCACTCGTACGGCCAGCTCAAGACGGACGTCTACGACCACACGTACGACGTCCTCAACGCCCTCAAGGCGCAGGGCACCACGGCCGACATGGTGCAGATCGGCAACGAGATCAACACCGGCATGCTCTGGCCCGAGGGCTCGACGTCCAACTGGTCGCAGCTCGCCGGGCTGCTGAAGTCCGGCATCTCCGCCGCCAAGACCGTCTCGTCCAGCACCCAGATCGCGCTGCACCTCGCCCACGGCGGCGACAACGCCCTCTACCGCACCTGGTTCGACAACGCGACTGCGCAGGGCGTCAGTTACGACGTGATCGCCCTGTCCTTCTACGGCTACTGGCACGGCGCCCTGTCCTCGCTCCAGGCCAACCTGGACGACATCTCCGCCCGCTACGGCAAGAAGGTGCTGGTCGCGGAGACCGCCTACCCGTTCCGCCTGGACAGCGAGGACGGCCACGAGAACATCATCGACCTGGCGGGCGAACTCGTCGCCGGCTACCCGGCGAGCAGCGCCGGCCAGTCGGCGTGGCTGCGGGACGTCATGAACGTCGTCGAGGCGGTGCCGAACGGCCGCGGCCTCGGCGTCGTCTACTGGGAGCCGGCGTGGACGGCCGTGACGGGCAACGGCTGGGACCCGGCCGACCCCGCGTCCGGCAACGGCTGGGAGAACCAGGCCCTCTTCGACTACGACAGCAGGCTGCTCCCGGCGGCGGCCTGGCTGGCCCACCGCTGATCCGCATCACCGAGAGAAGGGGCGGGCTCCTCCCGGAGCCCGCCCCTTCCGTACGTCCTGGTTACCACTCCGCCAGCGAGCCGTCGTCCCGGCGCCAGGCCGGGTTCCGCCAGCGGTGCCCCGTCTCGGCGGCCCGCTCGACGGCCTTCGCGTCGACCTCGATGCCGAGACCCGGGCCGGTGGGCAGGCCCACGTGCCCGTCCTCGTACCGGAAGACCGACGGGTCGACGAGGTAGTCCAGCAGGTCGGAGCCGGTGTTGTAGTGGATGCCGAGGCTCTGCTCCTGGATCAGCAGGTTCGGCGCGGCGAAGCCGACCTGGAGGCAGGAGGCGAGCGCGATCGGTCCGAGCGGGCAGTGCGGGGCGAGGGAGACGTCGTACGCCTCCGCCATGGCGGCGATCCTGCGCACCTCCGAGATGCCGCCGGCGTGCGACAGGTCCGGCTGCGCGACCGCGATGCCCTGGTCGAGGACCTTCTTGAAGTCCCAGCGGGAGTAGAGGCGTTCGCCGGTCGCGATGGGTATGGAGGTGGAGCGCACGATGTCGCCGATGCGGTCGCTCAGCTCCGGGACGACCGGCTCCTCCACGAAGAAGGGCAGGTACGGCTCCAGGAGCGGCAGGACCCGGCGGGCCATCGGCGCGGTGAGGCGGCCGTGGAAGTCGATGGCGATGTCGAACTCGTCGCCGACGGCCTCGCGGATGGAGGCGACCCGGTCGACGATGCCGTGGACGGCCGCCGGGGTGTCGATGAGCCGCAGCTGCGCGGAGGCGTTCATCTTGATCGCGGTGAAGCCCTCGTTCTTCCGGGCCAGGGCCTCCGAGGCGACCTCGTCGGGCCGGTCGCCGCCGATCCAGCTGTAGACCCGCGCGCGGTCGCGGACGTTGCCGCCGAGCAGCTGCCAGACCGGGACGCCGAGGGCCTTGCCGGTGATGTCCCAGAGGGCCTGGTCGATGCCGGCGACGGCGCTGGAGAGGACGGGGCCGCCACGGTAGAAACCGCCCTTGGTGAGGACCTGCCAGTGGTCCTCGATCTTCATCGGGTCCTGGCCGATCAGGTAGTCGGAGAGCTCCTCGACGGCCGCGGCGACGGTGTGGGCGCGGCCCTCGACGACGGGCTCGCCCCAGCCGGTGATGCCCTCGTCGGTGTCGATGCGCAGGAAGCACCAGCGGGGGGCGACGAGGTAGGTGCGCAGGGAGGTGATCTTCACTTGGAGTCCTTCTTCACGGTCCAGCCGCCGTCGACGACCAGGTTCGTTCCGGTGATGTAGGCGGCGTCGGAGGAGGCCAGGAAGGCGACGGCCGAGGCCACTTCCCCGGGGAGGCCGAGCCGGGCGAGCGCGGTCGCGTCGGCGGAGAGCCGGCGCCCCTCCTCGTCGACGTCGTTCCAGACGTCGGTCAGGATCGGGCCCGGCAGCACGGAGTTGAAGCGCACCTCGGGTCCGTACTCGACGGCGAACTGGCGGACGAGCGCGCACATGCCGCCCTTGGCGGCTGCGTACGCGGGATAGCCCGGCAGGCCGAAGTCGGCGTGGACGCTCGACGTGGCGACGACGCTGCCCCCCTCGGCGCGCAGGTCGTCGAGGAAGGTGCGGGTGGCGAGGTACAGGGCCCGCAGGTTGACCGCCATCTCCCGGTCCCAGACGGCGACGGGGAGTTCGTGGGCGGCGCCCGGCGTGTGGATGAAGGCGTTGCTGTGGAGGACGGCGACCGGCCCGAAGCGGGTGTGCGCCGCCTCGCGCAGGGCTGTCCAGTCGTCCTCGGAGGCGACGTCGCAGCGTACGTACGCCGCTCGGCCTCCGGCGGCGCGGATCGCCGCGGCGACGGCCTCACCGGCCTCGTCGGCGATGTCGGAGACGACCACCGAGGCGCCCTCGGCGGCGAGGCGGACGGCGCTGGCCGCGCCGATGCCGGAGGCCGCGCCGGTGACGACGGCTGTCCGACCGGAGAATCGGTTCATGGGTTCGGGTTCCTGTGTGCGGGGACGAAGGGGCCGGGAGCGACGGCTCAGCGGCTGATGTCCTGGGCGGCGAGAAGGTCGAGTTCGGCGCGGCGCGGGAGGCCTTCCCAGTCACCGGGGACGGAGACGGCGAACGCTCCGCAGAGGGCGGCGAGGTGGAGGCGTTCCTGGACCGGGGCGCCGTCGAGGACGGCGGCGAGGTAGCCGGAGACGAAGGCGTCGCCCGCGCCGACGGGGTCCACGGCGCTGACGGGCACGGCGCCCTGGACGTGCAGCTCGTCGCCGGCGGCCGCGAGGGCTCCCCTGGCGCCGAGTTTGAGGACCGCCTGCCCGGGGCCGAACCGGGTCAGGGCCCGGGCCATCCGGTCGGGCTGGTCCTCCGGGACGAAGAGGGTGGCCTCCTCGGGTCCGGCGAAGACGATGTCGGCGTACGGCAGGAGGCGGCCCAGCACGTCGGCCGCCTCGGCCCGGCTCCAGAGCCGCTCCCGGTGGTTGACGTCGAACGAGACGGTGACCCCGGCGGCCCTGGCGACCACGACCGCGCGCTCGACGGCGGCGCGGGCGGTGGGGCCCAGCGCCGGGGTGATGCCGGTGACGTGCAGGATCCGGGCGCCGGCGAGGCGGGCCTCGTCGAGGTCGCCCGGGGCGAGCCGGGAGCCCGCGAGACCGGCCCGGTAGTACGCGACGCGCAGCCGGTCGGCGGTGCGCCGCTCGCGGAGCATCAGCCCGGTGGGCACCGCCGGTTCCGTGCGGGCGCCGGAGACGTCGACGCCCTCGGCGCGGAGTCCGGCGAGGACCATCGCGCCCACCGCGTCCTCGCCGACCCGGCCGGTCCACGCGGCCCGGTGGCCCAGGCGGGCGACCCCGATGGCGACCGTCGCCTCCGCGCCCGCCCAGCCGAGGCGGAGCGGCGCGCCGCTGGCGAGCGGGCCGGGCTGGAGCGCCGCGGCGACGGCCATGGCCTCGCCGAGGGTGAAGAGGGCGGGTGGGGGTGCTGCCGGGACGGGGGCGGCGGCCGGGGTGGCGTGGGGGGCGGACTGGGTGGTGTGGGCGGCCACCGGTGCGGGATCGGCGGCCGGTGCGGGAGGTGCTGCCGGCGAAGGTGTCGCGGGCTCGGGCGGGCGCGTCACCGGCGTATCCCGTCGAGGAAGGCGGCGGCGCGGTCGGCCAGCGCGGCGAGGGAGCCGCCTTCGCAGGCGTCGCCGACGAGGGGGCTGCCGATGCCGAGGGCGGCGGCGCCGGCGGCGAGGTAGGCGGGGGCCTCGGTGGTGCCGATGCCCCCGGTCGGGACGAGGGGGACGTCGGGCAGGGGGGCGCGGACGGCGCGGAGGTACTCGGGTCCGCCGGTGGCGGCCGGGAAGAGCTTCACCATCGTGGCGCCGGCCCGCCAGGCCGTGAGGATCTCGGTGGGTGTGTACGCGCCGGGGAGCACCGGCACGTCGAGGCGGGCGGCCTCGGCGATGACCTCGGTGGAGGTGGTCGGGGTGATGAGGTAGGAGGCGCCTGCTTCGACGGCGGCCTGGGCCTCGGCGGGGGTGGTGACCGTGCCGGCGCCGAGCGCGAGGCCGGGCGGGGCGTCGGCGGCGTACTCGCGGAGCGCGTCGAGCACGCCCGGGGTGGTGAGGGTGAACTCGGCGGCGCGGACGCCGGACGCCACGAGGGTGTCGGTGACCTCGGCGAAGCGGTCGGCGGAGGTGGAGCGGAGGATCGCGATGACGGGGGCGGCCGCCAGGGCGGCGAACAGCCCCTCGTGCGGGGTGGTCATGGGGAGGTTCCTTGTCGGGGTGGGGCTCAGTGGTCGGCGTACGGGGTGGTGGGCAGGCCGGTGGCACCGGGGCGGCAGACGAAGAGGCGGCCGGCGTCGGGTTCGGCGCGCAGGCGTTCCTCGTCGAGGCCCTCGGTGGCCGTGGTGATGACCAGGACGTCGAGCCCGGGTCCGGCGAAGGCGCAGCTGGTCACGTGGGAGGCGGCGACCTCGATGCGCGCGTGGAGGGTGGCGTCGGGCTCGAAGGCGAGGACTTCGCCGCCTCCCCAGACGGCGACCCAGACGCGGCCCTCGCTGTCGACGGTGAGGCCGTCGGGGACGCCGCGGTCGAGGACGGCGAAGGGCCTGCGGTCGCTCAGGGCTCCGGTGCCGGGGTCGTAGGCGAAGACGTCGACGCGGCCGGTGGGGCTGTCGGCGTAGTAGAGGCGGGTGCCGTCGGGGCTCCAGGCGAGGCCGTTGGAGATGGTGACGGAGTCGAGGAGGGTGACCAGGCCGTCGCCGTCGAGGCGGTAGAGGGCGCCGGCGCCGGGGCTCTCGTCGTACGCCATGGTGCCGGCGAGGAGGCGGCCGGCGGGGTCCACGGCGGCGTCGTTCATCCGTCGGGGCAGGCCGTCGTCGGGGAGGACGGGTGCGGCGAGTTCGACGGCTTCGGCGACCGGGCGGTCCTCGGCCAGGTGCAGGAAGGAGGTCCCGGCGGCGGCGAGCAGGGCTCCGGACGCGCAGGGCACGACGGCGCCGACGGGGCGGTCGAGCCGGAGCGTCGCGACGGGCGCGAGGTCGGGCAGGTCGCCGCCGGTGTCGCCGGGTCGGCCGGGTCCGCCGGAGCTACCGGGGCCGCTGGGCCCACCGGAGCTACCGGGGCCGCTGGGGCCGCCGGGCGTCAGGGCGGCCCGGTGGACGAGCCCGTCGGGGATGTCCACCCAGAGCAGTTCGCGGCGCCGGGGGTCCCAGACGGGTCCTTCCGTCAGACGTCCGGGCGGGGGGGAACAGGGCACGGCCCTGAGGTGCTGCATCTGGCCTCCTCGGTCGACCACGGGTGCGGTGCGGGTGCGGCGAGAGAAAAGCTACGGGTTCGTCTAACGGTTGTAAATAATCCCCGCCCGCTTCTTCCAACCCTTTGAATAAGATCGTCACGGACGGGACGGCCTAGCGGAGGACACAGCACAGATGATCAAGCGGACATCACAGGACATCCGCCGCCTCAACCGCTTCGAGGTGCTCCGGCGCTTCTACGCCGGGACCGGCGCGATGAGCCGCCAGGACCTCGCGGCGGCCACCGGCCTCTCCTTCGCCACCGTCGCCAACCTCACCGCCGAGCTCCTGGAGGCCGGCGTCCTCGTCGAGGCCGGCCACGAGGACTCCAGCGGCGGCCGCCCCCGGGCCCGGCTCGCCGTCAACGCCGAGCGGGGCGCGCTCATCGGCATCGACATCGCCGAGACCTCGGTCCACGCCGAGCTCTTCGACCTCGCCCTGGAGGTCCGGCACTCCGTCGAGCGCCCGCTGCCGCCGGGCGACGTCCGGCCCTCCGACGTCGTCGACCAGCTCGCCGCCTGCGTCGAGGAACTGCTCGGCGCCTCCGGGGTGCCCCGCGAGCGGGTGCTCGGGGCCGGCGTCAGCGTGCCCGGCATGGTGGAACGCGAGGGCGGCGTCTCGTCGTTCTCCCCGTACTGGTCCTGGCACGAGGTGCCGCTGCGGGCGCTCCTCGACGAACGCCTCGGACTGCCCCTCCGGCTCGACAACCCGCTGCGGGCCAGCACGGTCGCGGAGTTGTGGTTCGGCGCCGGCCGGGAGGTGGACGACCTGGTGGTGCTGACGCTGCGCGCCGGCGTCGGCGCCGGGATCGCGATCGGCGGGCAGCTCTACCGCGGGTTCACCAACAGCGCGGGCGAGTGGGGCCACACCTGCCTCGCCCTCGACGGTCGGCCCTGCACCTGCGGCAACCGCGGCTGCGTGGAGGCGTACGTCAGCACCCGCGGGATCGCCCAGACCTGGCGCGAACTCGCCCCCGGCGACGAGCGGGCCACCGGACCGGACGACGCGGCCACGGTCGCGGCCCTGGCACGCGCGGCGGCGGAGCAGGACCCGGTGGCCGCCGCCGTGATCGACCGGACCGGACGCTACCTGGGCGCCGCCGTGGCCAATCTCCTCAACCTGCTCAACCCCCGGGTCCTCGTCCTCGGCAACCAGGTCGTCGACCTGCTCGGCGAGCGCCTGCTGACCGCCACCCTCGACGCCGTCACCGGGCACGCCCTTCCCCTGCCCCACCGGGCCGCGACACTGCGGCGCAGCGCCGTCCCCCACAACGCCGTCACCCGGGGCGCCGCGGCCTTCGCCCTGGAAGGGTTCCTCGACGACCGCGAGGTCTTCGGCCCCGTCAGCCGCATGCGCCAGCCCCGCGAACGCCGGGACGGCCGGCGCGCGGGGCAGACCGACGCGGGGTCCTGAGACCCACACACACGACCGGGTCAGCGTGCGGCGGGCCGACGGCCGGGCCGGGCCCCGAGAACTCCGCGACCGCGTCAGCGTGCGGCGGGACGGTGGCCGACCGAGGCCGGGCCCCGAGAACCCCGCGACCGCGTCAGCGTGCGGCGGGACGGTGGCCGAGGCGGGCCGAGAGTTCGCCGGCGCCCCGCACGGCGAGCGCGGTGAGCTCCTCCTCGCGGTCCTCCGTCCAGCGGTGCACCGGCACCGAGACGGACAGGGCCGCGACGACGCGGCCGGACCGGTCCCGGACCGGGGCGGCGACACAGCTGACGTCGGGATGGGACTCCTGCCGCTCCAGGGCGACTCCGAGCGCGCGGACCTCTGCGAGCGCGGCGCGCAGGAGGTTCGGGCCGGTGAGGCTGCGGGGCGTCATGGCGACCAACTCGCGGTCTTCCAGGCGCTCGTCGAGCTCCGCCTCGGGGAGGGAGGCGAGGAGCATCTTGCCGACGGCGGTGCAGTGGGCGGGAAGCCGACGCCCCGCGGCCGACACCATCCGCACCGCGTGAGTGGAGTCGACCTCGGCGACATAGATGACGTCCACGCCCTCCAGGAGCGCCACATGAACGGTCTCACCGCAGCTCTCGGCCACCTCGTGCGCGACCCGTCGACCCTCGGCCGCGAGGTCGAGCTGCTCGGCGTAACGACTGCCCAACTCGTACGTCCGCACACCGAGGCGGTAGCGCCCGGGCCGTTCGGGCACCGCGACGAGGTAGTTGCGGGCGGCCAGGGTGCTGACCAGTTCGTGGGTGGTGGTGCGCGGTAGTCCGAGCCTGCGGGTGATCTCGGGGGCGGACAGGGTGCCGTCACCTTGGAGGAACAGCTCCAGTACATCGAATGCCCTGCTCACCGCGGGTACGAGTCGCCCCATGCCCCCACCTCACCCTCACGCCGTTCGACATGCCGCACCACGACCGAAATCGCGGACAGAGACTAACGCGGGCACCACGCCGTCCCGTTGACGCCCCCGCGGATCGCTGCCTACGGTCATGCACGCCGCCGCACCGAACGGCGCTCGGCCCGGCGAGCGGATCGCCGTCGTCGATGCGGGGACCCTCGACCTGCTCGCAGCCCCTCGGCTCGCCGCCGCCTCCCCGCCGAGCCGAGCGTCGTCGACCCGAGGTCCGCAGCTTCTCTGGCGCGCCCTCCGCCGCCTGGGCTGACGCGGTCCACGCGTTCGCCCTGGGACTGCTCGCGCCCGCTCGTCAGCCGCACCTTCCCGCTGGAGCGGTTCGGCGAGGTGCTCGCTCTCGTGGGCGGCGGCCCGGTGACGGGCAAGGGCCTCCTCCCGCCCCGAGCGGGGCACTCGCTCCGACACCCGGGCCCGTACGGGGTCGGGGCGCGCCGCGGGTCCCGGCGCCGTGCTCCTCGGTCGACAGCCGGCCGGCTCGCGGCTCAGTCCGTGACCGGTTCGGCCAGGAGGTCGTCGACGAGGGTGAGGCGGGTCTCGGGGAAGTACTCCGCGATGGCCTCGCGCATCATCGCCTCGCCCTCCGGGTCGGGGGTGCCGCACTTCTCCCGGGTCTCACGGTCGGGCCAGCGCGCGTAGGCGACCCAGGTGCCGTCGTCGGCGCGGTGGAGGCGGGAGCCGTAGCTGCCGCACTCCTGATGGATCGCCAGGGTCACACGGTGCCAGCCGTCGAGGAGCAGCTGCTCCCGGTCCGGGCGCACGCGCCACCGGTACACCACAGCGAACATCTCTCCGCCTCCCTCGTCCGAGCGGGGCGGTCCGCGCCGCCTCAGGGAGGAGAGGACTACACCGACCAGTTCATTGTCAAGACTGAACGGTTCGGTCCACACGTGTCACCGACCCACCGTCGAAGCGCTTCGACTTTCCCTCGTCACCGGTATGGACACGTCAACTCCCCCGCGTTACGGTCGACTCGGGCCGCCGCGACGATCGAGCGGCGCACCGCGTCGAAGCGATTCACCCCGTCACGGCCCGCAGGGAGAGCGGATGGTCACCCTTGCCGAGGTCGCCCGGCACGCCGGAGTGTCGGCCAGCACGGTGAGCTACGTCCTCAGCGGCAAGCGGCCCATCTCCGCCGTCACCCGGCAGCGGGTGCGGGCGAGCATCGAGCATCTCGGCTACCAACCCCACGCGGGTGCAAGGGCGTTGGCCAGCAGCCGGTCGCGGATCATCGCGCTGATGGTGCCGCTGCGCACCGACATGTATGTGCCGGTGATGCTGGAGATCGCGGTCTCCGTCGCCACCGCCGCCCGCGCCCACGGCTACGACGTCCTGCTGCTCACCGGCGAGGAGGGCCCCTCGGCGCTCCGCCGGGTCACCGGCAGCGGGCTCGCCGAGGCGGTGATCCTGATGGACGTCCAGCTCGACGACGAACGACTGCCCTTGCTGCGTGCGGCAGGCCCGCCCGCCGTCCTGGTCGGGCTCCCCGCCGACCCGGCGGGGCTGAACTGCGTCGACCTGGATTTCGAGGCGGCCGGCGCCCTGTGCGTGGACCACCTGGCCGGGCTCGGCCACCGCGAGATCGCGGTGGTCGGCGAGTCCCCCGGGGTGTACGCCCGGCACACGGGCTTCGCCGAACGGACCCTGCGCGGACTGCGCTCCCGGGCGGCCGAGCGCGACGTCCGGCTGCTGCACCGGCCCTGCGAGGGCAGCCACGACGCCGTGGCGGGGGTACTCGCCCGCGTCTCCGACGAACGCCCCGGCGTCAGCGCCTTCGTCGTGCAGAACGAGACCGCCGTGGAACCCCTGCTCGCCCTGCTGCGGCGGACCGGCCGCGCCGTCCCGGAGGACGTGTCGGTGGTCGCGGTCTGCGCCGACCAGATCGCGGCCCAGGCATCGGTCGCCCTCACCTCCGTCGCGATCCCCGCGCACGAGCTGGGCCGCCGGGCCGTCGAACGGCTGATCGCCCGCCTCGTCGGCCGACCCGACGGCGACTGCGACTGCGACTGCGACTGCGACGGAGTAGCGGGCGTCGAGCTCCTCACCCCCGCGCTCACCGTGCGGGACAGCTCCGGCCCTCCGCCGCCTCGCGCGCCCGGGAACTGACGGCGCACCGCAAAGGGCGGCGGACGGGGCTCCCGGGTAAGGGCGCTCCGATCCTCGCGCGGGTCGTCCCGCCCGCCGGGGCACGGGGTTCGGTTCAGCCGCCGACCACGCTCTCCTCTCCCCGGCGCAGTACGAGTCGGGACGCCCCCACGGGGCTCCGCACCTCGATGTCGGCGTCGCGGTCGGGTCGGAGGACGGCACGGTACGCCCCCGGGGACCAGGTCAGGTCCAGGCGGGCACCGAACCGGGTCCGTACGCCGGTGACGCGGCCGCGCGGGCAGTGGGCCGGCGGGGCGGGCAGCAGGACGAGTCGCCCGGGCGTCGACTGCACGAGGCACTCGATCAGCAGGGCCGGCAGGGCGTGCGCGGCGTCGGCGTTGTAGACGTCACGGGCCGGATAGTGCGCGCTCATCAGGGAGTCGTGGAAGTAGTCCCCGGTGAGGACCTGCCGGAGGGCGTCCCCGGTGCGGGCCGAGTCCCCCAACCGGGCGGCGACCAGGCCGTGGTGGAGGTGGCCGTGGGCCGAGTCGTTCTCGCTGCGGCGCAGTTCGAGGGCGCGGCGGGCGGCACGGGCCAGGTCGGGGGTGTCGTACGGGTTGATCTCGTCCAGCGGCCAGACGGGGTAGAGGTGGCTGAGGTGCCGGTGGCGGTAGTGGTCGCCGAGGCCGGGCCGGGCCCATTCGGCGAGCGCCCCGTCGTCGTTGACCCGGTACGGCGGGAGGCGGTCGGCGAGCGCCCGCCAGCGTGCCGCGTCGGGGGTCGGCGCGCGGTCGGCGGCGGCGTGCAGGGCGTGCCGGGCGGCGGCGATGTCCATCGTGGCGTTGACCGCGCCCCAGCTTCCGCCGTCCGGCCGGTTCTCCGGGGAGTAGGAGGGGACGATCGCGATCCGCCCGTCGGGGTCCGTGCGGGTGAGGAAGTCCTCGTAGAAGAGGGCGAGTTCGGCCAGCAGCGCGGAGGTGCGCGCGGTGGGCCGGCCGGTGGCCTCCTCGTGATCGAGGAGGGGTTTGAGCAGCCAGTCCGCGCCGGCCGTCCACAGGTGGAGGGGGTACTCGCGGCTGAAGTGGTACGTGTGCCCCGACGTGCCGTCCGTGTGGGAGGGCGCGACGACCCCCTGGGTCCCGAAGATCGCCCGCGCGTTCTCCCGCCACCCGTCCACCTGCCCCTCCACCAGGGCCGCGTGGGCCCGCGTCGTCTCGGGCAGGTCGGCGGCGACGGCGGAGGCGGTCTGGAGGTTCAGGTTGGCGTTGGTGGTGAACGCCCCGGACCAGGCGGTGTCCCAGTCCCCGGTCCACAGCCCGGGCAGCCGGGGCGGCAGCATCCCGGAGGAGGAGAGGAGGTGGTAGCGCCCGGCGGCGAAGAGGCGTTCCAGCAGGGCGGGGCTCTCGGGGCGCGCGAGCAGCGCCGAACCGGGGAGGGACCGTTCGGTCGCGTCGGCCCCGAGGTCGAGGGTGACCCGCCGGTAGGCCGGCTCGTGCAGGGCGGTGTGCCGGGCGAGCAGCCGGGTGTGGACGGCGGCGGGGTCCGTGACTCCGGCTCCGGCAGCCAGTGAGCGCAGCGCCGCCACCTCCCCGTCCCTGTCCCTGTCGAAGTCCCCCTCGTCACGGCGGACGCGGGTGAGGAGGAGCAGCCGGCCGGCGCCCTCGATCCGCACGCCGGAGGCGGTGAGGGTGGTGCGGCCGGTGTCGGTGACCAGGAGGGTGAGGCCGGTGTAGCCGAGGGGGCTGTCGGGGTAGCGGGCGCACAGGGTGAGGACGGTCTCGCGGCGGGCGGTGGCGACGCCCCGGCCTGTCGTCAGGCCGGCGGGAGCGCCGGGCAGCCGGTGGTCGAGGTCGATCTCGACCACCGGACCGGGCGCGGTCACGTACTGCACGACGACGTCGTCGGCGCGGGAGACGAAGACCTCCGAGCGCCGCTCCCCGCACACGCCGGTCACGACCCCGGTGGCGAAGTCCACGGACCGGCGGACCGGGAGCACCCCTGCCGCGGGCGCCCGCCGGACGCGGGTGGCGAAGCCGGGGTGGAAGGGCTGGACCCAGCGCAGCGGCCGTCCGTCCGTGAACGACTCGGCCGCGGTGGCGTCCCCGGCGAGCAGGGCGTCCTGGAGGGCGGGGAGCCGGGCGGCGAGTCGGGGCGGAGCGGTGTCGGCGGGTGGGTTGTTCGGCCGGACGAGGGTGTGGTGGGTGACGGTCACCCGGTCGTCCTCGGGGTCGCCGCCGACCAGGGCGCCGTGCCGGCCGTTCCCGGCGAGGAAGGCGTCCTCCCAGCGGGTGGCGGGCCCGGGTTCCCAGGTGCCGTGGATCACGGGTGCTCCTCGGGGACGGTGACGGCGCGCTCCTCGGTGGCGGTGTGTCCTTCGGTGCCGGCGTGCTCTTCGGGGAGGTCGGCCGGGTGCTCCTCCGGGACACCGCCCGGGTGGTCCTCCAGGACCGCGGCGAGCCGGGCCTCCGGGACGTCGACAGCGCGGGCTTCCGCGACACCGCCCGGGTGCTCCTCCAGGACCGCGACCCCGTACCGGTCCAGCTTCAGCGTTCCCTCGACCGGGGTGTCGGTGAGGAGGTCGCGGTGGCGGCCGGGCAGCGGCACCGTGACCGGGTCGCGGCCGTGGTGGAGGAGGAAGAGCAGTTCGCCGCGGCGGACGGCCTCGACGTCCGCAGGGAGGTCGTCGAGGACGGGGTGGACCCCCGCCTCACGGGCGGCGGTGGCGAGCAGCCCGCTCAGGGCGGCGGGTTCGGGGAGGGTGGAGAGGTACCGGGCGCGGCCGTTGCGGAGGACGGCGGGCAGGCCGTCGAGTTCTCCGCCCCGGTAGGCGGCTTCGGTCTCGGCGCCGTCGGCGGGGGCGAGTTCCTCGGACCACAGGGTGCCGCGGAAGGAGCCGCAGTCGACGTGCTGGTCCTCGTCGAGCGGCCACCACTCGTGGACGAGGTCGATGCCGAGGAGGGCGCGGAGCCGGGCGTCCATGCCGCCGGGCCTGACGCGGTCGTCGCGGTCGGCGACGCCGGTGAGGAAGCCGCAGACGAGGGTGCCTCCGCCGTGGACGTACGCGACGAGGTTCTCGATCGCGGTGTCGTCGAGGAGGTAGAGGTGCGGGACGAGGACGAGTCGGTGGCCGGTGAGGTCGTGGTGGGGGTGGGCGAAGGAGGCGGGGAGGTGGGCGTCGAAGAGGGCGCTGTGCCAGGCGCGGACGAGGCCGGCGTGGTCGACGCGCCGCGAGGGGGCGCCTTCCTGGTCGCCGGCCCACCAGGAGTCCCAGTCGTGGAGGAGGACGACGTCGGTGGTGACGCGGCTGCCGGCGACCCGGGGGCCGAGCCGGGCGAGGTCCTCGCCGATGCGGACGGTCTCCTGGAAGACGCGGCCGCGTTCGCCGGCGTGGCCGAGCATGCCGGAGTGGAACTTCTCGGCGCCCTGGCGGGACTGGCGCCATTGGAAGTAGCAGACGGCGTCGGCGCCGTGGGCGACGGACTGGAGCGCCCAGAGCCGGTTGAGGCCGTACGGCTTGGGGTGGTTGACGCCCCGCCAGTTGACGGCGCCGGCTGCCTGTTCCATCACCATCCACGGCCGGCCGTCGGCCTGGGAGCGGGTGAGGTCTCCGATCATCGCGTTGTACCGGCCGCCGTCCGGGTCGCGGGGGTCGGGGTAGACGTCGACGGAGACGACGTCCTCCTCCGCCGCCCAGGCCCAGCCGTCCTGGCCGGACCAGAAGGGCATGAAGTTGGTGGTGACGGGGAGGTGCGGGGTGTGGCGCCGGACGATGTCGCGTTCCGCGCGGTAGCACTCCAGGAGCAGGTCGGAGGTGTAGCGGCGGAAGTCGAGGACGTGTGCCGGGTTCCTCAGGTAGTGGGCGCGGCGCGGTGGCAGGACCTCGTCCCAGTCGCCGTACCGCTGGCCCCAGAAGTCGTTGCCCCAGGCGGTGTTGAGGGCGTCGAGGGTGCCGTGGCGGTTCCGGAGCCAGCGGCGGAAGGTGCGGGCGGCCTCGTCGCCCCAGTCGTGGGTGCAGTACTCGTTGTTGATGTGCCACATGGTCAGGGCGGGGTGCTCGGCGTAGCGGGCGGCGAGGTCCTCGGTGATCGCGGCCGCGTGCCGCCGGTAGACCTCGCTGGAGTGGGAGAAGTGCTGGCGCGAGCCCCACCACTCGGTGCGGCCGTCCTCGTCGCGGGGCAGGGTCTCGGGGTGGAGCCGCCCCATCCACGGCGGGGGCGAGGAGGTGGGGGTGGCCAGGACGACCCCGACGCCGTGGGCGTGCGCGAGGTCCATCAGCCGGTCGAGCCATCCGAACTCCCTCGCTCCTGGCGCTGGTTCGAGGCGCGACCAGGAGAAGACGCCGAGCGTGACGGTGCCGACGCCGGCGCGGCGCATGAGCCGCAGGTCGTCGGTCCAGGTGTCCTCGGGCCACTGCTCGGGGTTCCAGTCGCCGCCGTACAGGATGCGGGGCGGTCGGCCGGGCGGCCGGGTCACGTCGTCGAGGCTCGGCATCTGACTCTCCGTAGGGGGGTGGGGACTTGGGGGTTCAGCCCTTGACGGCGCCGGTGAGCACGCCCTTCCTGAAGTGCTTCTGGACGAAGGGCGAGAGGACGGCGACCGGCAGCAGGGCGAGGACCATGACGGCCATCTGCACGGCGAGTCCGGACAGGTTCCCGGCCTTGACGGCCTGGCCGAGGCCGACCGGGATCTCCTGTTTCTGGACGAGCTGGATGAGGACGTTCTGCAGCGGCATCATGTTCTGGTCGCCGAGGTAGATCGAGGCGTTGAACCAGGCGCTCCAGTAGCCCACCGCGTAGAAGAGGGTGATAACGGCGATCACCGCCCTCGACAGCGGCATCACGATCCGCCAGAGGATGCGCAGGTCGCCGGCCCCGTCGATGCGCGCACTGTCGACGAGTTCGGGCGAGATCCCCATGAAGAAGCCGCGCAGCACGAGGATGTTGAAGACGCTCACCGCGCTCGGCAGGATCAGCGCGAGGTACGTGTCGGTGAGGCCGAGGGTCTGCACGAGCAGGTACGTGGGGATCAGGCCGGCGCCGAAGAACATGGTGGCCATCAGGGCGAGCAGGATGAAGCGGTGGCCGAGCGAGCCGGGCCGGGACAGGCCGTACGCGCAGAGGATCGACACCGCCATCGAGAAGACGGTCCCGGTCACGGTCACGAGCACGCTGACGATCGCCGCCCGGGTGACCTGGCCGCCGCTCAGCAGCTCCTGGTAGGCGACGAACGTGAGGTCCCGGGGGACGATCACCAGACCGCCGGTCTCCGTGATCGTCTTCTTCGACGACAGGCTGGTGACGACGACGATCCAGAGCGGGAAGAGGACCGCGAGGCAGGCCCCGAGGAGGAGGGCGCCCTTGGCGGCGAGGCCGGCCCGGCCGGGCGGCTCCTCCCAGACGGGCCGGGCGGGCGCCGACCACCAGCCGCCGCCCGGCCGGGGCCGCCCGGGCCCCGGCCTGCGTCCGGCGGGCCGGGGTGGGGCGTGCCGGGACGCGGTGCGCCGGGGCGTGGTGTTCTGGGCCGTGGTGTTCTGGGCCGTGGTGCGCTGGGTCACTTGCGGTACACCCCCTGCTCGCCCAGGAGATGGGCGGCCTTGTTCGCGGAGAGCACCAGCACGAGGCCGACCACTCCCTTGACGATTCCGGCGGCGGCCGCGTAACCGAAGTCCTGGCTGCGCAGACCGGTCCACCACACGAAGGTGTCGAGGACCTCGGCCGCCCCGGGGCCCACGGCGTCGCGCTGGAGCAGCAGTTGCTCGAAGCCGACGGTGAGCGCGTCGCCGACGCGCAGCACGAGGAGCAGCGCGATCACGGGCCGGAGCGCGGGCAGGGTCACGTGCCACATGCGGCGCCACCGGCCGGCGCCGTCCATGGCGGCGGCCTCGTACAGGTCCTGGTTGACGGCGGCGAGCGCGGCGAGGAAGACGATGACTCCCCAGCCGGCGTCCTTCCAGATGCCCTCGGCGGTGACGAGGAACTTGAAGATCCCCGGGTCGGTCATGAGGTCGAAGCCCTCGTGCCCGTGTTCCCTGAGGGTCTGCGCGATGATGCCGGCGCCGCCGAGGATCTGCTGGAAGACGGTGACGACGAGCACCCACGAGAAGAAGTGCGGCAGGTAGAGGATCGCCTGGACGAGGGCGCGGACGCGGGGCCGCAGCACGCTGTGGACGAGCAGGGCCAGCGCGATCGGCACCGGGAAGAAGAGGAGGAGCTGGAGGAGGAAGAGGACGAAGGTGTTCTCGACGGCGTGCCAGAACCCCGGGTCGGAGAAGACCCGTTCGAACTGGGCGAGGCCGACCCAGGGGCTCTCCAGGATGGCGGTGACGCCGTTGGTGGAGACGTACGGGTCGTAGTCCTGGAAGGCGACCACGTTCCCGAGGATCGGGATGTAGTGGAAGACCAGGACGAGGAGGAGCGCCGGCGCGGTCATGAGGAGGAGGGCGCGGTCGCGCCGGAGGCGCCGGCCGAGGGGGATCCTCCCGGTCCGGTGGTCCGGCGCGCGGCCCCGGACCCGGCCCCGTCCTCCGTCGGCTCGCCGACGGAGGGCTCGGCGGGATTGCGCGGTGCGGTCCGCGCCCCGGTCCCGGTCCCGCTCCACGTCCGGGTCCCGGTCAGCGTCCGCGCCCCGCTCCAGGTCCAGGTCCGGGTCCGGGTCCACGTCCGGGTCCCGGTCCGGTTCCGTCGTCTCGGTGTCGAGCGTGCTCACGGTCAACTCGCCGCGGAGCCGGTGGTGTCGAGGAGCTTCCGGTACCAGTCGCGCAGCTGGTCGCCGCCCTTGCTCCTCCACTCGGAGACCGCCTGCTGCATGTCGGAGACCTTCTTGCGGCCGCGGACGACGTCCTTCTCCAGCTGCTCGAAGTCGTTCATGAGGCCGGTCCACTGGGCCGGTTCGGTGATGGTCATGCCGTAGAAGGACGACTTGCTCGTGACGGCGCCCATCCGCTGCTGCCACTCGACCATGGCCTTCGTGACCTCGGGGGTGTCGGGGTGGGCGATGTACGGGGCGGGGCTGGCGACGAACATCCAGGAGCTGTTGACCTCCAGGTTGCCCGCGTCGTTCTTCACGGGCAGGCCGTCCTCGACGGTGTGGTGGACGCCTTCGACGCCGTAGTCGGTGAGCATCCGCTCCTTGGTGCCGTAGGGGGCGGCGGTGAAGTCGGCGACGGCGAGGACGTCCTCGATCACCGCCTTGGAGCTGCCCTTGCGAACGAAGGCCCAGATGTTGGCGGGGTTGGTGGCCCACAGCTTCGGCGCGCCGCCGGCGTGGCCGGGGATGTCCATCGCGCCCATCGCGAACGACGGGTTCTGGGAGGCCTGTTCGGAGGTCTTGGCGTACCAGTGGGAGAGGTCGTTGTTGTAGATCAGGACCTGGCCCGCGGTGAAGCGGTTGCCGGTGTCCCCCTGGTTCTGGGCCTTCTCGTCGGGGTGCACGACCCCGGCGTCGAAGAGCTTGCGGGTCCACTCCAGGGCTTCGAGGTACTCCGGCGTCTCGATGCGGTTGACCAGCCTGCCGTCGACGAGGTGCCAGCCGAGCGCCTTGTCGCTGCCGGAGAGCACGCCGAACATGTTGTACGCGGTCCAGGTCATGTCGCCGCAGGCCCACACCTTCGCCTTGGCGCTGGTGATCTCCTTGGCCAGAGCGAGGAACTCGTCGGCGCTCCTCGGGAGTTGCCAGCCCTTCGCGTCGAAGACGTCCTTGCGGTAGAAGGGCGCGATGTTGGTGACGTACGAGGCCGGCATCGGCAGGCCGCGGAGCTTGCCCCCGAAGATCGACCGCTGCCAGGCGTCGGTGGGGATCGCCGCGAGGTTCGGGTACGCCTTGACCTTGTCGCCGGAGAGGTACGGGCCGAGGTCCTCGAACTTGGCGTTGATCGCGGTGGGTATCTTGCCGCCGAGGTTCCAGCCGGGGATGACGACGACGTCGGGGATCTCGCTGGAGGCGAGGACGGCACCGAGCTTCTGGTCGTAGACGTTCCCGTCCTGGTTCTGCCACGTCACGTCGGTGCCGATGGCCTCGTTCATGGCCTTGTAGTACGGGTTGCCGGGGGCGGGCGGGGTGCCCCAGAGCGGTGCCATGACCGTGAGGGCGGCGCCCTTGCCCCTCTTCGCGGGCACGGAGGCCTTGAGCTCCGCGCTCGGGATCGCGCGGGTGAAGCCGGCGGCGGAGCCGTTCCTCGGCGTGACGTCGGGGGCGACGACGGTTCCGGCGACGAACGCGGGCAGGATCCTCGCCGCGTCCTTGCCCGTGGTGGTGCCGTCCTTCTTCCCGGTGTCCCCGCCCCCGCCGCAGGCCGCGAGCAGCGGTACGCCGCCGGCGACCGCGGCGGCCACTGCGGTGGCGGACAGGAACGTCCTCCGGCTCGGGGCGGATCTCCGGGAGCCCCTGGAGACGGCGTTCGGCGTCATTGCGTCAACCCTTCGTGGCACGCGCCAGGGCACACGGCGACCGAGGAGGTCGCCGACCGGCTGCGGTGGTGGAGATGGATCTGGCGGGGCGTCGTCCCCGGCGCCGCCGACCATCGAGTCGAAGCGCTTCGACATGGCTGCGAGGTTAAGTGAACGTCACAGGCGCGGCAAGAGTCGTTTCCGAGTTTCTCTATGTTCCGGCCACCTCTCCGACACACCAAGCCCCCTTCCCCACAGGGGAATTGGCCCGCCACCACGCCTTGACACCCACCCTCCACGCGCCGAGCATCGAAGCGCTTCGAAAACCTCCCCCCTCCCCTCCTCCGCCAAGGGACCCACCCGTGACCGCACACCGGCCGCCCTTCCGCGACCCCGCCCTCCCCGTCGCCCGGCGCGTCGACGACCTCCTCCACCGCCTCACCGCCGACGAACGCCTCGCCCTCCTCCACCAGTTCACGCCCGGCGTCGGGCGCCTCGGCCTCGCCGCCTTCCGCACCGGCCAGGAAGCCCTGCACGGCGTCGCCTGGATGGGCCCGGCGACCGTCTTCCCGCAGGCCGTGGGGCTCGGCGCGACCTGGCACCCGGACCTCGTACGCCGGGTCGGCGAGGCGGTGTCCCGCGAGGCGCGGGCCATGCGCGCCAAGGACGACCGGGTCGGCCTCAACGTGTGGGCGCCCACCGTGAACCTGCTGCGCAACCCTCTGTGGGGCCGCGGCGAGGAGGGCTACTCCGAGGACCCGACCCTGACGTCCGCCCTCGCCACCGCGTTCACCCGCGGCCTGCGCGGCGACCACCCCCTGTACTGGCGCACCGCCCCCGTCCTCAAGCACTGGCTGGCACACAACAACGAGGCCGCCCGCGACACCTCGTCGGCCTCCGTCCGGCCGCGCGTGCTGCACGAGTACGACCTGCGAGCCTTCCGCGGCGCCGTGGAGGCCGGTGCCGTCGCCGGAGTCATGCCCGCGTACAACCTGGTCAACGGCCGCCCGAACCACCTCTCCCCCTACCTGGAGACGGAGTTGCGCGCCTGGACGGAGCAGGAGCTGCTCGTGTGCTCCGACGCGGGCGCCCCCTCCAACCTGGCCGACTCCCAGGCCTACTTCGCCACCCACGAAGAGGCCGTCGCGGCAGCCCTCCGCGCCGGCGTCGACTCCTTCACCGACCACGGAACGGACAGCACGGTCATCCTGGGCCGCCTGCGCGGAGCCCTGGAGCTCGGCCTCATCACCCCGGACGACGTCGACCGCGCGGTACGGCGCCAGCTGACCGTGCGCTGCCGGCTCGGCGAGTTCGACCCGGACTCCGGCCCGTACGCCGCCGAGGACCGCTTCGACACCCCCGAACACCGGGAGCTGGCCCGCGAGGCGGCGGAGGCGGCGGTGGTGCTGCTCAAGAACGAGGCGGTGGTGTCGTCGGCCGGTGGGACCGGTGGAGCCGGCGGGGTGAGTGGAACGGGCGACGCGGACGGCTCGGACGGCTCGGACGGCTCGGACGGCGCGACCCACGCGGACACCTCCCACGGCGCCGGCCCGCTGCTGCCGCTCGCGGACGACGGGAGCCTCCGGATCGCGGTGGTCGGACTCCTCGGCGACGCCTGCAAGCTGGACTGGTACAGCGGCGGCCTGCTCCACCGCTCGTCCCCGCTGGAGGGCCTGCGGGAGCGCTTCGGGGCCGACCGCGTGGACTTCGCCGAGGGCGTGGACCGCATCCGGCTCCGTACCGCGTCCGGCACCCGGCTGCGGGTCCCCGAAGCCGGGGACGCGGAGACCGTACGCGACTCCGTCGGCGCCCTCGATCCGGCGCTGGTCACGGGCCGCACCGACCTGCCCCCGCTGACCGCCGACGCAGAGGGCTCCGAACTCGCCTTGATCGACTGGGGCGACGGGATCCTGACCCTGCGCGCGCCCGACGGCCGGTACCTCTCGGTCGCCGACGACGGCTTCGTCCGCGCGTCGGCGGACGAGCCCGGCGGCTGGGTCGTCCAGGAGACGTTCCGGCTCGAATCCCATGGGGACGGGCACCTCCTCGTGCACCTCGGGACGGGGGACTACGTCTCTGTCGCCGCCGCGGCCGTGAAGGTTGCCGCCGATCGCGACTCCGCCGAGACGTTCACCGTCGAGACCGTCGAACGCGGCGAGGACGCGGTCGCCCGCGCCGCCGCCGCGGCCGACGTCGTGGTCGTCGTCGCCGGCAACGACCCCCACGTCAACGGCCGCGAGACCGAGGACCGCACGACCCTCGCCCTCCCCGCCCACCAGGACCGCCTGTGGCGCGCCGCCCACGCCGCCAATCCCCGTACGGTCCTCGTCCTCGTCTCCGCCTACCCGTACGCGGTCCCGGAAGCCGCGGCGGCACTCCCCGCGCTCCTCTGGACCGCCCACGGCGGCCAGGCGGCCGGCACGGCCCTCGCCCGCGTCCTCGCCGGCGACGTCTCACCGGCGGGCCGCCTCCCCCAGACCTGGTACGCCTCCGACGACGACCTGCCCGACCTCCTCGACTACGACGTGATCGGCAGCCGCCAGACCTACCTCTACTTCGACGGCACGCCCCTCTTCCCCTTCGGCCACGGCCTCTCGTACACGACCTTCGCCCATACGGACCTGACCGCCACCGTCGCCGACGGGCACACCGTCCGGATCTCCTGCACCGTCACCAACACCGGCCCCGTCCCCTCGGACGAGGTCGTCCAGATCTACGCCCGCGCCGTCACCCCGTCCGTCCCCCGCCCCCACCGTGCACTCCTCACCCACGAGCGCCTCCCCCTCACCCCCGGCACCTCCTCCACCCTCGCCTTCGCACTCCCCCTGTCCGCCCTCGGCCACTGGGACGTGGCCCACGGTCGCTGGGTCGTCGAGCCCGGCGCGTACGAGATCCAGGCGGGCGCGTCAAGCGGCGACATCCGCCGCACGGTCCGCTTCGAGGTGACCGGCACGGCCCCGAGCCCCCGCCCGGTCGTCACCCACGGCCTCGCCGCGGCCGACTACGACGACCAGTCCGGCACGCTGGTCGTCGACCGCACGAAATCCTCGGGCGACGCGGTGACCCCCTCCTCACCGGACGAACCCGGCACCCTCGCCTACCGCTCCTGCGACTTCGCCGACGGCGTGACGGAAGTGGCCGTGACGGTCGCGGGCGAGGGCACGGTCACCCTCTCCCTCGCCGCCGGCACCGCCCTCACCCGGCTGGAGGTGGCCCCGACGGGCGGCCCGTACGCCTACCGCACCCTGACCGCCCCCGTGGACGCGCGCGCCGTCGCGGACCTCCTCGTCACCCTGCACGGGCCGGTACGCCTCGCACGCCTGGACTTCCGCGGCTGACCCCGCCCCGGGAGCGGACGTGACGGCTTCAGCCGTGAACGTCACGCCGTTTTGCCGCATGACCAGGCACCCCGGGCCGGGGGCCGAGCTCACCGTGACGGCGCGCTGCATGGACGGCGGGTGTGCGGGGGAGGCGGAGCCGGCACCACGTGCGCTCGCTCAGCGCGATGGCGACACCAAGCCCAGTTCGTAGGCGATGATGACCAGCTGGACCCGGTCACGGGCGGCCAGCTTGGAGAACAGCCGTCCCACGTGGGCCTTGGCCGTGGCCGGACTGATGAAGAGCCGGCCGGCGATCTCGTCGTTGGACAGGCCGCGTCCGACGAGGGTGAGCACCTCGCGTTCCCGGTCGGTGACGCCTTCGATCGCCCCGCGCCGGGGCGCGGCCGTGGGTTCGGGGCGTGCGGCGAACTCCTCGATGAGGCGGCGGGTCACGCGCGGCGCGATCAGGGCTTCGCCGGCGGCGACCACACGGATCGCGGTGAGGATGTCGTCCAGGTCCATGTCCTTGACGAGGAATCCGCTCGCGCCGGCGCGCAGCGCGCCGTAGACGTACTCGTCGTCGTCGAAGGTGGTGAGGATGAGGACCCGTGCCGTGTTCGGGTCGGCGGTGATCAGCCGGGTCGCCTCGATGCCGTCCATGCCGGGCATGCGGATGTCCATCACGACCACATCGGGCCGGACGTCCTGGGCCAGCTGGACCGCTTCGGCGCCCGTGCCGGCTTCTCCCAGGATCTCGAGATCCGGGCAGTCCGCGATGAGTACGCGCAGCCCGGCGCGCACCAGCGGCTGGTCATCGACGAGCACGACACGCACGCGGTCAGGGGTCATCGCAGCCCCGCCGGCACCGGCAGCCGCGCCGCGACGCGGAAGCCGCCTTCGGGACGGGGTCCGGCGGTGAACTGGCCGTGCAGGAGGAAGGCCCGCTCGCGCATGCCGGTGATGCCGTATCCGATGCCCGCGGGTGTGGGCCCCTGGCCGTCGTCGGTGATCTCGATGGAGAGTTCGTCCTCCTGGTAGTCGACGACCACCCGGCACTCGTGGGTGTCCGCGTGGCGCACCACGTTGGTCAGGCCCTCCTGGATGATGCGGAAGGCGGACAGTTCGATGTCCATGGGGAGCGGGCGCCGTTCTCCTCGCCACTCCACGTCGACGACCACGCCGCCGTTCCGTGTGGTCGCGACCAGCCGGTCGACGTCCGTCATGCCCGGCGCGGGGGCCAACGGCGCCTCTTCCGGCTCGGCCTTGCGGAGGGATCCCAGCATGCGCCGCAGCCCGGCCAGGGTGTCCCGGCTGGTGGTCTCGATGACGGCCAGCGCGTTGCGGGCCTCGGCCGGCTGAGTCTCGATGACCCGGCGACCCGTGCCGGCCTGGATGGCGATGATGCCGATGCTGTGCGCGACCACGTCGTGCAACTCGCGGGCGATCCGCAGCCGCTCGACGGCGACTGCTTGCTCTGCGGCCTGGACCCGCACCGTTTCGGCGTGCTCGCGGCGCTCTTGGACGAGAGAGCCGGTCAACCAGGCAAGGGCGAGCATCAGGACGAGGAACACGATGGTGGAGACGAAGGCGTCCTGCCCGCTCCGGTAGTGGGCGGCGGCGGCGATCTGCTCGGCGAGCGTCAGCGCTGCAGCGGCGAGCGCGGTCCGGCGCGTCCGGGTGGCAGCGATCCGGGCGACGGCGAGATCGGTCAGCAGAGCCTGCAGACAGCCGATCTGCCACGCCTGCCCGGGTGCCGTGAAGGGGAACGCCGAGGCCGACTTCGACGCCGCCGTCAAGGTTGCGGCGAACGAACCGGCGAGCATCAGCGTCAGGGCCGGAAACGGTCGACGCCGTAGCAGAGGAACGGCCAGAACCGAGAGTACGGCCGGCAGGAGGAGCCGTACACCGGTGGGTTCGTGTTCGTTGAGCACCGCGACGCACAGCAGGATCGGATAGGCGAGGGCCCCGCACCAGGCCAGGGCCTGTGCCCCGGCAGGCCGCGAGCGCCAGGAGAGGGAGGCGCGGGGTGAGAGGCTCATACCGCGATCATAGGTACGGGCCGGGGCCGGGGCGTCGGCCCCGGGGCGTACGCCCCGGGGCTACAAGCGGATCCGGGGGGTGTGGCCCGCTGGCCGATGCCGTGCGGGCCCGGTCCACGGCACCGTGGGCCGGGTGATCGAAGCCAACGAACTGACGAAGCGATACGGCGCCACGACCGCCGTCGACCGCCTGACCTTCACCGTCCGTCCCGGCCACGTCACCGGGTTCCTCGGCCCCAACGGCGCCGGCAAGTCCACCACGCTGCGGATGATCCTCGGCCTGAACGACCCCAGCAGCGGCACCGTCACCGTCGACGGGCAGCCGTTCCGGGGACTCCCACGAGGGCTGCGGCACGTCGGGGCCCTGCTTGACGCCCATGACGTGGACGGGGGGCGCAGCGCACGGGCGCACCTGTCGGCACTGGCGCACAGCAACGGGCTGCCGCGGCGCCGGGTGGACGAGGTCCTGGAGGAGGTGGGTCTGACCACCGCTGCACGGCGCCGCATCGGGGGGTTCTCGCTGGGGATGAAGCAACGGCTCGGCATCGCCGCCGCGCTGCTCGGCGACCCGCCCGTCCTGCTGTTCGACGAGCCGCTCAACGGGCTGGACCCGGAGGGCGTGCTGTGGGTGCGCGGCCTGTTCCACCGGCTGGCCGCCGAGGGCCGTACGGTGCTGGTCTCCAGCCATCTCATGCGCGAGATGGAGCACACCGCCCAGCAGTTGATCGTCATCGGCCGGGGCGAGCTGATCGCCGCGGAGAACCTGGCGGAGTTCGCCGCCCGCGGCAGCCGGCTGAGCGTGACCGTCCGAACGCCCGAGGTCGCCCGGCTGGCGTCCGTCCTCACCGAGGAGGGGGCGGTCGTCCGCGGCGAGGCCGACGGGGCGTGCACGGTGACCGGCATGGGCGCGGACCGTATCGGCGAGCTCGCGTTCCACAGCCGTGTCCTGCTGCACGAACTCGCCCCCCGCTCCGCCTCCCTGGAAGAGGCGTTCATGGAACTCACCGCCGACAGCGTCGAGTACGGCGCAGGAGACGCACGATGACCGCACAGACAGTCGCCGAGCCCAAGGCGTACGTGACCGCCCCCGCCTCACCCACCCGGTTCCACCACCTCCTCATCGCCGAGTGGATCAAACTGTGGTCGCTGCGTTCCACCTACTGGGTCCTCGGAATCGGTCCCCTGGCCGTCATCGGGATCAACGTGAACTCCGCCCTGTCGAATGCCGACCGGCTGGCGCATCAGCCCGAACTGCCGCCTGCCCCACCGCCAGGGCTTCCCGAGCGGCCGCAGATGCTGTTCGATCCCCTGGCGTCCGCCTTCGTCGATCCGGCCTGGCAGCTCCTCATGGTCATCGCCGGCAGCGTCGGCGCCATCGCCGTCTTCGGCGAGTACACCAGCGGACTGATCCGCACCACCTTCGCGGCCGTTCCCGCACGCCGTGCGGTGACGACGGCCAAGATGACCGTCATGGCGGCTGTCATGCTCGCCCTCGGCACGGTCACCGCCGGCGCCTCGTTCGGCGCCACCCAGGCGATCCTGCAGGATTACCACGGCATGTCCATCGGCGACCCCGGCACGCTGCGGGCCGTTGCCGCCTCCGCGCTGCTCGCGCCGCTGTGCGCCCTCGTCGGCATGGCCCTCGCCACACTCATCCGCCACGCCGCGGGCACCGTCGTCGCTGTCGTCGGCGTGCTCCTGCTGCTGCCCGCTCTGTTCATGGGCGAGACCTATCGGTGGGTCAAGGAGATCGGCAACGCGATGCCGCTCACCGCATGGCGGGCTCTCGTCCAGAACCCTGGACGGGACCACAGCGTGGACAAGTACTCGGTATCGGTCACCGAGGGGTGGATCGTGTTCGGGGCATGGTCGCTCGTCGCGGCGGCCGTCACCGTGGCCGTCGCGCACCACCGCGATGTGTGAGCGGACCCGGTGGGTTTCTTGTTTCTCACAGCGGGTGGCCGTCGATCACCTGGCGGGCCGTGCCTACGTGACCCATCACGTAGGCCGGGAGCGGCCGGGGCGGCCGTACGAGGAGCCGAAGTCGGCGCCGCCGGCCCCGCTCGCCCGGGACCGGCGGGGTCGGACGCGAGGCGCGCACCACGACCACGACGACCATGGGGTCAAGGCGGGCGGGCGCCGACGCGGCGGGGTCTCGCCGCGCTTCCCGGTGTCAGGCCCTGAGCGTGTCGATGGCCTTCTCGATGCGTCGGCGGCGTGTGTCGGCACCCTTCGCGCTCTCGATGGCGAGTACGTGCTGGCGCTTGCGGGTGTGGGAGAGGCTGTCGTAGGCGGCGCGGACGAAGGGGTCTTCGTCCAGGGCAGCGGCGAAGTCCGGGGGTTCGACGACGACGCGGGGCTCGGTGTCGAGCTCCAGTTCGACCTCGACCTGTTCGCCGGTTTCGACACCCGCGGCCTCGCGGTTGGCCTTGCTGAGGCCGAGCAGGTGGCGGCCTCGCATGATGGCGACACGGCTCTTCCAGGAATGCCCGTTGACCGTGATCGTCACCGGGGGCCGGGCGCCTCCGCCGAGCGCGTCCACCACCTCGGGCGGGACCTCCAGGCCCCGCATGCGCTCGGGCGGCTCGACTTCGGACAGAAACTTCATGGTCTTCCTCCTGTTGGTCGGCAGGCTCACCGCGGGACCGGCTCACGGCGGGGGCGACTCACCGCGGGTACAGCTCACGGTGGGTCCGGCTCCCCACGGGTCCGGACCGCCCGGCTCCGACGGCCGCTCCGGCCGGTCGGACCGGGGTGCGGCAGCCGATGACTTCGGACGTCGCCGTCCACGTCCGCGAAGGCGCCGCCGCAGCCGCCCCCCGGCAGAGCACCGGCGGGCTTGAGGATCGTAACGCCGGCCTTCCCTGCCTCGTCGGCATATCCCGGCCACGTCGTGGATCAGTTCCCTTCCTGGACGCCTCCGATCCCCAGGGTCCTTGCCTCGCAAGGAAGTTCGGCGCTCTTTGCCTCCGCGTCCCTGTCGTCCGGGGGCTGGGCCGCCCCACCCCTACAGCCCCAACCCGTCCTCCGGCATCAAGGCCGTGGACCGGTAGACCCTGGCCGGGCGTCGAGCGGCGGTCCGACGCCCGCCTGGTCACGCGGATGAACAGGCTGCTGCGCCGGGCAGGCACCTGCCCGGCGCACGCCTCGCGGTGATCCGAACGCCTCAACCCGCCAGGCGGAACGCCGTCACCGCCAGAGCGACACCCACCGCCGCACCCGCGAGCAGAGCGGTGACAGGGGCCGTCCGGCCGACACCCTGCTCGAACGGAACGCTCGGCACGACCTTGCGAAGCACGGGCGCCGCCAGCACGACGAGACCGAAGCCGATGCCGAGGCGCCAGTACGTGTCACCCGAACACGAAGCCTGGAAGCGCCCCCCGCAGCCGCTCGGTTCCACAGCGAAGCCCGTCACCACGAGGAACAAGGCGCCGGCGTACAGCATCCGGACCGAAGGAACCCGAAGGAAGCTGAAGGAACTCCCCAGGTCAGTTGACGCCTTCGACGCATCCGGGGCCCAAGTTCCTTACCTCGTAAGGCCGGTCGGTTCCCGTGACCGTCGCGGTCGGGCCCGTTTCCGTTCGTGTCACCCGGTAGACCGCGGCCGGGGCGCCCCGGTGGTCGGGGACGGTGACGGTGGTCGTGGTGCCGGGCGGGGTGCCGGGGGCGACCAGGAGGGTGAGGCCGTCGAGCCAGGCGCCGTCGGGGCGCGAGGTGTCGGCGGCGAGGGGGAGGACGGCGCCGGGGCGGACGTAGAGGGGGAGGCCGTGGAGGTCGTGGGTCTCGTGGCGCCAGGCGGGGCCGGTGACGGTCTCGCCGGTGAGGAGGTGGGTCCAGCGGCCTTCGGGGACGTAGAACTCGACCTCGCCGCCGGGGTGCATGACGGGGGCGACGAGGAGGTCGGGGCCGAGCATGTACTGGCGGTCGAGGGTGCGGCAGGCGGGGTCGTCGGGGAATTCGAGGAGCATGGGCCGCATGAGGGGGGTGCCGGTGGTGTGGGCCTCGACGGCGGCGGCGTACAGGTAGGGCATGAGGCGGTGTTTGAGGCGGGCGAAGCGGCGGGCGACGGCGACGGCGGTGTCGCCGAACTCCCAGGGCACGCGGTAGGAGTCGCTGCCGTGGAGGCGGCTGTGGGAGGAGAGGAGGCCGAAGGCGAGCCAGCGGGTGAAGACCTCGGGCTCGGGGGTGCCTTCGAAACCGCCGATGTCGTGGCTCCAGAAGCCGAAGCCGCTGAGGGAGAGGGAGAGGCCGCCGCGCAGTGACTCGGCCATGGCCTCGAAGGAGGCCCAGCAGTCGCCGCCCCAGTGCACGGGGAACTGCTGGCCCCCGGCGGTCGCGGAGCGGGCGAAGAGGACCGCCTCGCCGGTGCCGCGCTCCTTCTCCAGGAGTTCGAAGACGGTGCGGTTGTAGAGCTGGGCGTAGTAGTTGTGCATGCGGGCGGGGTCGGAGCCGTCGTGCCAGACGACGTCGGTGGGGACGCGCTCGCCGAAGTCGGTCTTGAAGCAGTCGACGCCCTGGGCGAGCAGGGGGCGCAGCTTGTCCTGGAACCAGGTCCTGGCCTCGGGGTTCGTGAAGTCGACGAGGGCCATGCCGGGCTGCCAGAGGTCCCATTGCCAGACGTCGCCGTCGGGTCGGCGGACGAGGAGGCCCCGCTCGGCGCCCTCGGCGAAGAGTGCGGACTTCTGGGCGACGTACGGGTTGATCCAGAGGCCGACGCGCAGGCCGCGCTCCTTGAGGCGGGCGATGGTCCCGGCCGGGTCGGGGAAGGCGTCGGGGTCCCAGCGGAAGTCCGACCACTGGTACTCGCGCATCCAGAAGCAGTCGAAGTGGAAGACGGAGAGCGGGATGTCGCGCTCGGCCATGCCGTCGACGAAGGAGGTGACGGTCGCCTCGTCGTAGCGGGTGGTGAACGAGGTGGTCAGCCAGAGGCCGAAGGACCAGGGCGGCGGGAGGGCGGGGCGGCCGGTGAGCGCGGTGTAGCGGGCGAGGACGTCCTTGGGGGTGGGGCCGGCGACGACCAGGTACTCCAGGGTCTGGTCCTCGACGCTGAACTGGACCTGGCCGACGGCTTCGGATCCGACCTCGAAGGAGACGCGTCCGGGGTGGTCGACGAAGACGCCGTAGCCGCGGGAGGAGAGGTAGAACGGGATGTTCTTGTAGGCCTGTTCGCTGCTGGTGCCGCCGTCGGCCTGCCAGATGTCGACGCTCTGGCCGTTCTTCACGAAGGGGGTGAAGCGTTCGCCGAGGCCGTAGATCTGCTCGCCGACGCCGAGCGCGAGCTGGACGGCCATGTGGTGGGCGCCGTCGGGGGTGGTGACGAAGGCGGTGCCCTTGCGGCCCGCCTCGGTGAGGAGTCGCCCGTCGGCGTCCGTGAAGCTCAGCGTCCAGGGCACCGCGCGGTCCAGGCGCAACCGCAGCGGCCCGGAGGCGAGTTCGACGACCGGTCCGTCCTCGTGGACCGCGCCGGCGCCCGGTCCGCCGTCGGCCAGGGCGAAGTCCGGTCCGCGGTGGGCCTTTCCGGCGTGGTGGGTGACGCGGACCCCGATGACGCCCTCGGCGCGGGCGCGGCACTCCACGGTCAGGAGGGCGGAGTTCAGGGTGTCGCCGCGGGTCAGGACCCGCTTGACGGAGGCGTAGGCGGTGAAGCCGTCGGCTTCGGTGCGCAGGTCGCGGACTTCGGTGGCGTACGAGGCGTGGACGCCTTCGCGCATGAGCCAGAAGCCGTCGGTGAACTTCATGCGGGTCCTTGGGGGCGGGGTCGGAGGGGCTCCGCGGAGCCCCCAATAGTTATCCCAGAAAACAAAACGGTGAACCAGCCCCGGCGCCCCCTCGGATCCCGCGCGATAGAAAACGCTTTCACGAACCCTGCGCGAAGCATTGACGAAACACCGACGCCCCCCTAGCTTCATGCCCGTTGCACTTCGTACGTCATATATGAGACGCGATACACGAGATCTGAGAGTGCTCCATGGCCTTCGCCCCCAGCCCCATCCCGTCCCGCACCCAGTACGTCCTGGAAGCGATCAAGCACGACATCCTCACCGGGGGCCTCAGACCCGGACAGGCACTCGTGGAGACCGAACTCGCCGCGCGCTTCGGAGTGTCGAAGACCCCGGTGCGCGAGGCGCTCAAGACCCTCGCGGGCAGCGGGCTCGTGGTGATGAACCAGTACAAGGGCGTCACGGTCCGGATGGTCGACGCGGACATGGCCCGCGCCGTCTACGACGTGCGCCTGCTCCTGGAACCCGAGGCGGTCCGCCGCGCGGTCGCCTCGGGCGCCCCGCTCGACACCGCGCACGAGGCGCTCCGCCGGGCCGCCGCGGCCGAGGACCCCGCGGAACGCTCCCTCGCCAACAGGGAGTTCCACCGCGCGCTCTACCTGCCCTGCGGCAACCCGCTGCTCGGCCGGATGCTCGACGAGGTCCGCGACCAGGCCGCCCTGGTCTCCACCGTCGCCTGGGCCGCCGTCCCCTCCTGGGAACGCGAGGCCGCGGAGCACGAGGAGATCCTGCGGCTCGCCGCCGCGGGCGACGCCGCCGGGGCCGGCCGGGCCGTACACGACCACATCGCCTCCTTCGTCGAACGCGCCTTCCCGTAGCCGTAGTCGTAACCGTCCCCTGGCGGGCGCCTTCGCCGAACGGGCGCTCCCCCTCCCCCGTGAACAGCGGGCGGGTGCCCACCCCTTGGGCTCCGGCCCGTGAACGAACTGCGAGGCACCATGGAATTCGAGACAATGAGGGCCGCCCTCGCCGACGTCGTGGCGATCCCGGTCACCCCCTTCGCCGAGGACGGCTCGGTCGACACCGCCGCCCACCGCGCGCTGCTGCGGCGGCTGCTCGACGGCGGGGTCCGCACCCTCACCCCGAACGGCAACACCGGCGAGTTCTACGCCCTCACCCCCGAGGAGCGCCGCGCCGTCACCGAGGCGACCGTCGAGGAGGCGGGCGGGCGGGCCGTGATCCTGGTCGGCGTCGGCCACGACGTGCCGACCGCGGTCGAGGCCGCCCGGCACGCCCACGCCACCGGCGCCGACATGCTGATGGTCCACCAGCCCGTCCACCCGTACGTCTCCGAGAGCGGCTGGGTCGACTACCACCGCGCCATCGCCGAGGCCGTCCCCGAACTCGGCGTCGTCCCCTACATCCGCAACCCGCTCCTGAGCGGGGCACGGCTCGCCGAGCTCGGCGCCGCCTGCCCGAACGTCGTCGGCGTGAAGTACGCGGTGCCCGACGCGGCCCGCTTCGCCGGCTTCGCGCGGGACGCGGGCCTCGACCGGTTCGTCTGGGTGGCCGGCCTCGCCGAGCCGTACGCCCCGGCCTACTTCGCGAGCGGCGCGACCGGCTTCACCTCCGGCCTGGTCAACGTCTCCCCCGGGCTCTCCCTGGAGATGCTGCACGCGCTGCGGGCCGGCGACTACCCGACGGCGATGAAGGTGTGGGAGCGGATCCGCCGCTTCGAGGAACTGCGCGCGGCGAACGGCAGCGCGGACAACGTGACGGTGGTCAAGGAGGCCCTCGCCTCCCTCGGCCTGTGCCGCCGCGCGATCCGCCCGCCGAGCCGCGAACTCCCCGAGGCGGCGCGGGCCGAGGTCGCGGCGATCGTCGGCGGGTGGCCGATATGAGCCCCGAGCCGGACGGTGGGGGCCGCGTGCCTGTCCACGCGGGCCACGCGCCCGCCGGGACGAACCACGAGCCCGCCGGGACGAACCCCGAGGCCGATGGTGGGGGCCCCGAGCCCGGCGGCGGGGGCCGCAGGCCCGAAGAGCTCCGCGGACCCGAGGAAGTCCGCAGGCCCGAACAGCTCCGCAGCCACCAGTGGTTCGGCACGGACGGGTTGCGCTCGTTCAGTCATCGGGCCCGGACCCGGCAGCTCGGGTACCTGCCCGAGGAGCACCTCGGGAAGCCGGTGATCGCGATCCTCAACACCTGGTCCGACATCAACCCCTGCCACGTCCATCTGCGCGACCGGGCCCAGGCGGTGAAGCGGGGCGTGTGGCAGGCCGGGGGCTTCCCGTTGGAGTTCCCCGTCTCCACGCTGTCGGAGACGTTCCAGAAGCCGACGCCGATGCTCTACCGCAACCTCCTCTCCCTGGAGACGGAGGAGTTGCTGCGCTCGTACCCGGTGGACGGGGCGGTCCTGATGGGCGGCTGCGACAAGACGACGCCGGCGCTGCTGATGGGCGCCGCCTCGGTCGACCTGCCGACCGTGTTCGTGCCGGCCGGTCCGATGCTGCCGGGCCACTGGCGCGGCGAGCGGCTCGGCTCCGGTACGGACATGTGGAAGTACTGGGACGAGAAGCGGGCCGGGCTGATCGGCGACTGCGAGATGGCCGAGCTGGAGAGCGGGCTCGCCCGCTCACCGGGCCACTGCATGACGATGGGCACGGCGTCCACGCTCACCGCCGCCGCCGAGACGCTGGGCGTGACGGTGCCGGGCGCCTCCTCGGTGCCGGCGGTCGACTCCGGGCACGACCGGATGGCGGCGGCCTCGGGCCTGCGGATCGTGGAGCTCGTACGGCGGGACCTGCGGCTGTCGGCGCTGCTGACCCGGGAGGCGTACGAGGACGCGGTCGCGGCGGTCCTGGCGCTCGGCGGCTCGACCAACGCCGTCATCCACCTGATCGCCATGGCCGGGCGCTCCGGGGTGGAGCTCACCCTCGACGACTTCGACCGGATCGCCCGCACGGTGCCGGTGCTGGCGAACCTGCGGCCCGGCGGGCGGTACCTGATGGAGGACTTCCACTTCGCGGGCGGCATGACCGGGTTCCTGTCGCGGCTCACCGACGTGCTGCACCTGGACCGGCCGACCGTCTCGCACGGGAGCCTGCGGGAGCAGCTCGCCGGCGCGCTCGTGCACGACGACGAGGTGATCCGGGACCGGGCGAGGCCGCTGGCCGCCGAGGGCGGGGTCGCGGTGCTGCGCGGCAACCTCTGTCCGGACGGCGCCGTCATCAAGCACGTCGCGGCCGAGCCGCGGCTGCTGAAGCACACCGGCCCGGCGGTCGTCTTCGACGACTACCGGACGATGCAGCGGACCATCGACGACCCGGCGCTCGGCATCACCGCCGACCACGTGCTCGTGCTGCGCGGCGCGGGCCCCAAGGGCGGGCCCGGGATGCCGGAGTACGGCATGCTGCCCATTCCCCGCCACCTCCTGGAGCAGGGGGTGCGGGACATGGTCCGGATCTCCGACGCCCGGATGAGCGGGACGAGTTACGGGGCCTGTGTGCTGCACGTGGCGCCCGAGTCCCATGTCGGCGGACCGCTCGCCCTCGTCCGTACGGGCGACACGATCACCCTCGACGTCGCGGCGCGCTCCCTCCACCTGCACGTCACGGACGAGGAGTTGAGCGGCCGTCGGGCCGCGTGGACACCGCCGCCGGCCCGGTACGGGCGCGGCTACGGCGCGCTGTACATGGAGCAGGTCTCGCAGGCCGACACCGGCTGCGACTTCGCCTTCCTGTCCCGGCCGGGGACCACCCCCGATCCGTACGCGGGCTGAGCCCCACCGGTCCCGCACGTTCCGGCCGTACGTCCGGCCGCACGTCCCCGCCCCGTCCGCCTGTCCGAAATCTCGAACGTCGTTCGCGAAGCGCTTCACCGAGAACGGAGCCGCCGTCATGGCCTCAGCTGTGACCCCACCGCCCCCGGCCGCACCGGCACGGGCACGCCGCCGCACGGGGGCGAATCCCCGCCGACTGCCGTACCTGCTGATCGCCCCGGCCGGACTGCTGATGCTGGGCTTCATCGCCTACCCGGTGCTCAGCGTCTTCTACTACAGCCTCCAGCACTACAACCCCACGAAGCCCTGGCGGAACGGGTTCGCGGGCCTGGACAACTTCACGCGGATCTTCACCGACGACCCGCACTTCTGGGGGACCTTGACCTTCAGCCTGAAGTGGGTCGTCGTCGAGGTGACGCTGCAGCTGCTCTTCGGGCTCGCGCTCGCCCTCATCGTGAACCAGACGTTCGTCGGCCGCGCGCTGGGCCGGGCCCTGGTGTTCTCGCCGTGGGCGGTCTCGGGCGTGCTCACCTCGGCGATCTGGGTGCTGCTCTACAACTCCCAGACGGGCATCAGTCGTTACCTCGCGGATCTGGGCATGGGCACGTACGGCACGTCCTGGCTCTCGGACACCTCCACCGTGTTCCCGGCGGCGATCGTCGCGGACCTCTGGCGCGGGGTGCCGTTCTTCGCGATCCTCATCCTGGCCGACCTCCAGTCCGTACCGAAGGACCTGTACGAGGCGGCCGAGGTCGACGGGGCGGGTCGGATCCGCCAGTTCGTCCACATCACGCTCCCCCACATCCGGGACGCGATCGTCCTGTCGACGCTGCTGCGGGCGGTCTGGGAGTTCAACAACGTCGACCTGCTGTACACGCTGACCGGCGGCGGCCCGGCGGGCGAGACGACCACGCTGCCGCTGTACGTGGCGCACACCAGCGTCGACGCCCACAACTTCGGATACGCCTCCGCCCTCACCACGGTGGCGTTCGTGATCCTTCTCTTCTGCTCGATGGTCTATCTGCGCCTGAGCAGGTTCGGAGGCGACGGCAAGTGACAGCCGAGTCGACAGTGACGGCCGAGTCCACCCCGAGCGCGGCCCCGGCCGCCCCCGCGGCCGCCCCGCCGCCCGACCGGACCCCGCCCGCCACCCCGCGCGGCCGGCACCGGGCCTGGGACGAGGTGCCCCGCTGGCAGATCTACCTGCCGCTCGGGATCTACCTCCTCTTCACCCTCGTCCCCTTCTACTGGATCCTGCTCTTCGCCCTCCGGCCCGCCGGCTCCACCTCGCTCGTGCCGTGGCCGATGACCACCGCGCACTTCGAGAAGGTGTGGAACGAGCGCAGCTTCGGCGTCTTCTTCCAGAACAGCCTGCTCATCGGCGTCGCGGTCCTGGTGATGACGACGGTCGTCGCGCTGGCCGGCGGATACGCCCTCGCCCGCTTCGACTTCCGGATCAAGAAGGGCTTCATGCTGGCCCTGCTGTGCTCCCAGTTCGTGCCGGGCGCGCTGCTCCTCGTGCCGCTCTTCCAGATCTTCGCCGAGCTGCGGATGATCAACTCGCTCGGCAGCGTCATCATCGCCGAGACGGTCTTCCAGCTCCCGCTGTCGATGATCCTCATCAGCGGCTTCATCAGGAACGTGCCGTACTCCCTGGAGGAGGCGGCCTGGGTCGACGGCTGCAACCGGTTCCACGCCTTCCGGATCGTCGTCCTGCCGCTCCTGCGGCCCGGGCTGGTCGCCGTCGGCTCGTTCGCCTTCGTCCACGCCTGGAACCACTTCCTCTTCGCCCTGATGTTCCTCAGCAGCCAGGACAAGCAGACGATCCCCGTCGGCCTCAACACCCTCATGGGCGCCGACAGCGTCGACCTCGGCGCACTCGCCGCGGGCGGCGTCATCGCCGCCGTGCCCGTCGTCGTCGTCTTCGCCTTCATCCAGAAGTGGCTGGTCACCGGCTTCAGCGCCGGGGCGGTGAAGGGATGAACGGCACCCCCACGGACAAGGAACACATGACCCCCGCACGCACCCCGCTGCCGGTCGTCCTCGCGGGCGCCCGCGGCCACGGCCGCAGCCACCTCCTCAACATCCGCCGCCTCGAAGAGCGCGGGCTCGTCCGGCTCGCCGGCGTCTGCGAGCTGCGCCCGCTGGACGCGGCCGAACTGGACGGCATCGGAGACCCCGAGCAGTCCGCCGACTTCGAGGCGCTCCTCGCCTCCACCGGCGCCCGGATCGCCGTGCTGTCCACCCCCATCCAGACCCACACCGACATGGCGCTCGCCGCCGCCCGGCACGGGGCGCACGTCCTCCTGGAGAAGCCGCCCGCCCCGTCGTACGCGGAGTTCCGCCGGATGGCCGACGGCGTCGAGGCCGCCGGGGTGGCCTGCCAGATCGGCTTCCAGTCGCTCGGCTCGCACGCCGTGCCCGCGATCCGCCGCCTGATCGAGGAGGGCGCCGTCGGTGAACTCCTCGGGGTCGGGGCGGCCGGCGCCTGGGTCCGCGACGAGGCCTACTTCCGCCGCGTGCCCTGGGCCGGGCACCGGCGGCTCGACGGCACCGACGTCGTCGACGGGGCGCTCACCAACCCGCTCGCCCACGCCGTCGCCACCGCCCTCGCGCTCTCCGGCTCCACCCGCGCGGAGGACGTCGAGCACATCGAGACCGAACTCCTCCGCGCGCACGCGATCGAGTCCGACGACACCTCCGCGGTACGGGTGGTGACCTCGGCCGGCACCCAGGTCACGGTCGCCGCCACCCTCTGCGCCGAGAAGTCCTCGGAGCCGTACGCGGTCGTCCACGGCACCCGCGGCCGCATCACCTTCTGGTACCGGCAGGACCGGGTCCTCGTCCAGCGCGCGGGACACGGACCCGAGGAGACCGAGTACGGCCGCACCGACCTCCTGGAGAACCTCGTCGCGCACGTCACGGACGGCGAGCCGCTGCGGGTGCCGCCGGCGGCGACCGGTGCGTTCATGCGGGTCGTCGAGGCGGTCCGGACCGCCCCGGACCCGCTGGCGATCCCCGACGCACACTGGCACGCCGAGCCCGGCGAGAGCGCGCCGCGCCGGGTCGTCGACGGCGTCGACACCCTGGTCGACGCCAGCGCCGACGGGCTGCGGCTCTTCTCCGAACTCGGCGCCACCTGGGCGCCGTCGCACCGGGCGGAGGCCCGATGACCCCCGAGCCGCCGGTCCTGCTGCGCTGCGCGGGCCGCACCGTCGCCCGCTACACCACCCGGCCCGACCTCGCCCCCGGCCACGCTCCGCGGCCGCATCTGCACCCCGTCACCACCCTCGCCGGCCGCGTGGTCACCGAGACCCTGCCCCACGACCACCCGCACCACCTGGGAGCGGGCATCGCCGTCGCCGACGTCGACGGCCGCAACTTCTGGGGCGGCCGCACCTTCGTCCGCGACCGCGGCCCCGTCGAGCTCGACAACCACGGCGTGCAGCGGCACGACGGGTTCAAGCTGTGCGACCCGGACGGCTTCGTCGAGGAGCTGAGCTGGATCGCCGGCGGCGAGCGGCTGCTGCGCGAGCACCGCACCGTCGCGGCCACCGCCCTCACCGACTCCGCCTGGGCCCTCGACCTCACCTTCTCCCTCACCAACACCTCGGGCCGCGACCTCTCCCTCGGCAGCCCCGCGACCAACGGCCGCCCCGGCGCCGCGTACGGCGGCTTCTTCTGGCGCGCGCCCAAGGAGACCGCGCCGCCGACGGCGTTCGGCCCGGACGGAGGCGGAGGCGGAGGCGGAAGCGGTGCGAGCAGCTCCGGCGCGGGTGGCGCAGGTGCTGCAAGCGGCCCCGGCACGGGTGCTGCTGCAAGCGGCCCCGACACGGACGGCGAGGCCGCCGTGCACGGCTTCACCGCGGACTGGGTGGCGCTCGCGGGCGAGGACTGGACCCTGGTGTTCGCCGGGGCGACCGCGCGGACGCGCAGCGACCCCTGGTTCGTGCGCGCCGCCGAGTACCCCGGCGTCGGCTCCTCGCTCGCCCACGCCGGGCGCCTCGCGGTGCCGGCCGGGGAGACCCTCGTACGGCGGGTGGTGACCGTCGTCGCCGACGGCCGGCTCGACCGGTCCGGGGCGGCGGCGCTGGTCCGCAGGGCGGTGGCGCCGTGACCGGGGCGGCCCGGGGGCGTCGACCCGGCCCCGCGAAGGACGTGGTCGCGGGTCGGGCGACCGTCACCGGCGACCTGGGCGACGGCACGTACCGCAACCCGGTCCTGGCGGCGGACTGGTCGGACCCGGACGTCCTGCGGGTGGGCGAGGACTACTACCTGACCGCGTCCAGCTTCGGCCGCGCACCCGGGCTGCCGCTGCTGCACTCCCGGGACCTGGTCAACTGGACCCTCGTCGGCCACGCGCTGGAACGGCTCGAACCGGCCGCCGCGTTCACCTCCCCGCAGCACGACCGCGGGGTGTGGGCGCCGTCGCTGCGCCACCACGACGGCCGGTTCTGGATCTTCTGGGGCGACCCGGACCACGGGATCCATCAGATCAACTCCCGCTCCGTACGCGGTCCGTGGACCAGACCGCACCTGGTGAAGGCCGGCCGGGGCCTGATCGACGCCTGCCCGCTGTGGGACGACGCCTCCGGCGAGGCGTACCTCGTGCACGCCCTCGCCAAGTCCCGCGCCGGGGTGAACAACCGGCTGGTCGGGCACCGGATGAGCCCGGACGGCAGCAAGGTCCTCGACGAGGGCCGGGTGCTCGTGGACGCCGACCGGATCCCCGGCTGGTTCACCCTGGAAGGGCCCAAGCTGTACCGGCACGACGGCTGGTTCTGGATCCTCGCCCCGGCCGGGGGCGTGGCCACCGGCTGGCAGGGCGCGCTCCGGTCGCGGTCGTTCGCCGGCCCGTACGAGGAGCGGATCGTCCTGGCGCAGGGCGACACCGACGTCAACGGCCCGCACCAGGGCGGCTGGGTGCGCACCCAGCACGGCGAGGACTGGTTCCTGCACTTCCAGCAGGCGGGCGCGCACGGCAGGGTCGTGCACCTCCAGCCGATGCGCTGGGACGGGGACGGCTGGCCGGTGCTCGGCGACGGCGGCGCCCCGGTCCGTGTGCACCGCAAGCCGGACCTGCCCGAGCAGCCCGTCGCCCGTCCGGCGGTCGACGACACCTTTCCCGGCGGGCGCCACGGCCGCCAGTGGCAGTGGACCGCCAACCCGGACGAGGGCTGGGCCACCCACCACGCCGGTGACGGCCTGCGCCTCGGCTGCGTCCGTACGGAGCGCCTGGACGACCTCCGGAGCGTGCCGCACGTCCTCACCCAGCGGCTGCCCGCCGGTGCCGGCGTCGTCGAGGTCGGTCTGCGGCTGGACGGCGAGGCGCCCGGTGCCCGCGCCGGACTCGTCGTCCTGGGCGACGCGTACGCCTGGATCGGGCTCGAACGCGCCCCTGACGGCACCGTCCGCCTGGTCCACCGCTTCGCCCCGGCCGGCGCCCGCGCCGAGCGGGACGCGGCGCACTCCCGGCCCCTGGACGGGGACCGGGTCCGGCTGCGGATCGAGGTCACGGAGGACGCGCGCTGCCGCTTCTCGTACGCCTCCGACGGCGCCGCGGAACCGGTCCGGCTCGGTCCGGAGTTCGCGGCCACGCCCTGGCGGTGGGTCGGCGCGCTCCTCGGCCTGTTCGCGGGCGCCCCGGTGGGCGCGGGGCAGGCCGGGACGGCCGTGTTCTCCGCCTTCCGCTTCACCCCCGGGCTCCCTCCCCGAGAGCCGCCCCCTGAGGGTCACCCCCCGGGCGCCCTCCCCGAGGGCCGCCCTCTGAGGTTCACCCCCTGAGCTCCCCCACATCCCCATCCTCGCAACACCCCGAGAGAAGAGAGCCGACGATGACCATCTTCCCCGGCGGACGGCGCAGAGCCGCCCTCGCCCTCGCCCTGTCCGGCGTCCTCGCCCTGACCGCCACCGCCTGCGGTGACGACGGCAGCGGCACGGGCGGCGACAAGGGCACCGAGGGATCGGGCAAGGGAAAGATCACCTTCTGGGACAACAACGGCGGTGTCCGCACCGAGGTCTGGAAGGAGATCATCGCGGACTTCGAGAAGGCGAACCCCGACATCGACGTCGAGTACGTCGGGATAGCCTCCAAGGAGGTCCAGTCGAAGTACGACACCGCCATCCAGGGCGGCGCGCTGCCGGACGTCGGCGGCGTCGGCGCGGCGATGCTCGCCGGGATCGCCGCGCAGAACGCGCTCGAACCGCTCGACGCCCGGATCGACGGCAGCTCCCTCAAGGGAAAGCTGAACGCCGGCATGCTCGCGAGCGTCAAGGCGGCCGGCGGCCGGGACGAGCTGTTCACCGTCCCCACCTCCGCCAGCAACGGCGTGCTGTACTACCGCACCGACCTGTTCGAGGCGGCCGGCCTGGAGGAGCCCGCCACCTGGTCGAAGTTCTACGCGGCGGCCGAGAAGCTGACGGCGGCGGAGAAGAACCGCTTCGGCTACACGATCCGCGGCGGCGCGGGCTCCATCGCCCAGGCCCTGGACGCCATGTACGGCCAGAGCGGCATCACGTCCTTCTGGAACGGCGACAGGACCACCGTCAACGACCCGAAGAACGTCGCCGCCCTGGAGAAGTACGCCGGCCTGTTCAAGCGGACCACCCCGGCCGCCGACGTCAACAACGACTTCACCAAGATGGTCGCCCAGTGGGACAGCGGCCAGATCGGCATGCTGAACCACAACCTGGGCTCCTACAAGGACCACGTGAAGGCGCTCGGCACGGAGAAGTTCCGCGGCATCCCCAACCCGACCCTGGACGACGGCACCCGCGTGCAGGTCTCCAACCCCGTCGACGGCCTCGGCCTCTTCTCGTCGAGCAGGAACAAGGCCGCCGCCTGGAAGTTCATCGAGTTCGCCGCCTCCCACGCGTCCAACAGCAAGTGGAACGAGTCGGCCGGCGCCATCCCCGCCAACACCGAGGCCGCCGCCGACCCGTGGCTCGCGAAGGCCGAGCCGACCAAGCTCGGCGCCGAGGTCCTCTTCAGCGGCAAGGCCACCATCGTCGAGCTGCCGTACTACCTGCCCGACTGGAACACCATCTCCAAGGCCGACAACGAGCCCGCGTTCCAGAAGGTCCTCCTCGGCAAGTCCACCGCCGAGGAGTTCCTCGACCACCTCGCCGAGCAGCTGAACGCCGCCCAGGCCGAGTGGAAGCGGCAGTCCCGGTGAGCGTCGACCGCCGCGCGGTCGTCACGACCGGGGCGGGCCTCGCGCTCGCCCTGGCCGGGGCCCCCGCGGCCCGGGCGCAGAGCCGGCCCCGCGGGCGGACGCTGTTCGTCGCCGGCGACTCGACGGCCGCGCAGAAGTACGCCGACGCGGCACCCGAGACCGGCTGGGGGACGGCCCTGCCGTTCTTCCTGCACCGGGGGATCGCGGTCGCCAACCACGCGGTCAACGGGCGCAGCACCAAGAGCTTCCTCGACGAGGGCCGGTTCGGACCGATCGCGGCGGCGCTGCGCCCCGGCGACCTGCTCCTGATCCAGTTCGGCCACAACGACGCGAAGGCCGCCGACCCGGCCCGCTACACCGAACCGTGGACCACCTACCAGGACAACCTGCGCGTGTTCGTCGGGGGCGCGCGGGCGCGGGGCGCCCTTCCGGTGCTGGCCACCCCCGTGGAGCGGCGGAAGTTCGCCGCCGACGGGACGGCCCTGCGCACGCACGGCGCGTATCCGGCGGCGATGCGGGCGGTCGCCGCGGAGGAGGACGTGCCGCTGCTGGACGTCGAGGCGCTGTCGCTGGCCCTGTGGCAGGAGCTGGGACCCGAGACGACGAAGACGTACTTCAACTGGACCGCGACCGAGCAGGACAACACGCACTTCAACCCGCCCGGGGCGATCGAGGTGGCCCGTCTGGTGGCCGCCGAGCTCCTGCGCACCCGGGTCCTGGCGCCGCGCGAACTGCGCCGCCTGGACGACGGGATACCCACCGACCTGATCACCTGGCCCGATTCCGAGGAGAGCTGACCGTGAACCGACGCAAGCGACGGGGAGTGGTGGCCGCGACCGCCCTCGCCCTGACCGTCACCGCGCCCGCGGCGAGTGCCCACGCCGGTCACCGGCCGGGCGCCGACCCGGCCCGCGCCACCCTGCCGGCCGGGGACGGCTGGGCCTCCGACGGCACCGGCACGACCGGCGGGTCCGCCGCGGCGGCCTCCCGGGTCTTCACCGTCACCACCTGGGCGGAGTTCCGGGCCGCGCTCGCGGTCGCCGGCACCGAGCCGCGGATCGTCAAGGTGGTCGGCACCCTGAACGCGACCGCCGCCGGCTGCGCCGCCTTCGAGGCCCCCGGCTACGACTTCGCCCGCTACCTCGCCGACTACGACCCGGCCGTCTGGGGGTACGAGAACGAGGTCGGCGGCCCCCAGGAGGACCTGCGGGCGGCCTCCGCCACCGCCCAGGGCGAGGCGATCAAGGTGAAGGTGCCCGCGAACACCACGATCACCGGCGTCGGCCGGCACGCGGGCATCACCGGCGGCAGCCTCCAGGTGCAGGGCGTGGACAACGTCATCGTCCGCAACCTCACCCTGGAGAGCCCGCTCGACTGCTTCCCCCAGTGGGACCCGACGGACGGCGCGACCGGGGCGTGGAACTCCGAGTACGACAGCCTCGTCGTGTACGGCTCCACGCACGTGTGGATCGACCACAACACGTTCACCGACGGGGCCCACCCGGACAGTTCGCTGCCCTCGTACTACGGCGAGGTCTACCAGCAGCACGACGGCGAACTCGACGTCGTGCGGGGCGCCGACCTCGTCACCGCCTCCTGGAACGTCTTCACTGACCACGACAAGACGCTGATGATCGGCAACAGCGACAGTGCCGGCGCCACCGACCGGGGCAAGCTGCGCGTCACGCTGCACCACAACCTCTTCGACGGCGTCGTGGAGCGCGCGCCGCGGGTCCGCTTCGGCCGGGTCGACGCGTACAACAACCACTTCGTGGTGCCGGACGGGCCGTACGTGTACAGCCTCGGCATCGGCCTGGAGTCCCGGTTGTTCGCCGAGAGGAACGCGTTCACGCTCGCCGCCGGCGTCCCCGCCGGGAAGATCCTGAAGAAGTGGAAGGACGCGCCGGTCACGGTCGCGGGCAACTACGTCAACGGCGCCCCGGTCGACCTGCTCGCCGTCCACAACGAGCAGTACCCGGGCGAGACGCTGCGCGCCGACGCGGGCTGGACCCCGGTCCTGCGCACCCGGGTCGACCACCCGAGGGCCGTGCCCGCCCTCGTCGACCACCACGCGGGCGCGGGCCGCCTCCGCTGAGACCTCCGGGAGGACCCGCATGCCCGCACACCCCACCGGGGCCGAAGGCCCCGGACGCCGCACCCTGCTCACCGCCGGCCTCGGCGCCGCCCTCGCCGCGGCGCTGCCGGCCGGGACCGCGACCGCCGCTCCCCCGGCTCCCTTCGGCCGGTTCGGTTCGCCCTCAGCCCGACTCACCGAGCGGACCCTGTACGTGCACCCCGGCGGCCTCGGCGACCACACCACCGTCCAGGCCGCGGTCACCGCGGCGGCCGGCGCCGACCGGACCCTGGTCCTCGCCGCCGGCACCTACCGCGAGACGGTCGCCGTGGGCCCGGACCGCACCGGCATGACGTGGATCGGCGCGACCGGGAACCCCGGGGACGTCGTCGTGGTGTACGCCAACGCGGCCGGCACGCCCCGGCCCGAGGGCGGCACCCACGGCACGACCGGCTCGGCGACCACCACCGTCCGGGCGGACGGCTTCACCGCCCAGGGCGTCACCTTCGCCAACGACTTCCTGCGCACCGACCTCCCGGGGAACCCCGGCACGCAGGCCGTCGCGCTGAAGGTGCAGGGCGACCGGTCGGCGTTCTTCCACTGCCGCTTCCTCGGCCACCAGGACACCCTGTACGCCGACTCGGCGTCCCTGGCCGCCGTCGCCCGGCAGTACTTCGCCCACTGCCACGTGGAGGGCGACGTCGACTTCGTGTTCGGCCGGGCCAGGGCGGTCTTCGAGCACTGCCACTTCCGTACGCTGCTCCGCCCCGACCTGGCCGCGGCCCCGCACGGCTTCGTCTTCGCCCCGTCCACGGCCCGGACCAACGCCTCCGGCTTCCTCGCCTCCCGCTGCCGGGTCACCGGCGAGGCGCCGGACGGCTTCTACAAGCTGGCCCGGCCCTGGGTGCCCGGCTCGGACCCCACGGCCTGGCCGTCGCTCGTCGTCCGGGACAGCGTCCTGGGCCCCGGGATCGACGCCACCGCCCCGTACGCGAACATGCGCGAGGCCTCTCCGTGGCAGGCGCAGCGGTTCGCCGAGTACCGCAACACCGGCCCCGGGGCCGCGATCACGGTCCCGGAGAACCGTCCCCGACTCACCGCCGCCGAGGCCGCGTCCGCGACCCGGGCGGGGTATCTGGGCGACTGGACCCCCCGGCGGCCCTGCGCCTGACGGGCGGGGCGGGCGCACCACCCGGGTCCGGTTCGGGGCCCGGGTGGCTGCCGCGTTCACGGGCGCAGGAGCGGGAAGCGGAACGGCGCCCAGAGCGCGCGGACGGCGGCGCGGTCGCCGGCCGCGAGGTCGTCGCGCGAGCGGTCGCCCCCGTCGTCACGCTCGTCGTCGTCACGCTCGTCGTCGCCCTCGTGATCGCGGGTCCTCCACACTTTGGCGGCGCCGGTGGTCCCGTCGAACGGCGGCCAGCCCGGGTCGCCGGTGGCGGCGAAGGCGGCCCAGGCCCGGACCATGCGGCGGGAGAGCGCGTGGTCGGCGGCGGTGGGGACGCCGCCGACGAGGAAGGCCACGCAGTCCTCGTCGAGGGTGCCGAAGGCGAAGGGGACGTCCGCGCAGTGCCAGGCGCGCACGGGGCCGTCCGGGCCGGTGCGCCGCCGGTCGAAGCGCGCGAGGTACGTCCGGCCGCCGCCGCGGGCGTGCCGCTCGGCGAGCCGGTCGGCGTAGGCCCCGAACAGGAGGTCGCCGAAGACGGCGAGGTACACGTCGAGCACCGGCGCGTCGGGGCGTTCGGCGCGGTAACCGGCGATCAGGCCGTCGGGGAGTCCGAAGTCCTCGGCGAATCGGGCCAGTTGCTCCTCCGTGGTGACCTTGGCGCTGCTGCCGACGGCGTCGAGCAGCCAGTACTCCTCGGTGGTGTGGCAGACCAGCAGGTCCACGTCCCGGGCGGCTCCGGCGACCGGCGCGGCGAGGGGGTCGGCGGGCAGGACGTCGCCGTCGAGGACGGGGGCGTAGAGCGAGGGGTCGTAGTGGCGGGAGCCCGACGCGGGGTCGCGCCGGTAGTCGTCGACCACGCGGTCGGAGGCGGCGACCAGGGCTTCGGGGCTCGCCGAGCGGAGGCCCGCCGCGGTGGCGGGGCGACCCGCGGCGGCGGCGACCTCGCGGGTCGTCGCGGCCGCGGTCTCCGGTGTGTGGCAGGGGCTCGCGGGGCTGTGGGCGATGGCCCGGCGGAACAGGCCGCGGGCGCGGTCCGTCGCCATCAGGCAGGCGACGGACGCGGCTCCGGAGGACTGGCCGGCGATCGTGACGTTGCCGGGGTCGCCGCCGAACGCCGCGATGTTGTCCCGGACCCAGCGCAGGGCGGCGACCTGGTCGAGCAGGCCGCGGTTGTCCGGGTACGCGTCCGCCCCGGCCGCCGGTACGTGCCCGAACCCCTCGAAGCCGAGCCGGTAGTTGAGGGTGACGACGACGAGACCGGCGCGGGCGAGGACAGCGCCGTCGAAGTCGGGCTGGGCCGAGGAGCCGAAGGCGTAGGCGCCGCCGTGGATCCACACGAGGACGGGCAGGGAGCCGCCGTCCGGGGCCGGAGTCCAGACGTTGACGGTGAGGACGTCCTCGTCGCCGGGCGACCACACGGGCGCGCCGGGCAGCTCCGCCGACTGCGGGGCGATCGGGCCGAAGGCCGTACCGTCCCGCACCCCGGCCCACGCGGGCGCGGGGGCGGGCTCCCTGAACCGGTGGGCGCCGAACGGCGGTGCCGCGTAAGGGATTCCGCGTACGGCGACGACGTCGGCGGCCGCCCGGAAACCTCGTACCGCACCGCTCGTCGTCTTGAAGATGTCCATGCGGCGCAGCCTCTCACCGCGTCCCCGACCGGCACCAACACCGAGATCACGACGATTCACGCACCGCGGGTGTCAATGCCGGGCGAGGCCGCCGGCGGGCCTTTCGACGAGCCCCGCGCGAAGCCGCGGGCGGACCTCCCGACGGATCCCGAACCGAGTCGCGGGCGGACCTCCCGACGGATCCCGAACCGAGTCGCGGGCGGACCTCCCGACGGATCCCGAACCGAGTCGCGGGCGAGCCTCCCGACGGGCCCGCCCGGCCTCGTCTCAGCCGCGCCTCGGACCCGCCCGGCCTCGGCTCAGCCGGGTGTCCGCGTAGACGGTCATCGCCTCGCACTGGTACGCGGCGAGGCCCTCGGCGATCCTGTCGAAGTTCGCGCGGAAGCGCGGGTCTTCGGCGTAGGTGCGGGCCGGAAGCCCTCGAAGAGGTTTTCGGGGCGGTTGACGCTCACCATGTCGTGGTCCTCGTTCTCCTGGAGTTCGGCGAGGGTGCGGGCGACCGTGCGGGCCGGCGTGCCGAGCCGGTCCCGCTCGGCGACCAGCCGGGCGTGGTGCTCGCGCAGGACGGCCACGCGGTCGGCCCCGCTGTCGAGGACGTCCCGGATCTCGCGCAGGCCGAGGTCCAGCTCCCGCATGAGCAGGATCTGCTGGAGGCGCAGCAGCTGGGGCTCCTCGTAGTGGCGGTGCCCGTCGCCCTCGGTCCACGCGGGTGCGAGCAGGCCGATCTCGTCGTAGTGCCGCAGCGTCCGGGACGTCACCCCGGACGTCCGGGCCACCTCCGCGATCGACCAGGCCATGACGGTGTCCTTCCCTCGCCGGGGGCCGGTGTCTCCGGCCCCGTACGAGGACGGTAGGAGTTGACGCCGCGTCAACCGCAAGCCGGTCAGGACCCCCCGGGGCCCCCGAAGCCGCCCCGGAGGGTGGTGCGGCCGCCGTCGGGGCCGGTCAGGAGGACGGTGTACGTGTCGGCCGAGGCGTCGCGCGCGCCCTCGGCGTGGTTGTACTGGGCGGCGAAGGTGTGGGGGCCGGGCGGCACCGCGCGGCCCGGCTCGAGGGTCCAGCGGTAGACGAGGGCGCGGGGCTCCTCGGTCACGGTGACCGTGAAGTCCTCGGCGGGGCGGGTGCGCCAGTGGCCGGTGCTCACCACTCCGGGCGTGCGGGCGACGCGCAGTTCGACGGTGAGCCCGGAGACGGCCGAGTCCGTCGTGAGGGCGAGGTCGCTCTGGGCCCACCAGCGGTTGCTGCCGGGGTTGATCGTGCCGGCGGCGCGGGCGGTCGGACCGGGCGCGGGCAGCGTCGCGGCGGGTCCGGCCGGCCGGTCGCCCAGGGTGGTCGCCGCGAGGCCGCCGATGCCGGCGACCCCGGCGACGGCCGCGGTGACGGCGACGGCCACGGCCCAGCGGCGGCCGGTCCACCGGCGGGACGGCCGGGTGCGCCGGCCGGCCGGGGACGGTTCGGCCATGCCCCGTTCCACCCGGGCGAGGATGCGGGCGTGGTCGGGCCGGTGCGCGTGCGCCGCGTCCCTCAGTTCGCGGCGGATCCGGGTCTCGTCCATCAGCGCCTCCCCGCGGCGAGTTCGGTGGCGGCCCGGGGGCCGAGCAGGCGCTGGAGTTCGGCCATGCCCTTGGCGGTCTGGCTCTTGACCGTACCGACCGAGACGCCCAGGGCGAGGGCGGTGTCGCGTTCGGAGAGGTCGAAGGCGTGCCGGAGCACGACGCAGGCGCGCTTGCGGAAGGGCAGGGCGCGCAGCGCCGCCCTGACGTCCACGACGGCGGGCACGTCGGGGTCCTCGGTGTGCTCGGGGCGCCGGTCCCAGAAGGCGGCGATGCGGCGCCGTTCGCGCACGGTGCCGCGGATGCGGGTGCGGACGAGGTTGGCGACGACGCCCCGGGCGTAGGCGGCGGGGTGGTCGGCGGCGCGGACCCGGTCCCAGCGGTGCCAGAGCGCGAGCATGGCGTCGGCGGCGAGGTCGTCGGCGGCGTCGGTCTCGCCGGTCAGCAGGTGGGCGAGGCGCGCGAGTTCGGCGTAGTGGCGTTCGAAGAAGGCCCGGAACTCCGCCGCGCTGTCGCCGGTGTCAGCGTCCGTCGTGGCCACGGCGGTCCTCGGCGCGGGGGGCGGGTGCGGTGCTGGCGCGCGCGGTCAGTCGGGGCGCGATGAGTTCCGTACCGCGCGCGTCCTGTCCGGCGAGGCGGGCGACGAGCCGTTCGACGGCCCGCCGGCCCATCTCCCGGGCGGGTACGGAGACGGCGGTGAGCGGCACGGAGGCGTGCACGGCGACCTGGTCGGGGCAGATGGCGACGACGGAGACGTCCTCGGGGACGGCGCGGCCCTGGTGGCGCAGGAGGGCGAGGAGGGGCTCGACGGCGGCCTCGTTCTGGACGACGAGGGCCGTGGTGCCGGGGCGTTCCTCGAAGACGCGGGTGACGGCGGCGGCGACGGCCGCGTAGGTGCCGTCGACGGGCCGGTGGAGCAGGCCGACGCCGTGGGCCCCGGCGGCGGCGCGCAGCCCGGTGAGGGTGCGGGCGGCGAAGCCGGTGCCGCGCTCGTGGACGGCGGGGGGTTCGCCGAGGACGGCGACGGCGGTGTGGCCGAGGGAGGCGAGGTGTTCGACGCAGCGGGCTCCGGCGGCCTCGAAGTCGAGGTCGACGCAGTCGAGTCCAGTGGCGTCGGCGGCCTCGACGCTCTCGGCGGGCAGGCCGATGAGGACGGCGGGCCGTTCGGCGGCCCGGAGGAGGGGGATCCGCGGGTCGTCGAGGCCGACGTCCATGACGATCATGGCGTCGGCGACGGCGCTGCCCTCGACGCGGCGGACGGCCTCGGGGCCCTCCTCGCCGGTGAGCAGCAGGACGTCGTAGCCGTGGGCGCGGGCCGTGGTGGTGACGGCCATCGCGATCTCCATCATGACGGGCACGTAGAGGCCGGTGCGCAGCGGCATCATCAGGGCGAGGATGTCGGTGCGGCTGCTGGCGAGCGCGCGGGCGCCGGCGTGCGGCCGGTAGCCGAGGGTGTCGATGCTGTGCTGGATGCGCTCGCGGGTGGGGCCGGATATGGAGCGTTTCCCGCTGAGCACGTAGCTGACGGTGCTGGCCGAGACCCCGGCGTGGCGGGCGACATCGGCGAGGGTGACCACGTGCGCGCTCCTGGACGGTTCCCGGTGTTCCGGGCGACCGCCCGACGATTCGGCTCCCGACCCTAAGCGGCGGCTCGACGAGCTGTCCAGGCGGGTCGCGAGGAGTCCGGGGCTTCGGCCGGGCGCCGGGAGCGTCCGGAGGCCGGGCGGTCCCCTCGCGGGGGCCGCCCGGCCTCGTCGTACGCGGAGCCGTCTCCATGCGGGGCGGGCTGTTATTCGAGCAGCTCCGCGTACGAGCCCATGGCCAGGGCGATGTCCGCCTGGGCCCAGAACCGGTGGTAGGTGAAGACGGGTGCGGCGCCGCCCGCCAGGTAGGCCTCGATCTTGGGCCAGGCCGGGTCGTCCTCGTAGAAGGAGCGGATCGAGGCGAAGGTCGAGGAGGAGTTCACCGCGTCGCCGTTGGGCATGGTGCCGGTCCAGCCGCTCGGCACGTAGACCGGGTCGTCGAAGCGGTTGTAGTCGGCGCGGGTCTCCGGGACGGCGATGCCCAGTGGGTCCTGGTGGTGGTCCCACATGCCGTCGAGGAGGGCCTTGGCGACGCGCTTGGCCTCGGCGTGACCGGACTTGGCCGCGTAGTAGGTGAGCGTCTTGGCGTAGGCGGCGGCGACGCCGACGTCGTCGGTGTAGTCGGCGACGGTGACGTGCAGGCCGGCGTTGGCGCCGGGGCTGGTCGCGTTCCAGGTGTCGGGCGCGCCCGACCACTGGAGGGTGGAGGGGATGCGGTAGGTGCCGTCCGGGTTGATCGTGGTCTTGGACAGCGCCCAGGAGACCCACTTGTCGAGGACGGTCTTCGCCTCTGCGTCGCCGGTCTGCTGGTAGTACTCGGCGACGCGCTCCATGGACCAGGCCTGGAAGCCGAACCACTGGTTGGACGCGGGGTCGTGGTAGACGGGCTTCTCGTCGTAGTACATGCCGTGGAAGGTCGGCGTGCCGGCCGGCGGGGTGGCGTAGCGGCCCTGCCAGCTGTTGGTGGCGCCGCCCGCGATGGCGCCCTCGTCCGACTGGAGCCAGCGGTAGAACTCCAGCTGCCGGTCGAGGCTGGTCGCCCAGTCCGCCGCGCCCGTCGTCGACTTGGGCTTGAGCGGGGCGTACGTGCTGAGCGCGTACGCGGCGAGCGGGTTCTGGTAGCCGCCGTGGGCGTGGCTGGAGCCGATCCGCCAGGACCAGCCGGCGGAGGTGTCGGTGGCGCCGCCCCAGGCGTAGTACCAGGACATCAGGTAGTGCGCGCTGTCCTTGCCGGTGCCGGCCGGGCAGGCGGTGGGGCCGACGCAGTTCCCGACCTTCTTGAAGTACTTGTCGAACATCGCGTAGCGCAGGTAGTCGCCCATCTTGGCGGCCTTGCCGACGGTCGCGGTGACCTGGCTCCCCTTGCCCTGCTGCTTGGCCCAGAGGTCGGCCCAGTAGGCGGCCTGGACGGCGCGGGCGTCGGCGTCGGGGGCGTTGGTGTACTTCCACTGCTTGGCGTAGGAGGCGTCCCCGGTGAAGAGGTCCAGGTAGCCGTTCCTGCCGCCGTAGGCGAACGTGTCGCAGGTGGGGTGGGTGACGGTCTCCCAGACGGACTCCTGGGGGCCGCGCTGGAAGGTGTTGATGTACGAGGGGCCGGTCGCCGTCGGTCCGGCGGAGCACTTCCCCGGCTCGTTGCCGAAGCCGTAGACGTTGTCGACGTCCTGGATCCAGTGCATGCCGTAGATGTCGTCGGTGCCGTAGGCGCTCTTGAGTTCGGCGGCGATCGGGTCGGAGCCGGAGGTCACGCCGGAGTCGAGCTTCGCCGGGTACTGCGACGGGAGGTCCCATTCGGGGGCGTACGTGGTCGGCTTGGAGGCGTTGTAGGAGGAGGTGGTGGGCTGGTCGGCACGGGTGGGGATCATGAATTTCTCCATGGTGTCCCAGGCGCCGTTGAACTTGGTCCAGTCGCCGGTGATCTTGCCGTACATGGCCTGGAGCCAGATGAGGTAGCTGTACGCCTCCGAGGTCGTCTCGTGCCCGTGGTCGGGGGCCTCGACGATCAGGGTCTCGACGGAGTGGTACGGGATGCCCTCGGGCGAGAAGTAGCCGTTGGCCGGGTTGGTGATCTTCCCGTGCAGGTCGAGGAAGCGGGCGTCGTACGTGGAGTCCGCGGCCAGCTGGGCGACGGTGACCTCGGCCTTGGCGTGGCCGGGGGCGGTCGCGGTGAAGACGGCGGAGCCGGTGCCGGTGGCCGCGGCGGCGACGGTCACCTTCTGGGCGGTGTTCCAGTTCGCCGGGGTGAAGGTGAGGGTCGCCGGGGTCGCGGTGAGGTTGGTGTTGCCTGAGGTGCGGGCGACGCTCACCGTGACGTTCGCGGTCGGGGCGGTGGACAGCTTCAGGTCGAAGGTGCCGGTGGCGCCCTGGCGGACGCCGAGCTGGGTCGGGGAGGCGACCAGTGCGGGTCCGGCGGCGACGGTGATGCCGACGGGGGCGGATTCGGCGGAGGCGCCGAGACTGTCGTAGGCCTTGGCGTAGAGGGAGTGGGCGCCGGTGGCGAGGCCGGCCGCGCTGTGGGTGAAGGGCGCGGTCGTGTCGGTGCCGAGGAGCGTGGTGTCGCTGTAGAACTCCACCTTGCTCACGGTGGCGTCGTCGGCCGCGGCGGCGGTGGCGGCGAGCGGCACCGCGTCGCCCTCGGTGTAGACGGCGCCCGCGGCGGGGCTGGTCAGGACGGCGACCGGGGGCTGGTGGGCACCGGTGCAGGTGGTGCCGTTGACCGCGAAGGCGGTCGGGGCGGCGTTGGTCCCGCTGTAGGTGAACTGGGCGCCGGTCGTGGTGGCGGCGCCCGCGGCGAGGGTGCCGTTCCAGGAGGCGTTGGTCACCGTCACGTTCCTGCCGGACTGGGACCAGACGCCGTTCCATCCGTTGGTGACCTTCTGGTCACCGGCGTAGGAGTACGTGAGGGTCCAGCCGTTGAGCGCGGTGGTCGCCCGGTTGGTGAGGGTGAGTTCGGCGGTGAAGCCGGAACCCCAGTCGTTCGTCTTGTAGTCGACGCTGCACTGCACGGCGGCGGCCTGGGCCGTGGTGGCACCGACGGCCGTGAGGCCGAGGGGCAGCGAGAGCGCCGCGGCCAGCGCGGTCAGCTGCCGGCGTGGTCGGCGTACGGGTGGTCGTGGCATGCGGTGGTTCTCCTCGCGGCTCGGGAGGTTGGGGGTGCGAAGAGCGAGAAGGGCGTGCGGGGACAAGCCCTGAACCAGTGGGAGCGCTCCCACTGTGCAGTTGAGCCGCAACGGCGTCAAGGTGTGTGAAGAGTCGAAGGCAGATGAGGCGGAAATTTACCCAACCCCTCTTTTGCTTGGCGCCAGTTGACGCTACGGTCTGCCCGACCAGTGGGAGCGGTTCCATCCAGTCGGCACACCATCAGGGGTGTGCCCTCGCTGTGAGGACTCGCTCATGCGACATCCCCCACGTCTGTCCGCGCTGCTCGCAGGAGCGGCGCTCACGATGGCGAGCACCGCCTTCGCCGTCGTGGGTACGGCCTCCGGAGCAGCGGCCGCACCCGCCTGCACAGTGGAGTACTCGGTCGTCGGCCAGTGGTCCGGCGGCTACCAGGGCGCCGTCACGATCACCAACAACAGCGCCGCGCTGAACGGTTGGAGCCTCGGCTTCGCCTTCCCGGCCGGCCAGGTCGTCAGTCAGGGCTGGGGCGGGAAGTGGTCCCAGTCCGGGGCGTCCGTCACGGTCCTGAACGAGAGCTGGAACGCCGCGCTCGCCACGGGCGCGAAGGTCACGGGCGGCTTCATCGCCTCCTGGACGGGCGCCAACACGGCTCCCACCGCGTTCACGCTCAACGGCACGCCCTGCAACGCCGACGGGCCCACGCCCACCCCGACGCCGACCCCGTCGACCACGACACCCACACCGACCCCCACCGACCCGACCACACCCCCTACCACCCCTCCCCCGACCCTCCCACCGCCGACCCCCGTCTCCGGCGCGCCCGAACTCGGCGTGACCGGGAACAAGTTCACCGACCAGAACGGCGCGGTCCGCCGCCTCCTCGGCGTCAACCGCTCCGGCGGCGAGTTCATGTGCGTCCAGGGCTACGGCTTCTTCGACGGTCCCGTCGACGACGCCTCGGTCAAGGCCATCGCCGACTGGAAGGCCAACACGGTCCGCATCCCCCTCAACGAGGAGTGCTGGCTCGGCCTGGACAACATCAAGCCCGAGTACCGCGGCGCGAACTACGTCAACGCGGTCAAGGACCTGGTGGCCAAGGTGCTCGCCCACGGAATGACCCCCGTGGTCGAACTGCACTGGACCCACGGCCAGTACACCGGCAACTCGTCGGGCTGCGCCGACGTGCACGCCTCCTGCCAGAAGCCGATGCCCGGCGCCCAGTACACCCCGGCGTTCTGGACCTCGGTGGCGAACACCTTCAAGAACGACCGGCGGGTCGTCTTCGACCTGTTCAACGAGCCCTATCCGGACCGGGCGACCTCCACCGCGGCACAGGCCTGGTCCTGCTGGCGCGACGGCGGCACCTGCCCCGGCATCGGCTACGAGGTCGCCGGCATGCAGGACCTGGTGGACGCGGTCCGCGCCACGGGATCGAAGAACCTCGTCCTCGTCCCGGGCATCGCGTACTCCAACGACCTCAGCCAGTGGCTCACGTACGCCCCCACGGACCCGGCGGGCAATCTGGCCGCCGCCTGGCACGTCTACAACTTCAACACCTGTTCCGACGAGACGTGCTGGAACAACACCCTCGCCCCGGTGGCCGCCAAGGTGCCCCTCCTCGCGGGCGAGATCGGTGAGAACACCTGCGGGCACGCGTTCATCGACCGCGTCATGAAGTGGTTCGACGACCGCGGCCTCTCGTACCTGGGCTGGACCTGGAACACCTGGAACTGCAACTCCGGTCCCGCGCTCATCAGTTCGTACGACGGCACCCCCACCGCATTCGGCATCGGGCTGCGCGACCACCTGCGCGACCTCACCCCCTGAAAGGAACACCCACCCGCATGAGCCGCACCAGAAGCACCAGCCGCACCGCCCTCCTGGCGGCACTCGGCCTGATCACCGCCACCGGCGCCACCGCCACCGTGTTCGGCACCACCGCCGGCGCCGCCACCCCCGGCTGCAAGGTCGACTACCAGATCACCAACCAGTGGAACACCGGCTTCGGCGCCAACGTGACCGTCACCAACACCGGTGACCCGGTCGCCGCGTGGACCGTCGAGTGGACCTACGGCGGCAACCAGCAGGTCACCCAGGGCTGGAACGCCACCATCACCCAGTCCGGCGCGAACGTCACCGCCAAGAACGTCTCCTACAACGGGACGCTGGCCACCGGCGGCTCCACCTCCTTCGGCTTCAACGGCTCCTACAGCGGCACCAACGCCGTGCCGGCCACCTTCAAGCTGAACGGGGTCGTCTGCAACGGCGCCACCGAGCCGACGACGCCCCCGACCACCCCGCCCACCACTCCCCCGACCACGCCTCCCACCACGCCGCCGCCGGCCGGGACCAAGGCCGACAACCCGTACGCCGGCGCCAAGGTGTACGTGAACCCCGAGTGGTCCGCGAAGGCCGCGGCCGAGCCGGGCGGCACCAAGGTCTCCCAGCAGCCCACCGGCGTCTGGCTGGACCGGATCGCCGCCATCAACGGTTCGAGCACCTCGATGGGCCTGCGCGCCCACCTCGACAAGGCCCTGGAGCAGAAGGGCTCCGGCGAGCTCGTCGTCCAGCTCGTCGTCTACAACCTGCCCGGCCGCGACTGCGCCGCGCTCGCCTCCAACGGCGAGCTGGGCCCGACGGAGATCAACCGCTACAAGACCGAGTACATCGACCCGATCGCCGCGATCCTCGCCGACGCGAAGTACGCGGGCCTGCGGATCGTCACCACGGTCGAGATCGACTCGCTGCCCAACCTCGTCACCAACGTCTCCGGACGTCCGACGGCCACCGCCAACTGCGACGTCATGAAGGCCAACGGCAACTACATCACCGGCGTCGGCTACGCGCTCAAGAAGCTCGGCGCGATCGGCAACGTCTACAACTACATCGACGCCGGCCACCACGGCTGGCTGGGCTGGGACGACAACTTCGGCCCGTCCGCCGAGCTGTTCAAGCAGGCCGCCACGGCCGAGGGCTCGACGCTCTCCAACGTGACCGGCTTCATCGTCAACACCGCCAACTACAGCGCCCTGAAGGAGGACCACTTCACCATCAACGACAGCGTGAACGGCACCTCCGTGCGCCAGTCGAAGTGGGTCGACTGGAACCGCTACACCGACGAACTGTCGTACGCCCAGGCGATGCGCGCCAAGCTGGTCTCCATCGGCTTCGACAGCAACCTCGGCATGCTGATCGACACCTCCCGCAACGGGTGGGGCGGCACCGCCCGGCCCACCGGTCCGGGCGCCCTGACCAGCGTCGACACCTACGTCAACGGCGGGCGCTACGACCGCCGCATCCACCTCGGCAACTGGTGCAACCAGTCCGGCGCGGGCCTCGGCGAACGGCCCCAGGCGGCCCCCGCAGCGGGCATCGACGCGTACGTCTGGATGAAGCCCCCGGGCGAGTCCGACGGCGCCTCCAAGGAGATCCCGAACAACGAGGGCAAGGGCTTCGACCGGATGTGCGACCCGACGTACACGGGCAACGCCCGCAACGGGAACAGCATGTCGGGCTCGCTGCCGGACGCCCCGATCTCGGGCCAGTGGTTCTCGGCCCAGTTCCAGGAGCTCCTGAAGAACGCCCATCCGGCGCTGTAGCACCCACCGCACGTGCCCCGCGGCCGACCCGGCCGCGGGAGCACGCGCGTGCCCCGCGGGACGAGACGTCCCGCGGGGCACCGGCGTGCCCGCACTCAGCAGGAGGACCGCACGACGAGCTCGGTCGGCAGCACGTGCCGGCGGGGCTCCTCGGGCGTCGCCGTGCCCTCGTGGATCTCCCGGATCAGCATCCGCGCCATCGTGCGGCCCATCTCCTCGATGGGCTGCCGCACGCTCGTCAGCGGCGGGTCCATCAGCCGTGCCACCGGCGAGTCGTCGACGCCGACGAGGGCCACGTCCTCGGGCACCCGGCGGCCCGCCTCCCGCAGCACCCCGCGCGCGCCGGCCGCCATCACGTCGGAAGCGGCGAAGACGGCGTCCAGGTCCGGGCGGCGGTCGAGCAGCAGCCGCATGGCCCGCCGGCCGCCCGCCTCGGTGAAGTCGCCCGCGGAGACCAGGTCCTCGTCGGGCGCGAGTCCGGCCTCGGTGAGCCCGGCCCGGTAGCCGCCGAGCCGGGCGCGCGCCACGTACATGTCGAGCGGCCCGGCGACGGTGGCGATCCTGCTCCGGCCGCGCGCCACGAGGTGGGCGACGGCGGCCCGGCCCGCCCCGATGTTGTCGGAGTCGACGTACGGCACGGGTTCGGCCTCGGCGCGGCGGCCGTTCATGACGACCGGGAGGCCCAGCTCGCGGATCCGGTCGGGCAGCGGGTCGTCGCCGTGCACGGAGGCGAGGAGCACCCCGTCGACGCGCTGGGCCGCCAGGTACTGCTCGAACCGCTGCCGCTCCTGCTCGCTGCGGACCAGGGTGAGCAGGAGCTGCTTGTCGGCCTCGGCGAGTTCGGCGCTGACGCCCCGGATGAGGTCGAGGAAGTAGGGCTCGGCGAAGAGCCTGGCCTCCGCCTCGGGGATGACGAGCGCGATGGCGTCGGTGCGGCTGCCCGCCAGGGCGCGGGCGGCCTGGTTGGGCACGTAGCCGAGTTCGGCGACGGCTCTGGCGACGGCCGTCCTGGTCTGTTCGCTCACCCGCGGGGAGCCGTTGATGACCCGGGAGACCGTGCCGCGGCCGACCCCGGCCCGGGCCGCTACCTGCTCCAGGGTGGGTCTGCCGCTCTGCCGTCCGTTCACAACTCCCGAACTCCCCTCGTAGGACAACGCGCTGCTCACCACGGCCACATAGGCATGGGAGCGCTCCCACACTAGTCCAAGACGATCCCGTCGCGCCACGCGTCCGCGTTCAGGAGATGACGCCCCGGTCACCGCAGGGTGGCGCGAAACCCCCGGAAAACCTTCCGGTAACGAATCCGCGTTCATCTCTTGACACCCGCACCCGCCAGGCAGCAACCTTCCGGCAACGACGTGGGAGCGCTCCCATCCGGGACGCGCACAGCCTGCACCAGGTCCTGCCAGGCAGCCGCCGAGCCGCGATCCGCCGGCCGGGCCTCATGGCGCACAACGAGCACCACCTTGGACGAGGAGAGTGGAATGCGCACTTCCAGCAGCAGACGCGGACGCCGTGCGGCGATCGCGGCGGTCGCCGTCGTCGTGACCGGCACGACCCTGCTCACCGGTTGCGGCAGCGACGACGACGGCGGCAAGGGCGGCAGCGGCGGCCAGGGCGCCGGGAAGATCACGCTGCGGATCGGGACCTTCGGTTCCTTCGGCTACGACAACAAGACCGGCGCCAAGCTCTACGCCGAGTACGAGCGGCTCCACCCGAACATCAAGATCGAGGAGTCGAACGTCTCCGACGGTCAGAAGTACTGGGACACCCTGAAGCTGCGCCTCTCCCAGAACAGCGGCGTCGCCGACATCCAGGCCGTCGAGGTCGGCTACATCGCCGAGGCGACCGGCACCGCCATGGCGAACAAGTGGGTCGACCTGGGCAAGGAGGGCGGCGCGAACACCGCCGACTTCCTCGACTGGAAGGTCAAGCAGGCGACGACCGCCGACAACAAGGTCATCGCCCTCGGCACCGACATCGGCCCCATGGCCATCTGCTACAACAAGGACCTCTTCGCCAAGGCCAAGCTGCCGACCGCCCGCGAGGAAGTCTCCAAGCTGTGGGCCGGCGACTGGGCCAAGTTCATCGAGACCGGCGAGAAGTACAAGGCCGCCGCGCCCGCCGGCACCTCCTTCCACGACTCCGCGAGCGGTCTCTTCAACGCCGTCGTCTCCAGCGACCCGGTGCAGTACGCCAACACCAGCGGCGAACTCGACTGGGAGAACAGCCCCGGCGTGAAGAAGGCCTGGGAGACCGCCGTCGAGGCCGCCCAGGGCGGACTCACCGCCAAGCTCCGCCAGTTCGACGAGAAGGGCACCTGGAACGCGGCGTTCAAGAACTCGAAGTTCGCCACCGTCGCCTGCCCGAGCTGGATGACCGGCATCATCAAGGACCAGGCCGGCCCCGCCAACCAGGGCAAGTGGGACATCGCAGCGCCGCCGGTCGCCGGCAACTGGGGCGGTTCCTTCCTCGCCGTGCCCAAGTCCGGCAAGCACACCAAGGAGGCCGCCGAGCTCGCGGCCTGGCTGACCGCCCCGGCCCAGCACGCCAAGGTGTTCGCGGTCAACGGCAACATCCCCTCGTCCAAGGACACGCTCGCCTCCTCGGCGGTCCAGGACGCCAAGCTGCCGTACTTCGGCGACACCCCGGTCGGCAAGATCTTCTCCAGCGCGGCGGCCGGCATCACCCCCGCCGTCATCAGCCGCTACGACGGCCAGGTGAAGACCTTCCTCACCGACAACGGCATCCTCGACATCGAGCAGCGCGGCACCGACCCGGCCAAGGCCTGGGAGAACGTCAAGAAGCTGGTCGACGACAAGATCGACCAGTAGCGGGGACCGTGCGCCGGCCCGCCGCCGCCTGCCGGGCGGCGGGCCGGCACCGTCCGCACCACCGCACGCATCGACCTGGAAGGACGCCCCCGTGGCCACCTCCGTTCGGGCGAGGCCCGACGGCTCCCCGCCGCCCGCCGCACCGCCCTCCTCCTCCGGCCCCCGGAGCCACCGCTCCTCCTCGGGCGGCTGGCGCAGCACGCTCTACCGCTGGGACCTCAAGGCGATCCCGTACGTCTTCGTCGCCCCCTTCTTCCTCACCTTCGCGGCCTTCGGCCTCTTCCCGCTGATCTACACGGGCTGGCTCTCGCTCCACCGGGTCGAGCTCGGCGGCGACCCGACGTGGAAGGGCCTGGAGAACTACACCGACCTCGCGACCAGCGAGTTCTTCTGGAACGCGCTCGTCAACACCTTCACCATCGGGGTGATCTCGACCGTTCCGCAGCTGCTCATGGCCCTGGGCCTGGCGCACCTGCTCAACTACAAGCTGCGCGGCCGGGGCTTCTTCCGGGTCGCGGTCCTCGCCCCGTACGCCACCTCGATCGCGGCGGCGACCCTGGTCTTCGCCCAGCTGTTCAACACCGACTACGGCATGATCAACGGCCTGCTGGGCTGGATCGGCATCGACCCGGTGAACTGGGAGTCGTCCAAGTGGCCGGCGCAGATCGCGATCTCGGTGATCGTCACCTGGCGCTGGACGGGCTACAACGCGCTGATCTACCTGGCCGCCATGCAGGCCGTGCCGCAGGACCTCTACGAGGCGGCCTCGCTGGACGGCGCCTCGCGCTGGCGCCAGTTCGTCAGCGTCACCATCCCCTCCATCCGGCCGACGATCCTCTTCACCATCATCGTGTCCACCATCGGCGCCACCCAGCTCTTCGGCGAGCCGATGCTCTTCGGCGGCAGCGTCGGCATCAGCGGCGGCAGCGGCAACCAGTTCCAGACGCTGAGCCTGCTGATGTACGAGAAGGGATGGGTGACCGGCGCGCTGGGGCAGGCGTCCGCCATCGCGTGGGTCATGCTGCTGCTCCTGCTCCTGATCGGCGGCGTCCAGGCGCTGGTGTCCCGCTCCAACCGCAAGAAGCTGGGGGGCTGACCTCATGGCCCGCACACTCGACACGTCGCCCGCCCCGGTCGGGGCCCCGGCGGCGGCCCGTCCGCCGCGCCGCTTCCGCCCGTCCGCCGGCCGCCAGCACCACGCCGGTCCGCTCACCTACGTGCTGCTCGTGGCGGCCGCGTTCGTCTCGCTCTTCCCGCTGTACTGGAACGTGGTCGCCGCCTCGCACACCGGCGAGCGGGTCGTCGAGGCGCCCGCGCCGCTGCTGCCCGGCAACCGCCTCCTGGACAACCTGAGCTTCGCCTGGAACCAGGTCGACATGGGCGCGGCGCTGATCAACACGACGATCGTGGCGAGCCTGGTGGCGCTGTCCACCGTGCTGTTCTCCACGCTCGCCGGTTTCGCCTTCGCCAAGCTGCCGTTCCGGGGCCGCGGGATGCTGCTCTCCCTCGTGGTCGCCACCATGACGATACCGCCGCAGCTCAGCGTCATCCCGCTGTACCAGATCATCACCGACCTCGGCTGGTTCGACCAGCTCCAGTCGGTCGTGCTGCCCTCGCTGGTCGCCGCCTTCGGCGTGTTCTTCATGCGTCAGTTCCTCGTGGAGGCGCTGCCGATGGAGCTGGTGGAGGCGGCCCGGATGGACGGGGCGCACAGCCTGCGGATCATCTGGCACGTGGTGTTCCCGATCGCCCGGCCGGCCATGGCCGTGCTCGGCATGCTGGTGTTCGTCCAGGCCTGGAACGACTTCTTCTGGCCGTTCATCGCCCTCACCCCGGACGGCAGCCCGACCCTCCAGGTGGCCCTCGCCGGGCTCGGGGCGGGCAACCACACCGTGGACCACGCCGTCGTGCTGACCGGTGCGCTGATCTCCACCGTGCCGCTGCTGCTCGTCTTCGCCTTCCTGGGCAAGCACATCGTGGGCGGCATCACGGCCGGTGCCGTCAAGAGCTGACCGGCCCCGCCGAGCCCTCACCCCCCTGTCCGTACCCCACCCCCGTACCCGCGTTGGGAGCGCTCTCCTATGACCGCGTCCGAAACCCGGCCGCTCACCGCCACCCGTTCGTTCCCGCCCGACTTCCTCTGGGGCGCGGCCACCGCCGCGTACCAGATCGAGGGAGCGGCGGCGGAGGACGGCCGTACCCCGTCCATCTGGGACACCTTCTCGCACACCCCCGGCAAGGTCTTCGAGGGCCACACCGGTGACGTGGCCGTGGACCACTACCACCGGTTCCGCGAAGACGTCGGCATCATGTCCGAACTCGGCCTGAACGCCTACCGGTTCTCCGTCTCCTGGTCCCGGGTGCAGCCCACCGGCCGCGGTCCGGCCGTCCAGAAGGGTCTCGACTTCTACCGGTCGCTCGTCGACGAGCTGCTGGAGGCCGGGATCGAGCCGGCCCTGACGCTCTACCACTGGGACCTGCCCCAGGAGCTGGAGGACGCGGGCGGCTGGCCGGAGCGCGCGACCGCCGAACGGTTCGCCGAGTACGCGGGCCTCGTCGCCGACGCCCTCGGCGACCGGGTCCGGCGGTGGACCACGCTCAACGAGCCCTGGTGCAGCGCCTTCCTGGGGTACGGCTCCGGGGTCCACGCCCCGGGCCGCACCGACCCGGTGGCCTCGCTGCGCGCCGCCCACCACCTCAACCTCGGGCACGGGCTCGCCGTCCAGGCCCTGAGGGCGGCGCTGCCGGCGGACCGGCAGATCTCGGTCTCGCTCAACCTGCACGAGGTGCGTCCGCTGACCGGCTCCGCCGAGGACCTCGACGCGGCCCGCCGCATCGACGCCGTCGGCAACCGCGTCTGGCTGGGCCCGATGCTGGAGGGCGCGTATCCCGAGGACCTGCTCGCCGACACGGCCCGCGTGACGGACTGGTCCTTCGTGCGGGACGGCGACACCGCCGCGGCGCACCAGCCGCTGGACCTGCTGGCGATCAACTACTACACGCCGACGCTCGTCTCGCACGTCCCGGAGGGTGCGGAGAAGCCGCAGGACGACGGTCACGGCAACAGCGCGTACTCGCCGTGGCCCGGGTCGGACTCGGTGGCCTTCCACCGGGCGCCGGGCGAGCCGACGGCGATGGGCTGGGCGGTCGACCCCGGCGCGCTGTACGACCTGCTGACCCGGGTCTCGGCGGCCTACCCCGAACTGCCGCTGGTGATCAGCGAGAACGGGGCCGCGTACGAGGACGTCGTCGGCGAGGACGGCACGGTCCACGACCCGGAGCGCGCCGCCTACGTGCACGCGCACCTGGAGGCGGTGCACCGGGCGATGACCGACGGGGTGGACGTGCGCGGCTACTTCCTCTGGTCGCTGCTCGACAACTTCGAGTGGGCCTACGGCTACGCGAAGCGGTTCGGCGCGGTGCGGGTCGACTACGACACGCTGGAGCGCACCCCGAAGTCCAGCGCGCGCTGGTACGCGCGGGTGGCGCGGTCGGGCGAGCTGCTCGCGCCCGACGGGGGCTGATCCTCCGACGGGGAAGGGCCGTGCCGGTCGCCCGGCACGGCCCTTCCTCATGGAGTGACGGCTGATCAGATGTCGATGACCCGGTAGCCGATGACGTAGACGCCGCCGGAGCCCTCGACGGTGCGCCACTGGGTCTCGGCGCCGACCTCGCTGCCGGTGACGAGCGTGGAGCCCAGCTTGTCGTCGCCGCCGAAGGTGTCCTTGTCCCAGAGGGTCAGGGTCCGGGCCTGCTCCTTGCCGAGGATGAGGGCCGCGTTGCCGTTGCCGTCGGCCATGGAGCGGACGTAGCCGGAGCCCATCGTCTGGTAGCTGATGCCACTGCCGGGCCAGACCTTGACGGCGTTGCCGTTGGCGTCGGTGATCTTGAGGTAGGCCTCGTCGTGGTCGCCCTCGCTGTTCTGCTGGCAGTGCAGCTCGAAGAGCTCGATCTTCACGTAGTCGATCGGCTCGGCGTGCGCGGTGCCGGCGAAGGCGCCGACGGTGCCGAGTCCGAGCAGGGCGGTGGCGGCCAGTCGGACGATTCGGTTCTTGCGCATGTGGTCCCCCCACACATCGGGTCACTGGTGTGTGACATGAGTCCCGGTCCGCCGTTCCCGGCGGGCCGTCGTGCCGTTTCCCCCCGGCACGACACTCACTGTGCCCGTCCGGCCCGGTCCGGTTCTACGCGCGTTCCGCTGGACGGAACGGGGACGCGAATCCGTCTTCCCGGGGGCGCTCAGAGCACGAGGGCGGTCGTCGGAACCGGTCTTCGCTGTCCGCCCCGGGCGAGCGCGCGGGTGATGGCGGCCCCCGCCTCGGCGACCGCCTGGGCGAGCGCGTCGAGCCGGCGGCCGGCCGGGACCATGCCGGCGAGGGCGGCGACGGTACGCCCGTCGGGGGCGCGGACCGGCAGCGAGGCGCAGCACACCCCCTCCATCACCTCCTCCCGGTCCAGGACCGCCCCGCCCCGGAGAGGGCCGCGCAGGGCCTTCCCGGCGGCGGTGTCGAGGCGGAAGGCGATGCCGTCCCGTACCGGCAGCAGCGGCTCCAGGTCCCCCGGCACCGAGCTCACCGTGATGGCCATCTCCTCGCGCATCACGGCGAGGACCACGCTGGCGCCCGTGACGCCCCGGAGCCGCTGGAGCGGCAGTCGGGCGGCGGGCACCAGGCCGGGGTGCGGCTCCCAGGCCTGGCCGAGGCGGTAGAGCTGCGGGCCGACGCGGTAGCGGTTGCCCCTGCGCTCGACGGCGCCGACCCCGACGAGCTGGTCGAGCAGTCGGTGCACGCTGCCCTTCGGTACGCCGCAGGCGAGCGCCAGCTCGGTCACTCCGGCCTCGTCGCCGCTCCGGCGCAACGCGTCGAGCAGCGCGAACGCCCCTTCGAGGACGCCACGGCCGCGCTCCGGCGCCTGCCCGCGCCCGGCCTCCCGGCCGGTCCCGATGGTCACCGCGCCGCCTTCCGGCCCACGTCCCGTACCGGTGTCCATGAGTCTCCCCCGACTCTCACGCCCCAGCCGTGGTCCCCCGATGGCACGGCTCCGGGCCCGCCTCCCACCATGCCGCAGACCCGGACGAATCGACGAAGGGCTCGTGCGGCGCGTCGTGTCGCGGGGGCTGCGGCGGGCCTGCCGCGCGGCCACCGCGCGGAGCCCCGCGGGCCTGCGCCGGGAGGGGGCGTCCGGCCGCGTAGGGTGTCCGCTCATGAGAGACGCTCATCCGTCCGCCCCCCGGTCGCGGCGCCGCAGGAACACCGCCCTCGCCACGGCGGTGCTCGGCGTGGCCGCCGTCGGCACCGCGTTCGTGGTCGCCGCGCCGCCCTCCCGGTCCGCACCCCGCCCGGCAGCGGCGGCGACGGACGACGCGAACGGCTCGACCCCCTGGCTCCGCGCGGCGGGGGCGCCGCCGGCCGTGATCGCCCACCGGGGCGCGCCGTCCGCCGCTCCCGAGAACACCCTGGTCTCGGACGAGGTGGCCCGCCGGGGCGGGGCGAAGTGGATCGAGAACGACGTCCAGCCGAGCAAGGACGGAGTGCCGTACATCCTCCACGACACGACCGTCGACCGGACGACCGACGGCACGGGCCGGGTCCGCGCCCTGACCGCCGCCCAGCTGGACGCCCTCGACGCCGGGTCCTGGTTCGCGCCCGCGTACGCGGGTGTCCGCGTCCCGACGCTCGCCGCCCAGCTGGCGGACCTGCGCGAGCGCGGCGGGAACCTGCTCCTGGAGATCAAGGGCGCGCACACCCGTGCCGAGGTCGCCCGTATCGTGCGGGACATCCGGGAGCAGGACATGAGCGACCGGGTCTTCGTGCAGAGCTTCGACGTCCCGTCGCTCGAGTACGCGCACGAGCTCGCGCCCGACCTGCCGCTCGGCCTGCTGCGGGTCACCCTGGACGCGGACCCGGTCGCGCTGGCCGAGCAGCTGGACCTCTCCGCGTACAACGTCTCGGACGCGGCGCTCGCCACCCGCCCGCAGGTCGTCTCCGAGCTGCACTCGGCCGGCGTGGCCGTGAACGTCTGGACGGTCGACCGCGCGGCCCGCTGGAAGGAGCTCGACGCGCTCGGGGTGGACGGGATCATCACCAACCGCCCGACCGAGCTGGGCGGTTGGATCTCGGGCCGGTCGAACTGAGCCGTTACGGGGTGACCTTGACGTCGTCGACGAAGGCCCGGGCCATGACGGCGGCGGTGTGGACGACGGTCCCGGGCTTGATGAGGCCACCCTCGCCGCCGTCGCCCTTCACCTGGACCGTGCGCTCTCCGAGGAAGGCGTACGTCTTGCTGTCGAAGATCCACTCGGTGCGCTGTCCGCCGACCTCACTGAGCCGCGCGACCGCGACGCCCTTGCGGCCGGCCGCGTCGGTGGCGCTGTCGACCGTCACGACGCCGGGGATCTTCGCGGCGGCCCTGTAGAGCGCGGCCGTCAGTTCCGGGGAGGGCCAGCTCTCGACGAGCAGGTCGCCGATGGTGGTGAAGGCCTGCTGGTCCTTGCCGCTGCCCTGCCCCTCGGTCTCCTTGTAGATCTTCCGCAGCAGTGCGTCGGGGTCGGTGGGGAGTGCGGCGAGGTAGTCGTGCGAGGGCGCGCCGAGGTGCGGCTTCGGGATGTTGCCCTGCTCGTCGCGGCCTTCGAGGGTGATGCCCTCGGGTCCGGTGTTGCCGGGCTCGATCAGCCAGCCCTTGAGGCCGTCCGGGGACCGCCAGGTCTGCCGGGTGTGCAGCGGCTGGCTGACCAGGGTGCTCTTGTCGCCGACGGTCTTCACGTGCGTGCCCGCGGCCCGGGTCTCGATGTAGATGTACTGGCCGGCGCGGCCCTTGGGGGCGTCCACCTCGGCGGCGGCGAGCGAGATCCGGTCGAGGAGCCCGGGCGCGCCGTGCTCGTTCACGGTGCCGATCGTGGTGGTGAGGACGGGGCCGGTGGCGCGGTCGTCGGTGCCGTTGGCGCCGCCGGGCAGGACGACGAGGGCGCCGACGGCGAGCGCGCCGGCGAGGGCGGTGGCGGCCGGGAGGAGGATCGCCTTGCGCAGGAACGGGTTGCGCGCGGGGCGGGCGGCGGTGGCGATGCGGTCTTCGTGGATCCGGTTCATCAGGCGCTCCTTGTGGAACTGGTGGCGGCCCGGAGGAAGTTCGCGTTCCTCGATCGCCGGAAGGTCTCCGCTCTCCTGCCGGTTCGCCGTTCGGGGCTGGTTCGGTTCGGGGTTCATCGGATTCCTTCCTGCGCGGGCCGGACCGCGTTCACGCGATCACCTGTTGTCTGTCGGGGGCGGGGGGCGGGTTCCCGTTTTTCTCGGGCGAGTTCTTTCTCGGCCCCGGTACGGAGCTTGGTGCGGGCGCGGGAGAGCCGGGAGCGGACGGTGCCGACGGCCACGCCGAGGGCCTCGGCGGCCTCGGTGTAGGCGAGGCCCTCCCAGAGGCAGAGCACGAGGACCTCGCGCTCGGTGCGGCGCAGCGTCCCGAGCGCGCGCAGGGTGGCGGCGATGCGGCGGCGGTCGTCGAGCCGGCCCGCGACCTCGGAGGCGTGGTCGGGTACCGAGGCCTCGGGCGGTCCGGCCGCGGCGTACGCGGCGGCGGCGGCCCGGTAGCGGCGGTTGCCCCGGCAGTGGTTGCGGGCGACGTTGGTGGCGACGCCGAGCAGCCAGGGCCGGACGGATCCCCCTTCTGGGTCCACCTTCCCCCGGAGCCGCCAGGCCTCCAGGAAGGTCGCCGCCATGACGTCCTCGGCGACCGACCAGTCGCCGGTGAGCCGGAAGGCGTGGTTGTAGACGCTTCGGGAGTAGGAGTCGAAGAGCTCGGCGAAGGCCGAGGGGTCCCCGTCCCTGATGCGTGCGCGCAGGTCGATGTTCACGTCTCTCGTCTGTCCGGCACCGGGAGCGGGTTCCCGTGACGCCGGTCACATCAGGGGGCGAGTTCTGCCAGGAGCTCGGGGTTGACGGCGCGGAGGATCGTCGCGACGTCCTCGGGGTCGGCAGCCGCCCACAACACCCGCCGCGCCTCCCGGTACTTGGCGGCGAGCCGCTCCCGCTGCCCGGGCGGGAGCGATGCCGACCGGTCCGCGCGACTGTTGTGCGCGTTGTCGGCGATCTTCACGAGCGTGGCGTCGGGATCCTCCGTGATGCGGCGGATCTTCTCCTCGTACGGCGCGCCCGGCCGGTTGGTGACGGCGTCGACGATGGCGACGACCCGGTCGGGGATCCCCGCGGCGCGGAGCCGCTCCGTCGTCCACCCGGTGTCCTCGACGACGTCGTGCAGCAGCCCCGCCATGACCAGCTGCGGGCCGAAGGCCTCCAGGCCCGCGGCGACCGCCCTCACGTGCGCGACGTACGGGACGCCGATCTTGTCGGTCTGTCCGGCGTGCGCCCGGTCGGCGAGCGCGTCCACCTCGGCGAGAGTCTTCATCCCCCCATCATCGCGGGCGCGGGGCCGGGCTCAGCGCTTCGCGGCCGCGACCGGTTCCGGCTCGCCCGCGCCCTCGCCCTCGGTGTCGAGGTGGGGGAGGATCCGGTCCAGCCAACCCGGGATCCACCAGGCGTGCTTGCCGAGGAGGGTCATGACGGCGGGCACGAGGAGGAGGCGGACCACCGTGGCGTCGATGAGGACGCTGGCCGCGAGGCCGAGGCCGAGCATCTTGACGACGATGTTGTCGGAGACGACGAAGGCCGCGAAGACGCTGACCATGATCAGCGCGGCGCAGGTGATGACCCTGGCGGTGATCTCCAGGGCGTGGGCCACCGAGGCCTCGGGGTCCCCGGTGCGCAGCCAGGCCTCGCGGACGCGGGAGAGCAGGAAGATCTCGTAGTCCATGCTCAGCCCGAAGACGATGGCGAACATCATCATGGGGACGTAGCTCTCGATGGGCACCTTGCCGGAGACGCCGAGCGCGGGTCCGCCCCAGCCCCATTGGAAGACGGCCACGACCACGCCGTACGAGGCGGCGATGGAGAGCACGTTGAGCACGGCGGCCTTGACCGCGACCAGGAGGCCGCGGAAGACGATGAGGATGACGAAGAACGCGAGGGCCACGACGACGGCGATGATCAGCGGCAGGCGGCTGGAGACGATGTCGAGGAAGTCGACCTGGGCGGCCGTGGTGCCGGTGACGTAGGTCTTCGCGTCGGTGCCGGCGACGGCCTGGGGCAGGACGTCGTCGACGAGGTGGTCGGTCAGCTGGGTGGTCTTCTCGTCCTGCGGGGAGGCGACGGAGTAGGCGGTGCCGATGAGCACGTCGCCGTCCGGGGTGGTCTGCAGCGGGGTGATGGAGGCGGCGTCCGGGACGCCGGTGAGCGCCGTCTGGAGTTTGGAGGCGAGGGCCGCCCGGTCGGCGGACGGCACGGCCGTCTGGTCGACGACGACGGTCAGCGGCCCGTTCGCGCCCGGTCCGAAGGCCGTGGAGATGAGGTCGTACGCCCTGCGGTCGGTGAACGACTCGGGGTCGGCGCCGTCGCCGATGTGGCCGAGCTGGATGAACAGCAGGGGGAAGGCCAGGATCAGCAGGGTGATGACGCCGCCGGTGAGGAACCACCAGGGGCGCTTCTGCACGCGCTGCGCGTACCGGTGCCAGGTGCCGTGGGCGGGTGTGCCGGGCTCGGCGTCGGTCTCCGCGACGGGCTTGCGCACGTGGTAGCGGTCGATGCGCTTGCCGACGAGTCCGAGCACGGCGGGGACGAGGGTGAGGGCGGCGATGACCGCGGTGACGACCGTGAAGGCGGCCGCGAGGCCGAGTTTGCCGATGAAGGTGACGCCGGAGACCCACAGGCCGGACAGGGCGATGACGACGGTGCAGCCGGACACGAGGACGGCGCGGCCGCTGGTGGTGGTGGCGAGGCCGGCGGAGTCGGCGGGATCGTGGCCGTTCATGAGGTTCTGGCGGTGGCGGGTGATGAGGAACAGCGCGTAGTCGATGCCGACGCCGAGGCCGATCATGGTGGCCAGGGTGGGCGAGACGGTGCCGAAGGTGAAGGCGGCGGCGGCGAGGCCGAGCAGGGCGAGCCCGCAGATCGCGCCGAGGAGCGCGGTGACCAGGGGCATGACCGCGCCGATGACGCTGCCGAAGCCGATGAGGAGGACGACGATGGCGACGGCGAAGCCGATCGCCTCGCTGGTGCGGTCGTCGGCCGCGGGGCGGGCGAGTTCGCCGAGCGGGCCGCCGTACTCGACGGTGACTCCGGCGTCCCTGAGCGGCTGCACGGCGGCGTCGACGCCGTTCAGGTACTCGGTCCCGAGGGTGGAGGGCGTCACGCTGAAGCGCATGGTGATGTAGGCGGTCTTGCCGTCGGTGGAGAGCGGGCCGGTGTTGGGGGTCCCGCTCGGGGGTGCCGGCGGCGTGGTGCCCGGCGGCGGCAGCGGGTTCTGGACGCTGAGGACGTCGGGGAGCTTCGCCAGGGCGGCGACGGCGGAGTTGACGGTCGACGCCTCGTCGGTGAGCGGGCCCGACGGCCGGTTAAGCACGACCTGGGCGCCGTAGCCGCCGGCGGCCGGGTCGTGTGCCTGGAGGACGTCGAGCCCTTCGGCCGACTGCACTCCGGGGAGCGCGAAGTTGTCGGAGAACTGTCCGCCGACGGCCCGGTCGGTGATCTGGAGGCCCGCGACGGCCGCCAGCCACAGGGCGATGACGACGAGGAAATGCCGAGCGCACCAGTGTCCGAGTCGGTAGAGGACGCCCTTGGACGGTGCGGGCCGGTTCGTGGCCGGACTTCCTGCGTTCATGGCGTGGCCGTGTCCGTAGAGGAGATCCCCGAGCCGATCCGGTACCTGCGTCGTGCGCGCTACTCCGTCCATTGTTCGCCTGCCGCGGCGCTCCGGCATCTCGGCCGGAGCGGGGCCGGGCGCCGTGGCCCCGGCGGCTCAGGTCAGCAGGTGGTCGGTGTGGGAGGAGCGGCGGGCCGCGGCCAGGAGGGCGTGGATGCGGGGGCCGGCCTGGTCGATGTCGGTGACGGGCGTGGGGAACGGCAGCCGGACGTCCTGGTGTCCGGTGCGGTGTTCGAGGCGCAGGGTGATGCCGTACCGGTCGAGGGCGAGGGGCAGTGCGCGGACCAGGTCCCGTCGGGGGCGCGGCCGGACGAGGCGGAGCAGCAGGGGGACGAGGGCGGCGTGGCCGTCGACGAGGTGGGTGAGCATGCCGGCCTCGCAGCCGGCCATGGGGTCGGGTTCGACGGCCTCGAGTTCGTCGAGTCCGACGAAGGCGCGTCCGTCGGCGTCCTCCAGGAGCGCCTGGCAGAACTCCATGCAGGTGCTCGTGGTGGTGTCCGAGGTGTACGGCGCGGACAGCACTCCCGTCAGGGTGACGCGGGCGCGCAGGCGTTGGCGTACGGGGGTGGGGGCGATGTCGGTGAACTCCAGGCGGACGGGGATGCGCGCGGTGCGTCCGGCGGGGCAGTCCTCCGACGGGGCGTGGAGGTGGATGCGGCCCATCGGCCCCGTGCCGTCCAGGAGGTGCACCTCCTGGTGGAGTCCGTCGGTGACGACGTTCATGGAGTGGGCGGCGGAGAGGATCGACCGGACGCGCTCGGCGGGGCTCGGCCGGCCGGCGCGGGTGCTGAAGGGACGCATGGGTTCTCCCGGGACGGGTGACGGAGACACCTTGGCTCGCCACTTAGGTAAGCCTAACCTAACTCACGATCGGGAAGAGAAGAAGGTCACAGTCGTACGCCCTCCTGCTCCTTTGTCGATCTCCCCTAGCATCCGAGCATGACGGTCCTGCCTGACGACGGCCTCTCTTTGGCGTCCGAATTCCCTGACGCGCCACACGAACAGTGGCAAAACCTTGTGGCGGGTGTCCTGCGCAAGTCCGGCAAGGAGGTCTCCGGCGCCGCCGCCGAGGACGCCCTGTCCACCCTCCTCGAGGACGGGATCGGCATCCGGCCGCTGTACACCGCGCACGACACCGCACACGACGCCGGACTCCCCGGCTTCGCCCCCTTCGTCCGCGGCGACCGCGCCGAGGGCAACACCGGCGGCGGCTGGGACGTACGCCAGCGCCACACGGCCCCCGACGCCGACGCGGTCCTCTCCGACCTGGAGAACGGCGTCACCTCCCTCTGGCTGGGCGTCGGCGGATCCGGCATCCCGGTCTCCTCCCTCCCCACCGTCCTGAAGGACGTCTACCTCGACCTGGCGCCCGTCGTCCTCGACGCGGGCGACGAGACGCCCGCCGCCGCCGACCGGCTCCTGCGGCTGTACGAGGAGCGGGGCGTCGCCCCGGAGGCGGCGCGGGGCAACCTCGGCGCGGACCCCCTGGGCTTCGAGGCCCGGACCGGCCGCCCGGCGTACGACCTCGCGGCCGTCGCCGGCCTCGCCCGCCGCTGCACCGACACCCACCCGGGCCTGCGGACGCTGACCGTGGACGCGCTGCCGTACCACGAGGCCGGCGGCTCGGCCGCGCAGGAACTGGGCTGCTCGCTCGCGACCGGCGTCGCCTACCTGCGCGGTCTCACCGAGGCCGGACTGAGCGTCACCGAGGCCTGCGCCCAGCTGGAGTTCCGCTACGCGGCCACCGCCGACCAGTTCCTCACCATCGCCAAGCTGCGCGCCGCGCGCCGCCTCTGGGCCCGGGTGGCCGAGGCCTGCGGCGCGCCGCAGGCAGGGGCCCAGCTCCAGCACGCCGTCACCTCGCCGGTGATGATGACCCGCCGCGACCCGTGGGTGAACATGCTCCGCACCACGGTGGCCACCCTCGCCGCCGGAGTCGGCGGCGCCTCCAGCGTCACGGTCCTCCCCTTCGACGAGGCGCTCGGCCTGCCCGACGCGTTCGCCCGCCGCATCGCCCGCAACACCTCCACCATCCTCATCGAGGAATCGCACCTCGCCCGGGTGATCGACCCCGCCGGCGGCTCCTGGTACGTCGAGCGACTCACCGACGAACTCGCCCACGCCGCCTGGGAGTTCTTCCGGAGCATCGAGCGGGACGGCGGTCAGGAGGCGGCGCTGCGCTCCGGCGCGATCGGCGACCGGCTCGCCGAGACCTGGTCCGCCCGCAGCGCCAAGCTGGCCACCCGCCGCGAACCGATCACCGGCGTCAGCGAGTTCCCGCACCTCGACGAGAAGCCCGTCGACCGCGCCCCCGCGCCCGAGCAGCCGTCCGGCGGCCTGCCCCGGGTCCGGCGCGACGAGGCCTTCGAGGCGCTGCGCGCCCGCTCCGACGCCCACCTGGCGGCGACCGGCGCCCGGCCCCGCGTCTACCTGGCCGCGCTCGGCCCGGCCGCCGCCCACTCGGCCCGCCTCGCCTTCGCCGACAACCTGTTCCGGACGGGCGGCATCGAGCCCGTCGCGGAGGGCTCCTTCGAGGAGAGCGGCGCCACGGAGGCGTGCCTCTGCTCCAGCGACGCGCTGTACGCGGAGCAGGCGGAGACCGCGGCCGCCGAGCTGCGGGCGGCGGGAGCCGCGCACGTGTTCCTCGCCGGCCGCCCCGCGCAGTACGCCGGCGTCGACGCGTACGCCTTCGCCGGCTGCGACGCCGTCGCCCTGCTCTCCACCACCCTTGACCGCATGGGAGTGTCCTGATGTCCATCCCCGATTTCTCCGGGATCGAGCTGGGGGCACAGGCCGCCGACGGCGGCCCCGACGCGTGGCGCACCGCCGTCGAGAAGGCGGCGGGCGGTGACGACCTGCTCTGGGAGACCCCGGAGGGCATCACGGTCAAGCCGCTCTACACCGGGCAGGACCTCGAAGGCCTCGACTTCCTGGGCACGTACCCGGGCATCGCCCCGTACCTGCGCGGCCCGTACCCGACGATGTACGTCAACCAGCCCTGGACGATCCGCCAGTACGCCGGCTTCTCCACCGCCGAGGAGTCGAACGCCTTCTACCGGCGCAACCTCGCCGCGGGGCAGAAGGGCCTGTCGGTCGCCTTCGACCTGCCGACCCACCGCGGCTACGACAGCGACCACCCGCGCGTCACCGGCGACGTCGGCATGGCGGGCGTCGCCATCGACTCGATCTACGACATGCGGCAGCTGTTCGACGGCATCCCGCTGGACCGGATGACCGTGTCGATGACGATGAACGGCGCCGTGCTGCCGGTCCTCGCGCTGTACATCGTGGCCGCCGAGGAGCAGGGCGTACCGCCCGAGAAGCTGGCCGGGACCATCCAGAACGACATCCTCAAGGAGTTCATGGTCCGCAACACGTACATCTACCCGCCCGGGCCGTCGATGCGGATCATCTCCGACATCTTCGCGTACACCTCGCAGCGGATGCCGCGCTACAACTCGATCTCCATCTCCGGCTACCACATCCAGGAGGCGGGCGCGACGGCCGACCTGGAGCTGGCGTACACGCTCGCCGACGGCGTCGAGTACATCCGCGCCGGCCGCGAGGCGGGGCTCGACGTGGACGCGTTCGCACCGCGCCTGTCGTTCTTCTGGGCGATCGGCATGAACTTCTTCATGGAGGTCGCCAAGCTGCGCGCGGCACGGCTGCTCTGGGCCAAGCTGGTCAAGGAGTTCGACCCGAAGAACGCCAAGTCGCTCTCCCTGCGGACCCATTCGCAGACCTCCGGCTGGTCGCTGACCGCCCAGGACGTGTTCAACAACGTCACCCGGACGTGCGTGGAGGCGATGGCGGCGACCCAGGGCCACACCCAGTCGCTGCACACCAACGCCCTGGACGAGGCGCTCGCGCTGCCGACCGACTTCTCGGCGCGCATCGCCCGCAACACCCAGCTCCTCATCCAGCAGGAGTCGGGCACCTGCCGGACCATCGACCCGTGGGGCGGCAGCGCGTACGTCGAAAAGCTCACCCACGACCTCGCCCGCCGCGCCTGGAAGCACATCCAGGAGGTCGAGCAGGCCGGCGGCATGGCCAAGGCCATCGACGCCGGCATCCCGAAGCTCCGCGTCGAGGAGGCGGCTGCCCGCACCCAGGCCCGCATCGACTCCGGGCGCCAGCCGGTCATCGGCGTCAACAAGTACCGGGTGGCGAGCGACGAGCAGATCGACGTGCTCAAGGTCGACAACTCCTCGGTGCGCGCCCAGCAGATCGCCAAGCTGCGCCGACTGCGCGAGGAGCGGGACGAGGCCGCGTGCCAGGCCGCGCTCGACGCGCTCACCCGGGCCGCCGGCGGCGAGGGCAACCTCCTGGAGCTCGCGGTGAACGCCGCCCGCGCGATGGCCACGGTCGGCGAGATCTCGGACGCCCTGGAGAAGGTGTACGGCCGCCACGCGGGCCAGATCCGTACGATCTCCGGTGTGTACCGCAACGAAGCAGGCGAGTCCCCCTCCGTGGACCGCACCCGGGCCCTGGTGGACGCCTTCGGCGAGGAGGAGGGGCGCCGCCCGCGCATCCTCGTCGCCAAGATGGGCCAGGACGGCCACGACCGCGGCCAGAAGGTCATCGCCACCGCCTTCGCCGACCTGGGCTTCGACGTGGACGTCGGCCCGCTGTTCCAGACCCCTGCCGAGGTGGCCCGCCAGGCCGTCGAGGCGGACGTGCACATCGTCGGGGTCTCGTCGCTGGCAGCGGGACACCTCACCCTCGTCCCGGCGCTCCGCGAGGAGCTGGCGGCGGAGGGCCGCGAGGACATCATGATCGTGGTCGGCGGGGTGATCCCGCCGCAGGACGTGCCGACGCTCCTGGAGATGGGCGCCGCCGCGGTCTTCCCGCCGGGGACGGTGATCCCGGACGCGGCCCACGACCTGGTCACCCGGCTCGCGGCCGACCTCGGGCACGCCCGGTGATCGGTCTCGACACGTACGTGGAGGGTGTACTCGGCGGGAAGCGGGCGCTCGTCGCCCGCGCGATCACCCTCGTCGAGTCCACCCGCCCGCAGCACCGGGCCCTCGCGCAGGAGCTGCTCACCGCCCTGCTGCCGCACGCCGGGAAGGCCGTGCGGATCGGGATCAGCGGGGTGCCCGGGGTCGGCAAGTCGACCTTCATCGACGCGTTCGGCACGATGCTGACCGGGCTCGGCCACCGGGTGGCGGTCCTCGCCGTGGACCCGTCGTCGACCCGTACGGGCGGCTCCATCCTGGGTGACAAGACCCGGATGGAGCGGCTGGCCGTCGACCCGGCGGCCTTCGTGCGCCCCTCCCCCAGCGCCGGGACGCTCGGCGGGGTCGCGAAGGCGACCCGCGAGTCGATGGTGGTGATGGAGGCCGCCGGCTACGACGTGGTGCTGGTGGAGACGGTGGGCGTCGGCCAGTCGGAGACCGCGGTCGCGAACATGGTCGACTCGTTCCTGCTGCTGACCCTGGCCCGCACCGGCGACCAGCTCCAGGGCATCAAGAAGGGCGTCCTGGAGCTGGCCGACGTGGTCGCCGTGAACAAGGCGGACGGTCCGCACGAGCGCGACGCCCGCTCGGCCGCGCGGGAGCTCGCGGGCGCGCTCCGGCTGATGCACGGCGCCGACGCGTTCTGGGCGCCGCCGGTCCTCAGCTGCAGCGCGCGCGAGTCGGCGGGCCTGGACGAGGTGTGGGACCGGCTCGGGCAGCACCGCGCGCTGTTGGACTCGACCGGTCGCCTCACGGCGAAGCGGCACGACCAGCAGGTCGACTGGACGTGGACGATGGTCCGCGACGAGCTGCTCCGGCGCCTCCACACGGACCCGTCGGTGCAGGAGCTGGCGCCCGGCCTGGAGCGCCGGGTCAGGGACGGCGAGCTGACGGCGACGCTGGCCGCCGAGCGGATCCTGGCGGCCTTCGGGGAACGCCGGGGCTGATCGGGGAGGGCCGGGACCGACCGGCCGCACGGACCCGGACGCCTGAGTACGGACCCGGACGCCCGAGCCGCACGCACCCGGACGCCTGAGTGGGGAACCTCCCGCTCAGGCGTCCTTCTCCATGCCCGGGCGCAGGCGCGCCAGGAGGGCGTACAGCGCGGCACTGTCCTCGGCGCCGAGCGTGTCGAGGGCGCCGTGGGTGGCCTGCATCTCCTCGCGGACGCGCCGGATGACGTCGCGGCCCTCGTCCGTGGCCACCACGTTCTTGACCCGGCGGTCGTGGGGGTCGGGTTCGCGGCGCACCAGGCCGCGGCCCTCCAGGCGGTCGACGATCCCGGTGACGTTGGACGCGTCGCAGACCAGCAGGGTGGCGAGGGCGCGCATCGGCAGCGGGCCGCTCAGCTGGGCGAGGACCTTGGCCTGCGTGGACGTGAGGCCGTGGTGGGAGGCGGCCGTGGCGAAGTCGCGCCACTGGGCCGTGCCGATGGCGGCGAGGAGCTCCAGCAGCTGGAGCTTGGTGGGCGTCTCGGGGGTGGTCGCGCTCATGGTTCGAGCGTACTCAGAATGCTTGACATTATCAATTGTTTACTTGACCCCCTCAACTATCGAGGTCTACCTTCGTCGAATTACTTGATGACATCAACGGTCCATGCCCTGAAGCACCGAGAAGGCCCCCACTCATGAGCAACGTGACTCCCCCACCCGCCGGAGAGCAGCGGCGCGAGACGCTCGTCGTCTTCGCGCTCAGCCTCGCCGCCATGGTCGTGTCGATGATGCAGACCCTGCCGGTCCCGATCCTCGGCCTCATCCGCGCCGACCTCGGCACCACGACCGCCGGCGCGAGCTGGGTGACCACCGCCACCCTGCTCTCCGCCGCCGTCTTCACCCCGCTGCTCGGCCGCTTCGGCGACCAGCACGGCAAGAAGCCCACCCTGGTCGCCGTCCTCGTCGTCATGGTCGCGGGCTCCGTCGTCGCGGCCCTCGCGACCTCGCTGCCGCTGCTGATCCTGGGCCGGGTCCTGCAGGGCGCCGCCACCGCGATCTTCCCGCTCGCCCTGTCCGTGCTGCGCGAGGAGGTCCGCCCGCAGAAGCTGCCCGGCGCGATGTCCCTCGTCAGCGGCACCCTCGCCTTCGGCAGCGGCCTCGCCCTCGTCGCGACCGGCCTGCTGACCTCCGGTTCCGACGCCGACTACCGCAGCGCCTTCTGGATGGCGACGGCCTTCGCCGTGCTCGCCCTCGTCGCGGTCGTCACGCTCGTCCCCGCGACCCGCCACAAGGCCGGCGGCCGCACCGACTTCCTCGGCGCGCTGACCCTCGGCGCCACCCTGCTCCTGCTCCTGCTGCCCGTCTCCCAGGGCCACGAGTGGGGCTGGACCTCCGGCCGCACCCTCGGCAGCTTCGCCGGCGCCGCCGTCATGACCGCCGTCTGGGTGTTCACCGAGCTCAAGGTCCGCGAACCCCTCGTCGACATGCGGATGTTCGTCCACCGGCCGGTCCTCATGGCCAACCTGGCCGGCGTCCTCGTCGGCTTCGGCATGTTCGCGAACTTCCTGGGCGTCTCCTACCTCGTCCAGATGCCCGAGGCCCTCACCGGCTACGGCTTCGGCGCGTCCATCCTGCGCGCCTCCGTCGAGTTCCTGCTGCCGGGCGCGATCGTCTCCCTGCTCGCCTCGCCGATCGGCGGCCAGCTGGTCCGCCACCGCGGTCCGCGCACGGCACTGGGTCTGGCCGCCGGGCTCGGCGCCCTCGGCTTCGCCTGGCTCGCCCTCGACCACGGCCACACCGCCTCGGTGATCGGCGCCGGCGTGGTCGTCGGCGCGGCCGTCAGCTTCGGCTACGCGGCCATGCCCGCCGTCATCATGGCGAGCGTCCCGCACCACCAGAGCGGCATCGCCAACGGCATCAACTCCATCTCCCGCTCGACCGGCAGCGCGATCGGCAGTGCCGTCGTCACCACGATCCTGGCCTCGCAGACCCTGGAGCACCTGCCCGTCGGCGTCCCCGCCCTGCCCGCCGAGTCCGGCTTCACCCTCACCTTCTGGATCGGGGCCGCCGCCTTCGCACTGGTCGCCGTCATCGCCCGGGTCGGCCTGCGGGGCGGCCACGCCCCCCGTACGGCTCCGGTGAGCACGCCCGCCCCCGCCCCGGAGAAGGCGGAGGCGGAGCCGACGGCGGTCTGACCCCGCGCGAAGGGCCGGGTCCGTCGGAGGACGGGCCCGGCCCTTCGCGCGGGTGGGGGTCAGACGCGGTCGGCCGCGATCAGGACGTACTGGAACGAGCCGTCCTTGTACGACTCGATGAACGCCTCCTCGATGCCGGTGACCAGCGACGACGTGGCGCGCAGCTCCCAGTAGGGGAGGGTGTCGGGGGTCAGGTCGATGACGGCCTGCGGCACCAGGCGGTTGTCGGCCATCGCCTTCAGGTACTCGCGGCGCGAGTGGATGTTGCACTCGAAGTGCGCGTTGATCTGGGAGACCCACTTCGACGGCTGGCCGTACTTCGGGTTCCAGCAGCCGGTGATGGTCACGTACCGGCCGCCGACCTCGAGGAACCGGGAGTGCTCGGCGAACAGGTCGTCCAGGTCGACGTACATGCTCGACTCGTTGTTCCACGAGGCGGCGATGCTGCCCTTCTCGAAGGGGGTGTCGAGCATGTTGCAGACCTGGGCGCGGACGTGGTCGTCGATGCCCAGCTCCTTCGCGCGCCGGTTGCCGAACTCGGCCTGCGTGGAGGAGAGGGTGACGCCCTCGACCTTGCAGCCGAAGCGCTGGTGCGCCATGACGCTCGAACCGCCGCGGCCGCAGCCGGCGTCGACGAGGGTGTCCTCGCCGCCGATCGGGCCGAGGTGGTCGAGGAGGACCTCGGCCTGGGCCGACTCGAGCCGGTGCAGCTCCGCGATCAGCTTCTTCTCGTACTCGCTGTCCTCGACGTCCCCGAGGGCGGCGTGGTCCACGGCGCCGATGCCGTAGTGGTGGTGGTACAGCCCGTCGACGTCACCGAGGCGCAGGTTCACGGGCCTGGCCTCGGCGTTCCAGTAACGGGCGATGTCTCCCTGGTACGGCGTCGCCGGGTGGGGAACGAACGCGGAGGTGCCGTTGACGGTGAGGAGCTCGGTGTTGGTCACAGAAGAATCCGTTCTTACCAGAAATCGGGCAGGCTGTATCGGTAGGTATTGGTCTGGTGCCAGTAGTGGTTGCCGTCGACCCACACGGCCACGCCCCGCAGGAAGCGGAGCACGCTCGGGACGGGACAGGCGGCGGCCAGCTCGGCGGAGGCCGCCTCGAAGTCGCGCATGAGGTCGTTGTGGACCTCGACCGCCTTCAGATAGGCGTCCTTCTCCGAGAGGGACTCGCGCTCGGCGAGCACCACGGGCAGGTTCATGTGCCGGCCGGGGCCGGCGAGTTCCTTGGTGTACGAGTACAGGTCGTTGACGATCGTGCTGGCGTTGCCGGCCAGCGCCAGGACCCGCTGCATGCCCGGCCGGGCGTGCAGGTCGGCGGGCAGTTCGTAGCCGCCGACGGTGTCGGTGATGGTGGGGCAGGGGCGGAAGTTGTTGAACTGGCGCATCACCAGGTACTCCCACACCTCCGGCACGTGGTTCGTCTCCGTCCACGCCGCCTCGGCGAGGTAGCCCATGTGCAGCCGGGCCATGTCGTGCCGGAAGCGGTCCGCCTGGGAGGGCGTCGCCTGCGCGGCGAAGTACTCCATCGCGGACCGGTAGGCCCGCCGGGGCGCGTCCGCGTGGAGCGACTCCGCCCAGTGCGGCTGGTACTCCGCCGTCGAGTGGAGCGGGTCGAGCGCGGTGTGCGCGAGCAGGAGCCGGCCGCCCAGACCGACGGGCGAGCCGCCGTGGTCCTCGCAGTAGCAGTCGTCGACCGCGTTCTCGGCGACCATCAGCCGGGTGGCGATCATGAGGTGGTCGACCGTCGGGGCGTCCGGGTGGCAGGCGACCATGTAGCGCCCGACGGAGAAGCCGTCGAACTCGCCCTCCCAGTCGTCGGGGAACAGCTGGACCTCGTCCACCGCCCAGGACTTGATGCGGAGGCTGACCTCGTCCACCCGTACGGGGTCGGGCTCCGGCACCGGGTGGTAGTAGAGGCCCGGGATGATCAGGGCGCCCGCGGGTGCCCCCGGGGGCGCCGCCGGAGGTTCCGCGCGCGGGACCAGGGACAGTGCCGCCGTCCCCAGGCCGCGGGGCCCGCCGAGGACCCGCCCCAGGTCGGGCCGGGGCGGGGCGGCCACGGCGGCGGCCCCGGGCCCTCCGTCGTGTTCGACCACGGAGTCGACCGCGGGTTCGACCGCGGCGGTGCCGGTCGGGACGTCGGCGGGAGCGGGCTGCGCTCCGACGAGGCCGTGCGCCGCCGCGTCGGCGAGGACGCGGGCGGCGAACTGCGCCGCCGCGGAGGGCAGGCTTGACTGCAGAGGGGAAAGCCCGGCGTCGGGCATCCGTGGCTCCTTGGAGAGGTGGGTGGGCCGCCCCGTGTTCCGGGCGCGCCGGACCGCCCGGAAGGGTTCCGGGAGGCGTTCGTGTTCCGGGGGAGGCCCCCGGGCACGCCCTGGGGCGTGCCCGGCGGATCGGGGAGAGGGGCGCGGGGGCCTTCGCGCGGGCTCCCCCGGCCCGTCGGGGCCGGGGGGCGCGTCGCGGGGCGCCGGGGGCGCCTCGACGGCGGGGGCGGTCGGGGCGTCGGGCATCGCGGCGGGGTGCCGTGCCGGTGGCCGCGCGCCCGGCCGTGGCCCGCCGGGTGCGCCTAGTCGCGCCGGCGGGCGATCTGCACGTTCTCCAGCACGCCGAGCGCGTTGGGCACCAGGATCGCGGCGGAGTAGTACGTGGTGACGAGGTACGACATGATCGCCTGCTCGCTGATCCCCATGAAGCGCACCGAGAGGCCCGGTTCGTACTCCTCCGGCAGGCCGGTCTGGCGGAGTCCGACGACGCCCTGGTTGTCCTCGCCGAGGCGCATGGCGAGGATCGAGCTGGTGTTCTCCTTGCTGATGGGGATCTTGTTGCAGGGGAGGATCGGGACGCCGCGCCAGGCCGGGACCCGCTGCCCGTGGAGTTCGACGGTGTCCGGGTAGAGGCCGGCGGCGTTCCACTCGCGGCCGATCGCCGCGATCGTCCGGGGGTGGGCCAGGAAGAGCTTGGTGCTGCGGCGGCGGCAGAGCAGCTCGTCGAGGTCGTCCGGGGTGGGCGGGCCGGAGTGGGGCTGGATCCGCTGCTTGAAGTCGGCGTTGGCGAGGAGGCCGAACTCCGGGTTGTTGATGAGCTCGTGCTCCTGGCGCTCGCGCAGCGCCTCGATGGTCAGGCGGAGTTGCTCCTCCGTCTGGTTCATCGGCCCGTTGTAGAGGTCGGCGACCCGGGTGTGGACCTTGAGGACGGTCTGGGCGACGGAGAGTTCGTACTCGCGCGGCTTGAGCTCGTAGTCGACGAAGGCGCCGGGCAGGGTGGCCTCGCCGACGTGGCCGGCGGACATCGCGATCTCGGCCTCGCCGTGCTTGTTCTGCCGCTGCTGGGGCAGCGAGCCGAACTCCTCGATGTGCGCGCCGAGTCCGGGCGCCTGGCCGACGACGGAGGCGAAGTCGGCGCGGGACAGGGTGAGCAGGGTGCCGGAGGTCTCGGCGGTGGCCGTGTAGTCCCACCTGGCGTCGGCGTCCAGAAGGGCGTTCTCTCCGAACCTGTCGCCGTCGGCGAGTACGGAGACGGCGACCTCGTCGCCGTACTTGCCGACCGAGGTCTGGCTGATCCGGCCGTGGGCGATCATGTGGATCTGCTCGGCGGGGGTGCCGCGTTCGACCAGCACCTCGCCGGCGCGGAAGTCGCGCTGGACGCAGCGGTCGGCGATGGCGGCGAGCACCTCGTCGTCCTCGAAGCCGCGCAGCAGGGCGAGTTCGCCGAGTTCGCGGGGGATGACCCGGACGCGGCTGCCGTCCTGGACGAACTCGATGCGCCCGTCGCCGACGGTGTAGCTCAGTCGGCGGTTCACCCGGTAGGCGCCGCCCTTGGTCTCCACCCACGGGAGCATCCGCAGCAGCCAGCGGGAGCTGATCTCCTGCATCTGCGGGGCGGACTTGGTGGTGGTGGCGAGGTTGCGGGCGGCCGCGGTGCTCAGGCTGGACTGCCGGGGCGTCTCCACCTGGACTTCCGGGCCGGTCTCAACGGTCATGGGGGCGAGCTCTCCTTCGCGTGCGGACGGGTCGACACGGGCGTACCGACCGGTGGAAGCGGATCGAAAGCGGGTCAATCTCTGGGAATTCGTCCAGATCCCGGGGAACAGTAACGGCCGGTAAGCACGGCTCGCCCCGAGAGCCCGAGGGCATTACCTCGATGCAGTGATCTTGGTTCGCCCGTGGTTTATCCGGGTGACCAGCGACATTCGAGCCACCTGGCCGAGCAGAGGCGCACACGGCGGTCACCCGGTACCGGAAAAGACGGCGGACCGGCAGCGTGCCGTGGCGCACGGTGCCGGTCCGGGGGGCGTCGTCCGGAGGGACGGTCGGTCAGGTGGAGATCTCGGGGAGCAGCCCGGTGGCGGGCGCGGCCAGGTCGGTGAGCTGGTGGATCTGGTTCAGGTCGTGCACGCGGTTGAGTCCGCCCAGCTGTTCGGCGATGCCGGGGAAGCGGTCGCGGGACTCCTCGGGGATGCCGGTCATGGTGAGGGAGTCGAGCTCGGTCACCGGGTTGATCGGCGGGCCGAGCGGGCCGGTGGCGGCGACGGCGGTGGTCGCGGCCCCGCCGAGGCACGAGAAGGCGGCGGCGACGGCCAGGACGGAGGAGATGCGTCGGGTTGGGATCACACCCACACAACGGGCCGGCGGGCGCCTGGACACGGTCCCGCCCCGCGCGCACCCGCCGAACGGGCGTCGTACGGAAAACCCCGGCCGCGTGGACCGGGGTGCCGTAAAGGGGCGAGGAAAGCGAAGGGGCTATTCAGGGAGTGTGAGAAGGAAGCCTCTTCATGGCCTCGCCCGGGACGACCGTAGCAGTCAGGAGGGGATCAGGTCGCGCAGGTTTTCCGGGGTGAGAACGCGTGCGCCGGCGGGGAGGCCGGCGGGGTGCTCCAGGCCGATGTACGTCACGGGGCCGTCCGGCGCGGTCCCGCCGTCCCAGGGGGTCGTCGTCCCGCCGTCCCAGAGGGTCGTGGTGGTCGCGGCGTCCGCCATCAGCTCCGTGAGGTGGCGGACCGTCAGCGGGGTGCGGGCGAGCAGGCCGCGGAGCAGGACGGCGACCGACACCCGGTTCTCCTCGACGCGGTTCGCCGACGGCTGCCCCCGGAGGTACAGGTGCAGCCAGCGCGCGTGCCAGCGGCCGTCCCCGTCGCGCTGGAAGGCGAGCGGCAGGGCGACCCGGCCGGGGCCGCGCAGGTCCGACTTCATGCGGACGGTGCGGGGTTCGAAGGGGCGGCCGGCCTGCTCGGCGTCCCGCAGCATGTAGCCGAAGAACGATTCCTCGACCTCCTCGAAGTCCTCCCCGGAGTAGATGTCGACCTGCGGGACGAGGAACGTGCCGCGGACGGCCCCGAGCCGCAGGTTGATGAACTCGGAGGCGCCGTCGGGCGCGTTGGTGATGTCGCCGGAGTGCTCGCCCTCCAGGGCGGTGAGCGCGGTGTACGAGAGCCAGGTGACGGTCTCGTAGTCGGCGTCCAGGATGAGCGCGGACAGGTCGTAGTCGGTGGTGCGGCGGGTCTGCTTCCAGTACGTGAAGAAGCGCAGCAGGTCGCCTTCGACGGGCGAGACGGAACCGCGCGGCAGGACGCCGAGGCCCGCCGCGGTCGCCCGGCCGCTGAGCGGGAGGGCGACGTCGAGGACGGCCGGGTCGACGACGAGGTGGCCCGGGGCGGGCAGCCTGCGGCGCGTCTCGTCGTCCAGGAGCGCGAGCAGCCGGTCGCGGACGTCCTCGGGGAGCGGGGGCCGGGTGTCGGCGGTGACCCAGGCGGCGCCGTTCCCGTTGACGAACACCCGCTGCCTGCCGCCCTGGTCCGCGCGGTTCTGGAGGTGTTCGCGGAGGGACAGCACGACGCGGCCTGCGACCCGCGGCGCGGCCCGCTCGGCTGCGGCCAGGACGGCCTCGCGCTGCTCGGGCCCGTCCGCCGTGCGCAGCAGCCGGTCGAGGGCGCGGAACAGGCGGCCCGGCGCGGCGGTCAGCAGCTCCGCCGCTCCGGTCACGTCGTTCCGGCCGAGGCGTTCCTCGACGAGGCTGTCGAAGGACCGCGCCTCCCGCTCGCCGCGGGCGACGGCGAAGACCTCGGCGGCGTGCGGCCACCGCGGGTACTCGTGCGGGTGCAGCCGCTCGCCGAGGCGCTTCCACCGTTCGCGGTGCGCGAAGACGTCGGAGAGCTTGGCCGGGGCGGCGGCGACGACGGCGTCGAGACCCGCGAGGAGGGCGCGGCGGACCGGGCGGGACAGGGTGCGGAACCGGGTGGGCTCCCGCAGGGTGACGTCGCCGCCGGAGAGCGCGCAGGCGAGCCGGAGGACGTCGGTGACGGTGTCGAGGAGGAGGTCCGCTCCGGCGGCGAGCCGGGCCCGGTTGACGACGGCGCGGCTCTCGCGGACCGGGATCACCTCGGGCTGGGGCCCGTCGACGCAGTGCCCGGCGAGCACGGCGAGGTCCTTGAGGCCGTCCTCGCCGAGCGGCGTCGCGCTTCCGGCCAGGGCCCGGTAGAGGGCGGCGGCCTCGTCGTCCGGGGCGCCGGCGGGGTGCAGGACCGTGACGCGGTCGCCGGCGGCGGCGAGCAGCTCGTCGTGCGCGGCGAGCATGTCGGCGTAGGTGTGGCGGTAGTCGCCGTAGGCGGGCAGGGTCAGCAGGTCGAGGACGCCGCCGCTGAGCTGCTCCAGGACGGCGGCCCGTGACTTCTCGTCGCCGAGCGCGTCGACGACGCACTCCCTCCAGAAGTCGAAGGTGTCGGGCACGTTGGCGGGGAAGTCCACGAAGTAGGGGTTGTGCCGCACGTGGTCGCCGACGATCTCGCGGACGGTGTCCAGCGTCCGGGCGGCGAGGTCGACGACCGTCTCCGGTGCCCGTCCGGAGAGCTCTTCGAGGAGTTCGGCGGACAGCTTGAACCCCACGGACATCAGCGCGGCGTCGAACCGGCGTGCCGCGACGGCTCCGCCGCCGGCTCCGTCCCGGGTGACCGCGGTCGGGACGGGGAGGCGGAGGGTGTGCCGGACGACCAGACGTTCGAGTGCGTGGACCATCCCGGCATGCTGCCAGTGCCGTACGGAGCCCCGCACGCGGATTTCGGGCCGGGGCGCGGCCACTGTTCCCGTCCCGACAGGACGGCCCGCCCCGTACCCGCGCGCCGCCCGGAGGGGTCAGCCGAAGTCGGGGATGGGGTGGTCGGGGGCGAGGGCGGCGGCGATGCGCTGGGCGATCGTGTGGGCGCTGTGTCCGCTCGCGGCGTCGGGGCCGTTCGTCGTGGAGACGGCGATGGCCAGGCGCTCGGACGGGAGGTAGGCCTGGGAGGCGGAGTAGCCGAAGAACAGCGGGTGTTGGGCGATCCAGTCGCCGAGGACGAGGAGTCCCATGCCGTAGTGGGTGGCCTCGGTCTGCGCGAGGCAGACCGTCGCCGGGCAGGTGCGGGTGGGGTGGCCGAGGCCGACCGTGCCCGGGTTCAGGAGTTCCCGGTAGCTCTCCGGGGAGAGCAGCCGGCCCGATCCGATGCCGCCGGCCGAGCGGGCCAGGTCGCAGATGTCGGTGGTCTGCACGGCGCCGGGGGCGGTGGTCCACGAGGGGTTCCAGAAGGTGGACTCCTCGTACGTGCCGCGGTCGGAGGTGAAGGCGTGCAGGGCGGGTGCGGGGATGTCGGGGGTGAAGCCGTTGCGGGTCTCGCGCAGTCCGAGCGGGCGCAGGACCTCTTGCTTCAGGAGGACGTCGAGCCGGGTTCCCGTGATCTTCTCCAGGGCGGCGCCGAGGAGGACGAAGTTGGCGTGCGAGTAGCTCCAGTTGGTGCCCGGCTCGTACCAGCGGTCCTCGGCGGCGGAGAGGGCCACGAGCTCCTTCGGCGTCCAGTGCCGGAACGGGTCGGAGACGACGGCCTGCTGGAACGCGGGGAGGCGGACGTAGTCGACGAGGCCGGTGGTGGAGGCGGCCAGCATGCGCAGGGTGATCCGCTCGCCGTCCGCCAGGTCGGGCAGCCAGCGGGCGACCGGGTCGTCGAGGCCGACCTTGCCCTGGTCGACCAGGCGCAGGAGCGCGGTGCCCATGTAGCTGATCGCCACGTTGCCGTTGCGGAAGTGCATGGCGGGGGTGGCCGGCACCCCGGTCATCGACTCGCCGAGCGCGCCGGTGACGACCTCGCGGCCGTCGGTGGTGACCCGCACGACGACCGACTTCAGGCCCATCTCCGCCTTGGCCCGCTCGGCGATCCGCAGGACGTCGCGGGCCGGGCCGCGGTCGGGCACGGAGGAGGCGGCGCAGGGCCGCGGGTGGCCCGCTCCGGCCGGCGGCGTGCCGGCGGCCTCCACCGGGGCGGTCAGGACGCCGAGGGTGAGGAGCGCGGTGAGGGCGGCGACGCGCGTCCGGGTCGAGGTACGGGCTGGACTCATGGCCGGAGTATCGGCCGGGCCGCTCCCCACGACGGGCGGGTCCCCGCCGACCCGCGCGAACATCACCCGTCAGGCCCGTACCGCCCGAGCACGGGCCGAGTATCCGATGATCTGTTCATACGTCAAAAAGCAACCGTCGTCTTCCTGTTGCCGTCCTCCGGTGACGAGAGGGGCACGAGGGGAGCGGGCGCCCCGGGAAACCGGGGCCGAAGGCAGGTGGAAGCCGCTCCCGGTGCCCCGGACAGGACCGATCGTGAGGAAGACCGCTTTGATACGTGTCACACGCGCCGCGGCCACCGCCGCGGCGTTACTCGCACTGGCGGCGGTGTCGCCCGGACCGGCCTTCGCGCAGCCGGCGCCCGGGGAGCCGTCGACGACGACGCCCGGGAGCCGCCACGGGGACCTGGGACTCCCCGACGGCTGGAGGATCACCGGGACCGGTGCGGGCAGGCAGCTGGTCTGGACGTCGCCCGAGCCGGTGCCCATGGGCGACGCCCGGGTCGAGTTCCACGCGGGCGACCGGTTGCTCGGCCACCCGACCGCGCAGCCGGACGGCCGTACGTTCCGGCTGCTCCTCGGGGGCGTGCGCCTCGACGAGGGGACGCGCCTGCGGGTGACTGCGGGCGGGCGGCCCCTGGACGGGGCCGCGCGGAGCGGCGCGGCACGACTCGGCCCCTCAGCCCCGGTCGTCCCCTCCGCCCCGGCCGCCCTGCCGGAGGCACCGCCGCCGGCCAACGGGGTCGACCCCGGGACGCCCGGGCGCTACCGGACGGTCAAGGGCTCGTACGACCTCGCCTCCGTGCGCCTGCCGGGGTACCCGGAGCCGATCGAGATGCGCGCCACCGTGGTGGGACCCGCCAATGCGCCGGGGAAGCGGCCCGTGGCCCTGTTCCTGCACGGCCGCCACGCGACCTGCTACGTCCCCGGAACCGACGAGATGGACGGCTCGTGGCCCTGCGCCGCGGGCTCACGACCGCTGCCGAGCCACGAGGGATACCTGCGCGCGCAGCAACTCCTCGCCTCGCAGGGCTACGTCACCCTCTCCATATCCGCCAACGGCATCAACGCGCAGGACCACCGCGCCGAGGACGCCGGCGCACAGGCCCGCTCGTCCCTGGTGCGCCTGCACCTGGCCCGCTGGGCGGACTGGTCGGCGCACCGCGCCGGCGCACCGGCGGCCGTGCGCGCCACCTCGCCCGCGGACCTCTCGCGCGTGCTGCTCGTCGGTCACTCCCGGGGCGGCGAGGGCGTCAACCGGGCCGCGGTCGACAGCCTCAACCCGCCGCCCGCGGACCAGGACGGCTACCGGGGCCCCGTCCGGTGGACGATCCGCGGCACCGTACCGATCGGACCCACGGTCTTCGGCCGCAACCCGGCCCCCGACGTGCCCTCCATGACGATCCTGCCGGGCTGCGACGGCGACGTCTTCGACCTCCAGGGCCAGAACTTCGTCGACGGCACGCGCGGGGTCAGCCGGGGCAGCGCCCTGCACAGCGCGGTCTACATGGTCGGCGCCAACCACAACTACTTCAACAGCGAGTGGACGCCGGGGCAGGCCAAGGCCTTCGCCTACGACGACTTCTCGTCCGACGACGGCACCGACCCGGTGTGCTCCCCCGGCACGGCGACCCGCCTCACCGCCGCCCGGCAGCAGGCCGCCGGCGCCACCTACATCGCCGCCGCGGCCCGGCTGTTCGTCGGCGGTGACGACGCGGTCCGTCCGCTGCTCGACGGCACCGGCCGCCGCGCGCCGTCGGCCGGCCCGGTCCGGGTCCTCACCCACGCCGTCGGCGGGAACCGCGCGCCCGCCTTCCTGCCGGACTCCGGGGCGACCGCCTCCGGCGCCGGCCGGATCTGCGCGCAGGTCGACACCGACGCCACCCGTTCCTGCCTCTCCCCCGAGGAGCCCGGCAGGTCACCCCACTTCGCGTCCTGGGACACCTCCACCGAACCCGGGCGCAACGCCGTCGCGCTCCGGTGGACGGCCCCCGGCGCCCGCGCCACGGTCCGCTCCGCCCGACCGGTCTCCCTGGCCGGCTCCGACGCCCTGGCCCTGCGGATCGTCGTCCCGCCCAACAGCACGGGGACCACACTGGACATCGCCGTCACCGACGCCTCGGGCCGCCGCGCGACCCTGGGCCGTACCCGTGTCGACGGACTGCCCGGCACCGAGCGGACCGCGTCCTTCTGGGCGCGCGAGGTACGGGTGCCGCTGGCCCCCGCGGCCCGCTCCGGCCTGGACCTGAAGCGGATCACGAGCCTCGAACTGACCCCCGGCGGCGGCACCGGCCGCGCCTGGCTGATGGACGCCTGGGGCTGGCGCCCCGGCACGCCGGCGGCACGCCCGGCCGCCCTCACCCGTGTCGACATCGGCCGGCTGACCGTGAAGGAGGGCGACTCCGGGGTCCGCACCTACCGCGTCCCGGTCCAGGTCTCCGGCCGGGGCAGCGGCCAGGTCCGCCTGTTCCTCCCCGACCCGGACACGGGCGCGGTCGCCTCCCGCCTGGTGACGGTCCGCCCGGGGCGCCATGACCTCGACATCCCGATCGAGGTCCGCGGCAACACCCGCTACGGCCACGACCTGTGGCACACCGCCTTCGTGAGGGCCGTGCGCGGCACCGCGGTCGGCTCGCACCGGGGCGGTGTCACCGCGCTGAACGACGACGCCATGCCGAAGGTGACCCTGACGCCCGTGGCCGACGACGTCACCGAGGGCTCGACCCTGACCTGGCGCGTCTCCCTCTCCACCGCCGCCGACGTCGACGTCTTCGGCGGCGCCTCCTTCCTGCCCGTCACCAGCGGCACCGAACTGTCCACCGCCGACGTCGACCCCGCCTGGCTCGAAGGCCAGATCGGCCACGTCCCCGACCCCGCCGTCACCCTCTCGGAGGCCGCGGCGTCCTCCGGCTTCGCCCTCGGCGTCAACATCCCCGCCGGGCGGACGAGCGCCGAGATCACCGTGCCGACGGTCCGCGACGCCCTCGCCGAACCGGCCGAGTCGCTGCGCGCCGGCCTGACCACCTACGACGGCTCGTGGGAGCCCGTCCCCGGCCCGGAGTTCACGGGAACGGTGCGGGAGGCGCCGTGAGCTGACAGCGCGGGGCCGCTCCGGAACGATCCGGAGCGGCCCCGACGCGTTCCCGGCGGACCCGTGGGGGCCTCCGGGGACGGGGTACGAGGTCACCGGCGCGGGCCGAAGGGCCCCCCGGCGGGAAGCGGCGGCCGCGCGAGACGTACGAGCTCCAGCGCCTGCTCGGGGAACCAGTGGCCGGCGTCGGGGTCGACCGCGCCGCGTTCGGGGTCCTCAGGGCCGGCGGTGCCGCGCAGGCACAGGCCGTCCGACTCGCCGGGGATCTTGATCCAGAGCTTGGCGTCGTACAGCGGGTCGCCGGTGGCGGTGGTCGGCCGGTCGCCGAGCCCGCGACCGGGCGGGTTGCACCAGTCCTGCGCGTCGGTGTACTTGCCGGGCGGCGCGGTCCAGGGACCCAGGCCGTTGCGGCTGGTGTCGGTGACGAAGTGCTTCCGTCGGGAGAGGGGCGTCGTCACGTGCTCCGCGATCCACGCCTCTGCCTCGGCCCGCGGCCGGTACTGGTCGGGGCAGTCGGCCGCCGCGCCGCCGTCCTCCACGTAGCCGACGCAGGCGGAGACCAGCGTCCCGTACCAGTGGCTGTCCTCCTCGGTGCGGTAGTTGGACGCGTTGGTGAAGAAGCCGGTGGCGTCGCCGACACCGGCGCGGACCAGGCGCGGCACGATGGATCCCACCGTGTGCCAGCCCGGGTGACCGGTGTCGAGGTAGACCTTGGCCCGGGCGAGCCCGCCCAGCGTGTCGACGGCGTACCGCACCTCGGTGAAGCGGGCGTCGGTCCTGCTGCCCCGGGCGTCGTCCTGGCCGCAGTCGGCGGGCAGCAGCGCCAGCGAGTCGGGTTCGAGGACGACCATGGCGTCGTGCCCGCCGATACCCCGCGCCACGGCGTCCACCCACGCCCGGTACTCGGCCGTCGTCGAGGCGCCCCCTCCCGAGTAGTTCGAGCAGTCGCGGCCGGGCACGTTGTACAGGGCGAGCACGGGAACGGCGCCCTTGCGGGCGGCGTCCCGGACGACCGCCCCGGCCTGGCGTTCCACCTCGGCCGGCGTCTGGTCTCCGTACCAGACCGCCTGCGGCGTGCGCACCATGGCGAGGACACCGGCCGCCTCCGCGTACCTCCCGCCCCGCACGAGCCCTGCCACCTGCTCGTACGCCTCCGGGTTGCCCTCCGGCACGTAGAGGCGGGCCCCGTGCGCTCGGGAGGGGTCCGCGGCCGCGGCCGTCCCCGCTGATGGGGGCCCCGTCAGCAGGGCGGCGGCGAGGGCCAGGGGCAGCGCGAGCGCACGGGCTGCGGTTCTGCGACGCATGGGAAGGGTGACCTCCGTCGACGGCTCGATCGGGCGGGCTCCCGGCCCGCCGTGAGGGACACACGACGGATGGGAGCGCTCCCATGAGCCTCCCGGAGGGTGTGGCGTGCCGTCAAGGGGCGTGCACGGGCGGGCCGGTGGCGACCAGGGTGGTCGGGCATCGACCGGCACGGACGCCTCGGTGGCAGGAGGTGCGGCGCGGCGGGGTGCGGGTCGATACGCCTAGACGCGCTCCAGGGGACGGTGCGGGAGGGGCGGCCATTCGACCCCGATCGGGTCGTCGGGGCGGACCGTCCCGGCCCGACGGACGACACCCATGACGCCGGACTTGAAAGTGAACGCGTCGGAATGCGGGTCCAGGGCGAACATCTCTCCCAGGAGGCCGGTCCGGAAGTCGTTGATCTTCGCGCACGGGTTGCGCAGCCCGGTCACTTCGACCACCGCGTCGGCACCGAGGTGCAGCAGGGTGCCGGTGGGCAGGGCGAGGAGGTCGACTCCGCGGGTGGTGATGTTCTCGCCGAGTTCGCCCGGGCGGACCTCGTAGCCCTTGAGCGCGAGTTCCTCGAAGAGTTCCGCGTGCATCAGATGGACCTGACGCAGGTTGGGCAGATCGGGTTCGTAGGTCATGCGGAACTGGTGCCGGATCGTCTCGCCTGCGTGGACGTCCCCCTCCACTCCGAGTCCGGCGAGCAGCCGGATCGACGGGTGGTTCGGCTTGCTGAACGCGTACGCGGCGTTGCGGCTCACGGCCGCGACGCGGCCCGCGTTCACGGACCCTCCGGGGCGGCGGACGCGGCGAGGACCGTCTCGCGGAGGCCCACGGGGTCGACCTGAAAGGCGGCCAGAACGTCCAGGGCGCGCCCTTCGGGCACGGTGAGCAGGCCGAGGAGGATGTGCTCGGTCCCGAAGGTGTCGCGGCCCAGCGCCCGCGCCTCGCCGAGGGTGTTCGTCAGCGCGGTGCGCGCTTCGGGCGAGTAGACGGGCCTGGGGAACTGGAAGGCGCCCGGACCGAAGGACGAATCGGCCTGACGCTGGATCTCGGCGACGTCGATGCCGAGCGACGCCAGGGCGTCTCGGGCGGGCCGGCCGCCCGAGGCCTCGATCCCGGACGCCTCCAGGACGCGTACGGTCTCCTGTCGGGCGCGGACCAGGTCGACGTTCCGCCCGCGCAGCACGCCGGCGGCCGTTCCGTCTTCGGCGGCGAGGAGTCCGAGCAGCAGGTGCTCGGTGCCGATGAAGTCGTGCCCCAGGGCGACCGCCTCGTCCTGGGCGGCCGCCACGGCCCGCTTCCCCTGGTCGGTGAAGAACTCGAACATCTCTACTCCTCCACGCCCATGGCCTTGCGCCTGCCCGAGTGCTTCTCGTGCACGGACTGTCTGCTGACGTTCAGGGACGTCGCGATGCTCTGCCACGACCAGCCCCGATCGCGGGCGTTGTCGACGTGCAGTCGCTCCAGTTCCTCCAAGAGGCGACGCAGGGCGACGACGGCCTCCAAGCCGACGGCGGGGTCTTTGTCGGTGACCCGTCCGACCAGCGAGGCCGGGGTGTCCTCAGCTCTCATACGCGTCAGGCTGCCCTGACACCGCGTCCGTGTCAAGAAAACCTGACATCGCCATCCGCCGCGCGTGTCCGGCCCTGTGGCGGTCCATCCGCGCTCGGCCCGCTCCTCAGCCCGGCAGGCGGAAGCCGTCGAACAGGTCGTCCATGCCCCGCAGGGCGAGGCGGGTGGGCGTGGCGCGGACCGCGAGGTCGCGGACCGCCACGGCGAGCGGGTGGCGGAGCGCGCCCAGGCGGCCGACGCGGCGGGCGCGGACGCGGACGGCGTCGGTGCGGTCGCGACGGGCGGCGGTGTAGGCGGCGAGGGCGGCCGGAACGGCGTCCGGGCGGCCGGCGTCGTCGACTCCCCCGCCACTGTCGCCTCCCCGGTCACCGCCGTCACCGCCTGTGCCGCCGACGCTGCCGTCACGGCGGCGGTCGCCGTCGCGGCCGTCCCCCGTCGGCAGGAGGTGGGCCAGGACGACCGCGTCCTCGATGGCCTGGCAGCCGCCCTGGCCGAGGTTCGGAGCCATGGCGTGGGCGGCGTCGCCGAGCCAGGCGATGCGGCCGTGGTGCAGTCGCGGGAGCGGGGCGGCCAGTTCGTGGAGGTCGTGGTGGAGGACGTCGGTGGGGGCGAGGCGGTCGACGCGGTCGAGGAGGGCCGGGATCGGGTCGTGCCACGAGCCGAAGCGGCGGCGGAGTTCGGCGCGCGGGTCGGCGAACCGGTGGCCGGCCGGCACGGCGGCGGTGGCGTAGAGGTAGAACCGGCCGTCGGTGAGCGGGGTGACCCCGAACCGCCCGCCCCTCCCCCAGGTCTCGCTCATCGCCTGGATCCCCAGGTCCGGGGCGTCCACGAGGGCCCGCCAGGCGGTCTCTCCGAGGTAGCGCAGGCCGGGGTGGGCGGGGAAGTACGCGCGGCGCAGCGGGCTGTGGATCCCGTCGGCGGCGACGACCACGTCGGCGGGCAGGTCCGGGCCTTCCTCCGTACGGACGACCGGTCGGCCCTCGGCGTCGTCGACGGCGGTCACCGTGGTGCCGTGGCGGAGGGCCTCCGCCGGCAGGGCGCCGGTCAGGGCGACGGTGAGGGCCGGGCGCGGGACGGCGATCGGCGGCATCCCGTAACGCGCGGCCAGTTCGGCCGTGTCGGTCCGGGTGAGCCAGCGGCCGTCGGTGCGGCGCACGCCCATGGCGGCGGGTACGGCGCTGCCGGTGACGCCGGTGACGTCGACGCCGATGGCGTGGAGCGCGCGCAGCGCGTTGGGCGCGAGGCCGATGCCGGCGCCGGTGACGGGGGGTTCGGGGGCGCGTTCGCACACGGTGACGTTCCATCCGCGGCGGTGCAGGGCCACCGCGGCCGTGAGCCCGCCGATCCCGGCACCGACCACGACCACGCGCCGCCTCGGCATGAAGCTGCCCCCTCCGTGCACGACTCCCCGTACCGGGCTCCTCGTACGGGGAGCCCCGTACGACGGTAAGGCACCGGTGCTCGACGCGTCCGTTCGGGCCGTACGCGCCTCACGGGCGCGAAGGCCGCCGGGCGGGGCGGCCGGAAAGGTGACGACGCCCGGGGCGCTGGTCGCGCGCCCCGGGCGTCGTCGGGCTGCCGGCGGTACGGCTCCGGGTCAGAGGGCGCCGACGATGTCCTCGACGCGGTCCTTGGCGTCGCCGAAGAGCATGGAGGTGTTCTCGCGGAAGAAGAGCGGGTTCTGGACGCCCGCGTAGCCGGAGGCCATGGAGCGCTTGAAGACGATGACCTTGCCGGCTTCCCAGACGGTGAGCACCGGCATGCCGGCGATGGGGCTGCCGGGGTCGTCCGCGCCGGCCGGGTTGACGGTGTCGTTGGCGCCGATGACGAGGACGACGTCGGTCTTGGCGAAGTCCTCGTTGATCTCGTCCATTTCGAGGACGATGTCGTAGGGGACCTTGGCCTCGGCGAGGAGCACGTTCATGTGGCCGGGGAGGCGGCCGGCGACGGGGTGGATGCCGAAGCGGACGTCGACGCCCTTCGCGCGGAGCTTCGAGGTGAGTTCCGCGACCGGGTACTGGGCCTGGGCGACGGCCATGCCGTAACCGGGCGTGATCACCACGGACCGTGCGGAGCCGAGGAGTTCGGCGGCTCCCTGGGCGGTGATCTCCGTGTGCTCGCCGTAGTCGACGTCCGAGCCCGAGGGCGCCTCGATGCCGAAGCCGCCCGCGATCACGGAGACGAAGGAGCGGTTCATCGCCTTGCACATGATGTAGGAGAGGTAGGCACCGGAGGAGCCGACCAGCGCACCGGTGATGATGAGCAGGTCGTTGCCGAGGAGGAAGCCGGAGGCCGCGGCGGCCCAGCCGGAGTAGCTGTTGAGCATCGACACCACGACCGGCATGTCCCCGCCGCCGATCGAGGCCACCAGGTGCCAGCCGAGCGCCAGCGCGACGACGGTCACCGCGATGAGCAGCCACAGCTCCGGCGCGACGACGAACCAGACCGTGAGGGCGACGAAGAGTCCCAGCGCGCCGAGGTTCAGGGCGTTCTTGCCGGGCAGGACCAGTGGCTTGGAGTCGATCCGCGCCGACAGCTTCAGGTTGGCCACGATCGAGCCGGTGAACGTCACCGCGCCGATGAACACGCCGATGAACACCTCGGCGTGGTGGATGCCCAGGGTGCCGAGCGCGTCCAGGGCGGCGGCTTCGGGACCGTCGGGGTGGTGCTCGACGTTCAGGTAGCCGTTCCAGCTGACCAGGACGGCCGCGAGACCGACGAAGGAGTGCAGCAGCGCGATCAGTTCGGGCATGCCCGTCATCTCGACACCGCGGGCCCGCTGCAGGCCGATCAGCGCACCGACCACCATGGCCAGGCCCATCAGGCCGAGGCCCGCGGTGCTGACGTCGCCGTCCACCGCGAGCACGACCGACGCGACCAGCGCGACGCCCATGCCGAGCATGCCGAAGGCGTTGCCGAGCCGTGCCGACTCGTGCTTGGAGAGTCCTGCCAGCGCCAGAATGAACAGCAACGCGGCAACGAGGTAGGCCGCTTGCGCGGCGAGAGTCGCAGACATGTCAGCTCCTGTTGAACATGGCGAGCATGCGACGCGTCACCGCGAAGCCGCCGAAGACGTTGATACTGGCCAGAAGGATCGCCACGAACGACAGCACCGTGACCGCGGTGCTCGAGTGCCCGATCTGCAGCAGCGCGCCGACGACGATGATCCCGGAGATCGCGTTCGTCACCGACATCAGCGGGGTGTGCAGGGCGTGGTGCACGTGACCGATGACGTAGTAGCCGATCACGATCGCGAGCACGAAGACCGTCAGGTGGGGCAGCAGTGCCGCGGGCGCGAACGCGGCGGCGAGGAACAGCGCGAGCGCGCCGAGCGCCACCCCGCCGAACCGCTGCGCCTGTGTCATCGGCGCCTTCTTCGGCTTCGCCGGCTCCGCCGCGGCGGCGGGGGCGGCGGCCGGGGCCGCCGAGACCTGCACCGGCGGGGGCGGCCAGGCCGACTCGCCCGCGCGCACGACGGTGATCGAGCGCTGTACCGGGTCGTCCCAGTCGAGGACGAGCGACCCGTCCTTCTCGGGCGTCATCAGCTTCAGCAGGTTCACCAGGTTCGTGCCGTAGAGCTGCGAGGCCTGGGCGGGCAGCCGGCCCGCGAGGTCGGTGTAGCCGATGATCGTCACGCCGTTCTCCGTGACGACCTTCTCGCCCTTCACCGTGCCCACGACGTTGCCGCCGTTGGCGGCGGCCATGTCCACGATCACCGAGCCCGGCTTCATGCCGGCCACCATCTCCGCGGTGATCAGCGTGGGCGCGGGGCGTCCGGGGATCAGCGCGGTGGTGATGACGATGTCGACCTCACGGCACTGCGCGCCGTACAGCTCGGCCTCGCGCGCCTTGTAGTCGTCGCCCATCTCCTTGGCGTAACCGGTCTTCGAGACCTCGACCTCGGGGGACGTGATCGACAGGTACTCACCGCCCAACGACCTCACCTGGTCGGCGACTTCGGGCCGCGGGTCGGTGGCCCGTACGATCGCGCCGAGCGACCCGGCCGCGCCGATCGCCGCGAGGCCCGCGACGCCCGCGCCGGCGACGAGCACCTTCGCCGGCGGCACCTTGCCCGCCGCGGTCACCTGGCCGGTGAAGAAGCGCCCGAAGGCGTGTGCCGCCTCCACCACGGCCCGGTAGCCGGCGATGTTCGCCATCGACGACAGCACGTCCATCGACTGGGCCCGGCTGATGCGCGGCACCGCGTCCATCGACAGCGCGGTGAACGGCCGACGGCCCAGCTCCTCGACCATCGCGGGGTCGAACGCCGGCGCGAACAGGGCGATCACCGTCGCCTCGTCCCGCACGTCGTCGAGTTGGGCCGGGCTCGGAGCGTTGACGCCCAGCACCACGTCCGCGGTCGCCGCCTCGCCGATGCGCGCGCCGGCCGCCTCGTAGGCGCCGTCCGTGAAGCCCGCCGCGACGCCCGCCCCCGAGTCGACGACCACGTCGTACCCCAGTTTGCGGATCGGCTCGATCGTCGCCGGCGTGGCCGAGACGCGGTTCTCACCCTCCCGCGCTTCCTTGAGGACTCCGACAATCACGAGAATTCTCCGTTCGCTGGTGTGCCGACAACGGCCTGCCACGACCTCGACTCCGGTTCGGGTTCAGCCCCGATCAGAATCGGGGCACCCCCGCCCCCATCGGAAGCGCCGCAGCCGTGATCAATGCCACACCACACCACCGGGTCCCCGCGAGTGACGACGCCGCGGTCACGCGCGGCTCACCGAAGGGGGTGAAGTCGGGAATTCCCTCACCTCACCCCTCAGCGCAGCCGAACAGCCGCACACAGAAAGACACAACAGCCGGTGGCGTGTGATTCATGTCGCCCCTCCCGCTCCGGCCGGTGCGGGCACGACCGGTCCCCTGGCGACGGGGCGCGGCCGGCCGCCTAGTGCTGCGGCCGCTTCGGCGCGTACGTCTCCAGGTACGCGGTCATGAGGCGGCGGGCCTCGTCGATCGTGGCCTCGTCGCCGGTACGGGAGTTCTTGAAGGCGATGCCGAAGGCACGGTCGACGGCTTCGTAGGCGATCTCCACGGCGAGCCGGGGGGTGTCGTCGGCGATCAGCTTCCGCTCGATCAGGCGGCGCCGGAACAGCTCCGCCTGGGACTTGCCCCAGGCCTCTTCGAGGTCGACGAGCACCGGGGGGCGTCCGGGGGCGTGCCACAGCTCCACCACGCTCGGGTGCTTCCGGGCGTAGGCGAGGTGGGGGTCGATCAGCGCGTCGACGACCGCGCGCAGGCTGCCGGGCTCGGACCCGCCCGCGGCCGTCGCGACGAGCTCGTCGATGTCCCGGCCGTGACGCTCCATGAGGGCGGCGTCGACCTGGTTCCGGTCGGCGAAGTAGTGGTAGACGGAGGCGGTCGGGATGCCGGCCCGCTTGCCGACGGCGCCGAGCGTGGCGGCCTCGTACCCTTCCTCGGCGAGGATCCGGTCGGCGGCGTCGAGGATCGCCTGCACGCGCTCCACGCCACGGCGCTGAACCGGCGCCGGGCGGGAAGGTATGTGCGATGCCACCGGTTTCTCGACCACCGGTCGAGAATATCAGCCGGTCAGGGACAAGATCATCGGATGAAGGGCCGACCACGGCACCCCCGACGGCCCTCATCGGGTGCCGGCGGGGAGGAGGGGCCGCGTTGATCCACTACGACTTCCCGTGACAGGGTGTTCGCACTCGCATTCTGCGAACAGATGTGCACACGGGGGGGGTTCCAGCATGGCGGTCACGGTGCCGGACTGGGCGGACACGCTGCTCGACCTGGTGGGGGTCAACTGGCCCAACGTCGACGAGGACGCGTACCGGGAGATGGCGGACGCGCTGCGGGAGTTCGCGGACGACCTCGCCGACGACGGCCAGCTCGCGAACAACCACATGGAGCGGCTGCTGTCGTCGGGGCACGGCGAGGCCATGGAGGCACTCAACGAGCACTGGACCAAGGTCAAGGGCAAGCACCTCAAGGACATGGTCTCCGCGGCCCGTACGATCGCGGACGCGCTGGACCTCGCGGCGGGTGCGATCGAGGGCATGAAGTGGAAGGCCGTCGCGGAGCTCGGGGTGCTCGCCGGCCAGACGGGTCTGGCGATGGCGCTGATCCCGGTGACCGGCGGTCTGTCCGCGCTCCTCGGCGCGGGCGCCATCGCCTTCACGAAGAAGCAGTTGCTGAAGCTCATCACAGCTGCAATGGAAGAGGCGGTCGGTCACGTCGTCTCCGTCATGACCGAGCCGGTCGTCGCGGCGCTGGAGAACATGGCGGCGGACCTGGTGGTCCAGGTGAGCATGGACGCCCTCGGCGTCCAGGACGGTGTGGACCTCGACCAGACGAAGCAGGCCGGCAAGGACGGCTTCGACGAAGGCGTGCAGGGAGCGAAGGAGGGCCTGAACCTCGCCTCCGCCGGAAGCGGAGCCGGAAGCGGCGGTGGGGGCGGTCGCCCCGGGGGCAAGGGCTTCCACATCGAGCACGACGAGCACGACACCGCCGGCACGAAGCTGAACGGCGTCAGCGCCGGCATCCACGGCAAGACCGCCGGCAAGCTCACCAAGGCCAAGACGGCGCAGGGCCGCAACAAGGGCCGCGACGACATCGCCGACGCCCTGGACCCCGTCATCGAGAAGGCCATGGGCGCACTGGTGAAGTCCGCCAAGACCATGGGCGACCACGTCGGCGAGACGCTGCCCAGGGCGGTGAAGCGGATATCCACCGACCACAAGAACAACGACGACGCCATCCGCGACCGCCTCGCCCGCGAACGCGGGAACGACGACCGCGGGGGCAAGGACGGCGGCGGCGCGGGGGCGAACGGCAAGGGGCCCCGCACGGACGCGCACCACAAGCCGGCCCCCCTCAAGGACACCGCGTCCGACCCGCGCGGCAAGAGCGTCGAGCTGGGCGGCCGCACCTGCGAGGGCGACCCGGTCGACGTCGCCTCCGGGGAGATGACGCTGGAGCAGGTGGACCTGTCCCTGGCGGGCGTCCTGCCGCTGGTCCTGCGGCGCACCCACCTGTCGACGTACCGCCACGGGCACTGGTTCGGGCCCAGCTGGGCGTCCACCCTCGACGAGCGGATCGAGCTCGCGCCCGCCGGCCAGGGGGCGTTCTGGGCCCGCGAGGACGGATCGGTCCTGTGGTTCCCCGCGCTGCCCGAGCCCGGCGCGGCGGACCCGGTCCTTCCCGTGGAGGGCCCCCGAGTGGCGCTCCGCCACGGCGGCCGGGACGGCGAGGTCACCACGTACCTCGTGACCGACCCGCGCACCGGAGTGACCCGCACCTTCGCCGGCAGCCCGTACCACGCGTCGTCGGCGTACTGGCTCACCGCGATCGAGGACCGCAACCGCAACCGGATCACCGTCGGCCGGCGGGGCGACGGCACGCCGACCGCCGTGTCCCACTCCGGCGGATACCTGGCGACGCTCGCGTCCGAGGACGGCAGGCTGCGCGAACTCGCCCTGCGCACGCCCGAGGGCCCCCGGACGGTGATGCGCTACGGCTACGACGAGCGGGGCCGGCTCACCGAGGTGACCGACTCCTCCGACCTGCCCCTGCGCTTCACCTACGACCCGGACGGCCGCGTCACCTCGTGGACCGACCGCAACGGCTCCGCGTTCCGGTACGTGTACGACGCCGAGGGCAGGGTCGTCCGGACCGTCGGTCCGGACGGCTGCCTGTCGTCGACGTTCGCGTACGACGTCCACCCCGCCACCGGCGACCGGATCACGCGCTTCACGGACTCCACCGGCGCGTCCAAGGTCTACGTCCTCAACGGCCACCTCCAGGTCCTGGCCGTGACGGACCGGCTGGGCAACACCGTCCGCCAGTCGTGGGACCGCTACGACCGGCTGCTCACCCGCACCGACGCGGCCGGGCGGACCACCACCCACACCTACGACGAGCGCGGCAACCTCACCGGAGTGACGCACCCGGACGGCACCTCCGCCGCCGTCGCGTACAACGAGCTGAACCAGATCACGGTCGTCACCGCCCCGGACGGCCGCGTGTCCCGACAGGAGTACGACGAGGACGGCAACCCGGTCCTGTTCACCCGCCCCGACGGGACGACGACCCGCCTCGCCCACGACGCGCGGGGCGGTCTCACCGCGGTCGACGACTCCCTGGGCACCGTCACCCGCGTCGAGTGCGACCCGGCGGGCCTCCCCCTCGCGGTCCGCGGCCGGCACGGCGGGGTCACCCGCTACGTCCGCGACGCCTTCGGCCGGCCGGTGCGGATCACCGACCCGCAGGGCGGCAGCACCGCGCTGGAGTGGACCGTCGAGGGCCGGCTGGCCCGGCGCACCGATCCGGACGGGGCCACCCAGTCCTGGGCGTACGACGGCGAGGGCAACTGCGTCCTGCACACCGACGCCATGGGCGGCGAGACCCGCTTCGAGTACACCCACTTCGACCTGGTGTCCGCCCGGACCACACCGGACGGGGCGCGCCACGCGTTCGCGTACGACACCGAACTGCGCCTGACGCGCGTCACGAACCCGCAGGGCCTCACCTGGTCCTACACCTACGACCGGGCCGGGCTGCTCACCTCCGAGACCGACGTGGACGGACGCACCCTCGGCTACACGTACGACGTGTCCGGACGGCTCGCCTCACGCACCAACGGGGCCGGGCAGACGGTCCGTTACGAGCGGGACGCGGACGGGCGGCTCGTCCTCAAGGACGCCGACGGGGCGGTCACCCGCTTCGCCTACGACGCCCGTGGCCGCCTGGCCTCCGCCGTCGGCCCCGACTCCGAGCTGTCCTACGTCCGCGACGTCTCGGGCCGGGCGCTCCGCGAGACGGTCGACGGGCGGACCCTGACCCGCGCCTACGACGAGGCGGGCCGCCAGGTCCGGCGCACCACGCCGTCCGGGGCGGTCAGCTCCTGGTCCTACCCGGCCGACTCCACCGCGCACCTGGACACCTCCGGGTACCGGATCTCCTTCGCGTTCGACGCGTCGGGCCGGGAGACCACGCGGAGCATCGGCACCGCGCTCACCATCGACCACGCCTACGACCCGGCGGGCCGCCTCACGGACCAGCGCGTCGAGGCGGCCGGGACCCGGCTCGTCCAGCGGCGCGCGTACACCTACCGCCCGGACGGTCACCTCACCGCCGTCGACGACCACCTCGCCGGCCGCCGGCGGTTCGAACTCACCGCACAGGGCCGGGTCACCGGCCTCACGGCCGAGAACTGGACCGAGCGGTACGCCTACGACGAGGCCGGCAACCAGACGCACGCCTCCTGGCCCGGCGCGGGCGCGGCCGAGGGCCCCCGGGAGTACACCGGCACCCGCGTCGTCCGCGCCGGCGCGGTCCGCTACGAGCACGACGCGCAGGGCCGCGTGGTGCTGCGGCAGAAGACCCGCCTCTCGCACAAGCCTGACACCTGGCGCTACGCGTGGGACGCCGAGGACCGGCTGGTCGCCGTCACCACCCCGGACGGCACGCGCTGGCGGTACGCGTACGACGCGCTGGGCCGCCGCGTCGCCAAGCGGCGCCTGGCGGACGACGGGACGACGGTCGTCGAGGAGACGCTGTTCACCTGGGACGGCGACACCCTCTGCGAGCAGACGACCCGCACGCCGGGCTCCCCGGAGAGCGTCGCGCTCACCTGGGACCACGACGGCCCCGAACCGGTCGTCCAGGTCGAGCGCCGGTTCCTGGACGGCGCCGAGGTCGACCGCCGCTTCTTCGCGATCGTCACCGACCTGGTCGGCAGCCCCCGCGAACTCGTCGACGAGTCCGGCGACATCGCCTGGCGCACCCGCGCCACCCTGTGGGGCACCACCACCTGGAACCGGGACGCGACGGCGTACACCCCACTGCGCTTCCCGGGCCAGTACTTCGACCCCGAGTCCCAGCTCCACTACAACCGCCACCGCCACTACGACCCCGCCTCGGGCCGCTACGTCTCCCCCGACCCCCTGGGCCTCGCGCCGGCGCCGAACCCGGTGGCGTACGTGGACAATCCGACGAGGTGGATCGATCCGCTGGGGCTGGCGGGCTGCCCGCACCGGGGCGCGGACCGGCCCCGCCACAGCGTCGTCCTCGGACCGAACCGGCCGCCGTCCCTCGCGTCGAACGAGCTGGCCCGCTACCTGCGCAACGACCCCTCCGACCGGAACCACGACCCGGATCGGGACCAGGACCCCGGGGCGCATACGTACAACGGCGACGACTACGCCCACGGCACGCCCCCGGACTGGATGACCAACGTCGCCGCCGCGGTGGGCGACCGCGGGACGACCCTGTCGATCACCCTGGACGGCATGCCGAACAGCCGGGGCGAGGTGGGGAACTGGAACACCCCGGAGACCATCGTGGAGGCTTTCCGCGAAGCGGCCGTGTTCGGTTCCCAGTTCAACATGCTGCACGAGGACAACTACCCGCCCGCGGGTGTCGGCGGAACCGCCTGGGAGATGAGCCTCGTCGCCATGGCCGTGCGGCAGTACGACGGCGACGCGGCCTGGGGGGAGCCGGACGAGGAGCGTCTCGGCCGCCCCTGGGAGGAGATCCACTGGTACTCGAACAATGAGAGGATCGACGTTCCCAAGCCGGACATCCCGGAGATCAAGCCCGACCTTTCGAAGCTTCCCAAGCACATGAGATGAGAGCGGACAGATGACGGACGACGCTGACGCGCGGAGTGCCGCGGACGTCGTGGCCGAGGAGTGGCGCTTCCTCCTCGGGGACACCCACGACCTGGTCGACACGGAGACCGTCCGCGCGGCGCACGCGCAGCCGCGGCTGCGGGTGCTCTTCCCCCTGGTCGCCCACGGGGTGCTGTACTTCAGCGGCTGCACCGGAATGCCCGCCGCCCACGTCGGCGGGCAGGTGTACCCGCGCGGCGCCGACGGGCTGTTCCGGGTGCGCGGGCCCAAGGGGGTGGGGACCCTCGGCCGGACGGAGACCCTGGAGGAGGCGTTCGCGCTGGTCGTCGCCAACCTCCCCGAGGACTCCGGCCCGGCCGTGCTCGGCGGCGCGGGCCGCGTCTGACCGCGGGCAGGGGGTCCCCCGGCCGCCGGACCCCTCCGGCACGCCCCGGACCGGTGCACGGCAGCGGCGCCCGGCCCCGGCAGGTGGTCCCTGCCGGTGACGGGCGCCGCTGCCGTGCCGTCAGGAGACGGTGATGAACCGGGCGGTGCTCGGGACCCCCTGGGCGTCCAGGGCGAAGAGCATGTAGGTGCCCGGCAGGACCACTCCCTTGTCGGCGGGGACGGACACCGTGTACGTGCCGGTGCCGGCGGACGTGGAGGCCAGCGGCACCCGGCGCTGGTCGTTGTCCGTGGAGTGGGTCGCGGCGGCGGCCCGCATCAGGACGAAGGAGGCGACCGGACCGCCGGTGGTGACGGTGAGCGAGGCGCCGGCGGCGGCACGGGGCGGTACGCCGCCGGTGATGACGGGACGCGGCTTGGGCGATCCGTCCGCGTTGAGCAGGTACGGCGGTGTGAACACGGCCCCGTCGGCGTGGTTGGTGGCGCAGTCGCCGCACAGGCCGCCGCCGCCGGAGAAGACCCGCCCGTCGGGCAGCAGGTTGGCCACGCTGTGGTAGTTGCGCGGGATGGCCATGGTGGCGAGCGGGGTGAAGCGCCCGGTCGCCGGGTCCCACAGTTCCGGGGTCAGCACGGACGTGGCGTCGCTGAACGGCACGGGGTAGTTCTGGCCGCCGAACACGGCGACCTTGCCGTCGGGCAGGACGACGCTGTTGCCGAAGGCGCGGGCGTTGCCCATGTCGCCCGTGCGCGCGGACCGGACCTGACCGCCGTCGACGCTCACGGTGTACGCGCGCCGGGTGGCGGGCGTGTTCTCGTACGCGGGCGAGCCGCCGAGGGTGAGCAGCTTGCCGATGTCGTACGGGACGGCGTTGCCCGTCATGGCGTCCTGGCTGTCGGCCCGGGTGCCGGCGGAGGTGATGCTCCCGGTCCCGCCGGTCGTGATCCAGTTCATCTGCTTGCTGGGGCCCAGCTGGAGCACCTTGCCGCCCGAGGTGGCGTACAGCCACATGTGGTTGTCGGCGCGGTAGGGGCCGCGGGGGTCGGCCGTCAGTGCCGGGGCGGCCGGGACGCCGGGGAGCTTGCGCCAGGTGCGGGTGTCCGGGGACCAGACCTCGCCGGCCTTGTCGCCCGTGGCGCCGCTCCAGGATCCGCCGAGGACGAAGGCCTCGCCGGTGGAGAGCAGGGTCATGGCCTGGTAGCCGCGGGCGGTCTTCATGTCACCGGTCGCCGACCAGGAATCGGTGGCCGGGTCGTAGACGCTCGCCTTCTCCGCGTTGCTGCCGCCGGTGACGAGGACCCGGCCGTCGGCGAGCATCGCTATGCCCGGGCAGAACATGTCGTGGCCGGTGTTGTCGACGCGGCGCTGGGTGACCTTGCCCGTCTTCAGGTCGAGGATCGCGGTCTGGGTGTAGCCGTTGGTGCCGCCGAAGCGGTCGAGCGCGTACGCCGACCAGGCCAGGAGCTTGTCGCCCGGCAGGACGGCGGTGGCCACCGGCACCAGCGGGAAGCCGGTGATCCGGCTCCAGGAGCCGTGGACGGCGGGGGCGGCCGGCCCGCTCAGGCGTATCTCGGCGGCGGAGGTCCAGGGCCCGCGGTTGCCGGCCTCGCCGGTCACGTTCAGGCGTACGTAGCGGGCGTTGGCGGTGCGGGTGAAGGTGGCGGTCTTGACGGTGTCGTCGTCGCGCCAGGTGCCCGCGGCGACCGGTGCGCCGAAGGTGGTGCCGTCGGTGCTGGTGGTGACGGTGTACGCGCCCGCGCGCCCGTTCACGCCGTCCTTGCGGGGCTGGTACACCAGGGCGGAGACGGCGGCCGTGCGGTGCATGTCGACGGTGATGCTGTGCGGCAGCGGAGCCGGGGTCCCGGACCACCTGCTGTGCCAGAGGGTGGCGGCGTCGCCGTCGAGGACGTTGGCCGCGCGGCCGTTCTCCTTGGCGGTCTCCTCGTCGCTCGCCGTGGCCGTCCATCCGGTCCGGGGCAGGTCGACGGTGGCCGCCGGGGTTCCGGGGTCGCCGAGCAGGTCGATCTCCGCGGCCGAGGTCCACGGGCCGCGCCTGCCGGCCTCGGTGAGGGCGGTGAGCCGGACGAACCGCGCGCCCTGCGGGGCGAATCCGAGGGTTTTGGCGCCGCCGTCGTCCGCGAGCGTGCCGGTGGCGACCGGACCGCCCCAGCTCCGGCCGTCGGTGCTCACGCTGATGCTGTACTCACCGACGCGCCCGTTGACCCCGGTGGCGCGGGGCCGGTAGACGAGCGCCGAGACCACCGTCGTCCGGTGCATGTCGACGGTGATGCTGTGCGGCAGCGGAGCCGGGGTGCCCGTCCACTTGCTGTGCCAAATGGTGGCCGTGTTCCCGTCGAGGACGTTGGCCGCCCGGCCGTTCTCGCCGACGGTCTCCTCGTCGCTCGCCGTGGCGGTCCAGCCGGTCCGGTCGAGCACCGGAGCCGTCGGTTCCATCGCGTTCGCCGGGGCCACCCCGTGGTGCGGCGACGCCTTCGCCGCGTGCGTGCCGGGGATCCCCGGCGCCGGCCTGGGCGTCGGGCCGTGGCCGCCCGGCCCCGTGCTCGCCACTCCCAGCCACGGGGTCAGCCCCACGAGCACCGAGCCGAGCGCGCAGGCGACGAGGAGTGGCGGGCGCCGGAACGCTCCGGTGAGAGCGCGGACGCGTCTGGGGTGCAATCGGACCTCCTGGGCGAAACGTGAACCGCTGCGGGCCCCTAGAACATAGGTCAGAACACCCCAACTCAACCGATGAAAAGATGAGTTGGCGCGATCCCGCACCGCCCTCCGCGCGGAACTCCCCGCTCCGGCGGGGCGCGCGAGCCCCGCCCGTGCACGAGGCGGTGGCTCGGGCCCCCACTTCCGTCAGCCCTGGGTCAGTTCCTTGAGCGCGATGTTGAGCTTCAGGACGTTGACGCGGGGTTCCCCGATGAAGCCGAGGATGCGGTCGTCCGTGTGATCGGCGACCAGCTTGTCGACCCGGGCGACGGTGAGGTGGTTCCTCTCGGCGACGCGGTGGACCTGGAGCTCGGCGTACTCCGGGGAGATGTGCGGGTCGAGGCCGGAACCGGAGGAGGTGACCGCGTCGGCGGGGACGTCGGACGGCTTCACCTCGTAGCCGGTCGTGGAGTTGTCCTTGACCACCGCGGCCTTGGCGTCCTTGACCCACTGGATCAGGTCGGCGTTGTCGCCGGAGCGGTTGGTGGCGCCGGACAGGATGATCGAGTACTGGGTGTTGACGCTGTTGGTGCCGAGGCCGTTGGACGGGCGGGGCTGGAACCAGCGCAGGTCGGGGGCCGGGGTCTCCTCCCCGTCCTTCAGGGGGAGGTCGTAGCGCTGGCCGATGAGTTCGGAGCCGACGGCCTTCCCCCCGCTCTTGACCTCGGAGCCGTTCGCCTTGCCCGGGAAGACCAGTTGGGCGACGCCGGTGACGGCGAGCGGGTAGAGGACACCGGTGATCACGGTCAGTACGAGGAGGGCGCGCAGGCCCGCCCACAGCATTCGGCCCGTGTTCGCTGCTGAGTTGTTCATCGTGGATCAACCGATTCCGGGGATGAGGGAGAGGAGCACATCGATGAGCTTGATGCCGACGAACGGGGCGATCAGACCGCCGAGTCCGTAGAGGCCGAGGTTGCGGCGGAGCATCGAGTCGGCGCTGCTCGGCCGGTAGCGCACGCCCTTGAGGGCGAGCGGGACCAGGGCGACGATGATCAGCGCGTTGAAGATGACGGCCGAGAGGATCGCGGACTCGGGCGAGGCCAGGCCCATGATGTTGAGCTTGTCCAGGCTCGGGTGGGCGACCGCGAACATCGCGGGGATGATCGCGAAGTACTTCGCCACGTCGTTGGCGATCGAGAACGTCGTCAGCGCGCCCCGGGTGATGAGGAGTTGCTTGCCGATCTCGACGATCTCGATGAGCTTGGTCGGGTTCGAGTCGAGGTCGACCATGTTGCCGGCCTCCTTCGCGGCCGACGTGCCCGTGTTCATCGCCACGCCCACGTCCGCCTGCGCGAGCGCCGGGGCGTCGTTCGTGCCGTCGCCCGTCATCGCGACCAGCTTGCCGCCGGCCTGCTCGCGCTTGATGAGGGCCATCTTGTCCTCGGGGGTGGCCTCGGCGAGGAAGTCGTCGACACCGGCCTCTTCGGCGATGGCCTTGGCGGTCAGCGGGTTGTCGCCCGTGATCATGATCGTCTTGATGCCCATGCGGCGCAGCTCGTCGAACCGCTCCCGCATGCCGTCCTTGACGACGTCCTTGAGGTGGATGACACCGAGAACCCGCGCGCCCTTGTCGTCGCGCACCGCCACGAGCAGCGGCGTGCCGCCGGCCTGGGAGATCCGGTCCGTGAGCGCCTGCGCGTCCTCGGCGACGCTGCCGCCCTGCTCCTTCACCCACGCGACGACCGAACCGGTCGCGCCCTTGCGGACCTTGCGTCCGTCCACGTCCACGCCCGACATGCGGGTCTGGGCGGTGAACTCGATCCACTCGGCACCGGACAGTTCGCCCTGGTGGCGTTCGCGCAGGCCGTACTTCTCCTTCGCGAGGACGACGATCGATCGGCCTTCGGGAGTCTCGTCCGCGAGGGAGGAGAGCTGGGCGGCGTCGGCCACCTCGGCCTCGGTAGTTCCGCGTACGGGGACGAACTCCGACGCCTGGCGGTTGCCGAGGGTGATGGTGCCGGTCTTGTCGAGCAGCAGCGTCGACACGTCGCCGGCGGCCTCGACCGCGCGGCCCGACATGGCCAGGACGTTGCGCTGGACGAGCCGGTCCATGCCGGCGATGCCGATCGCGGAGAGCAGCGCACCGATCGTGGTCGGGATCAGGCAGACCAGCAGCGCGGTCAGGACGATGAGGGAGGTCTGGTCGTCGGCTCCGGCGTAGATCGCGAAGGGCTTCAGGGTGACGACGGCGAGCAGGAAGACGATGGTGAGGGACGCCAGCAGGATGTTGAGGGCGATCTCGTTGGGGGTCTTCTGCCGGGCGGCGCCCTCGACCAGGTTGATCATCCGGTCGATGAAGGTCTCGCCGGGCCTCGTCGTGATCTTGATGACGATGCGGTCGGAGAGCACCTTGGTCCCGCCGGTGACCGCGCACCGGTCGCCGCCGGACTCGCGGATGACGGGGGCGGACTCGCCGGTGATGGCGGACTCGTCCACGCTCGCGACGCCCTCGACGACGTCACCGTCGCCGGGGATGATGTCGCCGGCCTCGCAGACCACCAGGTCGCCGACGCGCAGTTCGGTGCCGGGGACCCGTTCCTCGCCGGCCTTGGTGACGCGGCGGGCGACGGTGTCGGTCTTGGCCTTGCGCAGGGTGTCCGCCTGGGCCTTGCCCCGGCCCTCGGCCACCGCCTCCGCCAGGTTGGCGAAGATCGTGGTCAGCCACAGCCAGACGGTGATGGCCCAGCCGAACCAGTCCCCCGGGTTCTTGATCGCCAGCGCGGTCGTGACCACCGAGCCGACCAGCACGACGAACATCACCGGCGACTTGATCATCACACGCGGGTCGAGCTTCCTGATCGCGTCCGGGAAGGAGGCGATCAGCTGCTTCGGGTCGAAGAGGCCGCCGCCGACCCGGCCGGCCGACGGGTGCCCGCCGGACAGGCCGCCGTGTGGTGCTTTCGTCGAGGGGACGGAGGTGGACATGTCGTCCTCGTGCTTCTTTACGTCGATGGTCATGCCGCGAGCCCTTCGGCGAGCGGTCCCAGCGCGAGGGCCGGGAAGTAGGTGAGACCGGTGATGATCATGATGGTGCCGACCAGCAGGCCCGTGAACAGCGGCTTCTCGGTGCGCAGGGTGCCCGCGGTCTCGGGGACGGGCTGCTGCTCGGCGAGCGAGCCGGCCAGGGCGAGGACGAACACCATGGGCAGGAAGCGGCCGAGCAGCATCGCGATGCCGATGGTCGAGTTGAACCACTGGGTGTCCGCGTTCAGGCCGGCGAAGGCGGAGCCGTTGTTGTTGGCGCCCGAGGTGTAGGCGTACAGGATCTCGGAGAAGCCGTGCGCGCCACTGTTCGTCATCGAGTTGGCCGGGGTGTCCAGCACGAACGAGGCGGCGGTGAAGCCGAGCACGAGCGCCGGGGTGACGAGGATGTAGCAGGCCGCGAACTTGATCTCGCGGGTGCCGATCTTCTTGCCCAGGTACTCCGGCGTGCGGCCGACCATCAGGCCGGCGATGAACACCGCGATGATCGCCATGATCAGCATGCCGTAGAGGCCGGAGCCGACGCCACCGGGCGCGATCTCGCCGAGCTGCATGCCCAGCAGGTTGATTCCACCGCCGAAACCGGTGTTCGACGAGTGGAAGGAGTTCACGGCGCCGGTGGAGGTCAGCGTGGTGGCGACCGAGAAGATCGCGGAGGCGCCGATGCCGAACCGGGTCTCCTTGCCCTCCATCGCCCCGCCGGCCAGCTCGAACGCCGGGCCCTTCCCCGCGAACTCGGTCCACATCATCAGCGCGGTGAAACCGATCCAGATGGTGACCATCGTGCCGAGGATCGCGTAGCCCTGCCTCAGCGAGCCGACCATGCGGCCGAACGTCCGCGTCAGCGCGAAGGGGATGACGAGGATCAGATAGATCTCGAAGAGGTTCGACAACCCGTTCGGGTTCTCGAAGGGGTGGGCCGAGTTGGCGTTGAAGTAACCGCCGCCGTTCGTCCCCAGCTCCTTGATCACCTCCTGCGAGGCCACCGCGCCGCCGTTCCACTGCTGCGTCCCGCCCATGAACTGGCCGACCTCGTGGATGCCGGAGAAGTTCTGGATGGCGCCGCACGCGACGAGCACGAGCGCGCCGACCACGGAGATCGGGAGCAGGATCCGGACGACACCGCGGACCAGGTCGGCCCAGAAGTTGCCCAGCTCGCCGGTACGGGACCGGGCGAAGCCGCGTACCAGGGCGACGGCGACCGCCATGCCGACCGCCGCGGACACGAAGTTCTGCACCGCCAGGCCGCCGGTCTGCACGACGTGGCCCATGGCCTGCTCGCCGTAGTACGACTGCCAGTTGGTGTTCGCCACGAACGAGGCGGCCGTGTTGAACGCCTGGTCCGGGTCGATCGACACGAAGCCCAGCGAACCGGGCAGCGAGCCCTGCACCCGCTGGAGCAGGTAGAGGAAGAGCACGCTCACCACGGAGAAGGCGAGCACCCCGCGCAGATACGCCGGCCAGCGCATCTCCACCGATGGATTCGCACCGATCGCCTTGTAGAACCACCTCTCGGGCTTGTAGTGCTTCTCCGAGGAGTAGACCCGCGCCATGTGGTCGCCCAGTGGCCGGTACGACAGCCCCAGGGCGACGATCAACGCCAGAAGCTGGAGGACTCCAGCAAGAACAGGACTCATGTCCGTACTCAGAACCTCTCCGGCTTGACGAGGGCGAGGACGAGATAGACCAGCAGAGCGGCGGCCACCAGCAGACCGACGACGTTCTCGGCACTCACAGCTTGGCCACCCCCTTGGCGATGAAGGCCACCAGCGCGAAGACCGCGATCGTGGTGACGACGAAGGCCACGTCGGCCATCGTGAGCTCCCGGATGCAGGAAAAAGGAAGAACGGATTCTCGGACGAGACGAGGAAATCGCCTTTCAGTCACGGATCGGCCCTCGTTAACGGCCCTCATACGCACCGCAGCGCGCTCTTGACGCGTCTCGTACGGCTGCTTGGCTGCCTGGGTCCCTGATGCCCGGATCCCGGCCCCCCGGATCTCGGATCCCGGCCCCCGGCTCCCCGGCGCCGGGGGGAAAGCCATTACCGTGTGTCCCCCGCCCAGGACGCCCGGTGCCCGGCCGCGCCCGGCGGATAGAGTCATGCCAATCGCAGGAGGTGGAACACGCATGATCCAAGAGGGTTCTGACCAGCCCGAGGGCACGGCCCGCTCCTACCGCGCCACCGACCGTCTGACCTGTGCACCGCCTGTGTAAAGTCTGGCGCCGGAGATCGTGAGCGGCCGTGCGGGGCCCCGCGATCGGATGAACGGCGAGAGGGAACTCGGGGCGCATGGACCGCCGTGACCGGCGTGAGCTGAGAACGCGGTACGAGACCCTGATCGGACGTTTCCCCCTTTCTCACCCCTTCCAGGTAGACGAGCTCTGCTCGGCCATCGCCGCGGAGCGCGGCCGGCCGCTGCACCTGCTCCCGATGCCCGCCGTCACGCCCGCCGGCGCCGGAGTGTGCGGCATGTGGGTGTCGTTCGGCACCTCCGACCACGTCTACTACAACGTGGTGACGAGCCGGCCGCACCAGACGCACATCGTGCTGCACGAACTGGCCCACATCCTGCTCGACCACCGCGAACCCACGGCCCCCGAGCCCGGGATGCTCGCACAGCTCTTCCCCGTCCTGGACCCGGCCATGGCCGCCCGACTGCTGGGACGCACCCGGACGAAAGCCACGACGCGACAGGAACAGGAGGCCGAGTTGCTCGCCTCCGTGATGTGGCAGCACTTCAACGTCGCACCGGCGGCCGCCGCGGAGGGAGCACGCCAACACGGCGGCTGCCTACGCCAACACGGCCGCCGGCTGGGCCGAACAGGCCGCCCAGTCCGCCACGAGCGCCCGCAACTCCGCCAACGCCGCCGCAGCCTCCGCCTCCAGCGCCCGCGCCGCCGAGAAGGAGGCCGCCAAGGCCGTCCGCCGCGCCGACAACTCGGTCACGGCCGCCGGCGCCAGCTTCAAGGCCGCCGTCGGATACGCCGAGGACGCCTTCCGAGCCGCTGAAGAAGCCCGGGTCTCCGCCGTCAACGCCGGCGCCAGTAGCGAAAGTGCGCAGGTCACCCACAACGAGACCATCGACCGCTACATGCGGGACCAGTACCAGAAGGCGGTACAGGAGAAGCTGCGCGCGGAAGCGGAGCAGAAGCGCAAGCTCATCAAGCTCGGCTTCGGCATCGTGAACTTCCTCCTCACCAAGCAGCTCCCCGCGGACACCCCCCTCGGCGTCCGGCTGGACGTCGTGCACTTCGGCCTCGACATCCTCGGCATGATCCCGGTCTTCGGCGAGGTCGCCGACGGAATCAACTGCGGCATGTACGCGGTGGAAGGAATCGTCGAGTACTTCCACCCCATCGGCCGCGAAGGCGCATGGATCGATGCGGGACTGGCCTGCGCCTCCATGATTCCCGTCGGCGGCTGGGCCACCACCCCGTTCAAGTTCGCCCGCTACGCGGAGAAGTACGGCCCCGACGCGAAGAAGCTCTTCGACGACTTCTCCAGCTTCCTCAAGAAGGCACCCAGCTGCCCGGGGGTGAAGAACAGCTTCCCGGCCGGCACCCGAGTCCTCATGGGCGACCGGACCACGAAGCCCATCGAGCAGGTCCGTGTCGGTGACACGGTTCAGGCCGCCGACCCGGTCACCGGCGCATCCGGCCCCGTCGCGTCGAGGCCACCATCTACACCCCCGACGACCGCGACTTCACCGACATCACCCTGAACGCCGCTCGCGGCGAGAGCACGGTCACCGCCACCGACCACCACCCCTTCTGGTCCGAGAAGACCAGGACGTGGACCGACGCGGCCGACCTGAACGCGGGCGACACCCTCCGCACGGCCACCGGCGACATCGTCCAGGTGGACAAGGTCCGCCGGTGGAAGACCCTCCAGCCCGCCTACAACCTCTCCGTCAACGACCTGCGCACGTACTTCGTACTCGCGGGTGCGACCTCGGTCCTGGTCCACAACACCACGCCCTGCCCCAACCTCTTCGACCTCCACAAGGAGGCGGACGGCACCCTGTACAACGGGTGGCAGCATGTTCTGACGCGGCACATCGAGGGGAGCCCCGAGAATACGGCGGAGAAGACCTTCTTCCATCTCGAAGGACGGTCCGGCCCCCTCTCGCAGGGAGATCTCGACGACATCGCCGAGTTGATCAGGGAGACCGTCGAGGACGGAATATCCTTCCCCAACACGGGGGTGAACCCGGACGGTTCACTGAGGAACGGGACAAAGTACCAACTCGACTTCGGAGATGAAGTCATCGGCAGGAATCACGATGGCGTCGACCTCCATCACATCGAAGTGATCATCGACCCTGACGGCACACTCCGTACCGCATATCCGATCCTTTCGCGCCACTACAGGGGATGAGATGACCGCAACGCAGGAAATGGAATGGGTACTGGCCGGGGCCGGATGGGCCAGGTGGCGGTGGTCGACGGAAGGTGAGACGCACGAGTTCAGCGTCTCGTACACCGGCCAAGCGCTCGAGTGCCTTCTGGACTCCACGGCCGACCTGCGCCTGGGGGCTCGCTTCACCTACGCGACGCTGGAGTCCGAGCCCGAAGGATGGCGTGTCTTCTTCGCGGCCGCCGGGGAGGAAGTGTTCGTCCAGGTCGTCCAGTACCCGTACATGCAAGACGAGTTCCGCTGGAACGACGCCGTCCTGCTGTGGGCCAAGCGAATCGACATGCGGAGTTTCATCGACGCGGTGCGCGGCATGGTGGACGACCTCCTTGCCAAGCACGGGCGAGACGGCTACAAGCGCCAGTTCGGAAAGCCCTTCCCTGTCCGCCAGTACGAGCGGCTGACCGGAGAATTGGGCAATAAGGAGATCTGAGAGCTGTCCCGTAAATAATCTCCGAGTCGCCTCGGGCACGGTGGATCGCGGTGCGAAGACGTGCTCACCCCGGGCTCGGACCTGTTTGCGGGACTTGCCGTATCCCTCTTTCCAGCCGCGGAGTTCGGTCTGAACGCGCTCGCTGCGGTGAGGGATGACGAGCCCGGCACCCGGGTAGCCGCCGTCGGCGATCGCAGTGGTCTCGCCGACGGCGGCATGCCGGCAGGCTGCCGCAACTGCCCGGCCGGAGGCTCGCGGGTATCCCGGCTCTCGCACGGCTGCGTCCGGCCGACGTTTGCGGGACAGCCCTTACGAGCTCGTAGGCCGTGCTCCGAAAGAGTCCTGCCGGATGCCGCGAGTCGATACCGACGCCCCGCGCTGTCAGTGCCCTCGAGTAGGTTCTGCCCGTTCGACCTGACAGGTGGGTCGTCGAGCTGGGGGATTCGTCGTAGTGAGCATCTACCTGCACTTTCGTGCCGTGGCCGAGTCCGAGATCCGGGATGACCACACCTGGCTCGCTGCGTTCATGTCTGAGGCGTGGGAAAACAACGACGCCGAGTACGCAGCGGGCATCGCGCACTCGATCAACAAGGGCTGGGACGCCGTCAACGACCTCTACGCCGCAGCCGACGCCCTGTACACAGACGCCGACGAGCCCTGGAGCATGCCGATCTACGGCGGCCGCCCGGTACCCCACAGCGCTGATGCCGACCCCTCTGATCCCCCGCTGATGCTCCTGGAGCCGCCCGGCGTGTCACGGGCCGCGCGCTTCCTCACGACGGTCTCTTTCGACGAGCTGTGGAACGTCGTCGAGGCAAGGTTCAGTGCCCTCGGCTGGACCGAGCAGGAACACCTCGAACACCACAGGGCCCTCAAGAAGTTCTACGGGCAGGCGGCCTCGGCAGGCCACGCGGTGGTCAAAGCGGTGTGGGCTTGAGCCGTGGCCACGCGGTGGTCAAAGCGGTGTGGCTTGGGCCGTGGCCACGCGGTGGTCAAAGCGGTGCGGCTTGGGCCGTGGCCACGCGGTGGTCAAAGCGGTGTGGCTTGGGCCATGACCACGTGCTGATCACAGCCATTCGTCGATGGCCGCGTCCAGCACGGTCGCCTCGTACCGGACGGCGAGTTCGTCGTACCCGGTTGCGACAGCGCGGCGATCGTGCACGCCAGGCGCCACAAGCCAGGCGGGACTTTCCGGGCAGAACCTAGCGCGCCGAATCAAGGCGTCGCCCTCGGGGCCGCCGGTGAGGGCGACGACGACCCGTTCGCGGACCTCCCCCACCCCGCCGATGCCGCGCCCGGAGCAGTACTTCCGCAGGGCCTCGTCGACGCGGTCGGCCCCGCGCCGGCTCTCGCCCAGCATGCGGTAGGTCTTGCCGACCTCAGTGGCGGCACCGACGAAGACCTCGAGTCGCCCCGGACGGACCTCCGGGGCGACGGCCCCGACGACGCGGGCAGATCAGAACTTCTCCGGGCGGACGAACGCGGCCACGAGATAGCCGACGATACCGACGGCGACGATCAGTCCGACCACGTTCTCCACGCTCATGAGCACTTCACTCCCTGATGAGTACCTACGGGTGTCCTGTTGCGAGGAAACCCGGCGCGCAGCCCACGTACGAGCACCTTGACGGATCCCTTGCGGAGCGCCGTCGCATACTGACGGCGTCTTGGCGGATCCCTGGCGCGCAGCCGGTCGGTCATCGGATTCCCAGCTCGCGGCCGCTCGGTCAGCGGCACTCGGCGAGGAGCGGCCTCGGCCCCAGGGCGGCCGACACGGCGACGCCGACGAGGCAGCGGCTCTCGCCGACGTTGGCGCCATAAGCGGTCGCGCGGGCACGGGAGCGCGCGACGATCGAGTCGAAGGCGTCGCCGTCGGCCGCTCCGCCGAGGGTACGTAGCCACGATCGAACGCGGCGGGCAGCACGGTCAGGCGGTCCGGGCCGCGTGCCCGATTTCCTGGGCGGCGGCTGGCCCCTTCCACGGTGCCTGGGCAGGGGCCTCAGGACTGGTGACCGCGGGGGCGGTGAGCGTCGGGTCCACGGTCGACAGCTCTGCTCCGAGCGGCTCGGCCAACGAACGGAGGACCACCCCTGAGAGCCGGATCCAAGGCTGCCCGGGGCCGAGCGTGGTGGTCAGCCTCTCCAAGGTGGTGAACCCGACAGCGGTACGGCTTCCCAGCGGCGTACGGAAAACGCGGACCACCACCGCGCGTGTTCCCGGCCGGACCGGGACGTACAGAGGCCCGGCCGGGCTGGGTTCCTCGGGCTCGGGGTCGTCGTACTGGAAGAGGCACATGAGGCGCTCCTTGAGGAACCTCGAACGGACAGATGACCTACCGGACGACGCGGGCGCCATCCGGCACGGCACGGCACGGCACGGCACGGCACGGCACGGCACGGCACGGCATCGAAGCTATGCCCGGGTCCCCGCCCCCGTGGCAGCCCCCTGACGCGACCTTGACGGCAACCGGTCGACTTCGTGCGGATCTCTGACGCACCCGGGACGCGCAGATGAGTGCGGAGGCTCTCCGCCCCGAGGGCGAGAGGGCCTCCGCACTCGTCCTGGGAACGGCACCGTTCACCCGACGGCACCTCACCAATTGAGATGACGTCTGAACCGTGGTTCTGCAGCTCTGCCCACTGTCTCCGTATGTCTTCCGCGGTTGGATCACGGACGGATGCAATCTGGACGAACCCGATACGAGCGGAGGAATCGAAGTGCCCCGCACCGATAATGCGCACCGGATCCCGCCGTATCAGCTGCGTTGCGGCAGTGCATCCGGCGTGAGGAAGTGTCCGGAAAACCAGTCGACGGCTGCATCCGTGATGCCTCAGCGTGCGCGATGCCCGATCCGGGAACTCTCGTCTCTCCCCTGAGGCAGATCCGGGAAATCGCTTCTCCCCTGAGATACAGGAGCCGGGAAATGGACGAAGAAGAGGAAGCAACCCTTTACGCGTACCTCAGCTACTCCGACGCTGCCGCGGGTATCAGCTGGCTGGAGTCCCTGGGATTCGTCACCTTGGCGCGGCAGGAGGGCGAGAACGGCCGCGTTCTGCATGCCGAGCTCCGCATGGGCCACGCCGTGGTGATGGTCGCCGATGCGGATACGGACTATGACGTCCCCTCGCTCAAGGGGTCGTCGACAGGGGCCGGACTCTATCTGGTCACCCCCGACGTCGCCTCGCTGCACGAGCGCGCGGTACGGGCCGGCGGGCGGTCCGTGTTCCCTCCGGAGCAGACGGAATGGGGCAGCACGCGTGCCCGCGTGCTCGATCCGGAAGGCCACGAGTGGAGCTTCGGAACCTACACTCCGGGACAGCAACAGGCCGGCGATATGTGAGAGCGGGTTGCCGCGCCGGCATGACGTCCGCGAAGACGCCTCGCTTCCCATCGGGACGAAGGGGTGCGGGGCGGCCTCGGAGTCTTTGGGCAGGGTGGGGGCGTGGGAGCCGGTTGCGGAGAAGGCCGTCTGGAACCAGCCCGGCTCGGTGCGGGCGAACTCCACGTAGGCCCTGCCCAGCGCGTCGAGTCGTGCCCATGCCCAGGGCGGGGAGTGTTCGGGGCGTGTCGCCACCTCGGCCAGCCTCAGGTTCACGAGGGTGCCCAGCTCCCCCATGCAGCGGCTTGAAAAGGAATCGTTCTCGGCACGGTCCGCCTGGCCGCCCTGGCGATCGCGCTGGACACGACCATCGTCAACGTCGCGCTACCCGAGCTCAGCCGGCAGCTGGATGCCTCGACGCGTGGTCTCCAGTGGATCGTCGACGCCTACAACCTGTCCTTCGCGTCCCTGGTCCTCACCGCCGGATCGATCGGGGACCGCTTCGGCCGGCGGCCGGCGCTCTTCGCGGGATCGGCCGGCTTCGCACTGACAAGCTTCGCCGGCGGGCTGGTGGACTCCGCGAGCGCGCTGATCCTGATCCGCTTCCTCAGGGGAGCGAGCGCGGCCGTGATCTTCCCGACCACGCTGTCCATCATCACCAACACCTTCCCCCAGCGCCGTCAGCGGGCGAAGGCCATCGGCGTCTGGGGGCCGTGACAGGCCTCGGGGTCGCGCTGGGACCCGTCGTCGGCGGCGTCCCGCTCGCGCACTTCTCATGGTCGTCGGTCTTCTTCGCGCTCGTCCCGGTCGCCGTCGTCGCCTTCGTCGCCACCTGGCTCTGCGTGCCCGAGTCCAGCAACCCCGACCAAGCGCACATCGACGTCCCAGGGCTCCTGCTGTCCACAGCCGCCATCGGCCTGCTCGTCTACACGATCATCGAAGCACCCGAGGGCGGCTGGGGCGGTCCTGCCAGGATCGCCGGGTTCCTCGCTTCCGCGCTGCTCATCGTGCTGTTCGTCGCGGCGGAGGAGCGACGGAGCGCACCGATGATCGACGTGACGCTTTTCCGCAATCCGGCGTTCTCCGCGGCCAGTGGATCGGTCACCGTCGCCTTCTTCGCCCTGTTCGGATTCATCTTCCTGGTGACGCAGTACTTCCGTCTGATCCGCGGCTACGGGACGCTCTCGACCGGTGTGCGCATCCTGCCCGTCGCGCTGACCATCGCGATCGGCTCGGTCGGCGGCGCCGCCCTGGCGGTGCGCGTCGGCACACGCTCGACGGTGATGGCAGGACTGACGCTTCTCGCCACGGCCTTCGGATGGATCGCCCTCTCGCCTGCCTTCGTTCCGTACGGCGTGATCGTGGGGCAGATGGTCGTCATGGGCCTCGAAGACTGCGCTCCCAGAGGATGCGGGCAGTCGTCCCTGAAGTGCGATCCGGCTCGCGTGATTTCCGCGGGCTGGGCCGGACCCCTTTCGAGGATCCGTCGTGGCCCCGGCGCGTCCGCGGTTCGGACGGCCCGTGTCAGGCGCCGGCCCGGCGCCTGCCCCGCACGCGGCGCGGGTACGGGAAGAGCCGCGGAGAGCGCTTCGCGGCCACGTCCTCGACCCAGCCGAAGGTCAGCACCAGCAGTCCGGTCAGGGGGATCGCCACCAGCAGCGGGAACCACTGGCTCATCAGCAGCCACTGGAAGTGCTCGTAGAAGAAGCCGACGGTCCAGAGGGGGTCGATCAGCGGGATCGCGGCCACCAACGCGACCTGGTGCCAGAGGTAGACGCTGACCGCTCGTGAGTTGAGGAGGCTGATCAGGCCGTTCCAGCGTTCCAGCGGGCGGGGCCACTGTTCCCAGGAGGGACTGACGTGGAGCAGGATGGCGACGAAGCCGAAGGACCACAGGGCCTGGGCGATCGGCCAGCTCTCGATGTCGGTGTGCACGGTCGGATCGACCGGCCGGGTCTGCAGGTACCACCAGCCGGCCACCATGATCAGCGGCGCGACGGACGGCACGACGTACTGCGGGATCTTCTTGAGCAGGCCCTCCTGGTGGGCCATGCCGAGGATCCAGCAGGAGCCGAACATGGCGAAGTCGCTGAGGTTCTCCCAGACCCGGCCGTAGAGGAACTCCTGGTCGATGAAGAACGTGTTCAGCACGATCGTCAGCGCGATCGGCGCGGACAGCGTCACCACCGGCATCCGCCGCAGCGCCCACAGCAGCAGCGGCGAGAGCAGGACGTACCAGAGGTACGCGCGGAGGTACCAGAGCGGGACGACGACCTGCACCGCCCAGCCCGGCCCCACGAGGTGGTCGAAGCCGTTCAGCGATTCGGCGTACGGCGGAGTGCTCAGCGGTACGAGCCAGAACAGCAGCTTGCCCCACCACCAGTTGGGGTGCCCCTCGGCGTCGGGACCCCAGCCGTCGATGATCTCCAGGGTGAGGACGACCGCGCCGAACATCCACATCGGCGGCAGCAGGCGCCGCATACGGCCCCGGACGACGCCCAGGGCGGGGCGGCTGAGCGAGCGTGTCATCAGCGACCCGGCCAGCGCGAACATCACGCCCATCGACGGGAAGACGACGGGCAGCCAGAACCATCCGAAGTTGTGGTAGATCACCACACGGACCAGCGCCAGCGCGCGCAGCAGGTCGAGGTAGAGGTCCCGGCCGCCCTTGCGCGGGGACGGTGCCGACGGCTCCGGCACCGGCGGGGACTCCTGTCGCAGAGCGGCGGGGATCCTCAGCCGGAGGGTCTCCTGGGTTCTCCCGAACTCGAAGGACGCGGTCATGGTCAGGCCTCCACCGGTGCGGCGACCTCGCCGGTGCGCCGGAGCTTCTGCCAGCGCAGCCGGCCACCGGTCAGTGCCGTGATCGTGGACTGCAGCAGGACGATGTACATGAGCTGCCGGTAGACGAGTTGCTGGATCGGCAGGCTGATCAGGTGCAGGGGCTTCTCGCCGTCGAGCCGGAAGGCGTACCAGGACAGCACGGCCTGGAGCAGGATGAAGCCGCCCCAGCTGGCGAGGGTGATCGGGGCGTCCGCGAACAGCACCCCGTACAGCAGGAACATGTCGACCAGCGGCGCGAGCAGCGGGGCGACCACGCCGAACATCACGACGAGCGGCAGCCCGATCCGGCCGAAGCGCCCGGCCGGACCCCGGGAGATCACGGCGCGGCGGTGCTTCCACATCGCCTGCATGCTGCCGTAGCTCCAGCGGTAGCGCTGGGACCAGAGCTGCTGGATGCTGGCCGGGGCCTCGGTCCAGGCGCGGGCGCGCTCGGCGTAGACGATCCGCCAGCCGTCGCAGAGCACCGCCATGGTGATGTCGGTGTCCTCGGCGAGGGTGTCGTCGCTCATCCCGCCGACCCGCCGCAGGGCCTCCTTGCGGAAGGCGCCGACCGCGCCGGGGATGGTCGGGATGACGTTGAGCATGTCGTACATCCGGCGGTCCAGGTTGTGGCCGAGGACGTACTCGATGTGCTGCCAGGCGCCGATCAGGCTGTCGCGGTTGCCGACCTTGGCGTTGCCCGCGACCGCGCCGATCCCCGGGTCGCCGAAGGGCTGGACCAGCTCGCGCACGGTGGACGGCTCGAAGACGGTGTCGCCGTCCATCATCACGACGATGTCGTGCGACGCGGCCGCTATGCCGGCGTTGAGCGCGCTGGACTTGCCGCCGTTGACCTTGCGGATCAGCCGGACGAACGGCAGGTTCATCTCCTCGACGATGTCCGCGGTGCCGTCCGTGGAGCCGTCGTCGATGACGATCACTTCGATCGGATGGTCACTGGCGATCAGGGAGTTGAGAGTGTTCGCGATGCACTCGCGCTCGTTGTAGGCCGGGACGAGGACGGTGACCGGCTCGGTGACGGGCGGTCCCCACGCGTCCCGCCGCCGGGAGCGCCGGGCGTGGAGCGGCGCGAGGACGAGCATCAGGGCGAACCGGCCGAAGTTGAGGAAGCCGACGACGGCCAGCAGCGCGACCAGCACCGGCAGGGTGAGCACGGCGGCCTTGCTCGCCCAGATGAAGCCCTTGCCCGCCCACAGCCGGTAGCCGTGCACCGGCACGGTGGCGTCGGTGGCGCCGAGCGCCTCGGAGACGGTGGCGAAGCGGTACCCCTCGCCCTTCAGCTTCACGATGATCTGCTCGAGCGCGGCGAGGGTCTCGGCACGGTCGCCACCCGCGTCGTGCAGCAGGATCAGTTCGCCCGCGCCGGGCTTGCGCGGCATCGCCGCCTCGACGATCGCGTCGACGCCGGGACGCTTCCAGTCCTTGGTGTCGCGGTCGATGAACGCGGTGAGGTAGCCGTGGGAACCCACGTACTTGATCACCGGGTAGTTCCAGTCGTCGAGCGCCGAGGCGTCGGAGGAGTACGGCGGGCGGAACAGCGCGGTGTGGACGCCCGCGACGCCGGCCAGCGCCAGTTGCGACTGCGCCAGCTCCCAGCTGATCCGGGCCTCGGACTGGTACACCAGATCGGGATGGGTGAAGGTGTGCAGGCCGATCTCGTGGCCGCCCGCGACGATCTGCCGGATCAGCTCCGGGTGGCGCGTGGTCATCGCGCCGGTCACGAAGAAGTCCGCGCGGACGTCGTGGGCCGCGAGCACGTCCAGGATCTTCGGGGTCCACTCCGGCGAGGGGCCGTCGTCGAAGCTCAGGACCACGGTGTGGTCGGGGATCCGATAGCTCACCGGGCGCTCGTTCCTGGCGCCGCGCGCGTCGATGATCGGTCCGCCCTTGAGCAGGTTCTCCGGCACGGTCGTCTTGTCCACCGAGGTCGCGATCCGGGTGTCGTGGAACGCCTCGTTGGTGGCGAGGCCGCGCAGGACGAGGAGCGCGAGCAGGCAGGCCAGCAGGGACAGCGGCATGAAGAAGCGCAGCGGTGGCGCAGCCAGTCGGCGCGGCCTCAGCAGGGACTGCCGACGGCGCTGGTGGCGGGACAAGGGCGCTCCTGGAGATGGGTGGTGCGGACGGACGGGCACGCTCGGCCGGCCCGCAGGCGTTGCTCCGGACGACACTAAGGTCGCTGTATGTCATGGAATGTCGTGCTGTTCGGCGTGATGACCGAGCTTTTCGGGTGGGGTGTCGCAGGCCGCGCCCTCTAGAGCAAGGAGGGTGACAGGGGGCCCTTGGCCGGCAGGTACGCGGGCTTCGGCGGAATCTCCATCGCCGGGGCGTCCGACTGCACGCCGATCAGGCTGCCCCCCATGGCGGCCGCCAGGATCGCGCCGATCACGGAGACCGGCCAGCCGAAGCGCCGCAGCAGACGGCTGCGCAGACCCGACTGGTCGACGAACACCGGTGCCGGAGCAGGCTCCCACTGACGCGATTCAGCCACGTCGGGCAGTGCCGAGTGGACCGATCCGCGCCTGGGAGGTGTGTCGACGTCGTGCATTACTTGTGGCCTTTTTGTGCAGGGTGTGAAGACCGCTGAAGCGTAGAGCGGACCGTAGCGCATGGCCTGGATCGATTGGTACGTGATGTGCGTATTTGACATGATCCGATCGAGTGTCGTAACCGGATCGGTATGCCGACAGACGCCTCCGGACCCTTGAATGACCAGGTCGCGAACATGAGGCGAGATGGCTTGAATCCTTCGCTAGGATGACCGCTCGATTCACGCGACCAGCGATCGATCCGCATGCAACGGGCGTGTCCGGTCACCGCCTCTATACGCCCCAAGGAGCCCGTGTGAGCCAGCCCCGCCGCACCTCTCGTCGCACCTCTCGTCGCCGAGCACGGACCGCGCTCGCACTGCCCGCCCTCCTGTGCGTACTCGCCGCCTGCTCCGCCGCCCCCGCGACCGGCGGGGGCTCCGACGCCGCCGGTCCCGCGCGGGACGCCTCCCCGACGCCCACCGGACCGCCGGGAACCCTGTTCGACAGCTTCGACTACACCGGCGCCGACGACCCTTCCCTCGCCGCGCACGGCTGGGAGGTCCGTACCGGCGGGGGCGGCCCGGGGATCAAGGACACCTGGAGCGCCGACGGCGCCGCCTTCCCCTCCGACCCGACGGCCGAGGGGGGCAAGGTGCTACGACTGCGCTCCTCCACCGACGGCACCGCGCAGGGCACCACGCAGGCCGAGGTGCAGACCACGAGCCGGAACTTCTTCACGGGAACCTTCGCCGCCCGGGTCCACCTCAGCGACGAGCCCACGAGCGGACGCGACGGCGACCACGTCGTCCAGACCTTCTTCCCGATCTCCCCCTCGGACTCCTCCGAGAACTACAGCGAACTCGACTTCGAGTACCTGCCGAACGGCGGCTGGGGTTCGGTGGGTCCGCAGCTCGACAGCGTCAGCTGGTACAGGGCCGACCCGCCGGACCGGGTCCACAACACCCTCGAGCGGCGCCTCGGGGGCTGGCACACCATGGTGATCACCGCCATGGACGGAAAGGTCACCTACTCCCTGGACGGCAAGGAGCTCTTCACCAGCTCCGGCAAGTACGTCCCGCGCGAGCAGATGGACATCCACTTCAGCAACTGGCTCATCGACCTCCCCTTCACCGGCGGTCCGCGCGTCTGGGACATGAAGGTCGACTGGGTCTACCACAAGGCCGGCGAGGCCGTCTCCCCGGCGGACGTCCAGAAGACGGTGGACGGCTTCCACAGCGCCGGCACCGACTACGTCAACACCGTCCCGAGGCCCTGACCCCGGCAACCCCGACCCCCACGGAGCGCACCCCGACCGAGTCGAGGCGCGCTCCGGCCGGTCGAGTGCGCCGGTCCCCCAGTGGGTCCCCGAGCGGTCTCCGAAGTGGACCTCACGTCCGGCCACGCCTCCCCTTCGACGCCCTCCACCGAGATATCCGCCCCGATCAGCGCTTCTGGACCCACGTCTGCTGGCACGCCTACGGAAATCCCATCCGCTCCTGCAGTCGATCCGCGGACCATCAGGATCCCCAAGGATCCCCTCGCCGCAGTGATCAATCCCGCCTACACACGAGCCGGCGATGAAACGCAACCACTTGCCGACGAGTGGAGTGCGAGCACCCTCGCCGGGAGCCCCGAAGAGCATGGCGCCGAGAAGGCGATCCGGGACCGTATGACGTCCATGCCGGCCACCAAGGACATGGACTTCATGAAGCCCACGATCACATTCAACCAGCGGGCACAGACCGTAATGGTGACCGGCGGACCCGTCCCGCAGTTGCCAGAGGACTATCAGACCGTGTCTGAGGTCTCAATCAGTGCGGACAGGCGGCGAGGCTGCCACTGCTTGTTGTCCGAGGTAACGCCTATGGTTCCGGCTATGAGCGTTCCCGATGTCATCCCGATCAGACACGAGCCTGACTACCGCACGAGCACGATCGGGCGATGGCAGGGTGGCCAGTTCTTCGCGTCGGTCACCGCGGCCTTCCCCGAGGGCTGGAGCGGCGACGACTGGCAGCCGCAGAAGCGTTGGTGCGCGGTGCTGCATCGGTTCGACGGAGCCGGCCGGCATCTGGACTCGCGCATCCAGTTCACCGGCACCACAGCGGACGGTGAGCAGAAAGCAATCGACGCGGCCCGACTGCTACTCGATGAGTGGCTGGATGCTCTTCCGGAGCGGCAGTACCAGGACATCGCGATCGCACCTTTCGCCGTCCGGCTCGAGGGATCCCTGTTCGGTCTGGTCGTGGAGGACGACGTGGATGAGGAAGACGACGAGGTATGGGCCGAGTTCTACCCCGACGGCCTAGGCTTCAACGCACCCTGGAACGGCTGCTACGACACCTGAACCCCCGCCGACGAGGAGCCGCGGGCCACTCCGGACGGCTGCCCGGCCCCGGGCCAACCGGCGCACCATCACGCCGATCATCGCCCAGCGAATCATCGTCTCCGCGTGCGCCGGACTGCTCTCGTAGTCCCGTGCGAGGCGCCGGTGGGCGGTGATCCACGAGAAGGTCCGCTCGACCGCCCAACGCTTGGGCTGGACCTGGAAGCCCCGCTGGCCTGGGTCTTTGCGCACGATGCCCAGCTCGCGACCGAGGATCGAAGCAGTCCAGTCGACCAGGCGGCCGGCGAAGCCCTGGTCCGCCCAGATCTTCTGAACGCTCGGATGGTCGAGCCTGGTCCACAGCAACGGCCGTGTCGCGCCGTCGCGGTCCTGAATGCTTACCGCGACGACGTCGACGGCCAGGAGCAGGCCGAGGGTGTCGGTGACGATGAATCTCTTGCGGCCCTTGACCTTCTTGCCTGCGTCGAAGCACCTGGTGGAGGCGGGGACGGTGTCGGCGGTGCGGACGGACTGCGAGTCGATCAGGCCCGCGCTCGGCCCCGCGTCGCGGCCGTCGGCTTCACGGACCTTGCCGCGCATGGCGTCATGGATGCGGTCGACGGTGCCGTCGTCGTGCCACCACGTGAAGTACCAGTACACGGTCGGCCAGGGAGCAAAGTCCTTCGGCAACTGCCGCCAGGCGCAGCCGGTCCGCACCACATAGAAGATCGCGTCCACGATCCGCCGCCGCGGATGCCTCTCACGCCGCCCGCCCTTCGGCCCGACCCGCGCCGGCGGCAGCAACGGCTCCACCAACGCCCACTGCTCGTCCGTCAGGTCCGACGGATACCCGCACCCAGTACCACTCACCACAGGCTCGACGAGCGCCCCTGCCCGGCGACACGGCAGATCTCAAAGACGGTCTGACACGGCCATAGCCCCGCCCGCAGCCGCCGTCGAGGCCATCCCCATCGGCGTCCGCCTCAAGACCGACGTCGAATACCGCCCCGACCGCCCTTCTCCCTACCGGGCGCGTGTGCGCTGGTGGGACCCCGAGAGCAAGTCCCGCAAGTCACTCTCCGCCGCCAAGGAGAGCGAAGACGAAGCCCAGGAGTGGCTCACCGGCCTCATCGAAGCCGCCGAGGCCGGTACCAACCCGTCGCTCGCCACCATGCCATTGGCCGACTACGGCTCCGCGAACATGGAACTCGCCTTGCGCGAGCTCGAATTGAAAGCACGCGACCCCTACCTGTCTGGGTGGAAGCTCCGCGTGCTGCCCGCACTTGGGCATCTGCCGGTTCGGATGATCACCAACGGTGGGGTCGACCGCACCGTACAGAACTGGATCGCCGACGAGCACGGCCGGTCAACCGTCAAGAACAGCCTCGCTGTCCTCGTCCGCGTCATGGAGCAGGCGGTCCGCGACGGCATCATCAAGGTCAACCCGGCCCGGGTGACGGGCTGGCAGAAGCTCTACAAGCCGGCCGAGGACGAGCTCCTCAACCCCCGCGCGCTGGCGCTGCCCGACTGGCAGGCGCTCGTCCAGCTCGCCGACACCCTTGTCTCGGCCTCCTACGGCGAGTACCGAGGCTGGGACGAGGTCGTCCTCTTCGCCGCGTGCACCGCCGCTCGCATCGGCGAGGTCTCCGGATGTCGGGTCGGGGACATCGACACCACCAACTGGATCTGGACCGTCCGACGGCAGACGACCCCCGCTCCTGGCGGCCTGGTCGGCAAGGGAACCAAGGGCAAGCGCGCCCGCCAGGTACCCATCATCGAAGAGATCCGGCCGCTCGTCGCGCAGCGCGTCCTTGCCGCCGGTCCCGATCCCGACGCCCGTCTGTTCACGGGCCCACGTGGCGGCCGCATATCGACTGCGGTTCTCCGCGACGCCACCCACTGGGACACCGTCGTCACCAAGCTCGGGTACGAGCACCTGCGCCGCCACGACCTGCGCCACACCGGCCTCACCTGGTTCGCCGGCGCAGCACTGACCGCCCACCTCAGCGTGCTCCGCGCACCACGGTCCCTGCCCACTGCGATCGCGGCCGCCCGCTGACGCGGTCAAGGCGGGTTGGTCCCCAAGTGGTCCCCACCAGCCCCATGGTGTACTGCCATCAGGTGGTCGGTGAAGCGCGGCGTCCTGGCCGCACAGCGAGCTGCGGTCGCTCATCCGCGAACCTGTGGAGACCAGTAGGCGAGGGTGCCTCGACGACCTGGAGATCGCCGGGCGGTTTGTCTGGACGAGCCTGGCGGCATGATGGGTGCCAAGGCCCGCGCCTACCTCCACGACGCGCTGAACCGCCTCGGCGTCACTCTTGAGACCGGCGCCCGCGTCACCAAGGTGCTGCACGACGCCGTCGAGCTGGCCGACGGCCGGCTCGTCCGCTCCGACGCGTGCCTTTGGACCACCGGCGTCAAGGTGTCGCCGCTCGCAGCCGACGCCGGGACCGCCACCGCCGACCGCGGCCTCATCCTGGTCGATGCCACTCTGCGCTCGGTTTTCCCCCCCCCCGGAGATCCACGCCATCGGTGACTCCGCCGCGTCCCGCGCCCGTCGCGCCGGAGGCGGTCCGAGCGCTCCGGAGCGTCACACCGCCCGCGTGCCCCGCATGCCTACGGAGCGTGCTCCTCCGCCCGGTCGAAGACCAGGCCCGAGGACGTCTCACCGCGCCCCGGTCGGGCGCGCCGCGCCGTCCACAGCACGCCCCGCCCGTCGCGGGTCCGCGCGTACTGGTGGGAGCGGGTGAGCCGCACGCCCTCACGGGGCAGCTCCTCCGCGTACAGGTCGTAGGCGTTGGGCAGGCCCGGCGCGAGCAGCCGCCCCAGCGGAAGCCTCGGGGCGCCGTCGGGTCCGTCGAGGTGGCCGAGCCTCAGCAGGTACGTGCCGGGGCGCGGCTCCCGCGGAAGCAGCGGGAACCAGTGGTCAGGCACGTCGGTCATCAGCCGGTAGACGGCGGTGCTGCCCGCCACGGCCGGTGCCGGGTGCTGTCCCGGAGCCGTACGGGAGCGGTCGAGGGAGCCGCCCACCGGTGTCGGCACCCGGCGCTCCACCGCCCAGGCCTGGTTGGCGCCCTCGTCACGAGCGAGCAGCACCTCCTCGACGGGCTCGCCCTCCAGGCCGCCGACGGTCACCGGCGGCACGAAGAGCCCCGCGCGCCGACCGCCGTCCTCGGTGCTCAGCCGGTGCACCGACCAGTGGGCGTCCCCGGTGCCGGTGCCTGGCGCGGGCACCAGCGTCGGGCCGCCCAGCTCCGAGCTGAACGTGTCCCCGACGACCACCGAGGTGAGGGTGGTGAGCGAGCCGACCGGCACCTCCAGCGGCACCAGGTACCAGTCGTTGCCGTACACCGTGGCGAACTCGGCGACCAGCATCCGCGCCAGGTCCGACGGCGCCGCCTCGACTCCCCCGAGGTCCACCCGGGCGTCCTCGAACTCCCAGTACCGGCGCGCCGGCATGCCCGGGAAGCGCACCGGTGCGGGGAACGTGGTGCTCAGCAGCGTCTCCCGCGCGGCGGGAGACTCCAGCCCGGTGTCCCCGCCCGCAGTGAAGTCGGTCCAGTCAAGGGTGCCGCCCTGGTAGCCGGAGGCGGTGAGCGTCGTCTCCTCACCGGCCTCGGACAGGCCGACCGAGAAGCGGTGTTCGAGCCGCTGGGCGTCCCACGCGGGCTCTCCCCCGACGGCGGTGAGGTGCCGCTCGTCGTACCAGGCCAGCCAGGCGTGGAACACGTCGTACGCGGCCGGGGGCAGCCCCCAGCCGGGCTCCTCCGGCGTGGACGCGGAGGCGTGCAGGCTGAACGCGAGGGCGTGTCCGTCCGGGACCCGGCCGCGCAGCACCGACAGGAAGCGGTCCGTGGCCGCGTCGACGGCGCCTTCCTCCCCGGTGAGACCGAGCGGGAAGTCGTCCAGGATCATCGCGACGGCCTCGGCGAGGGGTTCGGCCGGCAGCCCGGCCGAGCGCAGCAGCCGCAGCAGGTGCTGACCGGCCTCCGCGCCCGACCGCAGGTCGGCGGAGGTGGCCCGGCGCCCCGCCGGCTCCGCCTCCACCAGCGCCTCCAGGGGCGTGGCGCCGTCGTAGTCGGTGCCCGCGCCCGCCGCGGGGCCGGGCCGGAAGCGGGTGATCCGGTCGGCGTGCCCACGGACCCGCACCCATACGGGCGTTCCGGCGTCGTCGCCGAGGAACTCGCCCAACTGCCACTGGCGGGCCAGCATCCAGGCGGGGTCGTGCACCTGGCCCTCCAGGGAGGGCCGGAGGTCGCCGGTGCGGGCCCGGGGTTCGAGCCGGGTCCAGCTGGTGATCGAAGACATGGTCCTACCTCGGAAGGCCGCGGGTGAAGTCGGTGGCGACCGCGTCCTCGACGCGGGTGTTCATGGCGAGCAGCGCCGCCGGGAAGAGCTGGCCGATGTCGGCGACGGCCGTCGGGCTGTCGGGGTGCAGGGCCTCGTGGTCGACGGCCCGCAGGCGGGCCAGGTCCAGGGCCGCCTCGACGGTCGCGCCGAGCAGCTCGGGCGACCAGGTCGGCGAGGCGTCCGGCGGGACGGCGAGCAGCACCGTCTGCGGCGGCGCGGCGTCCGGCGCGTCGATGTGCAGGGCGACGCCCGTCGTCTGGCGGTCGCGCGGGACGACCTCCGTCCACTCGTCGACGACGAGCCCCCGGAGCCGCCCGTCCAGGACGGCCTCCGGGTCGACGGGCGCCCCGTCGGGGCCACCCGGCACGTGCAGAACCAGGGACAGGCGCGGGCCGGGGTTCTGCCCGGTCGGGGAGGGCAGGGCCGCCCAGCGCTCGGCGTGTTCCGGGTCGTCCGGCACGGTGTACGGGGCCTGGGCGACGACCGCCGTGAGCGCGTCGCCGCACTCCAGCGCCTCCGCGTACCCCAGCGACGTGACGAGCCGCTCCACGCCCCGCCGCACCCGGCCGAGCCGGGTCAGCCAGCCCGCTGGGGCGTGCGGATCACCGGCGAGCAGTGTGTCGGCGTGTGCCAGGGACTCCGTGAGGGGCCCCGGCGGCGGCGCCGCGAAACCGGGCAGCAGCACGAGCTCGGTGCCCAGCAGTGCCGTCAGGGCTTCACGCGCCCATGCGCCCGGCGGCAGCGCGCCCTCGGCACGGGCCGCGTCGAGCGCGGACAACAGGCCCAGGCGGCGTGCCAGTTCGGGCGTCACCGCCGCCGCGAGAGCGGCGAGGAGCGCCGCGTGCTCGGCCAGCTGCTCCGGCGTGGCGCCCGGCCGCGGCCGCAGCGGCGGGGCGGACGCAGGGACGCCGACCAGGTTGGCCGTGACCAGGCCCCGGTGCAGCAGCTCGACCCTGGTCGCGACCGGTGTGTCGGCCGGCGCCGCGAGATCGGCCACGGCGCGCCGCACGACCTCGCGCACCGCGGCGGCACGCGGTTCCAGAGCCGGATCGTCCGGCGCCGCCTCGGTCCCCTCCGGGGCCCCTTCGGGCAGCGTCAGGTCGCCCGGGCGCAAGGGCCGGGCGCCACGGATCAGTTCGCGCGCCGCGCGGACCGTCTCCAGGAGCGTCCCGATCCCCTCTTCACCGGCGGGCACGGCGACGGGCCGCGAGGCGCCCGGCTCGATCGCGGCCAGCACGTCGTCGGCGTGCTGCAGCAGGTGCCGCTCCAGATCGGACCCTGGGAGCGCCTCGGGGTCCAGGCCGAGTGCCAGCCAGTCCAGCGGGGACAACCGGATCCCGGCGAGCGGTACGGGCCGGGTCGTTCCGTCCGAGAGCCGGACGGTGTACGTGACGGTGGCGGGCGCCGGCAGCAGCGCGATCAGCCACGCGGCGAGCACGGGCTCGGCGAGAGCCCGCGTCTGCGTGAAGGCGTCATCAGCCCAACCACCGCTCCCCGCACCCCAGTCGGATCCGTCACCGGTCCCCGTACCGGAGCCGTCGCCGGTCCCGTCGTCCGGGAGGTCACCGCTGCCGGGCGGCCCACCCGACCCGTCGCCCGAGTCGTCGCCGGAGCCGTCGTCCGCCGGCGGCAGGACGACGATCGGCGGCGTGTCACCCGCGCCGCCGTCACCGGGGTCGACGGCCGCGAGCGTCGGCGCCGTGGTGGTGGCCGTGCCCGTCGGGTCGGGGAGCAGGACGATCACGCGGTGGGTGATCGCGTCGCCCGCGCGCGGGGTTCGGAGGGATTCGAGCTCCGGCGGCGGGGCCTCGCCGTTGCCCATGGCGTCCAGGGTGGCTCCGGCGCGCAGGGGGTTCCCCTGGGCGGCCTGGTGGACGCCCTCCACGAGGAGTGCGTCGGCGACCGCGTCGACCGCGTCGTCGAGGCCGTCGAGGACGGCCTTGAGCGCGGCCAGCTCCGCCGCGGCGTCCGCGGGCACGCCGACGTCGCGGACGAGGTCGAGGCGGCCCGCGGCGCGGCGCCGGTGCAGCCGCAGACCGTCGACCACGTCGTGCGCGGCGATCGTCTCGCTGACGGTGCCGTCGTGGTCGACGTGGGTCGCGGTCGTCGGGGCGAGCTCACGGAACCGGTCCGTCCAGGACGGCAGGGTCCCGATCGGATCGTCCTGGAGGGCCCGCTCGAAGCGGTAGCCGAGAAGGGCGCCGAGCGGCTGGCCCTGGCGGACGCCGTCGAGGATCCACTCGGCCGTGCGGGCCCGCTCCGACGGCAGGTCGATCGCGGTGGGCGCGTCGGGCACGTCGCCGTGGGCCCGCTGAGCGGCGCGCAGCACCGCGGCCGTGGTCGCCTGGGCGAGCGACGGCGCGTGGATCGGGCCGGCCGTGTCAGCCGCCTCGTACAGGGTCCATGGCTCCGAGGTGCCGGGGGCGGCGAGCGGGTCGGTCCGCTCGCCCTCGGGGCGGCGCTCCGGCGGCACCGTGGCCGGCTGCGCGGTGCGCGGTCTCACGTCGAGCAGCCACCCGTATCCGCCGAGGTGGCAGCCGTACGGGTAGGGGGAGCCGGGCCGGCGCAGCCAGGCGAGCCGGCGGGTGGCGAGCGAGGTGATCCACGCGTCGAGGCGGTGCGAGGTGGCGTCCAGGTTCTGTGCGAGCAGCCGTTCCAGGTCTTCGGCGGGCAGCGGCGCCAGCGCCTTGAGGGCGTCCGTCGTCTGGTACAGGGGCTGGAGTTCGGGCCGGTTCCTCGCCTCCGGGGTCCACAGGTACGCGTCGACGGTGCCGCCGCCCGGCCGGATCCGCTTGGCACGCCGCCACACGGTCGCCGTGCGGTCCTCCACGTCGGTGTCGATCAGTTCGGGCTCGCGGCGCTCCGCCGGGCCCGCGCCGAGCACGAGGTCCACGGCGCGCCCGTACTCGGCGAGCAGCGAGTGCCGGGCGAGCCGGTACAGCAGCGGCGTCGCGAGCGCCTGGGCCGCCGGGTCACCGCCCGCCCCGCCGAGGTCGTGCCACCAGCGGGGCCAGGGCAGGTTCTCCCGCTCGGTGGTCCCCGGCACCCGCGCCCACGCGGGCGGGGCCAGCGGGTCGGCCAGCGCCGCGAGGTACTGGGCGGGGGTGCCGCCGGGCGTCCCCACGGGGGCGTCCGTCCACGGATGGTCCAAGGGCCACGCCTTGTTGGCGTACACGACCCGCCCGGGACCGAACTCCCAGGCGGGCAGCCCGAGCCGGGCCGTGAGGTCCCGGACGTGACCGGTGAGCCCGGTGCGCCACTCGTCGTTGAGGCTGAGCGGGCCGAACCGCCACAGCGCGGCCACGTAGTCGGTCCCGACGGCGCTGCGGGCGTGCAGCCGGCGGGCGGTCGGGGCCATGCCCAGGATCTCGGCGACGGTGCGCTGCCCGGCGGCGCCGCGGGTGATCCGCGGCACGGCGTCCGGGTCGGCGGCCGACGGCGCCCATATCCGGTCGCGCAGGGTCCGCAGGAAGCCGGGGACGGCGGGGTCGAGACGCAGTGCCCCGAGGCCGGTGCCTTCCAGATCGGCCCAGCGGTCCAGCGGCAGCACCGGCAGGATGCCGTACGGCTGGCTGCCGACGCGCAGGGCGGGCAGCGGCCCGCCCGGCCGCAGGTGGCGGCGGGCGTGTTCGCGGGCGCCGCGCACCTTGTCCTCGGGGAAGCGGTCCTCGCCGAACTGGCTCAGGTAGTAACCCCAGGTCGCGCCCCACAGAGCGGTGGCCATGTCCCGTGCGGCGGCCTCGTCGCGGCGGCGCGCGTGCCGGGCGCGGGCCAGCGGCGCCGGGCCGCCGGTCGCCCCGGTCAGCGGCAGGCCGAAGGCCTTGGAGAGGACCACCGCGTTGGTGTCCGCGTCGGTCGGCGCACTGTCGGCGTGCCGCACCTGGTACGCCTCGCGGTGGGCGGGGTCGCGGCGGCTGTACCGGGACGTGGCCGTGGCCGTGTTGTTGGAGGGTGCGCCCGGCGGCACGTAGCCGAGGCCGCGCGTGTAGTAGTGCGCCTCGATGAGGGCGTTCAGCTCGGCGGTGGCGGCGGTCGGCTCGTCCTCCAGGACTCCGTACGCGAACAGCGCGGCGTAGCCGGTGCCACGGGGCAGTCGCACCGCCATGCCGACCGCCTCGGCGGCGGCGAAGTCGACGAGCCAGCGGGTGGCCTCGTCGGTGGGCGGGGCCGCCGGGTCGAGTTCCTCCAGGTCGGCGGTGGGCGCCGGGCCGACCGGCAGCGGACCGCCGGCAGCGCCGCCCACCCCGGCGGTGACGCGCGTGACGGCCGCCGCCGCCGGGTCCTGGGGGTGACCGACCACGTACCAGCGGCTGGGCAGGGCGCGGGCGACCGGTCGGCGCGTCCAGCTCGCCTCGCGGTGCTCGCCGGGCGGCGGGAACACGGGCTGGGCGTCCGCGCCGCCCGTGCCGGGCTGGTCCATCGGGTTGCGGGGTTCCATGACGCGGGCGATCCACGCGGCCCGCTCGTCGCCGTACCGGTCGGCGACCTCGCCCCATGCGGCCTTCTCGGCCGGCGCGTCGCCGCGCGCGGCCCAGATGCCGCGCCAGTAGCGGCGCCCGTACTCCTCCTCGTCGGCGGTGAGCAGCGCCTCGTGCGTGTCGATGTGGATCTCGTCCGGATAGATCCGGACGAGCAGTTCGGTGGCGGTGAACCGGGTCTCCAGGCGGACGGGCAGCAGCACCACGGGCAACGCTGTGGGCAGGGTCCAGGCGGGAGGTGGAGGCGTGGTCATCTGGGTCCGTCCAGGTGGCGTGCGTTGGTGGGCGGCTGGGCCGCGCGGTAGAGGAAGCGGCACGGTACGTGCCGGGCGGGGCGGGCCCCCGCGCGAGGGCACCCGGTCACGAGGCGCCGTCCGGGGCCGGAGCCGGGTACGCGACCGGCGGCTGGTAGGCCTCCGCCGGGATCGTCGGGAGGGCCGACAGGTTGTCCCCCGGGTCGTCGTCGGCCACGGTCCGCAGGTAGCGCTCGCCGCTGCCGTCGGGCGTGGCGACGACCGCGGCCCGTACCCCGGGCACGTGCTCGACGTACAGCGCCTGACGGGCGTCCAGCGCCGCCAGGGCCTCCGCGCGGGACATGCGCCACCAGCGGCCGTCCGGGTGGCGGCCCGCGATCTCGCGGACGAAGACGCGGTCGCTGCCCGGCACCCGTTTGCGGACGTGGGTGACCCGCAGGCCCGGGCCGTGCAGCGGGAGCAGCGCGGAGGCGTGGTGGGCCACCCGTACCGGCCGCTGGAGCGTGATGTGCGCCAGGGTCGCCGCGTTGCGGCCCCACGAGAGCATCGGCGCTCCGGGGCCGGGGTGCAGCGGGCGCGGGTCGGCGCCGAACGCCGGGCGGGTGCCCACGTGCGTCAGGGCGGCCAGCTCCTCCGCGCTGCGGACGGTCGCCGCCCAGTCGACGTCCCGCCACGTGAAGGGCCTCGGCCCGTACACGGCGTCTCTCGGCGGTTCGTCCAGGCCGAAGGACGGCGCGGTCGGGTGCTCCTCGAACACGAAGAACCAGCCCGGGTCCGTTTCGGAGCCCAGCGCGTCCGCGACGGTCAGCGGGAAGCCGACGAAGAGCACGTCCGCGCCGATCTCTCCGGAGAACACCGGCTCGATGCGCTCGCCGCCGAGCCGGCGCGGCCCGCCCGGAGCGAGCGGCGGCAGGGCGCGGCGCGCGTGCAGACCGAGCGACGGGAACCGTCGCACGACCTCGCCGCGCACGAGCAGCACGACCGCGTCCCCGCCGCCCGCCGGCCCGCGCACGTGCCCGCCGAGCCCGGTCGTCCTCCCCCAGTCCCGCACCGGCGGCACGTCGGGCTGTTCCTGCCCCGGCTCGACCGTGCCGCGCGCGTCCCAGAAGTGCCGGAAGGCGGTGGCCCGCCGGTCCGTCGGGAACTCGCGCCACAGCAGTTCGCGGCCCAGCTCGTGGTTGGCGCCCGCGAGGAACGACTCCACGAACTTCCCGTTGGCGCACAGCAGTGTCACCGTGTCCGGCGGCACGTTCTGCACCCCCGGCAGCAGGTGGTCGCTGCCCAGCTCCGTGAGCAGCTCGGCCATGGGCTGCGCGAAGGACGGCGGGGCCAGCAGGGGCCCGAGCGGGTCCGGCAGGCCCGAGCCCACCAGGTCCGCGCCGTCGATGCGGGCCGCCACGCGGGCGGTCACCGCCGTCTCCGGCTCGGTGGCACCCCTGACCGCCTGCGCCAACTGTCTTAGCGGCACCTCCGGTTCGACCTCCTGGAGGGCGCGGTCCTGCGCCGCGAGCAGGGCGTTCTGGTGCGCCTTGGCCGCGTCCCGGAAGTCGGAGGTGATCTTGCGGCGCCGTGTGGCGACCGTGCCGGGCAGGTCCGCGAGGGCCACGCCCGCGCCCTGGTTGACCCAGCCGTACCAGGCGCCCGCGTCGGCCGCGATCGGCGCGGACCAGGCACGCGGCGCCCCGGTCCCGCCATCGACGTCCCAACCGATCCGGTAGGAGGCTGAGTTGGCGGCCGGGCCGTCCTCCAGGACCAGGACGACGAGGTCCGGCCTCTCGCTTCCGCTGAAGTCGGCGACGGTGATCGCGGCACCGGCAGCCTTCGGAACGGTCCCGGGCACCTGCACGACCGGTCCCCACGTGGTGATCCGCCCGCGGGCGTTGATGTTCCAGCCGACCCGGTACGAGGTCGTGGCCCCCGCTGCCGTCTGTTCGGTGAGCATCACGATCAGCTCGGGCCGCAGATCGTGGTTGAGATCGGCGACCGCGACGCCCAGGCCGCTGACGGCGGGCGCGTAGTCGTCCGGTCGTCCCGGCCAGGGCAGTTCGACGGAGTCCGACCAGCCGCCGCGCGCCACCCCGTTCTCGGGCGAGATGTTCCAGCCGATCCGCATGAAGAGCCGTTTGTTGCCTTTCAGGCCGCCCAGGTAGACGACGATCATCTCCTGGTTGCCGTCCCCGTCGAGGTCGGCGAGGGTGGCACTGCCCGCCTGCACGTACGCCGCCTCGGTCAGCCCGCCGGACGACGTGGTGGGCGTCGACATGGGGGTCGGCATGGCCACCGGCCCCACCCAGGACGACGCGTTGGCCTCTCCGTCGAGATCCCGGGCGATCATGTACCGGCCGAAGTTCCCGACGTGTCCGTGGTTGTTGTACTCCTCGATCCAGAACACCAGGGCGTCCGGGCGGCCCGAGTTGTCCAGGTCGGCGGTGGCGATGCCGAAGCCCTGGGTGTCCTCGGCGCTCAGCCGCTCGGTGATCCCGGGTCCGAGCTGCCAGCCGCCGCGCACCGAACCGTCGAAGTCCGTGGCCCGGCCCACCCGTAGATAGGGGGTGTTGATCCCGGCCGGCGCGTCGACGTGGCCGACGAGCAGGTGCGAGAGGAAGCCGAGCCTCGGCCGCCAGCGGATGTGAGCGGGCGGGGCTGCCGCCGGGTCGCCCTTGCCGCCGAACTCGGGCCGGCCCAGCTGGTACCAGATGTTGTCGCGCGCGCGGTCGACGACGACGAGCTGTCCGTCCACGACGGCGTGGACGAGACCCTCGTACGTGGCGCCCTGGACGCCCTGGTCGGGGCCCCAGGGGATGCGCCCGCCGCCGGGCAGGGTGCCGGTGGGCGGGTACACGAGCACCGTGGACGTGGTGGAGGAGAACACGGCGTTGCCGTCGTGGCCGAGCCCGATCATCCGGGAGAGCGGAGGCAGGCCGTTGACCGGAAGCCAGAGGATGTTGGTGCCGAAGTACCAACTGAGGTAGAGCACGCCGTCGTTGCCGACGCCGTAGTAGCGCCCGTCCTGGGCCCGTACGGGCACGCCCCGGTCGGCACCGAAGCCCTGCGGGGTCGGCTGCGCCCCGGTGAGGTCCTGGTGCACCCAGTCGGTGCCGTTGTGGGTGAGGCGCAGAAGGCTGCCGACCCGGTTGACCAGGAGCAGCTCCCAGGTGTCCTGTGTGCGGACGCCCTTGATCCAGAAGCCGCCGGGCATGCCGAGCCGCTTCCAGCCCCAGGACGCCTCGCGGCCGTGCAGCTCCCACAGGACGCCCCAGTCGTCCACGACGTACGCCGCCTGGTGGAGGTAGTTCGAGGTGGTGGTCCCGTCCGGGCGCCGGTAGCGAACGGCGGTGGTGAGCCGCCCCTCGCCGGTCACCAGCGGGCGGGTGTAACCGGAGGAGCTCTCGTACGGCATGCCGTGGTGCTGCCACACCCACTGCTCGCCGTCCCAGCGCAGCTGGTACAGGTTCCCGTTGCCGCCGATCACGAAGACGTGCAGGTCGCGGACGGCCGAGGGCGGCGAGGCGCAGGTGGTGCCGGGCGGGTAGCCGTGGTCCACCCATCCGGGCACGTCCTGCTGGGTGACCCGGGACATCAGGCGGCCGTCGCCGGTCACGACGAACACCCGGTTCGGCATGGCCGCGCCGACCCAGCGGACGGTCGGCACCGCCGGCGCCACGTCCTCCCTCGGTTCGGTCGGGTCCTTCTCCCACCAGCGGGTGGTGAGCCGGTCGGCGGACAGGTCGTCGAAGGTCTCGCTGCCGGACAGGTCGTTCACGCCGGTCAGGCCCGCGGGCGTCGGCAGCGGCGGCACCGCGGCCTCGGTACGTCGCGCCAGCGCGGCCGCGAGACCGGCCGCGGCCGCGTCGCCGCCGGACGGCGCCGTCCCGGCCGCGGCCGCCCGGCGCGCGACCGGGCCGCCCGGCCGCAGCAGCCGCCGGAACGCCGGGTCCATCGCGGCGGCGGCCTCCTTGTTGCGCCCCAGCTCGCCGGCCGCCGTGCCGCCGCCGTAGTCGACGGCGTCCCGTACGGCCGAGGTCATCTGGAGCATGCGGGCGGCGAGCCGGTCGTCCCCGGTCCCGGACCCGGTGCCCCCGCGGGGCAGCCTGCGGTGCAGGCTTTCGGCGACCGTACGGGCCAACTGGCCCTGCCGCAGGGTCTCGTTGGCACGCCGCAGCTCCGCCGCCTGGTCCCAGGCGGCGGCCACCAGGTCCTCCTGGTTGCGCCGCACCACCTCGGCGCCCAGCGCGGCCGCCACCCGGTGACGGGGGTCCAGGTTCAGCTCGCGCAGCCAGAGCGGCCCCGCCTGCGGAGAGGGCAGGCCGACGGTGCCGGCCTGCGCGGAGCCGTACACGGGCGGGGTCAGGGCGGTGTTGAGCGGCCCGGGGTCGAGTGCCGCCTTGTAGGCGGTACGGAACGCGGCGGCCGTCTCGCCGTGCCACGCGCGCGGCTCCGTGCCCGCCGAACGCAGCGCTCCTTCCAGGTCGAGGACCCGCCCCGGGTGGCCCGCGGCGAGCTCGGGCAGGCCGCCGCCGGCCGCGCCGACGTCCATCGGGCGGGTGCCGATGTCACCGGGCAGGGCCCGCGGGGTGAGGGCGCGCACGAGGGACTCGAAGTCGCCGTCGAGCCCGGTCGCGAACCGCCAGTGGTGGTAGACGGGAAGGACCCACTCCGTCTCCTCCGGAAGCTCGCCGGTCGCCGGCCACGCCGGGTGCAGCTCGCCCTCCGGCACCGGCAGCCCGAGGCCCGCGAGGCGCCCGGCGTCGAAGGCGGGCACGACGGCGGCGAGGTAGCGGGTGCTCGGGCGGAGGCGGCGCGGGCACAGCAGCCGGGACAGGGTGCGGTCCGGCTCCTCGGCCAGGATCCGGTCCACCTCCGCCTCGCCCGCCTCCTCGTCGGCCGCCACCTGGGCGTGGGCCCACGCCCAGGACTCGGCGAGGTCCGGCAGCTCCGCCCGACGGCAGCGCAGACGCGGCAGCCCGCCCTCGGAGGGCAGCACCTCGGCGTGGTCCTCCTCCACCACGACGAGGACCAGCCAGGGCCGCAGCCGGCCCAGTTCGGTGGCGGCGGCCGGGGTGAACAGCCACGGCAGGTCCGGCCGGTCGAACTCGACGGCCGGGAACAGGTGCGGCTCGGCGTCCGACGTCCCGGCCGCCGGGAACACGCGCAGCACCTGCCCCGTGTCGATCCCGGTGACGTCGCCGGGGCCGAGCAGCCGGGCCGGCACGGTGAGGGGGTCCCGCCCGGTCAGCCGGGGCCGCAGCGTCACGTTCGTACGCGCGGCCATGGGCCCGGACGTGGCGTCGACGGCGCCCCCGGCGGCGGCGAGTCCCTCACGGACCCAGGACAGGAAGGTCAGGCCGCTCAACGGGTCCCTCCGAGGGTGAAGTGATCGGTCGAAGAAAGGGGGGCGGGCCCGCAGCGGGACACGGACGGGGCCGCACCGTGGCCGCGGTGGGCCTCCCGTCCGGCTCGGGACGGGAGGCACTCCCCGGGCAGGCCGGGGGAACCCGGGGGCCGCCCGGGCGCGGGGGACCGGGGGATCAACGGACGCCTCCCACGGCGGCCCCGGCGATCTCCGGGGCGACGCGCAGACCGGCCGTGTCCAGGTCGCGGCGGTGCTCCGCGGCCTCCGTCCAGGTGGTGCCGGTCGTGACCGGGCCCTCCGGCGCCGCGCTGTCGCCTGCGAAGGCGTGCCGCAGGGCGGCCGTCTCCGGCCCCGTGACACGCCAGCGGGTGTCCCGGACGCCGAGGTCGCGGGGGGCCGTGGCGAAGCGCCGGCGGCCCGTGCGTCGGGTGGTCGCGCGGGCGGCGGGTCCGGCGGCGGTGCGCAGACCCCCCGGACCGAGGCCGAGGGTCTGCGGCTCCCCGGCGCCGCCGGGCTCGGTCACGCGGTGGGGGCCGTCCTGGAGGATCTCCTCGTAGTCGGTGACGGACGCGAACACCCCGTCCCGCTCCCTCCGGCGCGCCACCGCGCCCTCCGCCGTGGCACCCGCCGTCAGCAGGTCGAAGGAGGGGGCGGCGAGCTTCTGCTCGTCCGTGAGGTCGAGGAACTGCGCGGGTGCGAAGTACTCGCGGGTGGGCGTGAGGCGTACGGTCAGCGTCTCCGTCGCCGGGTCGGTGTCGTCCACCGTCAGCTCGGGCGCCAGGTCGAGCCGGTGGTCGCCCGCGATCGGCGAGGAGCCGAAGCGGGTCAGGGTGACGCCGAGCGGGGCGACGCGCTGCGTGAACGACAGTCCGCCCAGTGGGTGGACGACCAGCTGTCCTTCCGCGTCCGGGAGTTCTCGCAGGGTGACGACGGTCCGGCCCGCTCCGGTGAGCTGCGCGGTCCAGTTGCGGGGGTCGGCGAGGGCCTGCTCCACCCGGGCCGCGACGTCCACGGCCGCCGGCAGGGCGGCCGGGACGGCGTGCCCGCCGAAGGTACGGTCGAAGCTGATCTCACCGCTGAAGAAGAGGAGTTCGAAGCGAGCCCGGCCGCGTACGTGCCAGGGGGCCGGTCCGGACAGGGCGACCTCGACCGCGACGCCCATCAGGGTGCGGCTGCCCCTCTTGAGGGACACGTGTCCGGCGATGTCCACCTCGAACCCGAAGGGCTCGAACCGGACCAGGGCGTCGAAGGCGAGCAGCCCCTCCACGCTGAAGCCGAGCGCCGCCGCGTACAGCTCCAGACGGGCACCGAACTGCACGGTGTTGGAGGTGAGCGCGAAATATGCCTCCAGGCGGACGCGCGGGTTGTCGCCCTGGAGCAGCGACAGGTTGAGCCGCCGTAGTTCGGGGAAGCCCTCGGGGCGCTGGAAGCGGGGGTGGAAGCCGCCCGCCGACAGCGCGAACTGTGGGGTGCCCTTCCAGCGGGCCCGCATCGCCATGTCGCCGGTCAGCGCGAAGGCCGCGATCCTGGAGTCGTAGAGGGTCGCGTCCACCGACGCCTCACCGCGCTCGAAGTCGATGACTCCGAGCACGTCCATGTTGACCACGACGAGCGCGGCCTCCTCGCGCGGCAGCGCCATCCGCAGCCGTCCGAGAAGCACGAGCCGCACCGGCGTCGGCAGTTCGAGCAGCAGGCCGAGTTCGAGCGTGAGGAGGGTGGGGGTGCCCCAGCCGATCCGGGCCATCGGTCCGACCACGTGGCGTCCGGGGGTGGGCGGGAAGACGGCCCCCAGGGTGGCCACGATCTCGGGGGCCCGGGCCAGTGGGTCGCGGGGGAACAGCACCGAGTCCAGGGCCTTGCTGCGGATGCCGGCGCGCAGGGTGTCGACGGAGACGGACCGGTTGACGCCGATGAGCCCGCCGACGCCGGAGAGGGTGAATCCGAAGCCGAGCTGGATCGGGGTGAACTCCGCGGAGACGAGGACGAGGAGGGAGAAGCCCTCGGACCCGTCGGGCATCCTCGTGGTGAGCAGGCCGACGGCCTTGAGCGCGATGCTCTCCAGCTGGAGCGCCAGCACACCCGCGTACTCGCCCTTGTCCTGGTCGAAGAAGAGGTACCCGCCGCCGGTCACGGGCCCGGCGGACACCTCCAGGGCCGCTCCCTTGGGCGGGGCGAAGGCCGCGCCCAGGCCGATCGGACCGAGGTTGCCGTCGGACGTGGCGAGTCCGGCCTCCAGACCGATGCGCTCCACCGTGGCCCGCACGGGTCCCAGGTCGAGCCGGGCCGTGGCGGACACCGAGGCGGTCAGCCTGCCCTCGGCGGCGTCGGCGCCCAGTCCGAGGTGGATGGCCTGGAGTTCGACCGGTCCGAGCCGGGCGTTGACCGGCAGGGTGGCGTCGAGTCCGGCGGAGCCGGTGAAGCTGAGACCTTTGCGGCGCGACCACTGGAGCCCGAGCACGAACTCGGTGCGCAGACCTTCCGGGGGCAGCACCTGTGCGAGGAACCCGTCGCCGTCGCCGCCCGCGACGATCAGGGTGGCCTGGTCGGCGGCGATGCCGATCTCCAGGTCGTCGGCGCTCTCGGCGCCGTCCGGCACCTCTTCGAGGAGCGCCTTGATCCAGGCGCGGAACCGGCCGATCTCCAGGCGGGTGCCGCTCGCGCTGCCGAGGAGCAGGGCGGGCGTCCTGTCGTGTGCCCCCGACTTGGCCAGCTCCAGGCCGAGTTCGACGCGCCCGGCGGTGTCGGTGCTGAAGGACACCCCGCCGGGGCCGATGGCGACGGCGGGTCCGGCGCCGGACAGATCGGCGCCGAGCGCCCAGCCACCGCCGAGGAGCTGGTGCACGGAGGCCTGGCCGCGCGGGACGACGACCACGCCGAGGTCTCCCGAGGCCGGGGACGAGAGCGCCAGGGTCGCGCCGATCTCGCCGCTGACGCCCGGCGCGACGGCGATCGGTATGCCGAGGGTGAGCATCCGCCGCCCGAGGGCCAGTGACGCCTCGTCGAGTTCGGTGCCCTCCGTCTCGCCCAGGCCGACGAGAACACGGACGCCCAGCTCGTGCAGGAGGCCGCCGAGCCGGGGCAGCAGCTTCGCGGCCAGCGCGTCGGCGGTGGCCTCGTCGACGAGGCCGTCCGGCAGGTAGTCGGCGCGCAGTGCGGCGACGGGATCGGTGACGAGGTCGATCAGCCGTTCCGGGCGCAGCCGGGCACGAGCGACCGAGGTCCGTATCTCGTCGCCGTCCTGGTTGACGACGGCCGTCTGCGGTCCGGCCTCCTCGGGCAGGACGAGCACGCCGAGGAGCACCAGGACGTGGTAGAGCACGGCGTGGTGGCGCAGCAGCCAGTCGGTGACCAGGAAGTGGACGACGTCCTCGGCGAACGCGGCGGCGTCGACGGCGGCGAGGGCCGGCGGCACGTCCCGTACGAGGTCCACGGCGTCTGCGACGACGTCGAGGAGCTGGCCGAGTCCTTCGAGGTCCTGCGGCGGGTTCTCGACGAGCTGCTGGAGTCCGCCGACCGCGCCGGCGGCGGTGGTCAGCCAGTCGGCGACGTCGGCGGCGCCCTGCTCGCCGACGGCGGCGGGGTTCCAGCCGATCCGGGCGAGCAGCCGGGCGAGGTGCAGCGGGTTGGCGACGGCCTCGGTGAGCGGTTCGACGATCCGCAGGATCTCGGTGACGAGGGCGCTCTGACCGTCGGCGGGGCCCTGGGGCGCGTCGGGGTCGGCCGGCTCGCCCTCGGCGGGCAGTTCGGTCATGACGGCAGTCCTTGGGTGTCGAGCGTGAAGTCACGTGCGGTGCGCAGGGTGCGCTGGTCGGCGGGGAGGTCGGCGAGCGGCAGGGTGTAGTGCCGCGGGTTGCTTCCGCCGAACCAGTCGGGCCATTCGTTCACGACGCGCAGGGTGTGACCGGGGTCCTTGTAGCCGGCGTGGTAGCCGTGGTTCGCCGGATGCGGTTCGACGACGTCCGTGGACGAGGTCGGCGTCCGGGGGCAGGGGTTCTTGGCCAGGATGGCGGCCGCCAGGGCGGCTTCGTGGGCCGCCGTCCAGGTGGAGGGGTCGGGCCCGAAGGCGAGTCCGGAGTCTGCTGCGGCCCGCTGGACCACTTCCTGGAGCCTGACGGAGGCCCTGGCGGGAGCGCCCCGCAGGAGGACGGCCGGGGAGAAGACGTGCCAGCGGTGGAGCAGCGCGGCGGTCTTCTCGGAACGGAAGACGTCCCCGATGGTCGTGCCGGCCTGGAGCGGGAAGGGGTTGGTCGCGGTGGGGTGGTTCCAGGGCACGGACCGCAGGTCGCGCAGCCGCATCCGGGCCATGTCCCACATCGCGCGGCGGAAGCCGTCGTCGGTGCGGCCTGCCATGACGAAGCGGTAGTACCAGTGCCAGGTCTTGAAGTACTCGTGCTCGGCGTACTGGCCGTACACCTGGGTGACGCCGGGTCCGGGCGCGGGGAAGCCGTGCAGGGGCGCGGTGCTGCCGTCCTGGCGGGTGAGGACGCCGCGGGCCGCGTACTTCCGCTGGCCGGCGACCCAGGGCGCGGGGTCGCCGGTCTGACCGTCACCGACCCAGGCGCGGTCGGGCCGCACTCCGAAGAGTCCGGCGACCTTCTGGAACGAGGCCTCGTTGCGGGTGCGAAGGTAGGCGAGGAAGGCCCACAGCTCGCCGTCGTCCACCTTCCACAGGGCCCGTGCGGGCCGTCCGGGCTGGGTGGCGGGGACGTAGACGCGGGCCCCGAAGGTCCAGTGGCACAGGCCGAGCGAGGCGAAGGCGTGGTCGTAGCAGTTGACGGCGTCGAAGTAGCCGAGCGCCTCGACCTCGGCGACCGCCCGGATCACCTTGTACGTGGCGAGGGTGTCGGCGTCCAGGTCGCGCAGCGGTGTGCCGATGAGGGCCTCGGGGGTCATCTCGGCCTCGGGCGCCCAGGTGTGCCCGCGCTCGGGGTAGCCGACCGGGCCGGACATGGGGCGGTACGGGTCGCCGGCGGCCAGCGACGGGTCGTCGTACGGCACCCGCTGGCCGATCGGCGTCCTGCGGTCCGGCTCCCAGCTGTCGGCGGGCCGGGTGGCCGGGCGCGTCCAGTGGTCGGTGAAGTCGCGCGCGAACATCTTCGGCGAGGTCACCGAGTTGTTGGCGGTCTCGTCCCAGCGCCAGACGTTGTCGGCGAGCCGGGCCGGGCGGGTGCCGGTGGCGGCGATGACGGCGACGGCGGACGGGGTGGAGCCACTGGCGTTGCGCCATGCCTCGACGACGACAGGGCAGCGCAGGCCGTCCGCCTTCCAGCGGGCGATGACCTGGCGGGTGGCGGTGTCGGCGACGCCGGAGACCTCGCCGGTGAAGCGGCGGGCGGCCGGAACCTCGACGCCCTCCAGGGCCGACGCCCAGCGCTGGTCGCGCAGCACGGTGACGGCGTCGCCCGCGGGGTGTGCGGCGGCGCCGGTGCCGTCGGAGGCGCGGGAGACCGTCCAGGTGGTGCCGGACACGGCAGTGACGGTGAGGTTCTCGTCACCGACGCGGGCCTTGAAGGGCAGTTCCGGAAGGGTGCCGCCGGCCGGGGCGGTGAGCGTCGCCGTGGTCGCCGTGTCGGTGAGCGGCTGGGCGAGGCGCACGACGGCGGTGGCGACCCGGGCGACCCGGGCCATCTTCGCGTACGCCTGCAACTCCCGCACGGCCCAGCGCACCTCGCGCCCGAAGGAGCCGTCCCGTGCCCCGACCACGCCGAAGCCGAGCTCCTGGAGGTCGCGTTGCAGTGCGGTCACGTGGGTGGCGGCGGTGAGTCCGGTGGTGCCGCCGCCGGTGGAGGCGTCGGTGTCTCCCTCGCGCAGGGTCGTGCCGCCGTACAGGTCGGGCAGGGTCGACGGCGGGGCGCCGGTGGTCTGGCCGACGTCCAGCGGGACGACGAGCCGGGTCAGGGGGGCGCCGTTCTGGTTGCCGGGCAGGTGCCACCAGAGCGTCTGGACGACCGACTTGGCGTCCTGGCCGTCCCAGGTGAACTGGACCTCGCCGATGTTGTTGCGGCCCACGATCTCCCGGCCGCTGCCGGTGACCCGCAGGTAGTCCAGGTGGTTGTCGGCCGCCTGCACGTACTGGGCGAGGGCGGCCCGGCGGTCACCGGTCGCCGGGAAGGAGACGGGGGCGGGTCCGCCGGGGCGGGGAGCGGTGCCGTCCGGGTCGTCGTGCCGGTAGTACGCGAGCTCGTACTCCCACTCGGGCTGCGGGCTGTACACCGTGGTGCCCTCGACGAGGTCGAGGACGGCCGGGCTCTCGTGCGCGTATGTGACCCCGGAGGGTTCGCCGGCGTGGTCGTAGGTGCGCACCTTGAGCGGGTCGCCCGACGGGTTGGCCCAGCCCGCCCGGCGGGCGGAGGGCAGGCTGATGTTGCTGAGGTTGAAGCCCATGTGGTGCAGCAGCATCGTGCCGGTCGCCTGGTTCTTCAGCGAGCTGGCGGTCAACTGGGCCAGCACACCGCGGACCTGCCCGGGGGCCGAGCCGAACGGGGCCGCCGCCCGGTAGGCCATGCGCGCGGCGAAGCCGTAGTGGACGTCGCCGCCGAGCGAGACCACGCGGCGCCGCCGCACCCCGTCCGCGCCGGGTGCGGCGTGGCCGAGCACCCGGGCGATGAACTTCTCGAAGGCACGCGGGTCGTGGCCCCACGCCTCGTAGTCCTGGTCGAGCTGGCCCGCGTAGCCCTGGATGCGCCGCACGGCGGGCTGCGCGAACTCCTCGATCACCGGGTCTCCGAGGACCGGGCACGGCGACAGGAGCACGGTCACCTTCTCAAGGCCCTGGTCCGCGGGTGCCTCGATCATCGAGGCGAAGGCCGCGTCGGAGTAGACGAGGGACGGCGGATCGGTGAAGCCGCCGCGGAACACCCGCTGCGTGCGGGTGTCCACGCAGACGAGCTGGTGGGCCGCCCAGGTGATCGCGTAGTGCCAGGTGAGGGAGCCGTCCTGGCGGACGATCCGGCCGGCGGGGTCGACATCGGAAGGCGTCCCGGTGCGCCGGGCGATCACCGCGGCCGGGCCGGCCGCGGTGTGGTCGGGCGCTGCGAGGGCGGTCAGGAGCTCCCGGCCCGCCTCGCCGCGCGGACCGTCGGCGAACTGCTCGGGCGTGTTCCCCCATCCCTGGCAGACCGCGTACGCGGCCATTCCGTTGCCGAGGAACTGCCGCCCGTGCACGGTGCCGCAGACCTCGTGGACCCACTTCTTGGAGATGAACCAATCGTCGGTGATCTCGTGGTCGTCGAACATCATGTACGTGGCGGTGTTCGCGAGGGCCCTGCGGACCATGCCCAGGGTGCCGCGGAATCCGTCCACGCGGTCGCACTCGGCGACGTAGTCCATGAGGCGCTCGTGCGCCTTCTTGTACTGCGGCTTGTCGCGCAGCCCGAAGAACTCGGTGTGGTCAGGGTCGCCGAGGGCGGCGGACTCCTTCGGGAACAGCTCGGCGAAGAACCGGACCGGGGAGACCGCCGGCCACAGCGCCGGTGACCAGACGAAGAGGTACATGGCGAGGAACTCGGACAAGCGCAGCAGATGGCTGCGGGCCGCGGTGCTCGTCATGTGGAAGTCGGTGAGGATCATCTCCTGCCGCCAGCCGGGCCGGAACGACCACTTCTGGGAGGCGGGATGGACCGTCGGGAAGGTCTCGTCGCGTCCGAGCAGTGCCTTGCCGTACTCCGTGCACATGTGCAGAAGGCCGTCGGCGACGTCGTCCGCGTAGATTTGGTCGCCTGTCAGGATCAGTTGCTGTGGCCGGCGTTCGGCCGAGCCGGCGTCCGCCTTCAGTACCTCGTCGAGGATCGACAGGGCGTCCGTGCCCTCGGCGTGCGGTTTGCGGCACGAGGCGTGGAAGAGCCGGAGCGCGCCGGGACGGTCCGGCGGGGTGACGAAACTCGGCAGTGTGGGGGCACCCGAGGTGCCCTGGTAGAGCAGGGCCGCGCGGGCCGCGTCCTCGGTCGCCGCTATCACCTGGGGGGTGAAGAGCCCCGGAGAACCCGCGGCCACCGGGACCGTGGGCGCGGACAGGTCCTCACCGAACCGGAGCGCGTATCGGTGGATCGCGCCCGGCCTGAGGGTCCCCCCGGAGGGGACCGTGGCGGTGACCGCGACGATGTGCAGGTGCTCGCCGATCCGCGCGGTGACCCGGGTACCCGTGAGTGTGGGCGTCGCGGGCAGCGGTCCCGAAGCCCCTTCGTACACGTCGAGCGTCACCTTGCGCGGCGCCTTCAGAGCCAGCCACACGGTGGCGCTGCTCTGGTCCACCCGCCGCACGATCGGCCCGGCCAGCACCAGCGGCAGCCCCGCGACGTCCAACGACGGCAGCTCGGACACAGCCCCTCCCCCGCTCCCCCACCCACGTCCCCGCACGGGCGACACGTCTCGTCACCGACGACACCGACCGCACCATGCCGATGCCACCGGGTGGTGCGCGGGGCATGCAGCGGCGACGGAAGGGCGGGCGATTCGGCGCCCGCGCACATGCCCCCGGCACGTCACCACTGTGCCGGACCGGTCGGCCCGGCTCTACACGCGTTCCGCTGGGTGGAACAGCGCTGTGAAGGTCGTCGGCGTGGCTCCCGCCACCATCGCGCGCGTGACGGCCGTGGCAGCCTCGGCCAAGGACTCGACGAGAGGTTCGAGGCGGCGTCCCGACGGCACCACGGCAGCGAGTGACGCCACCGTCCTGCCGTCCGGTGCGCGCACGGGCAGCGCCGCGCAGCACACCCCTGGGACCACGTCCTCCCGGTCGAGGGCTGCCCCGGGGCGCACGGGGCCGCGCAGGGCCTTGCCGGCCGCCGTGTCCAGGCCGAACGCGATCCCGTCGCGTACCGGGAGGACCGGTTCGACCTCACCGGGCACCGAGCCGACGATCAGGGCCAGGTCCTCCCACATGACGGTCAGCACCGCGGTGGCTCCCGTCATGGCACGCAGCCGGTGCAGGGGCAACCGGGCCGCGGCCCGCAGGCCGGGGTACGGTTCCCAGGCCTGGCCCAGCCAGTAGAGCTGTGTGCCGACCCGGTAACGCCTCTCATGCCGCTCGACGGCTCCGGCGGCCGCGAGTTGGTCCAACAACCGGTGCGCGGTGCCCTTGGGAACACCGGCGGACTTCGCCAGTTCGGTGACCCCGGCACCGTCCGGGTACGACCGCAGGCACTCCAGCAGGGCAAAGGCCCCCTCCAGCACCCCTCGGCCCCGTCCACCCGCGCCACCGGCTCTGTGTACGTCCATATACCCCCCTGCGATCCCCACCCGCGCCAGAATGGCTCCGAATGCAGGGTAACGATGCGTCAGACCTGATGTCTCGACAAATCGTTCCACGGGAGGATGTACGCGGGTCGTCCTGCTGCGGACCGCGCCGAGCCCCCTGATGGACGGCTGCGGCCCGTGCGCCCGCCCCGTGCCCCCGCCTGTTCCGGCTGACGGGCATCGTGCTGTTCGCCGTCGGTTTCGCTCCGGCGCCCGGGGGGGGGGGGGGGGGGGGGGGGGGGGGGGGGGGGGGGGGCGGGCCGGGGCCCCGGCGGGGGGGGGGGGGGCGGGGGGGGGGGGGGGGGGTGGGGGGGGGGGTGGGGGGGGGGGGTGGGGGGGGGGGGCGCCGGCGGGGGGGGGCGGGGGGGGGGGGCGCGCCCCCCCCGCCCCGCCCCCCCCCCCCCCCCCCCCCCCCCCGGGCGCCGTTGTACAGCCGGCGAGAGGCGGGGCTGCCGCAGAGTCAGTTGATGCTGTTTCTCGGGCGGGCAGGGCGCTCGGGCACGGCTGTGCGGATGCCGAGCAGGAACTGGTCCGAGTCCTGGTCGAGGCCGAGCCTGTACATGGCCGGAGGAATCGTCATGTCGTTCGTCGCGCGACCCAGCCCGGAGGCGCCCAGCATCCTGTTCACCTCCGCCTGGGTGCGCCCGTTACCGGTGATCACCAGGGCGAACGGCCGGTCGTACGGTGTCCGGCCCTGTGTGCGCACGGTCTTGTTGTTGATCGGGGCGCCCACGGAGGTCCACAGGAGCGGGCTGGCGTCGGTCGGCGGAGAGGGTTTCCCGTCGGCCGAGGCCAGGGATTCCGAGACGGAGAGGGCACCGCGGGAAGGGGGCTGGTGGCGTGGCTGCCATCGCGGTCGGTGCGGCCAGGAGCACGGCGGCGGCCAGGCCGAGGAGAGCAGGACGTCGGCGCGGGGAAACCGTCATCTGCACGCTGGAACCGCACTGCCAGCCGCTGGGACTCGGACCGGTCCCGGCGGCTCCTGGCTGCACGGCGGCTCCGGGGTACCGAGAGCCACACCAGCCTCCGGCTCCCGTCCGTCCTGGGCCGGCCCCTTCCCGTCTGACGGCGCTGCGGAGCTCACCTCGACCGAGTCAAGGGGAGCTCCGGTCGGCCAAGTGTGCGCTGCTCCCCGACTGGTCCCCAAAAACGATCAAGGGGCCGTTTCAGATTGCTCTGAAACGGCCCCTGATCTGCGACTCTTTCGAGTCGGGACGACAGGATTTGAACCTGCGACCCCTTGACCCCCAGTCAAGTGCGCTACCAAGCTGCGCCACGTCCCGATGCGCGTCTCCGCGGGGTTTCCCCTGCGTCGTCGTGCAGGGGAAACATTACCTCACTCCGGAGGGTGGGATGACGCACGGGTAGTCACCGGCCCGGCGGCGCGGGATCGGCGCCGCAGGTGGCGGCGAGGGCGGTCGCGTGGGCGAGGGCGTCGGGGGAGCCGGTGGCGCGGGCGAGGTCGAGGCGGGCGCGGGCCTCCTCGTAACGGGAGGGGGATTCCGCGAGGTGGGCGACGGCCCGGGTGAGGAGGCGGACGGACTCCGGCGGGTCGGCGAAGAGGGCGAGGCAGCGGAGTGCTTCGCCGAGGGCGGTGGGGGTGCCGAGGCGTTCCGCGTGGGCGTGGGCCTCGGCGGCGATGCGGGCGGCGCGGTCCGGGTCGGTGGGGGCGACGGCGCGGGCGAGGTCGAAGGGCCAGGGCGCCCAGACGACGTGGTGCCGCCCGCGGCCGGTGAGGGCCTCGGCGGCCGCTTCGAGCGTGTCGACGGCCTCCTCGCGGCGGCCTTCGGCCAGGAGCAGCCGGCCGAGCACGCTGGGGCCGTCCGGGAGCACGATCGCGCCGGGCCAGGGCGGCCCGAAGGCGTAGCGGTCGGCGACGGCGCGCGCCTCGGCCGTGCGGCCGCGGGCGAGGAGCGTGTCGACGAGCAGGCAGGCGGTGTCCCAGTGGACGGGGAGCCCGCCGCCCACGCGGTCGGCCAGCCGGAGCCCTTCCTCCAAGTGCCGCTGGGCGCGCACCAGCTGGCCCCGGCGCCGGTGGACCAGCCCCAGGAGCGTGTGGGCGAAGGCCAGGTGGGCGCCGCTCCAGCCCGAGATCTCGAAGGCGCGGACGGCCTCGGTGAAGAGGGCCTCGCCGCGGTCGGGCCGGTCCGCGAAGACGTATGCGATGCCCGTGAGCGCCGGGATCTCGAAGCCCCAGGTCACGTCGGTCCAGCCCAGCCCCCGGGCCGGCACGCCGTCGACGAGCGCGCGGTCGCAGAGCCGGACCACCTCGGCGGCGGGCTCGCCGCGGAGCATCGCGTCGAAGCCCCGTACACCGATCAGGGCCCGCTCGGAGTTGTCGGCGCCGGTGAAGGCCGCCGTGAGCTCCGCGAGGCGGCCGGAGCGGCCCGGACCGTCCTCCTCCGCGGCCTGGAACCCCTCGAACATGAAGTGGGCCGCCTGCAGCCGCCGTCGGCCGGTGCCGGGCGGGGTACGGAGCGCCTCGGCGGCGACGGCCCTCGCGGCGTCCTGGAGCTGGTTGTTGTGGGCGAGGGCCTGGGCGAGCCGGTAGGTGGCGTCGATCCGGAGCTGGTCGTCGAGGCCCGGCAGGTCCAGCGCGGACCGCAGGTGCCGGACCGTGGCCGCCGGCGACGTCAGCAGCGACGCGCAGCCGAGCTCGTACAGCACCCTGGCGTACGTCTCCGGGCGCGGCGGTTCCGTGAGCGCCCGCTCCAGGCAGCGGCGCGCGGCGTCGGGCGCTCCGACGGCGAGGTGCTCGGCGGCCGCCGCCCGCAGCCGGCCGACGACCTCCTCGTCCTCGTCGGGATGCACCTCCAGGAGGTGCCGGGAGACGGCGGCGGGCCCGTGCCCCGCCCCTTCGAGCGCCCACGCGGCGCGCCCGTGCAGCGCCGTCCGCACGGCCGTCGGCACCGAGCCGTACACGGCGGTCGCGATGAGGGGGTGCGCGAACTCCAGCGGAGCCTCGGGGGTGCTCCCGACGGGGGTGGGCCCCGGCCGGCCGGCGGGTGCGCCGTCCGTCGCCGGGGGCACCGCGGGTGAGGCGGGCGGCGTGGGGGACGGCGTGATGATCCTCGCTCGGCGGAGGAGGGCCGTGTCGTCGGCGACCTCCGCCGGCTTCATGCCGGTGAGGGCCGTGAGGAGGTGCGGCGTGCTGTCCGTGCCGAGGACGGCTATCGCCCAGGCGAGTCGGGTCGGGCCGGTGCCGAGTTCCTCGAGGCGGGCGACGAGGCCGCCGCCGCGGGCGCCGGCGCCGAGGTCGCGGAGGAGTGCGGCGGAGCCGGCGACGGGTTCGAGCATCCGGTCGCGGGCCTTGGCGAGGAGTTCGACCGTCTCGTACGGGTTGCCGGAGGTCACCGTCCACAGCTCGCGGCAGAACGGTTCGTCCGCGTGGCCGCCGAGCATGTCGCGGGCGAGCGCGGCGGTCGCCGCGGGCGTGAGGGCGTGCAGGCCGAAGGTCAGGACCGCGCGGTCGGCGAGTGCCGCGAGCGTGGCGGCCGCGCCGGGCCGGTCGGGGTTCTGCGCGGGCGGACGGTGGGCGAGGACGACGAGCACGGGCAGCCGCCGGTCCTGTCCGTCCCGGGTGAAGGCGTCGAGCCAGGCCAGGGACTCGGCGTCGGCCCACTGCGCGTCGTCCACGAGCAGCAGCAGCGGCCGGTCCGGCAGCCGCTCGGCGAGGCGGCCGAGGAGTCCGGCCAGCCCGTCCCGTACGCCCTGCGGGTCCGCGGGGGCCGCCGACGGGGAGAGCGGCGCGGCGATGCCGAGCGCGGGCGCCAGGAGGTCGTGGTGGTCGCCGAACAGGCCGCGCACGTCCTCCGGCCCGAAGGCGTCGAGCGCCGGCTGGAGGAGTTGCCGGGTGAGGTGGAAGGGGACCGAGACGAGCGTCTCGCCGCCCCGGGCGGTCAGCACCGTGCAGCGCTCCCGGGCGATGCGGTGGATCGCGGCGAGGAGGGTGGTCTTCCCGATGCCCGCATCGCCCCGGAAGACGAGTATGCCGCCGCGCCCGGGACCGCCCGCCGCCGCTCCGGCGACGAGCGCGTCGACGGCGTGCGCCGCCGCGGTGAGTTCCGGGTCGCGTTCGAGCAGCCCGTCCGGCTCGGGCCCGCCGGGGTGCGGCGCGACGAGGTCCAGTCCGGCGGGACGCGGAACGCGCCGCTCCGACCGGACGGGGTGCGGCACGGCGACGTCCGTGATCGGCCTTGCGGACGGCGGCTGTTCGGCTTCCGACGGCACCGGCGACTCACTCCCCACACGAACTTGCGGCCTGATGCGACCCACGCGGAACAGGCTCGGTACTGGACCGTCGAGCCTAGCGTCCCTGATCGCCGTGGGGGCGACAATGGGCGGGTGAACCGGACAGCGAATGAGGACGGCAGGGATCGCGACGCGGCGGGAAGGGCCCGGAGCGGCCGCCCGCGCGACGGGCTCGGGCGGCCCCTGCCGTACGGCGCGGAGGGCGTGCCGCGGCAGCCCGAGGGGGTCGTGCGGGTACCGGCCGAGACCCTGGGCGAGGCGCAGCGGCTGCTGGACGCCGGGATGCCCTTCCACGCCCACGAGGTCTTCGAGGACGCCTGGAAGTCGGGCCCGGAAGCGGAGCGCGACCTCTGGCAGGGCCTCGCACAGCTCGCCGTGGGCCTGACGCACGCCGCCCGCGGGAACGCGGCGGGCGGTGCCCGGCTGCTGCGCCGGGGCGCCGCCCGTCTCCTGGACGCGGCCCCGGAGGCCGCCGCGTACGGGATCGACGCCGACGGACTCGTCATCTGGGCACGGGATTTGGCCGACCGTACGGAGGCGGGGCGCGGGGCGGACGCGGGTGGCACGGGGGAGACCGAATCCGGTACGGGCGGGCGCCGGTCCGCGGTTGCGGAGACCGAGTCCGCCTCGGGCAGCCGGTCCGCGGGGGTGGACCCCGTCGCCGAGGCACCACGCCTGCGCCGGGGCGTCGCCTGAGGACGCGTACGGCCGGGCAGGGCGCCGGGAGGGCTTGGGGGGACGGCGCCGGGCAGGGCGCCTGGAGGGCTCGGAGGGGCCGGTGGCCGGTGATGGTGTCGAGCCGGGCGGGGCGCTCCGGGCGGGCGCTCCAAGCGGGGCGCTCCGGACAGGACTCCCCGAAACTCCCTGGATTCCCCGAACTCCCCGAACTCCCTGAACTCCCCGGCGGGGCCTACGGGCCAGGGCGTTCGAGTTCTCGCCGGAGCACGGAAGTGTGGCTGAGGGTGGGGTCCTTGGTGGCCGTGAGGAGGGTGACGGTCTCCCGGGCGGCGATGCCCCTGAGGTGGTCGAGGGCGGCGGCGGCGTCGGGGGCGGCGAGTTCGGCCTCGTAGCGGCGGCAGAACTCCTCGTACGCGCCGTCGGGGCCGTGGTACCAGTGGCGGAGCTCGGTGGAGGGGGTGAGCGCCTTGGGCCATTCGTCGATGTGGGCGTCGGCCTTGCGGAGTCCGCGCGGCCAGAGGCGGTCGACGAGGACGCGTACGCCGTCGTCGGGTGACGGCGTGTCATAGACGCGGCGGACGCGGACGGTGGGGGTGCTTGCGGCCATGCCGCCAGGGTGCCGGACGGCGCGCGGGCTCAGCCGCCGACGCGCAGTGCCGGCAGGAGGACGGCGTCCACGAAGGTCCGCATGGTGGAGGCCTCGGGGAAGCGGTCCTCGAAGACCCGCTCGACGCGGAGCATGCCCATGAAGCAGGGCGCGACGAAGGCGATGGCCGGATTGTCGGCGGCCACCTCGCCGCGTTCGACGGCGCGGGCCACGACGGCGTCGATGGCGGCGACCTCGGGGGCGATGACGGTCTCGCGGAGCGCGGCCCGCAGGTCGGGGTGCTGGACGAAGGCCTGGGTGACGGCCTCCATGAGCTCGGCGTCGCGCTCGCGGTGGGAGGCGGCGATGCGGGCGGCCTCGCGGAGGTCCTCGGCGAGGCTGCCGGTGTCGATGCCGGCGAAGACGGTGCAGCGCCGCTGGGCGAGTGCGGCGGTGACGAGCTGCGGTTTCGTGCCCCACTGCCGGTAGAGGGTGGCCTTGCCGCACTTGGTGCGGGCGGCGACGCCCTCCATGGTCACCGCGTCGTAGCCGCCCTCGCGGAGGAGGCAGAGGACGGCGTCGTACAGCTCGGTCTCGCGCTCCGGCGTGATCTTGCTGCGACGGGCGGCGGCGCTCGCGGCCTGAGTGGACATCGATCCCTCCTGGACACCTCTGTCTCTGCACATACGAGAGTAGGGGGTGCACAATCGAGACGCAAACGTATCGATACGCTTGCGTCTCGATTGAATCGGATCTAGGCTCACTGCGTTTGTTGCCGATTTGACGGATTAGAGGGCCGCACGATGGCTGCCGGGTTGAGCGGGATACGAGGACCACGTCCTGCTGGACGGGGGGCGACACCCACCCCCGGCCCGGCCAGGCCTCCGCTGCTGCGGGAGCTGCTGCTCGTCACCGCGCTCTTCCTCGCCTACAAGTTCGGCCGGCTCTTCGCCAACGGCCACGAGGCCCGCGCCTTCCGGAACGCCGACCGCGTCTGGGACGCCGAGCGTGCGATCCACCTGCCGGGCGAGGAATCGATCCAGCAGCTGTTGCTGCACGGCGAACCGCTGGTCAAGGCCGCCAACACGTACTACGCGGCCGTGCACTTCCCGGCCACCCTCGCCTTCCTGGCCTGGCTGTACTGGCGCCGCCCCGCCCACTACGTGTGGTCGCGCCGCGTCCTCGCGCTCGTCACCGGGGCGGCGCTCGCCCTGCACCTCCTCATGCCGCTCGCCCCGCCCCGGATGCTCTCCGCGACCGGGCTCGTCGACACCGCCCGGGTCTACGGCCCCTCCGTCTACGGCGCGACGCCCGAGACCGACTCGATGGCGAACCAGTTCGCCGCCATGCCGTCGCTGCACTTCGGCTGGGCGCTGATGGTCGCGATCGGCCTCATCGCCGCCACCCGGTCCCGCTGGCGGGTCCTGTGGCTGCTGCACCCGCTGCTCACCCTGCTCGTCATCGTCGGCACCGCCAACCACTACTGGTTCGACGCGCTCGCCGCCGCCGTACTGCTCGGTCTCGCGCTCCTCTCCGTCCGCACCCCCGGCCGGAGCCGCACCGCGTCCCCGCCACCGGTGGGCCGCACGCTCGGCGCGACCGCCCTCCCGGCCGGAGCCCTCCGATGAGCCCCGCCGCCGGCACCGTGCTCGCGGTGCTCCTCTCCCTCGTCTCCGCCGCCGGGTACGCGCTCGCCGCCGTCGCCCAGTCCCGGCTCGCCGCCGCCTCCCCCGCCGCCGACGACGGGCGCGGCGCACTGCGCGCCCTGCTCGCCCGCGGCCAGTGGTGGGCGGCCGTCGGCCTCAACGCCGCCGGCGCGCTCGCCCACGTCGCCGCCCTGCACTACGGGCCCCTCACCCTGGTCCAACCGCTCGGCGCGCTCACCCTCGTCGCCGCGCTGCCGCTGGGCGCGCACCTCGCGCACCGGCGGGTCACCAGGACCGAGTGGCGCGGGGCGCTCTGGACCCTCGGCGGACTCGTCGGCCTGGTCGCCGTGACCGGCCCGACGGCACCCGGCGAGGCGCTCAGCCTCCAGGAGTCGCTGGCCGTCGCGGCGGCGACGGCGCTCCTGATCGCCACCCTCGCCTCGGGCCGCCTCACCGGACGCGGCGCGTCCGCCACCGGCGGCCGGACCGGGCGCGGTCTCGGCCACGCCACGGCCTCCGGGATCGCCTCGGGCGTCGCCTCCGCCCTCACCCAGACCCTCACGGCCGCGCTCGCGCGCGAACTCCCCGGCGACGAGCCCGTCTGGTGGCAGACCGCCCTGCTCGCCGTCCTCATCTCGGCCTTCGCCACGGGCGGCCTCCTCCTCTCCCAGGCCGCCTACCGCGGCGGCCTCGCCGCCCCCCTGGCCGTCGTCAACCTCTCCAACCCGGCCGCGGCCGCCGTCATCGGCGTGGCACTGCTCGGCGAGTCCTTCCGGGCCGGCGCCTGGGGCTGGCTCGTCGCGGCCGCCGCCTCGCTCGTCGCGGCGCGGGGCGTGGTGCTGCTGACGAAGGGCGGGACGGCGGAGGCGGGCGCGGGAGCGGGTGCGGGGACAGGTGCGGGTGCGGGAACGGGTGCAGGTGCAGGAACGGGTTCGGGGACGGGTGCCGGCGCGAGCGCGGCCCTGAGGACGGACCTGGAAGCGGTCGCGGAAGCCCCCTCGGCCGACACCGCGGAGGCGTTCCCGTCCCTGCCGGTCGCCGTCCCCCTGCCGGTGCCCGCCGGAGCGTCGGCGCCGCCGGCCGTCGCCCCGGTGGCCTCCGTGCCCGGCGTGGTCACGCTGGGCGCCGTGCCCTCCCGCGGGTCAGGGCCGGACGCCTCGCCCGAGCCGGTCGTCATCCCCGCGCCGTCCCTGCCCATGCCCTCGGCGCCGCCGCACATGGTGTGCCCCTGACCGGGGCCGCGCGCGGCAAGCGTCGACGGACGGCGAACCTCCCCTTTCGTCACCTTGACGACAACCGACGGAACCCCCTATCGTCATGATGACGACAAGGGGGTTCCATGGCTGACATCACCCGGCGGGCCGGCTGGCGCCATCTGCGCTCCGCGCCCACCGCGCACATCCGTCACCAGCGCAGGGGCAGGCTCGTCCACGACGGCGAGGGGCTGAGCTTCTGGTTCCGGCCGCTCACCGCGGCGCTCTCCGAGGTGCCGGTGAACGACCGGGAGCTCGCGATGGCGTTCCACGCCCGCACGGCGGACTTCCAGGACGTCAGCGTGCAGTCGACGGTGACGTACCGGATCGGCGATCCGGCGACGGCGGCCGCCCGGCTCGACTTCTCGATCGATCCCGACACGGGCGCGTGGCGGGGCACTCCGCTGGAGCAGATCGCCACGCTGCTCACCGAGACGGCGCAGCAGCACGCGCTCGACGTCCTGGCGCGCACCGCGCTGGCGGCGGCGCTGGTCGACGGCGTGGCGGCGGTACGGGACCGGATCACGGCCGGGCTCGCGGCCGAGCCGCGCCTGCCCGCCACCGGGATCGAGGTCGTCGCGGTCCGGGTGGTGGCGATCCGCCCCGAGCCCGAGGTCGAGCGCGCGCTGCGCACCCCGGCCCGCGAGCAGATCCAGCAGGAGGCCGACCGGGCCACCTACGAGCGCCGCGCGGTGGCCGTCGAGCGCGAACGCGCCATCGCCGAGAACGAGCTCGCCAGCAAGATCGAGCTCGCCCGGCAGGAGGAGCGGCTCGTCGAGCAGCGCGGCACCAACGCGCGCCGCGAGGCCGAGGAGAACGCCGCCGCCGACGCCGTACGGGCCGAGGCCGAGGCCGTACGGAAGGTCAGGCTCGCCCGCGCCGAGGCGGAGGCGGCCCGGGAGGTCGGCGAGGCGCGCGCCGGAGCGCAGTCCGCGTGGCTGCGGGCGCACGGCGAGGCGACACCCGCCACCCTGCACGCCCTGGCCGTGCACCGGGCCGCCGAGAACCTCCCCCGGATCGAGCACCTGACCCTCTCCCCCGACGTGCTGACCGGCCTGCTCGCCAAGCTGGGCGAGGGCGGGACCGGAGCCGGGGCACGGTCGTGAGTCTCGCGCCGCGCGCCGTCCTCGTGCACCGGACGACGGAGTACGAGGAGCTGCTCGCCCGGCACGGCACCCACGGTCAGGCCGCGTTCTTCCTCTCCGCGCGCGGCCGCTCGGTCGAGGCGGTACGGGAACGGCACGAGCGCACCCGCCGGGCGCTCGCCGAGGTGGCGGGCGCGGTCCCGCTGACGTGGCGGCAGACGCGGGTGGAACGCGCCGATCTGGACCGCTTCCTGTTCGGGCCCGAGGACGTGGTCGTCGTGGTCGGCCAGGACGGCCTCGTCGCCAACGCGGCGAAGTACCTGACCGGCCAGCCGGTCGTCGGCATCGACGCCGACCCGGGGCGCAATCCGGGCGTCCTGGTCCGGCACCGCGCGGCGCAGGCGCGGCGGCTGCTGCCGTACGCGGTGGGGGCGGGCGCGGCCGTCGACGAGCTGACGATGGTCGAGGCCGTCACCGACGACGCGCAGCGGCTCCTCGCCCTCAACGAGATCTACGTCGGCCCGCCCGGCCACCAGACCGCCCGCTACACGCTCGGGCTCGACGGCACGGACGTCCCGCCGGAGCCCCAGGCCTCGTCGGGCGTGCTCGTCGGCACCGGCACCGGGGCCACCGGCTGGCTGCGGTCCCTGTGGGAGCAGCGCTCCAGCGCGCTCGCGCTGCCCGCGCCCTCGGACGCCCGGCTCGCCTGGTTCGTCCGCGAGGCCTGGCCCTCGCCCACCACCGGCACCACCCGCGTCGAAGGCCTCCTCACCCCCGGTCAGGGCCTCCGCCTCACCGTCGAGTCCGACCGCCTCGTCGCCTTCGGCGACGGCGTCGAATCCGACGCCCTCGACCTGACCTGGGGCCAGACCGTCCACCTCACCGTCGCCACCCCCCGCCTGCGCCTGGTCGGCTGACCCCGGGCCACCGCCGGCCAGGACCCAGGAGACCCGGCACCGCGCCGGACCGCGCGCGCCCACCCCGCGCACGCCCGCAGAAGCGCCGCAGCCGCCCCGCGCGGGCCCGGCCGAAATCGATCGGCGTCCGGCGGCGGGCGCGCGGAACGGCGCTATGCTCGGCGCGCTTTGCCCCGTTTCCGCACGTCCGCCCCGCTCCCGGCCGCCGAAGGAACCCCATGACCTCCGCCTCCACCGGTTCGCTCTCCGTCGCGCCCGCAACGCTGCGGGACTGGGACCTCGTGCGTTCCTGGGCCGCCGAGGAGGGGTGGAACCCCGGCCTGGCGGACGCGCCGGCGTTCTTCGCGCAGGATCCCGGGGGCTTCTTCCTCGGGCGGGTCGACGGGGAGCCGGTGTCGGCCATCTCGGTCGTGAACTACGACGAGGCGTACGCGTTCCTCGGCTTCTATCTCGTACGCCCCGAGTTCCGCGGCCTCGGTCACGGCCTGACCACCTGGCGGACCGCGCTCGCCCACGCGGGCGGGCGGTCCGTCGGACTCGACGGGGTGCCGGCGCAGCAGGACAACTACCGCCGGTCCGGGTTCACGACGGCGTACCGCACGGCACGGTACGTGGGCGAGGTCCCGGCGCCCGACGGTCCGGTGGCCGGTGTCGTCGGCGCCGAGCTGGTGGATCCGGCCGCGCTCGCCGCGTACGACGCCGCGTGCCACCACGCCGACCGCCCGCGGTTCCTCTCCGCCTGGCTGGGCACGTCGGGCCACCGCACCCTGGTCCGGGTCACCGAAGGGCGCCCGACCGGCTACGGGGTGGTCCGCCCCGCGCAGGACGAGGCCCGGGTCGGGCCGCTCTTCGCCGACACCGCCGCCGACGCGGCCGCCCTGCTCGACGCCCTCGCCGCCGCCGCGCGGGACTTCGGTTCCGACCGGATCGCGGTGGACATGCCGGAGGCGAACCCGGCGGCCGCCCGCCTCGCCCTGGAACGCGGCCTGGAGCCGACCTTCGAGACGGCCCGGATGTACACCGGGCCCGTCCGCCCCGTCGCGCGGGAGCGCGTCTTCGGCGTCACCACCCTCGAACTGGGCTGACGTCTTCGAGGGGTGGGCTCCCTCGGAACGCGCCACCCCAAGGGCTCGCCTCCCGGGTCCTGTTACCGTCGGAAGCTCCACCATCTCCCCGCGATTCACCATGATGTGCGGTGAATCGTCACAATCCGCCTCAGCACCCCCAGAACGGTCACCATCCCTCCGCGTGCGGACATGCGGCCCAACCGGCCCCACCACCCCGGAAAGAGGGTCGAGGTCGCCCCGGGCCCTCGGAATGAGGGGGTGACCCCGCCGTCGTGCCGCCGGAAGGAAGGCCGTATCGTTCCGGGCGACGGCACTCCGGAATCAATGGTTCCGGTGTCCGCCCAAGTCGTCGCGCGGACCCTCGGGATGGCCTCGCACTCTCCCCCGCCGGGAACCGGGCCGCCTCCCCTCACCGCACCCCCGCAGCCCTGTGAGGGGTGACAAGGGTTTTCCCCGTATCGGGTTCACCCACCCGTTCCCTACTGTCCTCCGCACCGGCAGATATCATCCCCCCACCGCACCCTGACAGGTGCATGCGGAGGGTGATGTCCGCCGGTGACGGCCTTGACCCGGGCCGTCGCGCCGGTGGCGGCGCACGGGCCCCCCAAGCCCAGGGAACCTCGGACGCGACCCCACTTCGCCCCGTGTGACCCGCGCCGCCGCCACTGCTCCGCAGTTACGTCGTACTCGAAAGGGCCACACCTTGAACGGTTCCAGGCGGAGAGTCATATCCGTGGTCGCGAGCGCCGCGATCCTCGGCGCCGCTGCCACGACCGGGGCGATCGCCGCCGCCCCGAGCGCTGCCACCCCGAAGCCGATTCCGGCTTCGCAGACGATGCGGGCGCTTCCCAACGCCCCCGTCGAGAAGGTCATCGTGACCTACAAGAGCCAGGCCGCCGAGGCCGGCTCCAACACCGCCGCGAAGAGCGACACGGCCGAGAAGGCCGCGAAGACGGGCGAGAAGCTCTCCTTCGAGCGCCGCCTCGCCGGCGGTGGCGCCCTGGTCGACCTGGGCGACAGCACCACCAAGCAGGACGTGACCGAGGTCATGGACGCGTTCCGCGCCGACCCGTCCGTCGCGTCGGTCGAGCCCGACATCCGCGCGTACGCCATGGCCGTCACGCCGAACGACACCGACTACGCCAAGCAGTGGGACCTCTTCGAGCCCACCGGCGGCATGAACGTTCCCGCAGCCTGGGACAAGACGACCGGCACCGGCGTCACCGTCGCCGTGATCGACACCGGCTACGCCGCCCACTCGGACCTGGCGGGCAACATCGTCGCCGGCTACGACTTCATCTCGACCTCCGCCGACGCCCGCGACGGCAACGGCCGCGACGCGGACGCGAAGGACGAGGGCGACTGGAACGCCACCGCCGGCGAGTGCGGCACCGGTTCCACCGCCTCCAACTCCTCCTGGCACGGCACCCACGTGGCCGGCACCATCGGCGCCGTCACGAACAACACCAAGGGCATCGCGGGCATCGCGTACAACGCGAAGATCCAGCCCGTGCGCGTGCTCGGCAAGTGCGGCGGCTCGTCCTCCGACATCGCCGACGCCATCACCTGGGCCTCCGGCGGCACCGTGCCGGGCGTCCCGGCCAACGCGAACCCGGCGAGGGTCATCAACCTGAGCCTGGGCGGCGCCAGCTCCACCTGCCCGAGCGTCTACCAGACCGCCATCAACGGCGCCGTCTCGCGCGGTACCACCGTCGTCGTCGCCGCGGGCAACAGCAACGCGAACGCCTCCGGCTTCACTCCCGCGAACTGCTCGGGCGTCATCACCGTGGCGTCGACCAGCCGCGAGGGCAACCGGTCGTACTACTCCAACTACGGCACCATCGTGGACGTGGCCGCGCCCGGCGGCGAGACCCGCCGCTCGACCGACACGCCCGGTACCGTCACCACCCCCGAGAACGGCATCTACTCCACGCTGAACTCGGGTCTGACGACCCAGTCGACCGAGAACTACAAGCCCTACCAGGGCACCTCGATGGCGGCGCCGCACATCGCCGGCCTGGCCGCGCTCCTGAAGTCGGCCAAGAGCACCCTCACGCCGGCCGAGATCGAGTCCGCGATCAAGACCAACGCCCGCCCGCTGCCCGGCACCTGCACCGGCGGCTGCGGCACCGGCATCGCCGACACCGCGAAGTCCGTGGACGCGGTCCTCGGCACCACCCCGCCGAGCGGCAGCGTGTTCACCAACGCGACCGACGTGACGATCTCCGACAACACCACCGTGTCGTCCTCGATCGCCGTCACCGGCCGCACCGGCAACGCGCCCGCCGCCCTCAAGGTCGGCGTGGACATCAAGCACACCTGGCGCGGGGACCTGGTCATCGACCTGATCGCCCCCGACGGCACGGTGCGCAACCTGAAGGCGTCCTCCTCCTCGGACAGCGCCGACAACGTCCTGACCACGTACACGGTCGACGCGTCGAGCGAGGTCGCCAACGGCACCTGGAAGCTCCAGGTGAAGGATGTGGCCTCGGGTGACACCGGCTACATCGACTCGTGGAGCCTCACCTTCTGATCCACCGGTGACATCCCACTGAACCACCCCCCACATCAGCATCCTTGCTGGTCAGCGACGCGCTCGTGGTCTACACCACGGGCGCGTCCTGGCATGTCCGGGGCGGCTGCCGCGCAGGCCTCCTGTCCGTATGCCGGACAGGAGGCCTGGACTCCTCCGGTGGGCTCCGTATCCTCTGCCCACGGGGCTCATGGGTCGGGACCCGAGGGCCGGAGGTGGGGGACAGTGACGACAGCACCGCACCGCGCTGCCCCGGTGGGCCGCGAGGAGCTCCTCGCCCGCATCGAACGCGCCCTGCACGCACGGGGCCGCGCCCTGCTCACCGGACCCGCCGGCGTCGGCAAGACCGAACTCGCCCTGGCCGAGGCGGCCCGCGCCGAGGCGCGCGGCGAGACCGTGCTGTGGCTGGCACCGCTGCCGTCCGACCGGGACATACCCGGCGCCGCCGCGGCCGCGCTCGTCGCCTCCGCCGCGGCGACGGTGACCTCCCCGGCGCCCGGACCCGCGGCACCGGACCCCGGGATCCTCGCCTCCGGCGCCTTCGACGAACTGCCCGGACCCCAGCGCACCGCCGTCGCCATGCTCTGCCGCGAGGCGCCGATCGACGCCGGCGGCTGGGACCCGATCGCCCTGCGCCTCGGCATCGCCCGCATCCTGCGCGCCCTGACCGGCCGCGGCCCCGTCCTGCTCGTCGTCGACGGGGTGCAGCACGTCGACGCGGACAGCGCGGACCTGCTGCGGTTCGCCCTCCACCTGGCGCCGCCCGCGCTGCGGGTGGTGGCCGTGGAGACCCCGGAACCGTACGGCGAGGGCCACGAGCCCTACCGCGAGCCGCACCGCCCGGAGGACCCGCACGCCACGCACCTGTGGGTGCCGTCCGAGGCGGACGTGCTGCTCGTCCCGCCGCTGGCCGCCGACGAGATCGCCGAACTCCTCATCCACCACCGGCTGCCCTCCCGGATGGCCGGCCGCATCCACCGGGCGAGCGGCGGCAATCCGCGCCTCGCGCTCGCCGTGGGGCGGTCCCTCGCCGACGCCAGGACCCCGCTGCACCACGCGGAGGCGCTGACGCTCTCCGGCCGGGCCCGCGACCTCGCCCGCCAGCTCCTGGGCGCCGCTCCCGCCGCCGTACGGGAGACGCTGCTGCTCGCCGCGCTGGCGCTGCGCCCCTCGGCGACCCTGGTCCGCCGGGCCGGGCGGCCCAACGCGGAGGCGGACCTCGCGGCGGCCGAGCGGGCCGGCCTCGTGTCGCTCGCCGAGGACGGGTCGGTGACGTTCACCGCCGGCCTGCTGCCCTCCACGCTGGTGCACGACGCCTGCTGGGCGGAGCGGAGCGCCGGGCACGCGGCCCTCGCCGAGGTCGTGGACGACCCCGTGGAGGCCGTACGCCACCGGGCGCTGGCCACCGACTCCCCGGACGAGGAGCTCGCCGCCGAGGTCGCGGCCGCCGCCGATCTGGCCCGGCGACGCGGGAACAACGCACTCGCCGCCGAACTCGCCCTGCTCGCCGCCGAGTCGACGCCGGGCCGGCACGGCGGGCAGCGGCTCGCCCGACTCGTCGACGCCGCCGAGGAGGCCGCGCGCGCGGCCCGTGCCGACCTCGCCATGCGGGCCGCCACCGATCTGCTCGCCCGGGACGCGGTGCCCTCCGACCGGGTGCGGGCGCGGCTCGCGGTGCTCGACACGGCGGGCCAGGGGCTGACCGGGCTCGACGAGATGTACGTCCACGCCATGGAGGACTCCGAGGGCAACACCGCGCTGCGGGCCGCCGTACAGCTGCGGCTCGCCGTCAAGTACGTGCTGGCGGACGGCGATCCGGAGCGGTCCCGGGCGGCCGCGGTCGAATCGGCCGCGCTGGCCGCCTCGATGGGCGACCCGCGCACGGCGGCGCAGGCGCTGACCGTCCAGGCGCGGATGGAGCGGGCCCTCGGCTCCCCGGACGCGGAGGCCGTGCTCGCCCAGGCCCGCGCCCTGGAGCTGGCCGAGCGCCCGCTGGGCATCCGCAACGCCGCGCAGATCCTGACGATCCGCCACGCCCTTTTCGACGGGCGACTCGTGGAGGCCCGGGACGAACTCGGCGCGCTGCTCCCGCTGGTGCAGCGGCGCGGATCCGTCGAGGACGCCATCGAGCTGCTCTCCACGCTCGCCGAGATCGAGTCCAGGATCGGCCCCTGCGGCGCGGCCCTCGCGCACGCCGGGCAGTCGCTCGCCCTCACCCTGGAGGCGGGCCTCTCCCCCGGTCCCGCCTGGTACGCGCTGGCGCTCGCGGAGACGGCGGGCGGCAGCTTCGCGCGGGCCGCGAGCTACGCGCGCCGCAGCGTGCAGGCCTCCGAGGAGGAGGGCGACCGGGTCTTCCTCTCCCGCAGCCGGTACGCGCTCGGCCGGGTCCAGCTGATCAACGGGGACGTGGCCGCCGCCCTGGAGACGCTGCGGCGGGTGCAGGCCGACGAGCGCGCCCAGTCGACCGTGGACCCGTCGATGCTGCGCTGGCACGAGGAGCTGGCCGAGGCGCTGCTCGCCCAGGACGCGGCCGACGAGGCGCTGGCGCTGCTCGCGGAGGTGCGGCCGGTGGCGGAGCGGCTCGGGCGGTCCACGGTGCTGCTCGGCTGCGACCGGGCGTACGCCCTGTGGCTCGCGGCGGAGGGGCGGACGGACGAGGCGGCGGACCTGCTCACCCGCACGGCCGACAGTTTCGGGCGGGCGGGGCTGCCGCTGGAGCGGGGGCGGGCGCTGATCGCGCTGGCCCGCGTGGAGCGGCGCCGGCGGCGGCGGTCGGCGGCGCAGAGCGCCCTGCACGCGGCGGCGGCGGTGTTCGAGCGGGCCGGGGCGGCTCCGTGGCTGGCGCTGGCGGGCGAGACGCCGGCGGTCGGGGCGGGCGACGGGCCCGGGGCGGCTTCCGGGGCGGAGGAGGCGCTGCCGGCGCTGTCCTCGCTGACGGAGGGTGAGCTGCGGCTCGCGCGGCTCGTGTGCCAGGGCGCCAGCAACCAGGAGGCGGCGGCGAAGCTGTACCTGAGCGTGAAGACGGTCGAGGCGCGGCTGACCCGGATCTACCAGAAGCTCGACGTCCGCTCCCGCGCGCAGCTGGCGACGGCGCTCCGGCCGTGAGGGCCCGGCCGGACCGCGCCCCGTGCGGGGCGGCCGTCAGATCGTGAACGGCCGCTGGCCGAGGAACGTCTCGTCGGGCGAGCCCGTCGTGTAGAGGCTCGGGCGCTGGGTCCGGGGGAGTGCCTGCTGGACCGCCTTGTGGAAGGTGCGGTAGGCGCCGTCGTCCCAGGTCCTGAGCACGGCTGCGGTGAAGGCGCCGTTGACGTCGCCGTCGGCGGCGACCTGGTCGTCCTGGCAGGCCGAGACGAGGACGGCGTCGGGGCCCCGCCCGTCGGCGGGCGCGGACCGGCCGGCGGCCTCGCCGAGCACGGCCGTCACGTTCGCGACCGTCCCGTCGGGGGTGAGCAGCGTCGTCGTCTCGAATCCGGCCGTGCGCGCGAGGCGCGCCATGTCGTGCGCGTCGTTCTCACACGCGACCAGCGTGCCGTCCCAGCCCTCGTAGCGGGCGGGGTCGACGCTGTTGAGTCCGATGTGCACGGAGAGTCCGGTGGCCACGAGGTGCCTCCAGGCGACACGCGGAGGAGCCGCCGCGAGCGTCTGATCGGGTGGCCTCTCCTCCTCAACCGCGCACGGCCCCCTCCGCGCGGTACTTCCATCCTATGAACCCTTCTCCCCCACCGCCCCCTCCCACCGACCCGGCCGTCCTCGGCGACGCCGCCGGCCGGTCCGCCCTCGCCGACCGCACCGGCTACGACGCGACCTTCCTCGGCCCCGACGTCCCGCTGCCCGTCCCGGCGCGGAACGGGGTCGCGACGGTGGTCCTGCCGTACACGCACTTCACCGTGGTGTTCCGGCCCGACCGGCGGCTCGCGGCGTCGACGGCCGTGTGCATCGAGGGGCGCGAGCTCCTGGAGGACGTACCCCGGGACGACGCCTGGCAGTTCGATCCCCGGCTGCCCGAGGAGCACCAGGCGGGCAACGACGTCTACCGGAACAACAGCCTCGACCGCGGCCACCTGGTCCGCCGGCTCGACCCGGTGTGGGGTGCGCCGGGCGTCGCGCACCGGGCCAACACGGACACCTTCCACTACACCAACGCCGCCCCGCAGGCCGACGTCTTCAACCAGGGGAAACAGCTCTGGCAGGGGCTGGAGAACTACCTCCTCGACCACGCCGCCCAGCACGACCGGAAACTGACGGTCCTCACCGGCCCGGTGCTCCACGACTCCGACCCGCCGTACCGGGGGATCCAGGTGCCGCTGCGGTTCTGGAAGGTGGCCGCGTTCCTCCAGGACGGGGCCCTGGCCGCCGCCGCGTACGTCCTGGACCAGAGCCCCGACCTGAGCAGGGACGCCGATCGGGCCCTGGCGGGCGCGAAGGCCGGCTCGCCGCCGCCGCTCGGCCCCTTCCGCACGTACCAGGTGCCGGTCTCGGACGTCGCGGAGATCACCGAGCTGGAGTTCGGACCGCTGCCGGACGTGGACGTGCTGCCGCCGTCGCGCGGCCCCGAGGAGCGGTGGCGGCGCCTGGAGTCGTACGACGACATCGTGCTGCGCTCCTGATCCCGCCCCGGTGTTCCGCCCCCGACGAGCAGCGATTGCGGGGGGTTCGGGGCGGTGGAACGATGGAAGGGATCACCTCCGGCGCCGGAGCGACCGGCGCTGCGCGAAGAGCGCCGGGCAGGTGCGGTATGCCGCTCACCGAGACGGAGTGGGGTCTCGTCGCCAGTTGGGTGCGGGACCACCTCCTGGACACCCCTGAGCCACGGGAGACGCTGCTGCGCTCCGGGCTGCCGGCGGACTTCGTGCACTACCTGCCGCTGACGCCGGACGCGGACCGGAACGCGCTGCTGGTGGTGGCGGCGGCCCGGCAGGACATCGCGCACCAGCGACGGCTGCTGGCCGTGCTCGCCGGGCTCGACGCGCTGGCGGCCATCGACGACCCGCACGCCTTCGAGCAGGGCGCGGAGGCGCGCAACCTGCTCACCCGGCTGCGGAAGGACGAGCGGCTGCGGCGGTCGCCCCGGGACCCGTTCGACAGTCTGCTCCTGAAGCACGGCACGGCGGTGTTCCTGGACCGGAGCGAACTGCGGGAGAAGCTGCGGGGCTTCCTGGCCGATCCGGAGCAGACGGTGCTGGTCGTCGACGGTCCGCCGGACAGCGGGCGGTCTTACACGTACGAGTTCATCCGGCACCTGGGCCAGCACTGCGACTTCCGTCCGGTGCGGGTGACGCTGTCCCGCACGTCCACGGCCGCGCGGCTGATGGAGCGGCTCGCGGCGTTCGTGTCGGGACCCGGGGCCGACGAGGTGCTGTTGAACCCCACACGGTTGAACGATCCACTGCCGTGCTTCGAGGACGCCGCGCACCGGATCGTCGCGCGCGCGACGGGGGCCGAGGAGCGGTTCTGGCTGGTCCTGGACGACTGCGACCAGCTGGACCCGCAGTCGGACGTATGGGACTGCATCGGCGTCCTCGCCCGGGCCGTGTACGAGTACACGCCGGTGCGGGCCCAGACCGTGCCCCGTCTCGTCCTGCTCGGCTACGCGACGACGATGCGCCAGCTCCCGTACGAGATACGCAAGAACGAGTGCCGGGACACGACCCGCCTGGTGGACGAGGGCGACCTGCGCGCCTTCTTCACCGAGTTCTTCGGCGACACGCTGCCTCCGGGGCAGGAGGACGCCGTCGGCGAGCTGACGGAGACGGCCGTCGCCGAGGTGCTCCGCGCCGTCGCCGCGCCCTCGAACGGCGACAGTTACATGCGCCGGGTCTGCACGGCCGTCGAGGACGTCGTACGGCTCCGCCGGGCGCTGCCACCGACCCCGGCACCGCTGCCCGGGGCGGCCGGACCACTGCTCCGTGACGCGCTCCGCACCGGTCTCGCCACGCCCGCCGCCGCCCTGCCCGACCTGCGCAGGTCGTACCGCGAGGCCGCCTGCCTGCTCCAGGAGTTCGACCCGGCGCGGCTGCGCCTGCCGGACGAGGAGCTGTCCACCGGGCGGGCCGTCCTCGAACTGGTCGACGACTGCACCGGCCTGCCGTCGCCCGAGGGCGCGCCGGCCACGGTGTGGACGCTCAAGCCGGAGGTCCGCGAGGCGACGCTGGCGGGCCTCGCGGGGCCGCTCGCCGCCCTGCGCGCCCTGCGGACCAACATCGGCCTCCGCCCGGCGGGCCCCGGCCCGGAACGCGCCGCCCTGACCCTGCTCACCGGCGGCTTCCCGCCCGACGCGGGGGCGGCGGGCCACCCGCTCGACGGACTGCCCCCTCCCCCGGTGCATAACCCGGTCGAGGAGCTCTCCGACATCCTTCAGGCCGTCCTGTGGCTGAGCCGGGTCCCGGGCGTGACCGGCCTGCCGGCCGTCGACGACGTCCAGCGCCGGCTGGAGAAGGCCCGGCTGCTCCAACCGATGCACCGGCTGATCCAGGGGACCTTCCACGGCCGCACCGCCGAACTCGACGCCCTGCACGCCTATCTGGCCCTGCCCGAGGAACCGGCGGAGCCACCCGTGCTGCTGTACGGGATGGGCGGCATCGGCAAGAGCACGCTGCTCGCCAAGTTCCTCGTCGACGCGCTGGCCGCCTCAACGGACGGATTCCCCTTCGTCTACATCGACTTCGCCCGTCCGACGCTCTCCATCCACGAGCCGGCCACCGTGATCGCGGAGGCGGCCCGGCAGCTGGGCGTCCAGTATCCCGCGCTCCGCGCCGAGTTCGACGCGCTCGCGGACGAGTGCGAGCGGACCGCGGCCGTGCAGCGCGGCGAGCGCAACGAACTCGACGACCTGTACCAGCTGGCAGGCGCGCGCGCCACGATGGGCCGCGACTACTCCGCCGACTTCCACGCCCGGGCCAGCGCCCGTGAGCAGGAACTCGCCGACCGGGCCGCGTCCCTGGTCGCCGAGGCCGTCCGGCCGGCCCCGGGTGAAACGGCCCCGCCGTTCCTCGTCGTCGTCGACTCCTTCGAGGAGGCCCAGTACCGGGGCTCCCCCGTCATGGCGCGCATGTGGGCGATCTGGACCGCGCTCCGCGCCGCCTACTCGCGCCTGCGGTTCATCGTCTCCGGCCGCGCGCCGATCGACCATCCGGCGCGGATCCTCACCCCCCGCTCGATGGAACTCACCGAGCTGGACCACCAGGCTTCGGTGGACCTGCTGATGTCGTCGGGGGTGGACGACGAGCCGCTCGCCGAGGACCTCGCCGACCGGATCGGCGGTCATCCGCTGAGCCTGCTGCTGGCGGCCCGTACGGCGGTCGCGCTCGGCAGCGACTCCCGCTCGCTCGGCGAGCTGCTGCGCGGACTGCCCTCCCGGCGGCGGTACTTCGACCGGCAGGTCGACCAGATGCTGATCCAGGGCACGCTGTACGACCGCCTCCTCAAGCACATCGCGGAGGACGACGTGAGGGCGCTCGTCCAGGCCGGTCTCGCGCTGCGGTTCATCACCCCCGACCTGGTCCGTGAGGTGCTGGCGGGTCCCTCGGGGCTCCGGGTGGACACCCCGGCGGAGGCGCGGCGGCTCTACGGGCTGCTGACCTCGCGCGTCGATCTGATGGAGTCGGCCGGGCCGGAGGCCATCCGGCACCGGGCCGATCTGCGGGCCATCATGCTGCGCCTCTCCGACCGGGCGCGGACCGATCTGATGCGCGCCGTGGACCACAGGGCGGTCGCGTACTACGCGGCCCGCGAGGGCGCCCGGGCGCGTGCCGAGGAGATCTACCACCGGCTCCGGCTCGGCGAGAACCCCCGTACGGTCGAGGCGCGTTGGGAGCCCGGTGTCGCCCTCTACCTGGGTGGGTCGACGTACCGGGAGATGCCGCCCCGCTCGGCCGCGTTCCTCCTCGGCCGCATCGGCGGCCACGTGCCCGACCAGATCATGACCGAGGCCGACCAGGAGGACTGGGAGCGGATCGCCGCGCGCGAGGTGGAGGACCTGCTCACCCAGGGGTACGTGGAGGCGGCGGCGCAGCGGCTGGCGGGGCGGCGGCCGTGGACGCCGTGCAGCAGGCTGCACGGGCTGCTGGCCGAGACCCTCGCCCGGTCCGGCCGGTCGGCGGAGGCCCGTGAGGGCGCCGAGCGGGCCGTGGACCGGGCGGAGGAGGCGGGCTGCGCGGAGACGCAGCTCGAACTGCTGCAGCTGTCGGCGCGGCTCGCGCAGGACGCGGGGGACTTCGCGGACGCCGACCGCGACCTCCAGGAAGCGGAGGATCTGGCGTCGGGCCTCGGGCTGCGGTACGAGTCCCTGGGTGTCCTGGTCGCCCGTTCCCGGCTCGCGGCGGTGGCCGACGTGGACGCCGCTCCGGCCGAGGAGCGGCTCGCCCGGACCCTGCGGGGCATGCCGGACGCGGACCTGGCACGGCAGCCGTCCCTGGCCCGTACGGCGGCGGCCACGGCCTGCCGGGCGGACCCCAGGCTCCTGGAGCACACCCTGCGGCTGGTGGGGCTCCCGGCGGACGAGGAGGCCGTCATCACGGAGCTCGCCCGCTGGATCGACACCACCCTGACCGACGAGCCGGGGCTGCTCGGGCCGCTGGCCCGGATCCTGGCGTCGGCGGCCGGCGAGCCCGAACCGGCTCCGGACGCGGACCGTCCGGACCTCGAACGGATCGAGCGGGACCTGCGGGAGGCGCGGCGGCGCGGCACCCTGGACGGCGTGGCACGGCAGGTGCTGACCCTCCGGGACGGCAGTGGGGACCTGCTGCTCGGGGTCGCCTCCGCGATGGACTCGGGGCCGCACGGCCCGGGCGAGGGCGGCGCGCCGGACGGCGGGCAGCCGCGTCCCCTGGCCGGGCTGCGCCCCCGGCACGGCGGCGCGGGCCTGTGGACGCGGCCGCCGCCGAACGCGGCGGGCGCGGCGCTGCGCAAGGTGCCGTTCCTGGCGCAGCCGGAGCTGGTCCGGGTCCGCAACGCGGCGATGGAGGCGGGTCTGGCCGACCGCGCCCTGCGGCCCGCGCTGCTCAGGGGCATCCCCGGATACTTCACCGCCACCCTCGAACCGATCGAGGACCCCCGGGAGCAGGCGCATGCCGACCTGAACGCGATGAACCAGGTCGAGCGGCTGCTCGACGGTCTCGTGCCGCTGGAGATCTGGCTGCACAACGCGATCGAGCACGTCCGCGAGCCGGGTCCGCGGGCCGTCCTCCAGGGCGCGCTCGACGCCGTGGCGCGCGAGATCACGGGCGAGGCCGACCTTCCGGCCGACCTCATGCCAGGCGAGCTGAAGGAGGAGATCGTCCTCCAGGACGACACCGTGCCGTACGAGTTCCTGCACGGCGGCATCCGGGCCGGTGCGTCCGTCGCGCTGCTGCGGATCCCGCCGTACGAGTCGGGGGCGCCGCTCCTCCCGTCGTATCCGCACGGCGGCACCGGGTGGATGCTCGCACCGGAACTGCTGATCACCAACCACCACGTGGTGATGGCCCGTTCGTGGGAGGCGGGCGTACGGCCCTACGTCAGCGACGAGGACCTGCGGCTCCAGGCGCTGATGTCGCGCTCCCGCTTCGACTTCGTCGAGAACGCGGCGGCGGCGCCGGAGGCGACGGCCGGGGAGCTCGCCGCCTGGGACGCGGCGCTCGACTACGCCATCGTGCGGCTCGCGCCCGACCAGGAGCGGCGGCCGACGCTGAAGGTCGCGACCCGGCCGCTGCTCGTCCGGGAGCGGCAGCGCGTGCCGGTCAACATCATCCAGCACCCGGGGGGCCTGCCGAAGCGGGTCGCGCTGCGCAACAACCTGGTCTACCGGGCCGACGAGCACGACATCCTGTACTTCACCGACACGCGCGGCGGCTCCTCCGGTTCCCCGGTCTGCCTCGACGACTGGACGGTGGTGGGGCTGCACCGCGGGACGCGGAAGGTCGACGAGGTCGAGTTCCAGGGCGGGAAGACCCGGTTCGTGAACATCGGCACGCAGATGAGCAGCATCCTGGCCCATCTGCGGGAGTTCCGGCCGGAGTTGTACGAGGAGGTCATGGCGGCCCAGTCGGGGCGGCCGGTCCCCTCCGAGCAGACGAACGGGAAGCCGAGGTGAGGGAGCATGCCGAACGGATCGCGGAACGTGTCACCGGTCGCGACGGCCACCGAGCAGATCTTCGGCGATCTGCAGGAAGTCGCGGCGCGCGTGCGCGCGGATCTGGAGGCGGAGATCGCCGAGTCCGCACAGGAACTCCCCCCCGACGTGGCGCCGGCGGCGGAGATCTCCCGCTTCGCCCGTGAGGAGCGGGCCCGCGTCCTGGAGGCGGGGGTGAGCGGCCTGGAGAAGCTGGCCGCGCACCGCGAGGACGAGCTGGATCCGGACGAGTCGTTCGGTGTGGAGGCGATCGTCCTCCTGGAGGGCCGCCCCGCGATCCTGGTGCAGCGGCAGGACTTCGCCCCGCAGCGGGACGAGTGGTCGGTGCTCGACGGGCACCGCGCGGCGATCCGCGAGTCCTTCCTGCGGGTCGGCCGGGTCGAGGTCTCCGGGCACCCCCGGCTCGACTGGATCGGCACGGCGTTCCTCGTGGGCCCGCGCACGGTCATGACCAACCGTCACGTGGCCGTGGAGTTCAGCCGGCTCGAGGACGGCCACGGTCGCTGGACGCTCGAGTACGGCATGTCGGCGCGGGTCGACCCGGCCGAGGAGCTGCCCGTCGACGGAGTGCCGAACGCGGCCACGGCCCCGTACGAGGTCGTCGAGGTCATCGGCATCCACCCGGACGTCGACATGGCCCTGCTGCGGGTCGAGCCGTCCGCGGACGGCGCCCTGCCCAGCCCCCTCGCGGTCGCCGCGGACGCCCCGGAGAGCGTGCCGGGCCGCCCGGTGTACGTGGTGGGGTACCCGGCCTGGGACGGCCGGCGCAACGAGCCCGAGTCGATGCGCCGGATCTTCATGGACGTCTACAACGTCAAGCGCCTCCAGCCCGGCGTCGCCACCGAGTTCACTCCGGGCGGCCTGGTGATGAAGCACGACTGCTCCACCCTCGGCGGCAACAGCGGCTCCCCCGTCTTCGACCTGACCGACCACCGCGTCCTCGGCCTCCACTTCGGCGGCCGCTACCGCACCGGCAACTTCGCCGTCCCGCTGTGGGAGATGATCGACGACCCGCTGCTCGCCGAGGCCGAGGTCAACTGGGTCTAGCTCAGCGGACCTTCGGCCGCCAGGACATCGACGCACGTGCCGCGGGCGGTGGTGCCGTCCGGGAGCAGCCAGTCGGCGGTGAGCCGGCCGGCGGCCGGGGCGCTGTCCGTTCCGGCGTGCAGGACGCGTCGTACGCGGAGGGTCAGTTCGGTGGCGTCGGGCGTGCCGAGGGCGCGTACGACGATGTCGGTGTGGCCGGAGCCGTCGGCGGCCCGGACCAGCTCGGCGGCGTCGGCGTCGGGGGTGTAGGCGGCGACGACGGTGGGGTCCGGGGTGTCGTCCTGCGACTGGTGCTGCGCGACGGCGTTTCCGGCGAGGAGGGCGTACAACTGGGCGACGAGGACCGGGTCGTGGGTGCCGTCGTAGATCCAGCGGGTGCCGAGGACGCCGTGCTCGGAGGTGCCGATGAGGGCGTGCTCGGCGCCTTCGAGCGGGGCTCCGCGGTAGGTCATGGGGACGAGGTGGACGACGGCGTCGTCCTCGGTGCCGTCGGCCACCGCCATGAACTCGATGCCGACCTCGCCCTCAGGGTCGTCGAGCCGGAACCCGCCCGCCTTGACCGGCCGCGGCCCGCCGTCCCCTTCGGTGTACCAGGACCGCGTGGGCAGCCACGCGGTCAGCAGCTCCAGCTTGGTGGGCTGCATCGTCGTGTGGTGGATGACGGCCATCGTGTGCTTCTTCCTCTCGACCGGGAGCGCTTGCCGGCCCTGAGGCCGGGCAGGCGCAACGTAACAGACGGGCCCCCGGGTCGGCGCGCGCGGCCGCCCCGGCCGACCTGGCCTGAAGGTGGAGTGTTGTCCCCGGCCGGCAGGAGGCCCGCCGTGAGGTACTCGCGCACAGCACGGAGCCGCCGCGCCTGCGCGGCGCTCGCGGCCCTGGGCGTCTTCGCCGCCCCGGTCGGCGCCGGCACCGCCTTCGCCGCCGAACCCCCGGTTCCCGCACCCGTGGTGGCCGGCGCCGTCCCTGCGGCCGAGTCCGACTTCCCGAGTCCGCACGCCCACGGCTACACGGTGCAGACCGCCTCGGGGAAGCTGGAGGACTCCACCGACTGGAACCCGTCCTGGGGCTGGGCGGCGGGCGCGATGATCTCCGACCTCCAGGACATGCGGTCCTGGGCCAGGACGGTCGCCACCGGGACCCTGCTGACGCCGAAGACCCAGGCCGAGCGCCTCAAGACCTATCCGTCGGGCGTCCCCGGCGCGGGCTACGGTCTCGGCATCTTCGACATCCAGGGCTGGATCGGCCACAACGGCTCCCTGCCCGGCTACGAGTCGCTCACCCTCTACCTGCCGGAGTCGCAGGCCACTCTGGTCGTCCTCCTCAGCACGGACGTCCTCCACGACAACATCGAGCCCAGCACCCTCTTCGGGCAGGCGATCACCCGCATCGTGGCCCCCGACCACGTGTTCGACATCCCGGTGGTGGCTCCGCCGCCGAGCCCGAAGGGGTGACCGTCGGGGAAGGCGGCGCGCGTACCGGCGCGGGCGACGGCCCGCGGACGCCGGAGGATCGTCCGGCCCGCGCCCCCGCCCCGCTGCGACGATCCACTGTTAGTCTCGAAATGCCCCTTTCCTCACTTTTGCCTGGCACTTTCCACCCGGCACTCCGTCGTGCCGTCGCAGAACGGGAGCAGCAATGACCGGTGGACCCGAACCCCTCAGCGCCGCGGCCGGCGAGGCGCTCCGGCGGGAGCTCGCCGATCTGCGCACGGAGCGCGCGAACGTGGCCGCCACCCTCGGCGGCCCCGACGACGAGGTCGGCGACCGGGCCGACCAGGCGGACGAGTTGCAGCGGGCCGACGAGCTCGCGCGGCTCGACGCCCGCATCGCCGAGATCGACGGACGGCTTCAGGAGGGGGCCGCCGCCGGAACGCCCTCCACCGGCACCATCGGCGTCGGCAGTTCCGTGACCGTGCGCTTCTCGGACGGCACGGAGTCGGCCTTCCACATCGGCGAGCTCGCCGACGCCGAGGACCCCGCCCTCGTGACGGCGGACAGCCCGCTCGGCCGGTCGCTCCTCGGCCACCGCGCCGGCGACACCGTGACGTACGCGACGCCCGCGGGGCGGACCACGGCGGTCGTGCTCTCGCTCGGCTGACCGCCGTGCCGGACACCGCCACCGAGGGCGAGGCCGGGAACGAGGCCAAGGAGGCCGACCGCAAGGGCGGTCCCGGACACACCGTCCTGATGGCCCTGGCGCTCGCCCTGCCCATCACCAAGGTGGCGTACACGGTCGGCGGCGGCGACGCGGTCGGCGACGTCCTCTTCGGCATGGAGCCGGGCAACTGGCCCGACGTCGTGCTCGGCATGGTCATCACCGATCCGCTCCTCGGCTCCGTCCTCGGCGTCGTCGTATCCCGGGTGGTGTTCGCGCTGTTCGCCGCGCGCGGCGCGATCCCGCTGGGCGACGGCCTCGCCGGGGCGGCCCGGCGGGCGGCCCTCACCGTCGTCAACCCGGTCGCGGTGGGGGTCGTCGACGCCTGCTTCTTCGGGCCCTGGTGGGGGCTGGCCACCGGCCTCGCGGCGTACGCGCTGCGCAAGGGCGTGGTCGTGGAGTACCGCACCGGACGGCGCCGACCGCACCACCGGCACGGGAACCCCGGCGGCGAGGACGGGAGCGACGCCTACCGGCCGCCGGCCTGGCTGCGCCGGGCCGCCTCGGTCGAGCAGTGGGCCGCGGCCTGCCTGGTCGTGGTCGCGCTGCCCCTGCTCGCCCTCGCCTCCGCCCTGAACGGGCAGTCCTGGACGACCGTCGTCACCTGCCGGGTCACCGCCGGCGGCGAGACCACGAGCGACCGCCTGATCGAACTGGGCCGCGAGGGCGACGGCGTGGTGGGCTGGAACCTGGACACCGAGGAGATCTCCAACGGCCTGGGCTGTACGAGCGACGAGAGCCGCTTCGTGCGCGAACCGTGGTGGCGGCGCTGACCCGCGGCCGCCGGAGCGTCCGGGTCAGCCCGTGACGACGCCGGTCACCAGGTTGATCGTGGTGGCCAGGATGCTCGCCCCGAAGACGTACGACAGCAGGCAGTGCCGCAGGGCGACCGCGCGGATCCCGGTGCTGGAGACGTTCGTGTCGGACACCTGGTACGTCATGCCGAGGTTGTAGCTGAAGTAGAGGAAGTCGCTGTACCGCGGCGGGACCGGGGAGTTGAAGTCGATCCCGCCGCCGGGTTTCAGCGCGTAGTAGAGGTACGCGTACCGGGTGGCGTACGTCAGGTGGAGCGCCGCCCAGGCCATGAAGACCCCGCAGAGGGCGGTGGCCGCCGCCGCGTGGCTCAGGGCGGACCGGCCGACGACCAGCATCCCGACGATCCCGACGAGGCCGCAGACCGCGGTCGCGACGACGGCGAGCTCCTCGACGACCGGCCGGAACTCCTCGCGCCGGACGTTGCGGTGGGTGGTGGTGGCGTCCATGGGCCACAGGACGAGCCATCCGGCGACGACGAAGAGGGTCTCCGCGGTGGCGATGCCCGCGAGGACGCCGAGCGGGGCGTCGGTCGGCCCGGCGACGACCGCGCCGACCACGGCCCCGACGAGCGCCGATCCGGCGAGCCTGGACACCGCGCCGGTGATCGGGCGGCGCACCGCTCAGGCCTCCAGGACGACCACGGCCTCGTCCGTGTACGTCAGGAAGGTCAGCGTCTCGTGGAAGTACAGGTGGACGCTGTTCTCGTCGTGCCCCGAGTAGCCGATCGCCACGTCCTGGCCGAGGAGGAGCTCGAAGTCGCCGCCGCGGGTCGACAGCACGAAGCCGCCACTGAGGGCGGGCGCCCAGATCGGGGAGCCGTCCAGCATCCGGCCGAGGTGCGCCGCGATCGGGTAGCCGTGGTCGGAGGTCTCGCTGACCGCCCGGTACTGGTCGGCGCCGAGGAGCAGCGCGTACGGTCCGTCGACGCCCGCGAGGCGCAGCGAGGTCAGGGCCCGGCTGACCGCGTCCGGGTAGTCGCTCGGCTCCTGGGGCAGCTGGACCACCGGGTTGGAGCTCCGGGCACGCAGCCCGTCGACGCCGGCGGCCCCGTAGCCGTCGAAGACGGCCCGGTCCTCGACGAAGGCCATGGTCCGGGCCGCGTCCTTGACGGGCTGCCAGTCGGAGTCCTTGGAGCCGCGCTCGACGTCGTCGACGGCGGCCCGGTCGACGGTGAACGGCACCCTGAGCTCCACGAGGGGCTTCACCTCGCGCAGCCGCGCGGTGACGCCCGGGGCGGGCGGTTCCATCGCGGTGAGGTGCCCGGTGCCGACGGCGGCGAGCCGGGGCCCCGCCGGGTCGGGGACGTCGACGACGCGGCGGCCCGCGACGTGGCGCCGGAAGGTGCGGCGGGCCTCCTCCTCGATCTCGGCCCAGGCGGCGGGGGTGATCGGGGCGAGTTCGCGGTGCAGGTTGTTCGTGACGTCGGGGGTCGTCATGGGCTCAGGCTCCTTTCAGGCCGCCGATGCCCAGGGAGTCCCCGGGTACGGCGGCGGCCGGCGGCGGCGCGGCGGGAAGGTCGTCGAGGAGGTCGGCGCTCGGTACGAAGAAGAGGCCGCCGGTCACGGCCCGGGAGAAGTCGAGGATGCGGTCCGTGTTGCCCGGTGGATCGCCGAGGAACATGTTGCGCAGCATGCGCTCGGTGACGGCGGGCGTCCGCGCGTACCCGATGAAGTACGTGCCGAACTCGCCGGTGCCGACCCGCCCGAACGGCATGTTGTCGCGGAGGATCTGCTGCTGGACGCCGTCCTCGTCGACGATCGTGTTGAGGGCGACGTGCGAGTTCGCGGGCTTCACGTCGTCGGGGAGTTCGACGTTGGACGCCTTGCCGCGTCCGATGACGTTCCCCTGCTCCTCGTCGGTGAGCGCGTCCCACGCGGCCATGTCGTGCACGTACTTCTGCACGATGACGTAGCTGCCGCCCCGGAAGTCCGGGTCCTCGTCGCCGATGTGGACCACGTCGAGGGCGGTGGCGCCCGTCGGGTTCTCGCTGCCGTCGACGAATCCCAGCAGGTCGCGCTGGTCGAAGTAGGTGAAGCCGTGCACCTCGTCGACGACGGTCGCCGCGGCGCCGAGTCCGTCCACGATCAGCCGGGCCAGCTCGAAGCAGAGGTCCGCGCGGCGGGCGCGCAGGTGGAAGAGGAGGTCGCCGGGCGTGGCCGGCGCCAGGTGGCGGGGACCGCGCAGGGGCACGAAGGGGTGCAGTTCGCGGGGGCGCGGTCCGCCGACGAGCCGGTCCCACCCGCCGGAGCCGATGCCGGTGATGCAGGTGAGGCGGTCGTCGGGGGCGCGGAACGCCACGGAGCGCGTCAGGCCCGCCAGGTCCCGGAGCACCTCCCGCACGGCGGGCTCGCCGCCGGGGTTGACGGTGACCACCAGGAACACGGCCGCGCGCGGCGGCGACGCCACGACGGGCTGGGGTACGGCCATGGCGCTCCCACGGAGAGGACCGGCTCCCCCGGAGAAGACCGGAAAGCGGAGGAAAGGGACAGCGTCAGCGTAGGGGGGCATGATCCGGTACGCAGCCCGGCGGAGCGGTCCCGGCACCGAGTGGCAGGCGGGGAACACCGGGCTTAGCCTGCCCAGAGGGGTCCCCGTGTCCCACCGTCCCCGCGCTTCCGCCGGGCGAGAGGGTGAAGCCCGTGAGCGCCGACCAGGACAAGAACACCGCCCAGGACGGGCAGGAGCCCCTGGAACACCGGGTGGGACCCGCGCCCGAAGGCGAACCGCGGTTCGAGCCCTACCATCACCCCGCCGCGGGCTGGGGCGCCGCCAAGAGCGTGACGAACTTCCTCCTGCGCGAGAAGGCGCTGGTGGACGGTCCGCGGGCGATCATGCGGATGAACCACGAGAACACCGGTTTCGACTGCCCCGGCTGCGCGTGGCCCGACGACACCAAGGGCCTGCACCTGGACATCTGCGAGAACGGCATCAAGCACGTCACCTGGGAGATGACCGGCAAGCGGGTCGGGCGCGACTTCTTCGCCGCCCACTCGGTGACCGAGCTGGCCGGGTGGAGCGACTACGACCTGGAGGACCAGGGTCGGCTGACCGAGCCGATGGTCTACGACCCCGCGTCCGACCACTACGTGCCGATCAGCTGGAAGGACGCCTTCGAGGTCGTCGGCCGGGCGCTGCGCGAGCTCGACGACCCGAACCAGGCGTCGTTCTACACCTCCGGCCGGCTGGGCAACGAGGCCACCTTCCTCTACCAGCTGATGGCCCGCGAACTGGGCACGAACAACCTGCCCGACTGCTCCAACATGTGCCACGAGGCCAGCGGCCGTGCCCTCCAGGCGTCCCTGGGCACCGGCAAGGGGACCGTCGACCTCGCGGACTGGGAGACGGCCGACGCGCTGTTCATCTTCGGCGTCAACGCCGCCTCCAACGCGCCCCGCATGCTCACCGCGCTCGCCGCGGCCTACCACCGCGGCGCCGCCGTCGTGCACGTCAACCCGCTGGTGGAGGCGGCGGCGACCCGCACCATCGTCCCGCACGACTTCACGGACATGGCTCTGTTCAAGTCGACCAGGACCAGCACCCTGAACCTCCAGCCCCGCATCGGCGGCGACATGGCGCTGGTGCGCGGCATGGCCAAGGCGATCCTGGAACAGTCCGCGACCGACCCCAAGGCCCTCGACCGGGAGTTCATCGAGCGGCACACCAGCGGATTCGAGGCGTACCGCGCCCTGTGCGAGGCCACGTCGTGGGACGAGCTGGAACGGCAGTCCGGGCTGACCCGCGCCGACATCCTCCGGGCCGCGCGGGTGTACGGCGAGGCCGACCGCTCCATCGTCAGCTGGTGCCTGGGCGTCACCCAGCACGAACACGGCGTGGACACCGTCCGCGAGATCGTCAACCTGCTGCTGCTCCGCGGCAACCTCGGCCGGGAGGGCGCGGGCCCCTCCCCCGTCCGCGGCCACAGCAACGTCCAGGGCAACCGCACCTGCGGCATCGACCACCGCCCGAGCGACGCGTTCCTCGACCGCCTCGCCGAGGTCTGCGGGATCGACCCGCCGCGCGCGCACGGCCTCGACACCGTCCGCACCATCGAGGCGATGGGCCGCGGCGGCATCAAGGTCTTCGTCGGCATGGGCGGCAACTTCGCCCTCGCCGCGCCCGACACCCCGGTCACGTACGCCGCCCTGCGGAACTGCGACCTCACCGTGCAGGTGAGCACCAAGCTGAACCGCAGCCACATCGTCCACGGCGCCGGGGCGCTCATCCTCCCCTGCCTCGGCCGCACGGAGAAGGACCACCAGCGCAAGGGGATCCAGAGCACCTCCGTCGAGGACTCGATGAGCATGGTGCACCTGTCGGTCGGCATGAAGCGCCCCGCCTCGCCCCACCTGCTCTCCGAGCCGGCCGTCATCGCCGGGATGGCGCGCGCCGCGCTGCCCGACAGCGCCACGCCGTGGGAGTGGTACGTCGAGGACTACGACCGCATCCGCGACACCATGGCCAGGGCCCTCGACGGCTTCGAGGACTTCAACCGGCGGGTGCGGCTGCCCCTCGGCTTCCGCATCAAGCAGCCCGCCAGGGAGCTCGTCTTCCTCACGCCCTCGGGGCGCGCCGAGTTCTCCGCCGCCGAGCTCCCCGACGTCGTCCCCGCGCCCGGCACCCTGGCCCTGGGCACCATGCGCTCCCACGACCAGTGGAACACCACCATCTACTCCGACAACGACCGCTACCGGGGCATCAGGAACCTGCGCACGCTGGTCTTCATGAACCGGGCCGACATGCGGGAGCGCGGGATCGCCGACCTCGGCCCCGTCGACATCACGAGCACCGCGAAGGACGGCAGCCGACGGTCCCTGCGCGGCTACCTCGCCATCCCGTACGACATCCCGCGCGGCTGCGCCGCCGGCTACATGCCGGAGATGAACGTGCTGTGCGCGCTGGTCGACCACAGCACCCAGAGCGACCAGCCGATCATGAAGCACGTCAAGGTCACGATCGCCCCCGCCGGCTGACGGCGGCGGGGCGGCGCCGGCCGGAGGGCGTTCACCGCCACCGGAGGAACCGCTCCAGGAGGAGGAAGGCGCGCCGTTCCGCGGCGGCGAGTTCGGTGGGGTCGATCTCCGCCTGCCAGAGCTCGCCCGCCGCGGCGTCGTCGGCCTCGCGCAGCTCCACCACGGCGGCCGCGAGGTCCGCCTGGACGGCCGGGAACGAGCCCACCGCCCGCTCGTCCAGGGCGCGTTCGGCCCGGTCGGATGCCGCCGCGCAGGCGACGAGCGCGCGTTCCGCCCGGACGGCGGCACGGTCGTGGACCACCAGGAGCGCGCAGCCCAGCGCGATGCCGACCCCGAGGACGCTGCCCAGGGCGCGGTCCGCGACGAGGGTCCCCGCCGAGGCGGGCGCGGCGAGGTCCGAGAGCAGCAGGGCGAGCGGGGTGAGGAAGACGACACCGAGCCCGTAGTTGCGGGCCACGACGTACTCGAGCAGGAACTCGAGCAGCACGATCACCAGGACGAGCGCCACCTGCCCCGGGTCCGCGGCGAGCACGCCGAAGGCGATCAGCAGGCCCGCGACCGTGCCCAGGGTGCGCTGCACGGCCCGCTGCGCCGCCGTGCGCACGTTGATCGAGTGCAGGACCGCGGCCGCGGAGATCGCCGCCCAGTAGCCGTGGCCGAGCCCCAGGAGGAGGGCCGTCCCGCCGGCGAGCCCGGTGCCGAGGGTCATCCGCAGGGCGGGCACGAACAGGACCGCTGCGCGGCTGTGGTGACGCCCCGTCACCAGCTCGGCGGCCCGCAGTTCGGCGGCCTCCCGGCTGCCGGGACCGGGCGGCACAGGGAGGCGGCCCGGGACCGGCCCGGCAGGGGCGGGCGCCGCCGGCTCGGGCAGCACGTCGGGGAGCCGGCGCCGGCGGCTCACCAGCAGCCGGGCGTGCCGGCGCAGCGGCTCCGCCAGGGCGGCGGGGTCGTCCGGGGGCCCGCCGGGCGACCCGATGAGCAGCGACCAGCACAGGTCGGTGAGCCGGAGGCAGGTGCCGTCCCGGTCGCCCCGGTCGGCGGCGGACGGCGGCGGACGGCCCAGCGTCCGGTACGCCTGGAGGACGGCGGCGGTCGCCCGGTGGCGTACGAGCCCGCTGCCCCGGCCCGCGCCCGTCGCCTCCCGCAGGTCGGCGAGCTCCCGGAGCGCGGCGGCCACCGCGAGCCGCTGCGGCCGGTCCGGATGCGTGAACCGGCCGGCCATGGCGAGGAGCCAGGCGACGGCGGCGCCGGTGGCGGCCAGGGCGGTCTGCGGAAGGACGTCGGAGGGGGTGGAGTCGCCGTTGGCGGCCACGGCGAAGGAGAAGAGCAGCAGGACGGCGCCGAGGCCGCGCAACCGCGCCGCGTCGCAGGCGAACTTGGCGGCGCCCGCCACCACCGCCGTGGCGCCCACCACCAGCGCGGCGCCCGCGCCGCCGTCCCGCGGGTGCGCCCACGCGGCGAGCGCGGCGCCGAGGCCGACGCACGCCGTCATGGCCACGGCGACGACCGCGAGGACGCGGGCCCGGCGCGCGTACGGAAGGTTGCGGCCGAACGTGGTGGTGAACGAGCCCAGCATGGCGTAGACGGCCTGGTCGGCGCGCCCCGCGAGGGCCATCGGCACGGCGGGCACCGCCATGGCGACGGCCGCGCGGACCGCGAACGACAGGGCGCCGTCGACGCTCTGCAGGGCGAGCGCGCCCCGGGGGGACAGGGCGCGCCCCGCGGCCCGCCACCGACCGGCTGCCGGCACGCCCGGAGCGTTCCGGCCGCTCAGGCGCCGGCGGCCGTCGCGGACGGCTCGTCCGCGGCGGGCCCGGCGCCCGGTTCCGGCTTGCGGACGGTGCAGTGCAGCGAGTCGTCCACGACGTCGGCGACGAGGGTGTCGCCGGGATCGGCCTCGCCGCCGAGGAGCAGCGAGGCGACCCGGTTGTCGAGTTCGGTCTGGATGGTGCGCCGCAGCGGGCGGGCGCCGAACGCCGGCTGGTAGCCGTGGGCGACGAGCAGCTTCTTCGCGGCCTCGGTGACCTCCAGGGTCATGCCCTGGGCGTGGACGCGGTGCTTGCTGCGGTCCAGGAGGTGGTCGACGATCTCGGACAGGTCGTCCTCGGTGAGGCTGTGGAAGACGATGATGTCGTCGATGCGGTTGAGGAACTCGGGCAGGAAGCGTTCCCGCAGGTCCCCCATCAGCTGGTCCTTGAGCTCGGCCGCGTCGCCCTCGTGGGCGAGGATGCGGTGCGCGCCGATGTTGGACGTCATGATGACGACGCAGTGGCGGAAGTCGACCGTGCGGCCCTGGCCGTCGGTCAGGCGCCCGTCGTCGAGGATCTGGAGCAGCGTGTTGAAGACGTCCGGGTGCCCCTTCTCCACCTCGTCGAAGAGCACCACGCTGTACGGCTGGCGCCTGACCTTCTCGGTGAGCTGGCCGGCCTCCTCGTAACCGACGTATCCGGGCGGAGCTCCGACGAGCCGGGCGACGGTGTGCTTCTCCTGGAACTCGCTCATGTCGAACCGGATCATGCGGTCCTCGTCGCCGAACAGCAGGTCGGCGAGGGTCTTGGCGAGTTCGGTCTTGCCGACGCCGGTGGGACCGAGGAAGAGGAAGGAGCCGACCGGGCGGTTCGGGTCGCCCATGCCGGCCCGGTTGCGGCGCACGGCTTCGGAGACCGCGGTGACCGCCTCGTCCTGGCCGACGATCCTGGCGTGCATCTCCTCCTCCAGCTTGAGGAGCTTCTCCTTCTCGCTGGCGGTGAGCTGGGAGACGGGGATGCCCGTGCGCCGGGAGACGATGTCGGCGATGTCTGCGGCCGTCACCGAGACGACGCCCTCGCGGCGCTCCTCGATGCCGGCGAGCTCGCCCTCCACCTCGGCGATCTCGCGCTTCAGATCGGACGCCTTCTCGAACTCCTCGCCGGCGACGGCCTGGTCCTTCTCGCGCCGCAGCTTGGCGAGCCGGTCCTCCCGGCTGACCACCTCGGTGGAGCGTCCGGTGGAGCGGAGCCGCACGCGGGCGCCGGCCTGGTCCATCAGGTCGATGGCCTTGTCGGGCAGGAACCGGTCGCTGATGTACCGGTCGGAGAGCTCCGCGGCCGCCGCGAGGGCCCCGTCGGCGAAGCGGACCTGGTGGTGGGCCTCGTACGCGTCCCGCAGTCCTTCGAGGATCTGGACGGTCTCCTCGACCGTCGGCTCCGGGATCAGCACGGGCTGGAAGCGGCGTTCGAGGGCGGCGTCCTTCTCGATGTGCTTGCGGTACTCGTCGATGGTGGTCGCCCCCACCAGCTGGAGCTCGCCGCGCGCGAGGGCGGGCTTGAGCATGTTGCCCGCGTCCATCGCGCCCTCGCCCGTCGCGCCCGCGCCGACGACCGTGTGCAGTTCGTCGATGAAGAGGATGATCTCGCCGCTCGCGTTCTGGACGTCCTCGATGACCTTCTTCAGGCGCTCCTCGAACTGTCCGCGGTACTGCGCGCCGGCCACCATGCCGGACAGGTCCAGGGAGACGACCCGCTTGCCCTTGAGGGTCGCGGGCACCTCGTCCGCGACGATGCGCTGGGCGAGGCCCTCCACGATGGCGGTCTTCCCGACGCCGGGCTCGCCGATGAGCACCGGGTTGTTCTTGGAGCGGCGGGAGAGGATCTCGACGGTCTGCTCGATCTCCTCGGCCCGTCCGACGACGGGGTCGAGCTTCCCCGCCCTCGCCTCCTCGGTGAGGTCCCGGCCGAACTCGTCGAGGCTCGTCGCCGGCTGCTGCTGCCGCGCCGCGGCGGGCGCGCCGCCGTCGCCGCGGCCCGGCTGGTCCGTGAGGCCGCGCAGTTTCTGCACGTCCACGTCGTCCGACCGGAGCAGCCGGGTGGCGCCGGAGTCGGCGTCCTCCAGGAGGGCGCCGAGGATGTGCTCGGGGCCGATGTACGACACCCCGGCGGCCTGCGAGCGGCCGTAGGCGGCGGCGAGGGTGCGCTTGGCCGCCGGGGTGAGTCCGGGCTCGGACGACGGCTCGCCGGACTCCCGCGGCAGCACCTGGTCGAGCTGGGAGGCGAGCGCGTCGGGATCGACGCCGACCTGGGACAGCAGCCTGCGGGCGGGGTCGACCTGGGTGGCCGCCCACAGCAGGTGCTCCGTGTCGAGGTCGGGCGTGCCGTCCTTCACCGCCTTGCGGGCGGCCGTGTTGAGCAGTTCGTGCGAGGACTCCGTCAGCAGCCTCCCGATGGGGACGCGCTGCACCGCCGGGGGCGACGACGCCGGTGACATGCCGAAGAACCGGTTCAGCATGTCGCTGAACGGATCGGACGAGCCAAAGGGGGAACCGAACGCCATCGACATGTCTGCTCCTGGGACGCGTGGGGGTCGCTCCCACTGAAACGCGGGCGCTCCGGGTCCGCAAACGGAGTGCCCGACACACCCACCCCGCCCGAATCGTCCGCATTCGCGGCTCCGGGGGCGCGCCGGTCGACGATGTCACCATGACCTCCCCGAACACCCCCGACCCCTCGCAGCCCACGGACGCGCCGGGACCCCAGGTCCGTGCGGGGCGCCTGCTCCGGAACGCCAGGCTGTGGCTCGTACCGGCGGTCCTCAGTGCCCTGGTCGCCCTGCTGCTGTCGCTCCTCTACACGGGCGGCGTCCTCAACCCGTCCGAGAACCTGCGCCACCTGCCCGTCGCCCTCGTCGACGAGGACCGGGGCGACCCGCTGCCGGGGCAGCCGGAGAACCTGGGGCAGCAGATCAGCGACGCGATCGTCTCGGCCTCCCGGGGGAAGGACTCCGTGGAGTGGCACCTGCTCGGCCGCGAGGAAGCCCAGGAGGCGCTCGCCTCGGGGAAGGTCTTCGGCGCGCTGGTCGTCCCCGAGGACTTCACCGCGACCGTCGCGGCCCTGACCACGAACCGGGCGACGGTACGGCCGACGCTCACCGTGCTCACCAACCCCGGCCTCGGCAGCCTCGGGTCGTCCCTGACGGCCCAGATCAACCAGGACGCCGCCCACCAGGCGTCCCTGACCATCGGCAAGCAGCTCTCGGCCACCTCCGCCGTGCCCACGACCCGGCTGCTCCTGGCCGACCCGGTCGCCGTCGTCACCCGCCCCGGGCACCCCATCGGTGCCCACAGCGGCCTGGGCCTGACCGCGTTCTACTACACCCTGCTGCTCGTCCTCAGCGGCTTCATCGGGGGCAACCTCGTCAACACCGGGGTCGACACCGCCCTCGGCTACGCGGACAGCGAGCTCGGCCCCTGGCACACGCGCCGGCCGACCGTGCCCGTCGACCGCACCCAGACCCTCGTCCTGAAGATGGTCATGACCGCCGGGATCGCGCTCCTGACCACGACGCTCGTCATGGTGGCGACGATCGCGCTGCTCGGCATGGACGCCTCGCACCTGCCGATGCTGTGGCTGTTCTCCTACTGCGCGACGGTCGCCGTCGGCCTCGGCGTCCAGGCCATCAACGCGGCCTTCGGGGGCATCGGGCAGCTCGTCTCGATGTTCGTCTTCATCGCCCTGGCCCTCCCCTCCTCCGGCGCGACCGTCCCGCTGGAGGCCACGCCCGGCTTCTACCGCTTCCTCGGCGTCTTCGAGCCGATGCACCAGCTCAGCGCCGGCGTCCGGGCGATCCTCTACTTCGACGCGCAGGCCGACGCCGGCCTGGCCCGGGGCTGGATCATGATCGTGATCGGCACGGCCGCCGCCCTGCTCTTCGGCTTCGGCATGACCCGCTACTACGACCGCAGGGGCCTCGCCCGCCTCACCCCGCAGCCGGTCTGAGCGCCCGGCCGGCTCCCGGCCGGGCGCGGGTGCCCCCTACTCCCATTCGTCCCAGGGCGGCTCGGTCTCGTCGTCGGAGAAGAGCGGCGGCTCGTCGTCGTACGGCGCGGAGGACCGCCCCGCCGGGCGGGAGGGCCCGGAGGACCCGGCCGGTGGGGAGACCGGACCGGCGACGGCGGGCGCGGGCGCCTGAGCGGAAGTGCCAGGGGTGGAGGTGGGAGCGGAGGCGGGGGCGGCCGGGGCGGGCGCCGCTTGGGCCGTCGCGTCGGCGGCCGGGGCGGCCGCCGGGGCCTCGCACTCCGCCAGGGCGGCGAGGACGCCGTCGGCGTACTTCGCGAGCTTCGCCTCGCCCACGCCGCCGACGGTGCCGAGCTCCTCGACCGTGCCCGGGAAGAGGGTCGCGATCTCGCGGAGGGTGGCGTCGTGGAAGACGACGTACGCCGGGACGCCCTGCTCGCGCGCGGTCGCGGCGCGCCAGGCGCGGAGGGCCTCGAAGACCGGGACGGCAGCGGCCGGCAGGTCGACGGGCACGCGGGCGCTCTTGCCCGAGCGCGCCCCGGGCTCCTTCCGGGACGGCGCGGCGGCCTTCTCCTTGCGCAGGAGGACGGTCCGGCGACCGCCGAGCACCTCGCCGCTGCGCTCGGTGAGGACGAGCGTGCCGTAGTCGCCCTCCACCGCCAGCAGCCCCTGCGCGAGGAGCTGGCGCACGACACCGCGCCACTCCGCGGTGCCGAGGTCGGAGCCGACGCCGAAGACCGACAGCCCGTCGTGGTCGAACTGGATGACCTTGGCGGTCTTCTTGCCCTGGAGGATGTCGATGATCTGGCCGGCGCCGAACTTCTGGCGCCGCTCCTTGGCCAGCCGCCAGACCGTGGACAGCAGCTTCTGGGCCGCGACCGTCCCGTCCCAGGACTCGGCCGGCGTCAGGCAGGTGTCGCAGTTGCCGCACGGCTCGCCGGACTGCCCGAAGTACGCGAGGAGCCGGACCCGGCGGCAGTCGACCGTCTCGCAGAGCGCGAGCATGGCGTCCAGGTGCATGCCGAGCCCCCGGCGGTGCGCCTCGTCGCCCTCCGAGCCGTCGATGAGCTTGCGCTGCTGGACCACGTCCTGGAGGCCGTACGCCAGCCACGCCGTCGCCGGTTCCCCGTCTCGGCCGGCACGGCCGGTCTCCTGGTAGTAGCCCTCGACGGACTTCGGCAGGTCGAGGTGGGCGACGAACCGCACGTCCGGCTTGTCGATGCCCATGCCGAAGGCGATCGTCGCGACCACGACGACGCCGTCCTCGCGCAGGAAGCGGGCCTGGTTGGCCGCCCGCGCCCGGGCGTCCATGCCCGCGTGGTACGGCACCGCGTCGATGCCGTGCTCCACGAGGGCGGCCGCGGTCTTCTCCACCGACGAGCGCGACAGGCAGTAGACCACTCCGGCGTCCCCGTCGTGCTCGGTCCTGATCAGGTCGAGCAGCTGCTTGAGCGGGTTGTTCTTGGGGACGATGCGGTACTGGATGTTGGGCCGGTCGAAGCCAGCGACGAAGTGCCGGGCCTCCTCCAGGCCGAGCCGCGCCGCGATCTCGGCGTGGGTGGCCTCCGTCGCCGTCGCGGTCAGCGCGATCCGCGGCACCTTCGGCCAGCGCTCGTGCAGCATGGACAGGGCGAGGTAGTCGGGCCGGAAGTCGTGGCCCCACTGGGCGACGCAGTGCGCCTCGTCGATCGCGAAGAGCGACACCGTGCCCCGGTCCAGCAGCCGCTGGGTGCCCTCGGTCCGCAGCCGCTCGGGGGCGAGGTAGAGCAGGTCGAGCTCGCCCGCGAGGAAGGCCTGCTCGACGGCCTGCCGCTCGTACGGGTCCTGCGTCGAGTTGAGGAAGCCGGCCCGCACCCCGAGCGCCCTGAGCGCGTCCACCTGGTCCTGCATCAGCGCGATGAGCGGCGAGATCACCACGCCCGTACCATCTCTGACCAGGGCCGGGATCTGGTAGCAGAGGGACTTGCCGCCGCCGGTCGGCATCAGGACGAGCGCGTCGCCGCCGCCGACGACCTGCTCGATGATCTCCTGCTGCTCGCCCCGGAAGGCGCTGTAACCGAAGACACGGTGGAGGACCCGCGCGGCGTCGGAGATCTCGGTGGATGCGTCGGAAAGGACCATTCCCGAAGCCTAGCCGCCCCCGCCGACACCCCGGGCCCGTCCGCCGCGACCTGTGGACAACCTCGGTCCGCCCGGCCGGACGCTCCGCGGACGACGGAATCCGCAGGCAACTCCGCGGGCGGGTCCCACGTCTTCCCCTACGACACGCGTCGGCCGATCCGACGCCCGCGGACCACGTACGACCCGGGGAACGCGACCAGTGGACAGCGGACAGGACACACGATGAGCGACAAGGCCCGGACCCTCTTCGACGCGCTCGACCTCGACCAGGACGGCACGCTGACGCGGGCCGAGGTCATCAGCGCCCTGCGGGCCAAGGGCCCGACCCTCGCCGCGCGTGGAGTGATCCCGGTATGGGGCGTCGGGGACGACGACGCGTCGTCGGCGCTGTTCGACGAGGCGGACCTCAACGGCGACCGCCTCCTGACCTTCGAGGAGTTCGCCGCCCTGGTGGACCGCCGCTTCGGCTGGTGAGGCCCGGGCGCCCGCCCCCACGCCGGCGGTGACGCGGCCGAGGAGCCGCGGCGGGCAGTACCGCTGACGGAACGAGCCCTGGACGACGTGGGCGGACACGACGCCGAGGGCGAGGACGGCGCCGCCGACGGGCAGCAGCAGGACCCGCCGGCCCGGTTCGGTCAGCGGGATGAGCGGTCCGAACCGGGCGGTGGCGAACTTGCAGAGGAGCATGCCGCGGGCGGTGCCGAAGCGTCGGGCCATCGGGGTGGCGACGACGGCTCCGAGGAGGCTGCCCACGCTGCTGCCCGCGAGGAGTCAGCCCACCGTGGCCTCGCCGACGTGAGTTCGCGGACGCGGAACACGGTCAGGACGGCCTGGTAGCCGGTGAGCAGCAGGTTGGTGACCGTGCCGCAGGTGGTGAGGACGCGGAGGTACGGGTCGCCCACGGTGTGCCGCAGGCCCTCCGCCACGTCCTGGCGCAGGGCCGCGGGTCTCCCGGGCCGCTTCGGCGGCGGTTCGGTGGCACGGATGCCGAGCAGGCACGGTGTGGAGGCCAGGGCGCTCACCCAGAAGGTGCTCGCGTCCAGGGTGACCACCGCGACGAGCGGCATGGCGACGCCGGTGATGCTGCTGCCGAAGCGGCTGGTGGTCACCCCCGTCCGCAGGAGCCGGAAGTCGCGCTGCCGCAGCAGCCCGTCCGGGCGGGCCGTGCTCATCGGTCCGCCACGACCTTGGCCACCTCGGTGGAGAGCCGTTCCGCGGCGTCGGCCCAGCGTTCCCGTCGGGTGTCCGACTCGGCGGTGAACAGGGCCCGCTCGTTCCGCGCCCGGACGCGGGCCCGCTGGGCGAACCGGCGCCCGGTGCCGGTGGTGTCGGGCTCGACGAGGAGCAGGAGGGGGTGCTCATGCCTGGGCCTTCGGCGTCATCACGTCGTCGAGTCCGCGGCGCGCCCGCACCGGGCGGGTCCAGGGGGCGGGGCGTCCAGCGGGTGGTCGACGGTGACGAGGTGCAGGGCCGGGGCGGCCGGGCGCGGGGCGGCGGCGAGGTCGCCGGTGGAGCCGCCGGAGCGCGGCTTGACGGCGCCCGGGAGCGTGGTCGTTGTCATGTCGGTCACCCGCCCCAGTCACCCGTCGTGAAGATCCACTGCTCGTGGAGGAGCCGAAGCCTCGGCGGAGCGGGACATCGCCCGTGAGTTCGAGGTGCCCGCCGACGGGTCCCTCGCCGGGCGGGACGCAGGCCTCGGCGGTGAGCCGTGCGGCGCGCACGGCCTTGGTCTTCCAGGCCGGGGAGACGGTGAGCTCCCCGCCCCGCGCCGGGATGAACGAGGCGCGGGTCGTGTGGACGGTGCAGGGCAGCGTGACCAGGCCCCGGGTCAGCCGGCCCCGGTGCGGGAAGACGCCCTGGAGGATTTCGCCGTGATGTACCGGGGCCGAGGCGACACCGGCCCGCCAACCGGAATGATCCACCATGTCCTTGACTTCCTCCGGGGGCCGGACCGCACCGCTCACGAGGCCTGGCCGATCGTGCGGACATCCCCCGCGCCGAGCAGCACGGCTGCGCCGAACCTGCTGGTCAGGCGGCAGTGTGAGGGCAGTTCGGCAGCACGGTAAAGGCGGGGCCCGGGCGGCGGGTAGGGGGCGCGCACACGCGGGGCCCGTACGCGCGGCCGCCTCGATCGCCCCGGGCATCCCGGCGGGCGCCGGTTGATCGGCGAGCCCGTCCCGCGATGCCCCGTCCGGCGATGCCTGCTCGGTCATGACCGGTCTCCTTGGTTCCGTGGAGGCCTCAGTGCGAGGGCCGCGAAGGAGTCGGCCTCGTGTCTCGCCCTCCCCGCGCGAGGGGGTGTCAGGCGCCGGCGGCCTCGCGGATCGCCTCGGCGAGCGGCAGGGCGGCGCCCTCGCGGAACGCGGCCCCGTACGCGGAGGGGCCGAGGCCCGCCCGTACGGCCGCGGCGATGCGGTCCACGTCGGCCCGCTCCGCTTCGGGGAGCGGGGACCCGGCACCGCGGCGGGCGGTGTCCGCCGCGCCGAGGAGGCGCGCGGCCCGGGTGAGGCCGGGGGTGTCGCCGGGGAGCGCGGCGGCTCCGGCGGTCCCCTCGAAGGAGAGCGCGAGGGCGCGCGGGTCGGCCAGTCCCCGGGCGAAGGCGAGGCCGCGCGCCTGGTACGCGGCGGCCCGGTCGGCCCGGCCCCGGAGCTCGGCGGTGAAGCCGAGCTCGACATGGATCAGGTGCTTCCCCGCGGCCGACGACGGGTACGCGTCGCGCATCGTCCGCAGGTGCCGCTCGGCGGCGTCGAGGTAGCCCGACCGGCGGGCGCCGAGGGCGAGACCCATGAGCGCGAACACCTCGCCGAACACGTGGCCCTGGTCGGCCGCCTCGCGGCGGGCCCGCTCGTGCAGGACGCGGGCCTTCTCCCACGCGCCGTCCAGGAGCGCGAGCCGCCCCAGGCCGGCGAGCCGTGCGGACGCCTCCGCGGGCAGGCCGAGCCCTTCGGCGAGCCGTAGCCCTTCGGCCTGGCGTGCGGTGGCGGCGGCGTAGTCGCCTTCGATCTCGGCGAGTGCGGCGAGTACGGGCACGGTCTGCAACTCGCCCCAGCCGTCGCCGAGTTCCCGGAAGGCCCGGGCCGCGCCGACGCCCTCGTCGCGCGCGGCGACCAGGTCCCCGGCGGCGAACGCGGTGTGTGCGCGCAGCGCCCGGGCGGCGGCGACACCCCACGGATCACCGGCTTCGGTGAACCGTGCGAGGGCACGCGCGTTGACGTCCCGCGCCGCCGCCGGATCACCCGCGTGGTGGAGGCCGTACGCGAACAGCCACAGCGCGCGGCCACGACGTACGGGATCGGCGATCTCCGCCTCGGGGCAGTCCGTGTCGGGCACACGCTCACCGGCCATCATGGCGAACGCCCCGTGCAGAAGCCGGAGTTCGGCCGCACGGCCGCCGGGAACGGCCTCCAGGGCGGCGGCGAGCGTCCGGCGCGCCTCGTGCAGGCGTCCCCGCAGCAGCCACCACGGGCACAGGGCGGTGGCCAGTCGCTCGGCGCTCGCGGTGTCGCCGGTGCGGAGGGCGTGGTCGAGGGCCGTGCGCGTGTTGGGGGACTCGGCGTCCAGGCGGGCGAGCCAGGCCCGCTGCCCGCTGCCGCGCAGGTGCGGCGCGGCGCGCTCGGCGAGGTCGAGGTGGTACCGGAGGTGGCGCGCCGACGCGCTCTCCCACTCCCGTGCTTCGTGCAGCCGGTCGCGGGCGTAGACGGCGACCGATTCGAGGAGGCGGTAACGCGGCCCGGCCGCGGTGGCGACGGTCATGACGAGGGACCGGTCCACCAGGCGGCCCACCAGGTCCAGGACGTCCTCCCGGGCGATGCCGTCGCCCGCGCAGACCGTCTCCGCCGCCTCCAGCGCGCAACTCCCCGCCGGGACGGCCAGTCTGCGCAGCACGGCCCGCTCGTCCGGTTCGAGCAGGTCCCAGCTCCAGTCGATGACCGCCCGCAGGGTCTGCTGCCGGGCGGGCAGCCCCCGCTGCCCCGACGCGAGCAGCCGGAACCGGTCCCCGAGCCGCGCCGCCAACTCCCGTACCCCTACGGCGCGCACCCGCGTGGCGGCGAGCTCCAGGGCGAGGGGAAGGCCGTCGAGTCGGCGGCAGATCTCCGCGATGGCGTCCCGGGCGCTCCCGGGCCCGTGGCCGAAACCGTCGTTGTCCCCGCCGTCCCCGCCGCCGCCGGCCTCTCCGTGCTCGTACCCGTCCTTGTCCTCGCCCTTGCCCTCGTCCTCGCCCTCGGGCGTGAAGCCCGGCGCCGCCGCCACCGCCCGTTCCGTGAACAGCCGGGCGGCGGCAGCGGGATCGAGGGGGTCGACCGCGTACACCGCCTCACCGGGCAGCCGCAGCGACTCCCGGCTGGTCGCGAGGACGCGCAGCCCCGGCGCTCCGTGCAGCAGGGACCCGACCAGCTCGGCGGCCGGTTCGATCACGTGCTCGCAGTTGTCGAGGACGAGCAGCACCTCGCGGTCCCTCAGCGCGGCGAGCAGCGCCTCCGACGGGCCGGCCGCGCCGCGTCCGGGCGACGCCGAGTCGCGGACGCCGAGCGCCGCGGCCACCGCCTGGACGAGATCGGCGGTCCCCGCCGTGTCGGCGGGCAGCCCGGCGAACTCGACCAGCCACACGCCGTCGGACGTCCCGCCGTCCGGATCACGGGAGAGCCGCTCGGCGACCTCCAGGGCGAGCCGGGTCTTCCCCACACCGCCCGGCCCCGTCAGCGTGACCAGCCGCCCGGCCCCGACGAGCCGCCCGACCGCCTCCAGGGCCGCCCCGCGCCCGATCAGCTCCGTCGCCGCGACGGGCAGGTTCCGACGGCGCGACCCGCCTTCGTACGGGTCCGGGGCGTGCGGAGGGGAGACGCGGGAGTCCGGGACGGCCCCTGATGAGCGTGCGGACGTCGGCCGGAGCGCAGCCGTCGGCTCGGGTGCGGGCGCGGCGGAGGGGGCGAGTCCGGCGTCCTGGCGCAGGATCGCCTCGTAGAGGGAGGCGAGTCGGGGGCTCGGGTCGAGGCCGAGCTCGTCGGCGAGCAGGGTGCGGAGTTCCGTGTACGCGGCGACCGCCTCGCTCTGGCGTCCGGCGCCGTACAGGGCGCGGATGCGCACGGCGCGCAGGCGCTCGCGGAGCGGGTGGTCGGCGACGAGCGCGGCCGTCTCGCCGAGCAGCGAGGGGTCTCCGAATTCCAGCCGCGCCTCGGCCTGTTCCTCGATGACGGCGAGGCGTTCCTCGGCCAGGCGATGCGCCGACGGGCGGGCGAACTCCTCGTCGGCGAAGTCCGCGTAGGCGGGCCCCCGCCACAGGTCGAGGGCCTCCGCGAACAGGGCGGCCCGGGTGCGGGGTTCGGTGGCGAGGCGGGCCTCGGCCGCGAGCGCGCGGAAGCGGTCGGCGTCGACCTCGACCGTCCCGTCGTCGAGGCGCAGCCGGTAGCCGGCCGGCTGGTGGGAGACCCGGTCGCGGCCGATGGCCCTGCGCAGCTGGGAGACCTTGGCCTGGAGTGCGTTGGCGGGGTTGCCGGGGGCGGCGTCGCCCCAGATGTCGTGGACGAGCCGGTCCGTCGGCACCGGGCGGCCCTCGTGCGCGAGGAGGTCGGCGAGGAGGGCCCGCACCTTGGTCTCGGGCACCCGCACCGGCTTGCCGTCGGCATCCCACACCGCGACCGGACCGAGCACCCCGAACCTCATGGCGGGAACCCTACACACCCATGATCATCCGACTTTCGGAGGACCGTCAGCGAACCGTCAGCGATCCCGAAGCGTCCCGCGCGACCTTTGGTCCAGCGGGGCCCGCCGGCCCCGAAGGAACAAGGACGAGGGAGCACGACCATGAGCACGACCATGAGCACGACCACCACCACCGCCACCGCCACCGCCACCTCCACCGCCACCTCCACCGCCACCGCCACCGCCACCGCCACCAAGGTCACGCCCACCGACGCCGGCAGCCCCACGAAGGCCACCACGCTCGCGACGACCGGCACGCTCACGCCCTCGCCCGCGGCCACGGCCGACACGGCCCCCTCGGGCCACGAGGCCTCCCCGCTGTTCCGGCCCGCCCGCCTCGGCGCGCTGCGCCTGAAGAACCGGCTGGTCATGGCCCCGATGACGCGGAACCGTGCGGGCGCGACCGGGGTACCTGAGCCGATCATGGCCACGTACTACGCCCAGCGCGCCTCGGCCGGGCTGATCATCGCGGAGGCGGCGACGCCGAACGCGGTGGGGGCCACGTACCCCCACATCCCCGCGATCTACGACGACGCGCACGTGGCCGGGTGGCGGCGGGTCACCGAGGCGGTGCGGGAGGCCGGCGGGCAGATGTTCCTCCAGTTGCAGCACGGCGGGAGGGTCGGGCATCCCGGGACGAGCGGGCACCACCCGCTGGCCCCGTCGCCGGTGCCGCTCCCCGACACGGTGTTCACCCCCTCCGGGCACCAGGAGGCAGTGGTCCCACAGGAGATGACGGAAGCTCAGATCGCTTCCACCGTCGCCGACTTCGCCGCCGCGGCGCGCCGGGCCGTGGACGCGGGGTTCGCGGGGGTCGAGGTGCACTCCGCCAACGGCTACCTGCTGCACCAGTTCCTGTCCGGCGCCACCAACCGGCGTACGGACGGATACGGCGGCTCCGTCGCACACCGCATCCGCTTCACGGTGGAGGTCGTCCGCGCGGTCGCCGAGGCGATCGGCCCCGAGCGGGTGGGCGTGCGGATCGCCCCCGGCGTCACCGCCAACGGCATGTCGGAGGACGACGTCGACGCCGTCTACCCGGCGCTCCTGGACGCGCTGCGCGACCTGGGCCTCGCGTACCTGCACGTCGTGTTCGCCGACCCCGACCAGCCGCTCTTCCACACGCTGCGCGCCGCCTGGCCGGGCACGCTCATCGCGAACCCGGCCCTGCCCTGGCCCGGTCCCCTGCCCGCCGACGGCGGGCGAGGCGCCGGCGAGCGGCTCCTCGCGGCAGGCGCCGACCTGGTCTCCCTCGGCCGTTCCTTCCTGGCCAATCCCGACCTGGTCGCCCGGATGCGGATCGGCGCCCCCCTCAACCCGATCCGCGACGCCCACCTGATGTACGTCGGCGGCGAGACCGGCTACACCGACTACCCGACGCTCACCTGAAGCGCCCCTGCCGGGTCGGCGGCTGCACCCGCTTCAGGTGGGCCCGCCACGGGCCGTCCGCCATCTCGAACTGCACCACGAGCGGCCCCTCGGGCAGCGGAACGGTCTCGCGGCGCTTGCCGATCTCGTTGACGACGTTCTCGTCCTCGGGCAGCTCGGTGTGGTCGTCGTGCCCGTGGAGTTCGAAGACGTTCACGATGAGGTTCTCGTCACCGCGGTAGTGGATGGCCAGGTCGGCCACGCCCCCCGTGTGCAACAGCACCTCGGGGCCCCGGAAGTCCGTCTCCTCCTCCGTCAGCCGCCGGGCCGCCGCCAGCGGCGACACCTCCAGCCGCCACGGCCCCTCCGCCTCCACCTTCAGCCGCAGGGTCCCGTTCTTCGGCACCTTGGCGAGCACCCGGCCCCGGAAGTCCTCCTCCGTGCTGTTGACGAGGAAGTCCTTCTCCTTGTTGCGCCAGTTGAGGACCGACATCCCCGTGTACCCGTCGCCCTCGACGTCCAGCTGGACGACGACCGGCCCCGGCGGCAGCCCGTCGACCGTGATCACGTCGTTGTCCCGGCCGATCTGCGTGTACGGCTCGAACACCGGCCCGTACGACCACCAGCCCGACCCGGACCCTGCGGCGGGCACCGGCACCGGCACCTGCGTCACCGGCGGCGTCGGGACTCCGAAACCGGGCGCCTGCGGGGCCCCGTAACCCGGAGCCTGAGGGGCCGCGTTGTAACCCGGAGCCTGCGGGGCTCCGTAACCCGGAGCCTGCGGGGCGCCGTAGCCCGGGACCTGCGGGACACCGGAGTCCTTCGGCAGCGGCGGCCCGAAGCCCGGCGCGGGGGCAGGAGCCGGCGGAGGCGCGAAGTTCGGCGCAGGAGCCGGAGCGGGGGCAGGAGCCGGGGCAGGCGCAGGAGCCGGAGCGGGGGCAGGAACCGGGGCGGGGGCAGGAACCCCCGTGGTCGGCACCGCCCCGGGAGTCGGTCCCGAGGGAACGCCCGATGTCGGGGCGCCCGCGTCCGCCACGTCGACGCCGTGGTCGGTGGCCAGGCCGGCGAGGCCGTTCGCGTAGCCCTGGCCGACGGCGCGGAACTTCCAGCCGCCGGCGCGCCGGTACAGCTCGGCGATGACCATCGCCGTCTCCTCGGCGGCGTCCGTCACGTCGTACCGGACGACGGAGGTGCCGTCGGGCGCGAAGGCCTCCACGGCGGGTCCGACGACGTCGCGCAGCGCGCCGCGATCGGTCGAGCCGACGACCAGGACGCGGGTGATCTGCTCCTCGACGGACGGGAGGCCGACGTCGAGCCAGGCCGTTCCGCCGCCCGCCGCCGTGAGCCGTACGGCGCCGGACGGATGCGCGGGAGCGCCGTGGAAGACGACGTCGCCGTCCCCCCGGACCACCCCGTGCTCGGTGAGCAGCAGCGCCATCGCGTCCAGGCCGCCGTGCACGGCGATCCGCAGCGGCACGGACGGCACGTAGCCGTTGCCGCCCTTGGTCATCTCCCCCACGACGCACCGGTCCTTTCCTTCATGTCCCCACCCTCGTCGTCCACGGAACGATCTTGCAGCGGGCGGCGGCCGCGGACAAGCCCGTGCGGGAAGACGGAACTCGGGGGAACGACGAAGCCCGGGGGCCGGGGCGGTGGTGCACCGCCCCGGCCCCCGGATGGGATGCCGGGTCCGGAGGATCAGGCCTGCTCGTCCTCGGGGATGCTGACCAGCCAGCGGGTGTCCTTGCGCGGCCGCAGGTACAGGGCCCAGTAGAGGGTGGCGACCGCCGTGATGCCGCCGGTCCACAGCAGGTACTCGGTCTCCTGCATGGAGAGGACGTACGCGAGGACGCCGATGAGCAGCAGCGGGACGGCCGGCCACAGCGGCATGCGCCAGGCGGCGACCTCGCGGTGCGCGCCCCGGCGGCTGAACAGCGCCGCCACCGCGACCAGCAGGTACATGCCGGTGACGGAGACGCCGGTGACGCCGTAGAGGGTGTCGAGGTTGACGAAGCACAGGGCCGCGCCGGGCACGCCGACGAGCAGGGTCGCGACCCACGGGGAGCCGAAGCGGCCCAGTCGGGACAGGGCGTTGTTGACGGGCTCGGGCCAGGCCTTGTCGCGGGCGGAGGCGAACAGGACGCGGGAGTTCTGGATGACCATCACGATGCCGGCGTTGATGATGGCCAGTGCGACGCAGAGGCTGATGAAGGTGCCGACGGCGGAGTTGGACCAGGCCGCGATCATGCCGCTGATGTCGCCGCCGGTGAGGGTCTCCAGGTCGCCCGCGCCGAGGGTGATGGCCACGACGGGCACGAGGATCACGACGGTGGAGATGGCCAGGGTGGCGAGCACGGTGCGGGCCACGCTCTTGCGCGGGTTCTCCAGCTCCTCCGAGAGGTAGACGGCCGTGGAGAAGCCCTGGGTGATGAAGAGGGCGATGGCGAGGCCGGAGACCACCATGGCGCCGGTGACGAGCGAGTGCGTGCCGCCCTCGCCGGCGACCTGGCCGTGGACGAGGGCGCCGACGCCGCGCTCCGAGTGGGCGAAGCCCAGGACGGCGACGATGCCGGCCGCGACGACCTCGAGGACGAGGAAGATGCCGGTGATCCAGGCGTTGGCGCGCAGGTCGAGCAGGCCCGCGAGGGTCGCGAGGAGCATCACGCCGGCGCCGGCGATCGGGGCCGGGATGTGGACCAGGGGTGCCAGGTAGTCGGCGGTCCCCATGGCGATCACCGGGGGCACGATCATCACGACCAGCAGGGAGAGGACGAACACCAGCCAGCCGGCCAGGCGGCCCGCCAGGGTCGAGACGATGGCGTACTCGCCGCCCGCGCTGGGGACGAGGGTGCCCAGCTCGGAGTAGCAGAACGCCACGCCGATACAGAGCAGCGAGCCGATCGCGATGGTCAGCGCGGCGTAGGTGCCGACCCCGCCGAACAGGTCGGGTACGACCACGAACAGCGTGGAGGCGGGGGTCACGCACGACAGCGTGAGCAGGGTGCCGCCCAAGACACCGATGGAACGCTTGAGCTTCTGCGGCACGGGGCCGGTCGGCGGGGCCAACGCGTGCGGCGCGCTGAGGGTGTCGGTCATCAGACGGTTCCGATCGGTGAGCAAGGTGTTTCCGAATGGGAGCGGTATCGCCTCCGAGGCGGCCGGTGATCATGTGGGTCCGTGGCTCCCGGGCTGAATGGAAGCGCGGGCAGAACCGCAGGTCAATGGCACACCTGCTGCGGAATCCGTTGTTCCGACACGCCTTTCGGGAGCCTCGGGACGCTAAGAACGCGTCAAGACCGCGCAATCGCTCCGTACGGGAACCGCAGCCCGGCCGCCCGGAATTTTCCCGCGCTTTACCGCCGGTCCGGGGGATGGACACCGCGCCGGAGCCGTGCCCGGCCTGCGACGCTTACGACACGGCCGCCTCACAGGGAAACCGGAAAGGGCCGGGAAACCCGAAGGGAGGGGACCGGCCGGCGCAGGCGGTCCCCTCCCCGGGCGGCCGTTTCGACGGGATGCCGGAGGCAGGCGGTGATCAGCGCGGCGGCGTGCTCCTCGCCGCGGGCGTTCTCGGTGCGGGTCTCCTCCGGCAGGACCTGCAGGGCATCGATGTCGTACTCCGCGGGCCGAGGTCCGCCCCCGGCCGGGTCAGTGCGCGGCCGTGGGGACGGTGGCGGCCGGCGGTGTCCACCGGCCGTTGCGGGGCGGTCCCGCCGGAACGCCGTAGTCCTTCCTGAGGTGTTCGGGGATGGCGTAGTGCATGACGCGGCCGCGGGTGAGGGAGGACAGTTCGAGGACGGTGGCGAGGTGGCCGAGCCGGTCCAGCGCCCAGGCGCCCAGCGGGGAGCGGTCCTCGATGGTCTCCAGGACGCCGAGGAGGTGGGGGACGGCCTTGACGACGGTGTCCCAGCGGGTGCGGGGCACGTCGAGCCAGTCGGCGCAGGTGTCGCCGACGAGGTGGCGGATGAGGGCCGAGACGATCGGGTCGAAGAAGGTGCCGGGCACGACCTCCTCGTACAGGTCGATCAACTGCCGGGTGAGGTGGGCGCCTTCCGGCGAGGGCCCCATGTGCCGGATCATGTACAGGTCGAGGAATCCGCGGGCCTCTTCGAGGGTCTTGGGCACGGCGTCCTGGTCGACGCCGAGCATGGCGCCGACGACGCGCCAGGCGTAGTAGTAGGCGTCCGCCCCCTCCGTCGACATGTGGATGCCGAGGCGGTGCAGGCTGTCGAGGACGAGCATCGAGAAGAACATCTGCCCGCCGATCATGTCCTCCTGACAGATCGGCACCCCCAGCGACGCGGTGTCCCAGCGGTTCTCGCGCTCGAGGTGGTGGCGGATGGAGGCGTGGAGGAGGCGGACCTTCTGGGCGGCGGGGATGAAGCGGCTGCCGGCCTCGAAGGCGTCGGGCTGCATCAGGTGGACGGTGAACTGGCCCGTCTCCGCCATGCGCTTGGAGGGGTACTTCAGGCCGTGCGTCGCCGACAGCAGTCGCGCCACGTGGGGGACGACGTAGCAGGCGGGCATGGAGGCGAAGGAGAGGGCGGTGGAGATGTGGACGTTGTTGTCGATGAAGAACAGCCGGGCCTTCTCCATCTCGCCCCAGTCGACCCAGGCCGGCGGGGCGGCGGTGGCTTCGAGGTACTCGCGGGCGACGTCGGGGAGCCCGTCCGGCAGCGGGGAGCCGGCGGTGGACACGTACCGCATGAGGGTGTTGAAGGTGCCCACCTCGCCGCGTTCGAAGAGGGTGGCGACGGTGGCGTCGGCGAGTTCGTCGCCGCTCTGCCGCAGGGCGTCCATCGACGCCTCGGTGTGGGTCATGGCGGGTTCCTCGTTCTGCGTCAGTGGCGGCGGACCGCGGCCGAGTGGGCCAGGGCGGTGAGCGCGGTGGCGGGGGCCTGGGGCAGGTTCAGCTCGTCGAGGGCGCTCAGGGCCCCGTCGACCCGTGCGGTGATCATGGCCTCGACGCGTTCGGGTGCCCGGAGGCGCCGCATCAGCGCGCGTACGGCCTCCGGCGCGTCCGGGGCGGGCCGGTCGAGGAGGTCGCGCAGCAGGGCGCGGTCCTCGGCTCCGGCGAGCCGCCAGGTCTCGGCGAGCAGGGCCGTCGGCCGGCGGCCGCGGACGTCGTCGGAGCAGGCCTTGCCGGTGGTCTCCTCGTCGCCGAACAGGCCGAGCAGGTCGTCCCGCAGCTGGAAGGCCTCGCCCAGCGGGAGGCCGTAGGCGGAGTACCCCTCGCGCAGCCGCCGGCCGGCGCCGGCCAGGGCGCCGCCGATCAGCAGCGGCTGCTCGACGGTGTACTTGGCGGTCTTGTAGCGGATGACCTTGAGCGAGGCCTCGGTGTCCGGGGCGGCTCCGGTGTGGAGGATCTCCAGGCACTCGCCCGCGACCAGGTCCCGGGCGAGCGCGGCCCACAGGGGGCGGGCGCGGCCGAGGTAGGCGGCGGGCAGGCCGCTGGTGACGAAGAGCTGCCCCGCGAGCGACATGAGCAGGTCCCCGACGAGCATCGCGAGGGACCGGGCTCCGGCGTCGACCCGCGGGTGGTGCGCCACGGCGTCGCGCAGGGCCATGTGCGCGGTGGGCCGGCCGTGGCGCAGGGGGCTGTCGTCGATGAGGTCGTCGTGCACGACGGCGGCCGCGTGGACGAGTTCCATGGACGCGGCCGCACGCACGAGGGCGTCGCCGTCGGGTTGCCCGACCGCCCGCCAGCCCCAGTAGCAGAACGCCGCCCGCAGCCTCTTGCCGTCGGCGACGGCCGCCTCCAGCTGCTCGGCGACCGGTCCGAGCGCCGGGTCGACCGCCGTCAGCCGGTCGGCCTCCTCGGCCGCGTACCGCCGCAGGACCTCGTCGACGCGGGCCTTGAACGCGGCCGCGTCCCACCGCTCAGCCACCGTCGGCGGCCCGTCGGGCGAGCGCGTGCCGGGCGAGGACCTCCAGGTGGGCGGGTGGCGGGGAGGCGTACTTGTCGAGCACGAGGCGTCCGCGGGCCTCCAGGTCCCGCCCGGCGTCGGCGGCGACGTCGGCGGCGTCCGACCGCCTCAGCAGCCCCCGTACGATCCCTAACCCCGTTCCCAGCGTGTCCGCGGCCAGGCCGGCGAGACCCGCCGCCACCAGCACCACGCGCTCGTCCAGGCTCTCGCGGGATCCCGATTCCTTCGTCACGCCCACTCCCCCACCCGCGGCACGGCCGCGGCATCGGCACTTCTCGCCTCCAAGCTCGCACCGGTCGGGCGGCGGGACCGGCGGAACTCACCAACGAGTGATCGATTCGAACAGGATTGACGATCACCGCCGCGTCTCGGCCGCCCCCCTTCAACTCGCGACGCCCTCTTGCTCGTTGACCCCATCTTTCTCAGAATGCTCATGACAACCGAAGGATTTTCGGCTGTACGGTCCTCAGAGGGGAACCCCCACATGAACAAGCCTCTCGCCGGCGCCCTGCTCGCCCTGCTCCTGGCAGGCGCGGCGGCGGCCCCCGCCGCGGCGTCCGCGCCCCGGGAAGCGGTCGCGCAGGCCCCGGCCCCCACGACCCGGGCCCAGGCCCCGGCCCCGGCCCCGGCCACCGAACAGGCCGCGGTCACCGTCGACTTCGCGGGAACGGTCGCGCTCAGCAACTGCTCCGGCTCCCTCGTCCGCGCGCCCGGCTCCCTGCCGAGCGACCCCGCACTCGTGCTCTCCAACGGCCACTGCCTGGAGACCGGCTTCCCGGCCGCCGGCGAGGTCGTCAAGGACCAGCGGTCCACCCGCTCGTTCTCGCTGCTCAACTCGGCCGGCACCAAGGTCGCGACGCTGCGGGCCAGCAAGATCGCGTACGGCACGATGACCGACACGGACATGGCGGTCTACCAGGTCACCAAGACCTACGCGCAGATCCAGAGCCAGTACGGCATCAACGCCCTGACCCTCGAAGCCGCCCACCCGGTGCAGGGTTCGTCGATCAAGGTGGTCTCCGGCTACTGGAAGCGGATCTACAGCTGCGACGTCGACGGCTTCGTCTACCGCCTCAAGGAGGGCGGCTGGACCTGGAAGGACTCGCTCCGCTACACCTCGTCGTGCAACACCATCGGCGGCACCTCCGGCTCGCCCGTGATCGACACGACCACCGGCCGCGTCGTCGCCGTCAACAACACGGGCAACGAGAGCGGCGAGAGCTGCACCGTCAACAACCCGTGCGAGGTCGACGAGAACGGCACCGTGACCGTCCGCCAGGGCATCAACTACGCCCAGCAGACCTACACGCTCGTCCCCTGCATCGGCCCCGGGAACGTGATCGACCTCAACCGCGCCGGCTGCACCCTGCCCAAGCCGTGACCCCCGGCCCCGCCGGACGCCCGCCCCGGGCGCCCGGCGGGGCCCTCCGCGCACTCACCCCGGTACGCACCACGACCGGGGTGAGTACGCGTACTCATCACGGGCTCCTCGCCCCCCGCAAGACTGTGCGGACCAGCGAGAGAGGCCACGATCCATGCAGCAGAACCGACGCCCCCGACCGTCCCGCCGCCCGGCCGGCGCCACGCCCGCCCGTCGCGCCCTCCCCGGCCTCGCCGCCGGAACCCTGGCGGCGGCCCTCCTCCTGACGGGCTGCGCGGGCCAGGAGCGCGTCTGCGGCTCCGGCCGCTACCCGGTCAAGGCCGTCGGCAACACCGACGGCCAGGACTGCGCGGCCGACGGCCAGGAACCCCCGCAGGGCTACGTCCGCTACCCGGCCGGCATGGTCCCCGAGTACGTCGGCGACAAGTGGGACCGCCACTGGGGCACCGTCGTCGTGGACGCCGAGGGCCGCCCGGTGAGCCCCACGCCCACCCCGTAGGAGCCGACGGGCCGACCGGGCCGGTACGCGCCGACCGATCGGCGGGGCGCCACCAGGGGGCGGGCCTCGGTGGACCGCCGGACCTCCGCCGAAAGAAACCGGGCCCGCGGCGAATCCTCTTCGGGCCGGTGCGCCTCTTGTCCACGTACCGGCCGAGAGGGCCGGCGGAGACGGAAGGACACACCATGATGATCACCGGCATCGTAGTGATCGGAGCCCTGCTCGTGGGCGCGTGCAGCTGGCACCTGACGCGGCGCCACCGGAGCCGGAACTGACGGACCCGCACCGAGCCTTCCGGATACGAGGAACAGATGAACCCACGCTTTCGCTGGCCGGACGAGCAGCTGATCAGGGCCGCTCAGGACGGCGACGTCACCTCGCTCGCCACCGTCGTCACGGAGTCGCAGCCCCATGTGCGCAAGTTCGCCCGGTCGCTGTGCGCCTCCCCGCAGGACGCGGAGGACGCGGCGCAGGAGGCGCTGATCATCCTCTACCGGAAGATCGGCAGCCTGCGGGCCACGGGCGCGCTCGCCTCGTGGATGTTCCGGATCGTGCGCAACGAATGCCTCCGGCAGGTGCGGTCGCTCGTCGCGCGGGGCGACGGGGCGCCGACCGGGCCGGAGGCGCCCGCGGAACCGTCCGCCGAGGAGACCGTGCTGCACCGGCTCGAGGTGGCGCGGATCGCGGCGGCCGTCGGCGCGCTCCCCCGCGAGCAGCGGCAGGTCCTGGTCATGCGCGACATCCAGGGGCTGCCCGGCAGGACCGTCGCCCACGCGCTCGGTCTGAGCAACTCGGCGATGAAGTCCCGCCTGCACAGGGCGCGCATCGCGCTGCGCCACTCGCTGGCGACGAACGAGCCGGCACCCGCCACCACCGTCGACCGCACCGTCGAAGGAGACCCATCGTCGTGGACACCCTGAACACCGTGAAACCCGTGGAGCCCGCGAAGCCCGTGCTGACCGCGAAGCCCGTGCCACCCGTGCCGGGCGGGGCGGACCTGGTCACCGTGCGGTCCGCGGCGCCCGCCGCGAACTTCGCCAGCAAGTCCGTCCCCCGCCACCTGGCGCGCGGTGCCATCGGCTTCGGGCTGATCATCGGCTCGATCGCCCTGGTGCCCGTCGCCGGCCCCGCCACCCTGCTCGCGGCCCCGCTGGCGCTGATCGCCTTCCGCGGCTGCCCCACCTGCTGGATGGTCGGCCTGGCGCAGACCGTCTCGCGCGGCCGACTGGAGCGGCAGTGCGTGGACGGCGTGTGCACGCTCGCGAAGGCGCCGGTCGACTGACCCCGCGTCACCCCACGGGAACGACGTCCGCCCACAGGGCGGCGGCGCCGGGCGAGAGCGGTGCGACCGCTCGGCCCGGCGCGTCGTCGTCCCCGTCCCACCACACGCCCTGACCGGCGTCCAGGGCGGGACCGTCGGCCCCGGCCCGCCAGTGACCGCCCAGCACGTACAGCACACCGGCGTGCCCGGCAGCCGGTACGACCGGACCGGTGACCCGGCCCACCCGGGCCGTACGACTGCCCCGCCGCACCATGATGTTGAGCACCCGGCAGGCGCCGCCCGGCAGTTCGGCGCTCAGCGCGAGGTCGCCGGAGAAGGCGAAGGGCTCGCCCACCCGCTCCAGGAGCCGGTCGAACGCCCCGGGGGAGGTCAGCCGCACGCCGTCGCCCGCCAGCAGGGTGAGCGTCCGGTCGACCCCGGGGAACGCCGAGAACGGCCCGTCCCGGTCGATGTCGGCGATGCTCGCGCGCCACGCGAACCCCTCGTCCGCCACCGGCCGCGACACGATCTCCCGGGTGGCTCCCCCACCGTTGCGCCAGCGGCCGGCCGTCAGGGTCTCGACGTCGAAGGGGTGCATGCGCGGGCTCCTGAACGGGGAAGGCGATCCGGGTGCGGAGTCTATGCGGCCCTCCCCGACGGCCCGGCGACCGCACCCGGACGCGGAGCCGTTCCCTTCGGGTCGGATTACGGCCAACAGGAGGGGGCCGCTCCGGCCGTGGGGCCGCCGGCCCCCGGAATCCGGGCGGGGGCGGCCCCGAAGAGCGATCCGGCCGGCCCCCCGTGCGGCGCCGTCGCGGAAGGATCGCCTCGGGATCGCGGTGCGGTCACACCGCTGTCGTCGTCCCATCACATTCCGGGGCGCCAGGATGGCCGGAACCCGCACGCCGCGGCCCCTCCGGCCCGGACCTGCGTTGATCACGTCATGCCCGCCTCACATACTGCGCTGACCGGCGGCGGGCGCCCCCGCGCCATCGCCCCGGAACCGACCACTCGACCTCATCCCAAGCTCCTGGGGGAGACTTGCGCGCACATGTGAAGCGAGCACGCGCCTTCACCGTCACAGCCGCCGTCTCGGTGGCCCTCGTCGCAGGCACGACCGGCCCCGCGACGGCGATCCACACGAACACGGCGACGACACCGGACACCCTGCGCCTCGACGGCGACCGGCGGATCCCGCTCGTCACCGGCGACCACGTGATCGTGGACGCCGAGGGCCGGATGGTGGGCTTCGAGCCCGCCGAGGGCCGCGAGCGGATACCCGTACAGGTGCAGCGCACCGGGGACAGGACCCTCGTGGTCCCCGCCGACGCACAGAGCCTGATCGCGACCGGCCGCCTCGACGAGCGGCTCTTCGACCTCGGCGTGCTCACCGACCCGCGCCTGCGCAAGAGCCACCGCGCCGGGCTCAAGCTGATCGTGCAGTACGAAGGGGGTGCCGCCGCCGCACGCGCCGAGGTGCGGGCGGCCGGCGACACCCAGGTGCGGCGCACCTTCCCGACGCTCAACGCCGATGCCGTCCGTACGTCCCCGGACGACGTGGCCCGCGTGTGGGAGGCGCTGACCAACGGGCAGAACACCGGCGCGCGCGTCGCCGCCACCGGCATCGCCACGGTGTGGCTGGACGGGGTGCGCGGCGCGCGCCTCGACCGCAGCGTCCCGCAGATCGGCGCCGACAAGGCGTGGGAGTCCGGCTTCGACGGCACGGGCGTGAAGATCGCCGTCCTCGACACCGGCGTCGACCGGACCCACGAGGACCTCAGGACGCGGGTCGTCGGCGAGAAGAACTTCTCCGCCTCAGCCGACGCCGTGGACCGCGTCGGGCACGGCACGCACGTCGCGTCGATCGCCGCCGGCACCGGCGCCGCGTCCGGCGGCCGGTACAAGGGTGTCGCCCCGGGCGCCGAGGTGATCAGCGGGAAGGTCCTGGACGACGAGGGGTTCGGGGACGACTCCGCCGTCATCGCGGGCATGGAGTGGGCCGCCGCCGAGGGCGCGGACGTGGTCAACCTCAGCCTCGGCGGCCCCGACAGCCCCGGCGTCGACCCGCTGGAGGAGACGGTCGACCGACTGTCCGCCGAGAAGGGCATCCTGTTCGCGATCGCGGCGGGCAACGAGGGCGAGACCGGCCCGTCGTCCGTGGGTTCCCCGGGCAGCGCCGACTCCGCGCTGACCGTCGGCGCCGTGGACAAGGACGACAAGCTGGCGCCCTTCTCCAGCACCGGCCCGCGCGCCGGTGACGGCGCCGTCAAGCCGGACGTGACCGCCCCGGGCGTCGCCATCACGGCGGCGGCCGCCCCCGGCAGCGCCATCGACACCCGCCCCGGGACGCCGCACCCCGCGCCGGGCTACCTCCAGATCGACGGCACCTCCATGGCCACCCCGCACGTCGCGGGCGCCGCCGCGATCCTGAAGCAGCGGCACCCCGACTGGAAGTCCGCCGAGCTGAAGGGCGCGCTGACCGGCTCCGCCAAGGGCGGCGCCTACACCCCCTTCCAGCAGGGCACGGGCCGGATCCAGGTCGACAAGGCTCTGAAGGTGGACGTCGTCGCCGAGCCCGTGTCGCTGAACTACGGCACGGCGCTCTGGCCGCACAACGACGACAAGCCCCTCACCAAGAAGATCGCGTACCGCAACCTCGGGGACACGAACGTCACCCTGGACCTGTCGGTGTCCACCCTCGACCCGTCGGGCAAGCCCGCCCCGGCCGGGTTCTTCTCGCTCGGCGCCTCGAAGGTGACCGTGCCCGCCGGCGGCAGCGCCGAGGTCGACCTCGTCGCCGACACCAGCGTCGGCGAGGCCGACGGCACCTACTCGGGCTACGTCACCGCCACCGGCGCGGGCCAGTCCGTCCGCACGGCCGCGGTGGCCGTACGGGAGGCGGAGTCGTACGACCTCACCGTCCGGACCCTCGGCCGTGACGGCGCCGACGCCCAGAACTTCGCCACCACACTGACCGGCGTCGGCGGTCCTGCGGCGAACTTCCAGGCCCGTGTCGACAACGAGCCCGGCGCCCACACGATCCGGGTGCCCAAGGGGTCGTACACGCTGAACACGGCCGTCTACCAGGACCCGTCGGACTACACGGCGGGCACCGACTGGATCGCCCAGCCGAAGCTGGAGATCACCGGCGACACCACGGTCGTCTCCGACGCCCGCACCACCAAGCCGGTGGACCTGACCGTGCCCGGCATCGACAAGGCCGACTACGCGGGCACGTACTACGAGGTCGCGACCGGCATCGGCCGCATCGGCAACGGCTGGGTCCTGCGGGGCTTCACCGGCTTCCGCACCGCCCACATGGGGCCGGCCGTCACCGACGGCTCCCTCCTGCAGACCTGGGACGCGCACTTCGTGAAGGACGCCACCAGCCAGTACTCGGTGGCCTTCGGCGGAAAGACGAGCACGGTCGCGACCGGCTACGCCAAGCACGTGAAGGCAACCGAGCTCGCCACCCTCAAGGTCGGTCTCGGCGCCTCCGCGCCCGGCAAGACGGCGTTCGCCTCCCCGTACGCGCATTTGCCGGGCGCACCGGAGGGCAACGGCTTCTCCGCGCCGCAGCCGGCGCCGGGCACGCGCACCTTCTACGTCTCCACAGGCGACGGCGCCAGGTGGCTCACCCGGTACAACCAGCTGGGCGACAAGGACAAGTGGGGCTACCCGGCGTTCGAGGGCGCCTGGGAGATGGCCGCGCCGAAGCGCTACGAGGCCGGCCGGACGTACCGCGAGACCTTCAACACGGGTGTCATGGGCCCGCTCCTGGGTGAGGGCACGGGCGTCTTCCGTACGGTCGACCCGGTGACGGGCGTGCAGCAGATCGTCGGCGCCGTGCCGCTCGCCTCCGATGGCAAGGGGCACGCCGGGGTCGTCCCGTACACCTCGTCCGCCTCGACGCTGTACCGCGACGGGGTGAAGGTCTCCGAGAGCACCGACCCGCTGAGCGGTCACGAGCCGTTCGCGGTCGACGCCGCCGACGCCGAGTACCGGCTGACGGCGTCCGTGGAGCGCCCGGCGAAGGCGAGCGCGGTCTCCACCCGGATCGAGACCGGCTTCACCTTCCGTTCGCGGCAGGTCGCGGCCACCACGTCGCTCCCGGTCTCCACCGTCCGCTTCGCCGCCCCCGTCGACCTGTCCACGCGCGCCCCGGCGGGCCGGACGGTCCTCGTCCCGGTGACCGTGCAGGGCTCGGCGGCCGGCCGGAACCTCAAGTCGCTCACGGTGTCCGTGAGTTACGACGACGGGAAGACCTGGCAGCCGGTTCAGGTGACGAACGGCGCCGTCTCCGTGCGAAACCCGGCGAAGGACGGCGCCGTGTCGCTGTCCGCCGAGGTCACGGACAAGCAGGGCAACACGTCCACCCTGAAGATCCACAACGCGTGGTTCGGCAAGTGACGCGACCCGTGTGAGGACGGCGACGTGCCGGGAGGCGTCCGAGGACGCCTCCCGGCACGTTCCGTCGGCCGGAGGGGGGTGCCCTACCGGTCCGGCGTGCTGGCCCGTGCGACCGGCTCGGCCGGGAGCAGGAGCCCCGCCGCCGGGGCGGTGGCGGTGCCCTCGACCGCGCTGATCAGCCGGTCGACGAGGGCGTGGGCGATGCCCGCCAGGGGCAGGCCCACGCTGGTGAGGGCGGGCTGGAGCAGCGTGCAGAGCGGCAGGTCGTTGAAGCCGGTGACGGCGACGTCGGTCCCGACGGTGAGACCGGCCGCGCGCACCGCCTGGTAGGCGGAGAGGGCGAGCCAGTCGCTCGCGCAGACCAGCGCGGTCGGACGGTCGGGCCCCGTGAGGAGGCGCCGTACGGCGTGGGAGAGCGCCGCCGGGTCGTCGTCGGGGACGCCGACCTCGAAGGCGCCGCCGGGGGCGGCCGCCCCGGCCTGGAGGAAGCCGGCCCTGCGGTCGGCGAGCCAGGGCAGGGACGCGGCGGAGTTGACGTAGCAGATCCGGCGGTGCCCCTGGTCGAGCAGGCGGCGGACCAGTTCGGCGGTGGCCGCGGCGGAGTCGATGTCCACCCAGTTCTGCGGGCGGCCGGGGGCCGTGCGGCCGAAGGCGACGAACGGGAACCCGGCGTCGGCGAGCACGTCCACCCGGGGGTCGTCGTGGACGATGTCGGAGAGGACGAACCCGTCGACCTGGCGGGCGGCGATCAGCCCGTGGAAGGACTTGGCGACGGCCCCGCTCCCCTGCTGGGGGTCGCAGCGGAACAGCAGGACGCGGTGGCCGACGGCGTCGGCGGCGCTGACCAGCGCCTGGAGGAAGCCGCCCATCAGCGGGTTGGGGTCGGCGGGGTTGTCGGCCGGGGCGGGATAGCCGATGACCTTGCGGGTGCCGGTGCGCAGGCTGCGGGCGGACTGGTCGGGCTGGTAGCCGAGCTCCTCGACGGCGGCGGTGACCCGGGCGAGGGTGGTCGCGCGCAGCCGGTGGGGTGCGTTGAGGGCGTTCGAGACGGTCTGGCGGGACACTCCCGCCGCCCGTGCGACGTCCTCGATGGTCACCTGTCGAGCGGTCATCGTTCCTCTGGGGGCGCTGGTCGGCGGGCGGGCGGGGGCGGCGGACGGCCGCCCACCGCCCCCGTCGTTCAGTGCTCGCGCGTCAGGGTGAGCAGGCCGCCGGTCGGCACGGTCACCGGGTTCGTGCCGGTGACGAGGTCGAGCACGGTCTCGGACAGGATCTCACCACGGCAGTCCTGGACGCGGGCGAGGGCCCGTTCCGGCCTGCCGGCGGCCAGGAGCACCACGGGGTCCGCGTCCGCGTTGGCGACGAGGAGGGTCCGGGGACCCTCGGTGCCGGGGCCCTCCGTGTCGTCCGGGGCCGGGAGGGCGACGGGCAGCGGCGCGTAGCGCGCGACCACCGTGGTGCGGCCGTCGTGGGCGCGGACCAGGGGGTAGCCGAGGTCCGGTCGCGAGGGTTCCAGCGCGCCGAGCTGGAGGACGTCGGCATACCGGCGGAAGACGCCGAGCCAGAAGCCCAGGACGGCGAGCTGGTCGGGGGTCTGGGCGCCGAGGTCGACGGAGATCTGCGGCACCGAGAAGAGGGCGTTGACCAGGTGGACGGCGACGAACTCGGGCGTCTCGGCCGCGTTCCACATGATCATGTCGGCGTGGACGGCGAGCGGGCCCGCGACGAGCCGGCAGTCGACGGTGCGCTGGCGGTTCTCGGCCGGGCTGAGCGGGCAGTCGGTGGCGCGGACCATGGTGGCGTACGGCCAGAGCCCGGGGCTCACGTACGGCTGGCGGTGCTCGACGATCACGTCGGGCCGGCTGCGGCGCAGCCGGGCGTCGAGGTCGGCGAGCAGTCGGCGTACGCCGTCGTGGACCGCCGCGTGGTCGGCGCCGGGCGGTGCGGGCGGGGGGTCGGCGACGGCGAAGCGGTCGATGAAGTCGAGCTTCACGCCGTCCGTGCCCCACTCCTCCACGGCCCGGGAGATCCGGTCGACGAGGTGGGCGCGGACGTCGGGGTGGCGGGGGTCGAGCACGGCCGCGTCCAGGTGGGGTTCCTCGCGCAGGGTCAGCCCCTTGAAACGCTCCCAGGCCTCGTTCTGCCGGCCGATGAACGGCACGGCGTACCAGAGGAGGTGGGCGAGTCCGAGGCGGTGGACCTCGGCGACGTGGGCCGCGGGGTCGGGGAACGCCTCGGGGTTGGGCTCCCAGTCGCCGCAGTGCCCGTAGCCGCGCGTGCGGTCGGCGGTCTGCCAGCCGTCGTCGACGATGACGCTCTCGCAGCCGACGGCGGCCGCGAGGGCCGCCTGGCGTTCCACGGCGGCGGCGTCGACGTTCTGGTGGAGGCTGTACCAGGTGGAGTAGGCGGGCATCCGCGCGGCCGGGGCGACTCCGGGGTGCCGCGTTCCCTCGGCCCACCAGTCGGTGACGTCCCGCAGGGTGTCGGCGAAGTGGCGCCCGCCGACGTCGATCCGCAGTCGCAGCGGCGGCCCGTCCGGGGTGAGTTCCTGCTCCACGGTGAAGGCGAACTCGCCGCTCTCCTCCACCGCTCCGGCGCCGACGCGGACGGGCGCGGTCGTCTCTCCGGCCGCCGCGGTGCACAGCGCGCGGTCGCCGGAGCCGACCAGGCTGGCGACGGGGGCGCCCAGCGCGAGCGACACGGTGCGGGGGGCGATCCAGGACGGCGGGAGCCAGCGGGAGGCGTCGGTGTTCGGCGTCCAGTAGGCGGTGGCTCCGACGCAGGGGACGCGCCATTCGGCGCGGACGGTGACGGTGTCCGCCGTCCTGACCTCGACGAGTGCCACACCGTCGGCGACCGTGGTGGAGACCGGCTCCCACTCCTCGCCGCCGAGCCCGGTGAGGTGGACGACGAGCGGGGTTCCGGTGGCGTGGTGCAGGCCGGTGGGAAGCTGCCGGTGGACGACGGTGCCGGGGGTGTCCCCGGCCGGTGCACCCGGTCGCCAGGCGGGGACGGGCTGCGGGGCGGCGGTGTCCGGTGCGGTGGTCACGGTGGTCACTCCTTCGTGGCCCCGGCCAGCAGACCGGAGATGAACTGGCGTTGCAGGACGAGGAAGAGGGCCATCACCGGGATGGCGGCGATGGCTCCGGCGAGCAGCACCTGCGCGTAGTTGGTGGTCGACAGGCCCTGCAGGGTCGCGGTGGCCACGGGCAGCGTGTACATCTCGGGGCTGCGCAGGGCGATCAGCGGCCACACGAACTGGTTCCAGCCGCCGAGGAAGACGAACAGCGCGAGCGCGGCGATGATCGGCCGGTTGACCGGGATGACGATCCGCCACAGCACCCGCAGCTCGCCCGCGCCGTCGACGCGGGCCGCGTCCAGGAGTTCGTCCGGCATGGACCGCAGCGCCTGCCGCATGAGGAAGATGCCGAACGGGGTGACCAGGCCCGGCAGGATGACGGACTGGTAGGTGTCGATGAGGCCCAGTTCCGTCATCATCTGGAAGATCGGGATCAGCATGACCGTGTCGGGGATGACCAGGGTGCTGAGCAGCAGGACGAAGAACAGGTTGCGTCCGCGGAAGTCGAACTTCGCGAAGGCGTAGCCCGCCAGGACCGAGACGACGACGGCGCCGACGGTCTGGACGCCCGCCACCAGGACGCTGTTGAGGAGGACGCGGGTGAGTCCGATGGACTCCTGGAGCCCTTGGAGGTTCTCCATGAGGTGGCCGCCGGGGAGCAGTTTCGGCGGCCAGGAGAACACGTCCTTGTCGTCCTGCGTGGCGGCCATGGCGAGCCAGTAGAACGGGCCGACGCAGAGCCCGAAGGCGCCAGCGAGCAGCAGGGTGAGGAGGGGGCCGCGGGCCTTCATCGGCGCTCTCCCATCAGGCGGACCTGGAGGATGCCGAGGACGGACACGATCGTCGCGAGGGCGTAGGCGAGGGCCGAGGCGTAGCCGAAGTCGAAGTACGTGAAGCCGTTGTCGTACAGGTACATGGTGACGGTGAGGGTGGCGTTGTCGGGGCCGCCGCCGGTGAGGACGTACGGCTCGTCGAAGAGCTGGAGGGTGCCGATGGTGGAGAGCACGACCGTGAGGAGGAGGATGGGCCGCAGCTGGGGCAGGGTGATGGCGAGGAAGCGGCGGACCGGCCCCGCGCCGTCGACCATCGCGGCCTCGTACAGCTCCTTCGGGATGCCCTGCAGACCGGCGAGGTACATGACCGCGTTGTAGCCGGTGTAGTGCCAGGTGATCACGAGGACGATGCCGACACGAGCCCAGAAGGGGCTGCCGAGCCAGTTCACCGGGTCGATGCCGACCAGGGAGAGGACCCAGTTCAGCAGTCCCGCGTCGCGGTTGAGGATCACCGAGAACATCACGCCGGCGGCGACCAGGCCGGTCAGCGAGGGGACGAAGACGCCGAGTCGCCAGAGCGGGCGCAGCCACACCTTGGCGGAGTTCAGTCCGAGTGCCACGAGCAGGGCGAGGCCGAGCATCAGCGGCACCTGGACGACCAGGATCAGTCCTGTGTTCCTGAGCGCGGTCCAGAACAGCGGGTCCGCCAGGAGGCGCCGGTAGTTGGCGAGTCCGGCGAACCGCTCGGCGTCGCCGTTGCCGGTGGTGAGGCTGATCCAGAACGAGGCGGCGACGGGGTACGCCTTGAAGACGGCGAAGCCCAGGACGGCGGGCATGATCAGCAGGTACGGGACGGAGGTACGGGTCAGCAGCCGGCGCCGGGCCGGCCGGTCGGGGCCGGCGGGGCGGCGGGCTCCGCGACCGGCGGAGCCGGCGGGTGCGGGTGCGGCCCCGGTGGCGGGCGCGCGTTCGGGCGGGGCGAGGGACATGGGTCAGCCCGCCTGCTTCCGGCCGGTCTGGCGGGCCAGCTGCTCGGCCGCGGCCTTCAGCACCTCGGCCGGATCGGCGCCCTTGATCAGGACCTGGCTCTGCGCGTCGCTCGCCAGCTTCAGGGCGCGGCTGTAGTCGCCGGTGAAGTTGGTCGCGTCCGCCCCGGAGCCGAGCGTGTCGACGAAGGAGCGCAGCACGGCCTGGCCGCCGTAGAAGGGGTGCGGCGCGCTGAACTTCGGGTCGGTGTAAGCCGCCTTGAGGGCGGGGAAGACGCCGCCGGAGGCGAACATCCGGTTGATCTCGGCCGGCTTGGTGAGCGCGTACTCGACGAAGCGCCAGGCCGCCTTGCGGCGCTTGCTGGTCGCGGAGACGGTCAGGTAGGTGGAGTTGACGATGGCGCTGCGCCCTCCGCCGGGCACGGCGGCGGGCGGCTGCATCACACGCCACTTTCCGCTCTGGGCGGGGAACTTGGTGGCCAGGTACTCGACGGCCCAGGCGGGGTACGGCGCGGTGGCCAGCTTCCCCTGGCCTACCAGGCGCTTCCAGGTGCCCTGGCCGGCGGTGTCGGCGACGAGGCCGGCGTCGTCGAGCCGCTTGATGACGGTGAGGGCCTGGACGGCCTGCGGCGAGCCGAGCGTGACCCTGCCCTCGCCGTCGAAGTAGAAGGCGCCCTGGAGCTGCATCAGGTTCTGGAAGAAGTCCATGTCCTGGGTGGTGCCGGGCTTGTCGAGTCCGAGCAGCTGGGCGCCGGTGGCCGCGCGGATCCTCGGCCCCGCGGCGATCAGGTCGTCCCAGCTGCCGAGGGAGGCGGGGTCGACACCGGCCTTCTCGAAGTAGTCGTGCCGGTAGAACAGGCCGAGGGGGTTGACCTCCCACGGCATCGCGTGGACCGCGCCGTCCTTGCCCGTGACGGTCGGCCACAGGCCTTGCACGAAGGCGTCCTTGTACCGGTCGGCCCCGAGTCTGGACAGGTCGGCGAGGCCCGCGGGGAACTTCTCCAGGTAGCCGGGGAGGTAGTCGACGCCTATGTGGAGGACGTCGGCGAGACCCTTGCCGCCCGAGGCGAGCCCGACGGTGATCTTGTCCCAGATCGCCGGGTTGCCGAGGTCCTGCACGTCGACCTCGATCCCCGGGTTGTCCCGCTCGAAGGACGGGACGACCCCGCGCAGCGCCTCGGCCGCGGTGGTCCAGCTCCAGACGGTGATCGGACCGCTGTCGCCGTCGGCGCCCGACGCCCCGGCGCCCGATCCGCCGCCGCCGCAAGCGGCGAGGCCGAACCCGGCGGCGGAGGCGGAGGCGAGGTGCAGGATCTGACGTCGGCTCAGGTGGTGGGACATGTCGACTCCTGGGAGTGGGTGTGGGTGTGGGTGGTCGTACGGGTACGGGTGCGGGACGCGCCCCGGGCGAGGGCCTCCAGCACACCGGTGAACAGGTCCGCGGCCGCGCCCGTGGTGGAGGCGTGGGGGGAGAGCCGGATCCACTCGCCGCGGCGCGTGGTGATCACCCCGCCCGCCTCCAGCGCGCGGTGCACGGCCGCGGGGTCGTGGCCGGGCAGGCGGAAGGCCCCGATGCCGGCCCGCTCCCGCCGCCCGAGCCCGTCGAGCAGGACCTCGGCCCCCGCCCGCCGCGCCCGGTCGAGCAACTCGGCGAGCACGTCCCGGATTCGGGCGCCGACCACGTCGGGACCGCCCCCCGCGAGCAGTCCGTCGACGGCCGCGCCGAGGGCCGCGGCCGCCGGGAAGTCCGGATTGGTCGCGAGATGCGCGGCGGCCCCGGGCAACGACGGCGCCGGATACCGCTCGGCGAACGGCTCCGTGACGCCGGCCCAGCCTCCGAGCCCGGGCTCCAGCCGCTCCGCGCACCGGTCCCGGACGAGCAGCAGCGCCGCTCCCCAACCGGCCCGCAGCCACTTCTGTCCCCCGCTGACCAGGACGTCCGCGGCATCGGTCTCCAACGGCACGGCGCCGAGCCCCTGGATGGCGTCGACGATGAGCAGCCGGTCCTCCCCCAGCACCTCCTTGAGCGCCGCCAGCGGCGCCACGTGCCCGGAAAGCGAGTCGACGGCGCTGACGGCAAGTGCCCTGACCTCCGGCGTCAGGTGACGGCGCAGCAGTTCCGGAGTGACGTGGCGCCCCCGGTCCGGGTCGAAGCGCCGCACCTCCGGCCCTCCCCTGCCCGCGAACCGGAGCCACGGATAGACGTTGGCGGGGAACTCGTCCCTAGGCACCAGCACGACTCCCGGCCCCCGCAGGCCCGCGGCCACGCTGAACAGGCCGTTGCTGGTGGAGGGCGCGAGCGCGACTTCGTCCGACCGCGCCCCGAGGAGCCGAGCCGCCGACCCCCGCGCCGCGTCGCTGAGCTCGAACAGCCTCCCCAGCTCCCCCGGCCCGCACCGCGCGGCCAGCCCCACCGCCCCGACGAGCGCCCGGGCCGCCTCCCCCGTCACCGGCCCGACCCTCGCGTGGTCGAGGTAGCCGGGCACCGGCCCCTGACGAATTTGATCGTTCAAAGCACATCCCCCAACGAAGCCAGGAGCAAGAGTTTCCCTGGATTTGAAGGTTCACATTAGAGAGGTGAACCCACCCCGGCAAGAGTTCGCACCACCCACCCCGGCAAGAGTTCGCACCACCCGCATCCGGCAAGAGTTCGCACCACTCGCATCCGACCGACCGCAGCGGTCACTGTGGGCGCCCGGGATGCGACGGACGCCGAAATCGACGACGCTGGTTACGAGCCCTGGGCGGATCCGCCCACCACCGTCGAACGCGGCTGCGCCGGCACGCGCCAGCCCAGCGTACGGAGGAGGCGCTGTGACATCCCTGACCCGAATTCCCCTGGAAGGCGGGGGCTCCGTCCTGGTCGAGGACCCGTCCGCGACGGGCGGACCGGTGAAGGCCGGCCGCATCGGCGACGCCATGCGCGAGCTGCCGTCGACGCTGCAGACCTCCCTGGAACCCGTCGCCGACGCCGCCCGTGCGACGCTTCAACAGCTGCGCAGGGCAAGGCCGGACGCGATCACGGTCGAGTTCGGAGTGGACCTGGCGGTCGAGGCCGGGGCGGTGATCACGAAGAGCCGGGCCGCCGGCCATCTGAAGGTGACCGTCTCCTGGGAGCGCGAGGCCATCTACACGCCTCCACCCGCGGACGAGGACTGATGCACGATGCCCGGCAGCACGAAAGGGCTTCCCGGCTCCGTGGCCCAGGTCCTCGGACCGGACGGAAGGGTGGCGGGCGCGGCCTTCCTCGTGGCCGAGGGACTCCTCGTCACCTGCGCGCACGTCGTCGAGGCCGCGGGAAGCGGCCCCGGCATGGAGGTCGCGGCAGCCTTCCCCCACGCGGAGGGTGCCCGTGAGAGCCGGTTCGAGGGCCGGGTCCTCGACGACGCGTGGCGCGGCCCCGAGTTCGAGGACGTGGCGGTCGTCCGGCTGCACCACCCGCCGGCCGGGGTCGCTCCGCTGCCGCTGGGGGCCGCGGCGGACTGCCGGGGGCACCGTATCCGTTCCTTCGGGTTCCCCGCGCAGGCTCCGCCGGAGGGGCACTTCGGCTACGGCGAGGCCGGCGACGTACTGCCGGACACCGGCGGCAGGGGGCCCCACCTGCAACTGACCGTCGCCAACGACCTCACCACCGGCTTCAGCGGCGGGCCCGTCCTCGACGAGGTGACCGGCCTCGTCGTCGGCATGCTCACCGAGATCACCGCGCCCGACGCCTTCGAGCGAGGCCAGGGCATCGCCTACGTCACCCCCACCGAGACCCTGCGGGAGGTCCTCCCGGAACTGACCGTCCGGAGCATCTGCCCGTACCGGGGCCTGGAATCGTTCACGCTGGAACAGGCCCGGTGGTTCCAAGGCCGGAACGACGCCGTACAGCAGGTCATGGCGAGCCTGGCCCGGCAGCGGCGGCTGACGCTCCTCCTCGGGCCGTCGGGGTCGGGCAAGTCTTCCCTGGTCCAGGCGGGCGTGCTGCGCGCCCTCGCGGTGGGCGAGCTGCCGGGCAGCGACCGCTGGTCCCCCGTCCTCGCCCGCCCGCGGCAGGACCTGTCGGCCGAACTCGAGCGCGCCGGGCTCCCCGGAGCCGCCGCGGACGGGCTCGGCGCGGCGGTCGCCCGTCGGCTCGCGGCCGAGCCTGACGGCGGCCGCGTCGTGATCGTCGTCGACCAGTTCGAGGAGCTGTTCACACCCGCCCCGGACGACGGCCGGCCGCCGGACCGCGTCCCTCTCGCACGACAGCTCGCGACGGCGGTCGACGAGAACGTCCGGCTCAGCGTGATCCTGGTCATGCGCGACGACTTCTACCCCCAACTCGCCGCGCAGGCACCCCTGTTGCTGGAAGCGGCCAAGCCAGGGCTGCTCAACGTCCCCAACACCCTGAGCAAGAAGGACCTGCACGACATCATCACCCTGCCCGCGGCCGACGTCGGAGCCCGCCTCCAGGCCGGACTGCCCGAACAGATCATCACCGACGTGCTGGCCACCACCCCCGACGGGCGCACGCAGGGCCAGGTGCCCGCCACGGTCCTCCCCCTGCTGGAGCTCACCCTCGAACAACTGTGGGACCGACGCGAGGACGGATTCCTCACCCACGACGCCTACCACCGCATCGGAGCGGTCAGCGGCAGCCTGACCTAGTGGTGCGACACCGCGCTCGAGCGGTTGTCCGACGGACAGCGCCCCGTCGCCCGGCGCATCCTGACGTCCCTGGTCCGCCCCGAGGACCCCCGGCGCCGGGCCCCCGCCGTCCGCGCCCAGGTCCCGCTCGACGAACTCCGCGACCTGGCGGGCGACCCGGACGGGGCACCCGACGGACACCAGGACGCCGACGACGTGATCGCCGCCCTGGCCCGCCACCGGATCATCACCACCCAGACACCCGCCACCTCGGAGGATTCGGACGGCCCTCCCCGCCGGCCCGTGGCCGAGCTGATCCACGACGCGCTCATCCGCGACTGGGGCACCCTGCACGACTGGCTCGCCCAGGACCGCCGCTTCCACGAGTGGCTCGACAGCACCCGCGAGCGCCGGGCCCGTTGGGCCGAGAAGAAGGACCCGGGCGACCTGCTGGCCGGCACGGCACTCGCGGAAGGCCTCGACTGGTCCCGCAAGCACCGCCTGCCGGGCGACATCACGGCCTTCCTCACCGCCAGCAAGGACCGTCAGCACGCCGTCATCCGTCGCAGCAGGCGTCTCAACACGGTGCTCGCCACGCTGCTGGTCCTCGCCCTCGTCGCCGTCGGAGGCGCGCTGTGGCAATGGCGGACCGCAGTCACCGCCAGCGAGGCGGCTCAGGCACGACAGCTCGCCGCGGAGTCGGCCGAGCTCATCGGGACCAACCCCGAACTCGCCTCGCTGCTGGCCGTCCGGGCCTACCGGACCAACCACAACCCGGAGTCCCGGGAGGCCCTGCTGAACGCGGCGGCGCTGCCGGAGCACCAGCGCCTGGACGGTCACACCGAAGCCGTGCGCCAAGTGGCGTTCAGCCCCGACGGCAAGACCCTCGCCACCGTGGGGGACGACCAGACCCTGCGGCTGTGGAACGCGGACGACGGCACCCTCCGCGCCACTCGGGAGGGGCACGAAGGCGAGGTGTACGCGTTGGCGTTCAGCCCGGACGGAAACACCATCGCCACGGGCGGCGAGGACGGGACCGTGCGGCTGTGGAGCGGGGACGGCGACGACCGTACCGTCATCACCGAACCCTCCTCCGGGGTGGCCGCGTTGGCGTTCAGCCCGGACGGAAACACCATCGCGACCGGCAACGGGGACGGAAAGGTACAGCTGTGGGACGCGGCCACGGGCGCGCTCCGCACGAATCTCGAAGGACACGAAGAGATCGTCTACTCCGTGGCGTTCAGCCCCGACGGACACACGCTCGCCAGCGGCAGCGCGGACGCGACCGTGCGGCTGTGGGATGTCGGCCTCGGCAAGGAGGGCAGGAAGCTGGACGCGTTGCAAGGCGAGGTGTACGACGTGGCGTTCAGCCACGACGAAACCCTCGCCAGCGTCAGCGCCGACGGCGCCTTGCGACTGTGGGACACGACCACCGGGGAGAGCCGCGACTCCCAGACCGAGGGCACTCCGGAAGCATTGGCGTTCAGCCCCGACGGCCGCACCGTGGCCACCGGGGACGACAACACCGTGCAGCTCTGGGACCCGGCAACAGGCGCGGCCCTCACGGGGTTCGTCGGCCACGCGAACAACGTCAACGCAGTGGCTTTCAGCCCCGACGGACACACGCTCGCTTCGGGCGGTCTCGACAGCACAGTGCGGCTGTGGGACACGACCTCCGGTACGGAACGGCCCCTCCGAGCCGGACACACCGGCGCCGTCATGTCCGTGGCCTTCACTCCGGACGGCCGCACCCTCGCCACCGGCAGTCTGGACACGACCGCCCACCTGTCGGACGTCCGCAGCGGAGCGGTCAGGCACACCTTGCACGGCGGCGGCGACAGCTCGGTGGGTGCCGTGGCCGTCAGCCCGGACGGCAGCATCGTGGCGACGGGTGACTGGGCCGGGGCCGTCGAACTGTGGGACGCCGAAACAGGCAAGTTGATCAAGTCCTGGACCGAGCACGGGGACGCGGTGAACGGGGTGACGTTCAGCTCTGACGGCCGCACCCTCGCGTCCGCCAGTGCCGACTACACCGTGCGACTGTGGGACATGCGCACGCGCACGCCCGGCGCAGTCCTTGAGGGCCATACCGACGGAGTCAACGGGGTGGCGTTCAGCCCCGACGGCAAGACGGTCGCCACCGCGTCCGGCGACACGAGGGTCGGCCTGTGGGACACGGACACCGGCGCGAACCGTGAGTACTTGAAGGGACACACGGACCAGGTGAACACGGTGGCATTCAGCCCGGACGGATCCACCCTCGCGTCGGCGGGCAACGACCGCACCGCCCGGTTGCGGGACGTCGCGTCGGGCGACACCCGCACCACACTGATCGGACACACGGATCAGGTGCACACGGTGGCGTTCAGCCCCGACGGCCACACCCTCGCCACCAGCGGCATCGACGCCTCCATACGACTCTGGAACGTCGCGTCCGGCCGGACCCTCACCACCCTGCTCGGACACTTCGGCGCCGTGTTCGCCCTGACCTTCAGCCCCGACGGCCACACCCTCGCCACCGGCAGCGGCGACTCCACCGTACGGCTCTGGAACATCGACCTCCCCCAGCCCGACGCCGCTCTCACCACCGTCTGCCGCAACGCCGGCCGGGACCTGACCCCGCAGGAGCGCACGGCCTACCTGCCGGACCAGTCGACCGACCCGGTGTGCCCGTCCCGTTGAAGAGGTCAGGGGCCGTTTCGGATGTCTCTGAAACGGCCCCCCGCTCCCGGCCCGACGCGGCGGACAAGACCGAAGGGCCCCGGGGGTGCCTGGCCTTCCCGACCGGACGAGGGACGAACGTCAGCGCGCCCCGGTGGCGGCACGCATGACGTACGCGTCGATGTGAGTCCGGGTGAGGGTGTTGCCGTGGGCGTCCGTCAGCTCCACGCGCAGCGACACCGCCTTGCCGGGTTCCGGCGTCGTCACCGTGATCCGTCCGCCGGTCAGCGCCGCCCGCGTCCAGGTGGCGCCCCGGTCCGTCGACACGGACACGGTCAGCGACCGCACCCCCGAAAGCCGGGCGGCGCCCTCCACCGTCACCGCCACCCGGCTCGTGGTGTGCGCGGGGGCGGTGCCGTCGAGCGCGAGATCGGGGCCGAAGCGTACGGCCCTCAGCGGGAGGTCGGTGGCGGTGGCCGTCGCGGCGGAGGTGAACGTACACGTCGCCGTGACGCTCCCGCGCGGCCGTGTCGCGCTCGCCGTCGGCCGGTAGGCGGCCCGCCCCGCCGGCACCGTGGACGAGGCGTGCCCCGGCTTCTCGCCGCGGCGGGTCGCGACCAGCGTGCCGTTGCGGTGCAGCGTGACGGTCGAAGCCGTGAACAGGGGCGAGGCCCCCGCGTGGCCTTCGCCGTCGGCGAGCAGCGGCACCGTCAGGTCCAAGGGGTCGCCGGTGCGCTGCGCGACGGGTCGGGCGCCGGGCGAGGAGTCCAGGACCGGGCCGAAGACCGGGGTGTCGAAGGTGTGCACCGTGGTGGAGCCGGGCGTGAACGAGCGGCCGAGGACGAAGTAGTTGTAGGCCGGCCCCTCCTGCTCCGGTTGCGCGCCGTACACGAGGTCCCAGGTGCCGCGCTCGGGCGTGAGGAGAAACGTCCCGGTGCCTCCCGAGGGAACCGCCGGCGCCAGCGCCGGCGAGGGGCCTGCCGACGGCATGAAGTCGACGAGGGCCGTTCCCCCTCCGGACGCGGACACCCCGCGCGCACCACCAGCGCGGCCAGGTCGCCGGGCGTCGGGTGCCGGACCGGACCGGTCAGCGCCCGCTCGCCCCGGAAGACGTGACCGAGGGCGCAGACACCGCCCGGCCGGCTCCAGTACGAGTCCACCCAGGTCCTTACGGCCCCGCGCTCGGCGGCAGGCCCCAGGTGCGCGATCCGCAGGTCCAGCGACATCGTCAGCAGGTGCGCGAGGCCGGTGACCCCCTCGTACGTCACCTCGGCGAACACCCCGCTCCGTTCGAACCCGGCGTCGGCGACCGGCGGCCGGATGTCCACCGGGCGCGCGACCCGGGCGTCGAGCACGAGGGCCATGTCACGGTCGACGTCCAATCGACTGCACCCTCATCTGCTACCGCAGACTCACCAATTGAGATGACGTCTAAGACGTTGCTCCACTTGGCGGGCCGTCAGTGCGTAGCGTCTCGCCCCCCCAGAAGCCAGATCGCAGCGATCGGAAACGCTTGACAGCGCGAATCCACTCCGACACGCTCACACCAGGAGATGTTTACGTCAACATGGCTACCCGCCAGCCGACATGACTGCTCGTCAGACGGCAGCCTTCTCCCTGGACACGAGGCCGGGACGGATGGTCGACCCCAGCCGTCCCGCATGGAATCTGTCCCCGGCCAGATGGCCGGACGCAACCCCTCAACAGCCGGAACGGTCGCCCCGCACACGGCCGACCCGGCGCACCCCCCACCCGATATCGGCGAAAGACCGCCGGTTTCCTCTGGAGTGCTTATGAGCCTCGCCTCTGCCCGCATACGTCGCGCGGGCATCACCACTCTGCTTGCCGCTCTCGCGGTTGGCGCTGTCGCCACCACCGCCTCCGCAGCGACGTGGAGCACGTCCAACCGATACCTCAGTTCGGCGGTGTCGGGAGACGAGACGTCCACCTGGTACGCGGTCGGCACGAACACGCAGTACATCACCCAGAACCTGTGCGTGACCCGCCATGGGGGACGCATCGCCTACGACTTCAAGAAGTCGGTCACGGGCTTCGACGAGTGGGTGGCCTGGCGGGACTGGTCGTGTGACAACGACCCCTACACCAAGAGCTACACCGGCGAGGGCAACGGCTACTACTACGCGAGGGTTGCCTCCACCCCGTCCGGCGGCGTGGTCGACGAGCTCAACCTCAGGGTCTACCGCGTCACCGGCTACTAAGGAATCTCCCTTTCATGACACCCGTTCTCTCCTGTCGCGGTGTGGTCAAGACGTACGGTAAGCGCACCGTGCTGGACGGCGTGTCCCTGAGCGTGGAGGCCGGTCAGGTGACCGGCCTCCTCGGCCTCAACGGGGCGGGCAAGACCACGCTTATGCGTATAGCCACCGGCCTTGTCGCTCCGACCGCGGGCGCCGTGCAGGTACTCGGCCACGCCTTGCCGATGCGTCCTCCCGTTCTGGCCCGGGTCGGTGCCGCATTGGACGCCCCCGCCTTCTACCGGTGGATGACCGGACACAGCATGCTCCGCGTGCTCCTGGACACCGCGGGCCTGCCCGACGGGGGCCGTGCCGACCGCGCACTGGAACGCGTCGGCCTTGCTGATGCCGCGAGGCGCCGAGTCCGTACGTACTCGCAGGGAATGCGTCAGCGGCTGGCTGTTGCCGCGGCTCTTATGAAGGAACCGGACCTGTTGATCCTGGACGAGCCGACCAACGGCCTTGATCCCGCGGGCGTGCGCCAGATACGCGGCATCATCGCCGAAGAGACCGCCCGTGGTGCAGGAGTCCTGATCTCCAGTCATCAGCTGGACGAGATCGCCCGGCTGTGCGACAGCATCGTCATGATCTCGCAGGGCGTGGTGAGCGCGTCAGGGACGGTCGAGCAGCTCGGTCTCGGCGCGGCGAACGGACCGCAGGACCTGGAGGACTGGTTCTTCGCTCAACAGCGGACCGATGCCCGCGCCTGCGTCCAGGGGAACGGGAACGGGGCCGCATGAAATCGTGGCTGCGTCTCCTCGGCTGCGAACTGCGCCGCACACTGCCGCGCCTGCTCCCCGTGGCCATGCTCCTCCTGCTGGCTGTCGGCATAACTCTTCAGACGCTCAACGTGCAGCGCCTCGCGTACAACAACCTGCGGAACGTGCGTGCCGGGCTCGCGCGTCTGACCCCGGAAGGCTGCGCGAAGGACGCGTCGAACCTTCCACCGGACGTCCCCGCCGATCAGTTCCTCAAGGACTGCCTGGCCGGTCTGGAAAGCACGCGCACGGCGTACGAGAACATCGAGACCGGATTCACGGCCACCGCCGAACACATGGGGCTTGCTCAGCACTCTCTCGGCGCCCTCGGCTGGACCTTCGGGTGGCTCGCCACCGCACCCGGCCTGCTCGCGATCCTTGTCCTCGCAGCATTCTTCACCGCCGGCGAGTGGTCTCGCGGCACAGCGGTGCCGCTGCTGCTACAGGAGCAGCGGCTGTGGCGGTTGTTGTCCGCCAAGGCCGCTGTGCTCTGGCTGTGGTCCCTGCTGGTGGCCGCGGCGATGACGGTAGGGGTCTGGCTTCTGGCAGTGATGCACACGCGCCGTACCTTCCCGCTCCACCAGATGGTCGTGCCGGATGAGGTCTCGGCCTACACGTGGCCACGGGTGGGCACTGGTCTGCTCGTGCTCGGCGTGGCCTGCTCGGCCGCCGTCGGGTTGGCGGCCGTCGTACGGTTGCCGCTGCGCACTCTCCTCGTCGGGGTGCTGGTCCTGGCTGTCGCAGCGTCGCCTGTCATGTCATGGCTGCCCGGGCCGGTGCTGGCCGACGCAATGGGCCTGTTGCCCGGGCTGAATGTTTACGACCACCTGTGGACCTCGCCGTCGGCTGACTCGGCCACCCCGGCAGCTGTGCGGGCTTTGCCCTGGGTCGCGCTGCTCTGTTTGGCCTTGTGGCAGGCGTGGCGCACCCGTCCGCGTGACCTGGTGTGAGGGACGGAACCATGATGCGGATCATTGCCCCGCTGCGGGCGGAAGCACGGCTGGCCGTCCTACCGGCTGCCGTGCTGACGGTCCTGCTCGCTGCCGCGGCCACGGTGCGTGCGGTCTTCTCGTACCTCGACGGCGTCCAGCGCGGGGCGAACGGCCTGGACGCGAGCATCACCGCGCTGGCCGCTCCGGCCGGGGCGTTGCAAGCGGCCGCGTGGCACTACTCCTCCCTGCTTGGGCTGGTATGCGTAGCGATGCTGTGCGGGGTGGTGCTGGCCGAGGGTCTGGAAAGCGGAACGTGGCCGCTTGTGCGTCTCCATCAGGGGCGTGTCTGGCTGCTGGTGGTACGCAAGATCGTGGTCGTGTTGTTCTTCGCCGTGCTCGGCATGGCCGTGACCGCGGTGGCGCTCTGGGCCGCCTTCAGAGTGAGTCACTCCGTACAGCCCCCGGTCGGGTCCCAGCCTGTGGAGGTGGCAACGGCCGTTCCGAGCTGGAGTGAGGCGCTGACGACCTGCGCCAGGGCGCTGCTCGTGCTGTCGTTCTTCGCGACGCTCACCGCGAGCGGGGCCGCCGTCGCCCGGGCCGTCATCCCGGCAGCCGTCCTGGGAGCGGGTCCCCTTGTGGTCACCTTGCCACTCGTGACCACGGATTTCCGCGTCTGGGTGCCGCATTACTGGATTGCCGCCTGGATGAGACTGCCCGAGGGCGCGCAGTGGACCCTCTACTGGTGGAGCTCCGCGCCAGGGTCCCCGAACGCCGGTACAGCACTGACCGTACTCGCCACTCTGGCCGGCTTCCTACTGCTGGCGACGTGGCTTTCCCTGCGCACGGAGAGGTCCCTGACGCCTCGCGCGTGAGAGTCCGAGGCGTCACGTCAGCATGCAGCAGGTGCTGTCGATCGTCGGCTTCAGTGACTGGCTGCCGGGATGGCAGCCGTGGCCATATCTGCTGGTCGCGGCCCCGGCGTGGTTGTTGACCCGTCCCTGTCGGAGCCAGGCCGACGTTCCCCCGGCCTGGCTCCGCGGCATGGACAGGCCACGAGCCGTCCCCGTGAAGATGCTCGTTCCCGGTGTGTTGACCCTGACCGCCGCTGTGCGGGCCGTGCTGCAGAACTACGAGCCAGGCCTCGGCCACGAGGAGGCTGTCCACGCCAACAAGGCCCGGTCCTGGCTGGACGGGACTTCCGTTGCAGGCTGGGGTACGTATCGGTCGGCCTTCCCGCGCTCGGCAGCCTGGCTCTTGCCCTGCACGATGACACGGGCGCGCTGCTCGCCTCGGGGCTCGCGGCCGTGGCCGAGCGGCCGGTGGTGCTGCGGATGGCCGAACGCTGGCATGTGTTTCTTGGGACAACGGCCCTGCTCATCCACATCATTCTCGGCCTCGCAACCGACGGCGAACCGCGCTTCGCCCACCTGTCCGTCGCCCTTCTCACCATGCTCGGTCTTCACGCCGTGGCCGAAGCGACGGGCCGGTGGACAGCGCCTGCACTCGCCGCAGTCACCGAGCTCGCAGCCGTCACCGAGCTCGCAGCCGTCACGGTGCTGGGAACAGCCCAGGTCGTTGCGTACGGTGCGATGCCGGGCCCCGACCATCTGAGCAACTCGACCGTACCCATTGCCTGGCAGCTCTCCTCGTCGTGGGAGGCTGTCTCCTTCATGGACGTTGTCGAAGCGGGTTTGGCTACCAGGCCACGCCCAGCAGGCCAGTGTCGCCTGCGAGGATGCCCGATCAACCGCTCATCGCCATCTTCGGCTCGCTCCGCCATGTCCTTTCGGGTCAGCTGGCCGATCCCCGCGAGCGAGTCCCGGACGCGCACTTCTGCCATGCGTGATCTGCCGTCCGAGTACGGACCCTGGCAGACCGTCCTGCCGACACTGCTGCAGGCGAGAGCGGATGCGTCTGGGCTGATCACCGGGGAGTTCAACGTCGACTCCACGATCTTCCGGAATCATCAGCATGCGGCCGACGCCCGCCAGGACGGCGTCGGGCGGAAGGAACCGCCTGGGGGGATCGGCCGACGAACCCGACGACCACGGGCTGGGCAGGTCGCGGGACGGGTTCACCACCAAGATCCACCTGGCGTGCGAGCAGGGACAGAAGCCGGTGCCCCGTGCCGCGTCGGCGCCCTCAGTGCCACTAATCCATAACGGATCTGAACCGAAAGTGCGGGTGCTGTTCACCAGCGAACCCGGCGTGGAACCTGGACGGCAAGCGATCCCCACCCTGCCCCCGGACGCCTTCGACACCGTGCGCCCATCCCTGAACACCCGCGTCGACGAGACGGGCATACCCTCCACCGTCAAGGGCTGGACGACCACCGCGCCGTCGGGCTGGAGCATCGACGACTCCGCCATGCCGGCCGGCGGCGTGACAGAGTGGCGCGGCTGGTCCTTCGCCACCGGCGAGTTCTGGACCAACATCGCACTCGGCCAGCAGCGCGAGACCAACGTCCGCGCCCGTGACGTCTTCGCCGTCGCCGACTCCGACGAGTGGGACGACAAGGCTCACGACCCCGGCCAGTTCGACTCCAGCCTGATCAGCCGTGCCTTCGCCGTGACCGGTGACGTGAGACAAGGGCCGGGGAGCGGATCACCGCCCGCTCTCCGGCCCCTTCATGTCTCCGCCCCGGGCCCCGCACTCGCGGGGACGGTTCCGTGCCGTCCCCGACTCTGTCGGAAACGGGCGGCGGGATCACCCACGGTCGCGTCAGTGATCCCGGGATCGAGGACCTCACCGTCCTCCGTACACAGCTGAACCCACGAAGCAGCGACGCCACGCGGCCCGGAGGCCCGGCGTCAGCACGTGTGGATAGGCCCTCGGCCGACACGGAGGAGTCGATCCAGGCGCCGGCGCAGCGGTCGCACCGCCCGCATGGGACCGGACCTTGTCGTCGTGCCGCCCTCTCAAGCCATGGGCGCCGCAGATCGAAGGCCGCTCACCCCCACCTCCGCAGTGGGCGTGAGCCCCGTCGGCGCACAGCCCGGCGAAGACACCGGAGGGCTGGTCCGGAAGCCGTCCGGCTTCCGGACCAGCCCAAGGTGTCAGGAGGTGGTGAGCTGCTGGTTGGTGCCCGTGCTGCAGGTGTACTGGATGACCTGGGCGCCGTTCGCCGTGGAGGCGCCGCTCACGTCCAGGCACTTGCCGCTGTGGCGGGCCAGCAGGGTGATGAACCCGTCCGCCGACCTGTGCACCGACCACTGCTGGTTGGCGCCGCCGCCGCAGGTGTACTGGAAGGCGATCGCGCCGTCGGCGGTGGAGGCACCGGTCACATCGAGGCACTTTCCGCTGTGCCGGGCGACGACGTTGACGTAGCCACCGCCCGCGGGGCGCAGGGACCACTGCTGGTTGGTGCCGGTGCCGCAGGTGTACTGGATGACCTGGGCGCCGTCCGTGGTGGAGGCGCCGGTCACGTCCAGGCACTTCCCGCTGTGCCGCATCCGCAGCGGCGCCCAGGTGTCCGCGGCGACGGAGCGGAAGGTCCAGGACTGGTTGGACCCGGTGGTGGGACGGTAGACGCCGACGGGCGCGCCGTCGCTGGTGGACTGGCCGCTGACATCGAGGAGCTTGCCGCTTGCGCTGTTGACCAGGGTGTAGTGCCCCTCACCGGCGGTGGAGAGCATCCACTTCTGCTCGGCGGAGGTGCCCGAGTCCACCAGGGCGAGGGCGTCGCCCTGGGCGGCGAGCGCCTTGCCGTTGGCGACGCTCGTGATCCGGTAGGTCGCGGTGTTGCCCCAGTCGGTCGAGGCGAGCTTGGTGAACGTCCACTGCTGCGACGTGGTGGTCGGGCTGGAGTTGCGCTGGACCAGCGTGCTCTGACCGCCGCTGGTGGCGACGGCCAGGGCCTTGCCGCTGTTGTCGTTGAGCAGCTGCCGCGCGGCGCCGGTGGGAGCCGTGGTGTCGGAGACGTTCACGCCCGTCGCGCCGGGCAGGACGAACGTCGTGACGGAGCCCGCTCCCACGGTGGCGGTGAGCGTCCTGCCGGCGGGGGTCAGGTCGCTCTCGCGCTGGAGGTTCTTGGTGCCGTCGGTGGTGTAGCGCTCGACGGCACCGGTGCCCACGGTCTGGAACCCGGAGAGGTTCAGGGTGAGCCGCTGGGGCTCGTTGGTGGGGTTGGTGTGGACGACGACCGCGCCCTGGCCGGCAGGCCGCAGGGCGGCGAAGGTGTCGGCGTTGTCGGTGTTGATGACCCGGGCGCCCGGACGGACGAACTTGGTGTAGTTCGCCATCGCCCAGTACTTCTTGTTCTTGCGGATCGGCTCGGTGGCCGCGTCGGCCGGGGTGAAGTCGGTCTGGATGAGGCCCCAGTTGGAGTTCTCGCGGCTTGGCGTCATGTTCTCGTAGTCCTCGACGGCCTGCCACAGGACCCAGGCGCTCGGCTCAAGCTCGCGGAAGTCCTCGTTGACGCGCTGGCTGAGGTCGAGGGCGGGGCTCATGTCGGTGAAGCTCTGCCCGACGCTGCCGCCGAGGTCCACCTCGGACATCCACAGCGGCTTGGCCGTCCCCTTGGCGATGTCACGGGCACCGATACGGCCGCCGGTGCTGTACGTGTGGGTGTTGAGCTTGCCGACCGCATCCTTGGCCGCGGTGCTGTAGGCGTCCCAGTTGGTGCGGAAGAGGTTCGGGTTGGTCTCGTCCATGGCGGCGATGGGCGTGTTGACACCGTCGGCGTTCAGCTTGGCCCGCATGGTCGTGATCATGTTGGCCTGGGAGGCAGTACTCCAGTGGGATCCTTCCTGCCGGCCGCCCGCGCCCCAATAGTTGGTGCTCGGTTCGTTGATGGGGGAAAGGGTGCCGAAGGTGACACCGGTGGCGTCCTGCGCGCGCTTCATGGCGCCGGAGAGGTACGCGGCGAACCGCTCGTACTGGTCGGAGCGGAGGTTGTCGTGCCAGGCGTTCCAGTTGCCCGAGACGAGACCGCTGTTCGTCATGAAGTAGGGCGCGGAGTTGGAGAAGGCCTCGAACTTGTCGGCGCCACGCGCCTTGGCGGCGGTGAGCCACCAGCGCTGGTTGGCGTCGGCGTTCGGGTTCCAGTGGGTCGGGTTGTTCGGGTCCCACCAGTCGGGGGACTCGGCCCCGGGGCGGTTCCACCAGCCGGGGACGGCGGCACCGGCCCGCATGTAGGGGGTGGTCTCGGGGCTGTCGCCGCCGCCGATGTTGTAGCGGGCGATGGTGAAGCCGAGGCCGTCCGCGCCGTAGAGGGCGTCGGCGAGCGCGTTGCGCTGGGCGTCCGGCCAGCCTCCGGTCACGTTGGCGAACCAGGCGAGCGCGGTGCCCCAGCCCTCGAACGGCTGCTGCTGGTAGCTCGGGTCGGGGCGGACGGTCACCGCCTGCCCGGTGCTTTCCGTCGCCACGGAGGTCACGGGCGTCAGGCCGGTCGTGACGAGCGCGGCCACGGCGGCGGCGCCGACGAGCGCGGCTCTTCGGCGCGCACGGTTCGGGTGTTGTTCACGGGTGGAGGGCATGGTCGATCTCCTGAGTCGGTCGTTCATCGCTGAGGGGGCGCGGTGAAGGGGACGGCGCGGCCGGGTGGTGCGGACCGAGCAGTCGTGTGCGGCGGATCCCGACAGGGAGGCGGGGCCCGCTCGGTGGGGTCCGGACGGCGGTCAGGCAGCCGTACGGAGCCACTTCTGGTTGGCGGCGTTGTTGTTGCAGCTCCACTGGATGACGGCGGTGACGAGGGGGCACAGGGAAACGGCATCGAGTGCGGTGAGCAGGGCGCACGTCCTCGAGGACGGGTGTCGCATGATCGCGTACCTCGTGGTTTGAGGGGAGGAAGTGTCTGGTGGGGTGGATGGGACAGGCGTAGGGCGACCTCCGTACAGAGATGTCCATAGGTGGGGTGCCCCGACGGGGGCGCATGCGCAACAGAGAGCGACCGCCGGACAGGATCCGGAGTCACCGCCGGAAAGTGTCCGCTGCGTTACGAGGAGGTGTCACCTTCTCGTGTTTGCGTTAACGCGATCGCTTGGGACGAGAGTTTGGGAAGGATGGGAATGACTGTCAAGGTTTCGGGCAAGATCCACCGAAGGACGACCGGTCGGTATGTTTACACCAGGATGCGGAGGGCTCTCTGCGTGGGCGGGCCTTGAACTCTTCTGACGGAGAGTTACCTGTATGGCGACGGGGATGTGCCGACAGTCCGGCGAGAGCATGCCGTCGTCCGCGCCCGGCTCGTGGTGCGGAAACGGGCGACACCTATCGCTCCCGTCACGACAGCGGATTCGCCCGGGTTGACGCGTCGCCCGACGTCGCTTCAACCAGCCGTGGTTCGTCGGCTCAGTAACGGAGAGTGTGCACGGCGAGGGCCGAGGGATCACGGATCGCTTCTGCGGACGGGTGGCCGCATCCCCTAGGCGGTGGCGTCATCGGCCGCCACCGCCTAGGGATTGCATACACTTCCAGCCGCCGCGCCCGGGCCTGGTCATGACTGCGCCGTGACCCGGTCCGCGAGAGCGGTGCGGCGCCTACGTCCTGGTGCACTCCGTGTATCCGGGGCGCGGGCCCGGCTTCAGTGGTCCGGCGGGACACCCGCCCGCCGGGGGTGCGGCGCCGGCGGGGAAGGTCGAGCGGGGCCGGGCCGACGCGTGAGATCTGCCCGGTGCTCCGAGCCCCGTAGACGACCCGAGTCGCTCCCCCACTGCTCGGCGGGGCGGGCTGAGGCTCCGGCCCCCCGGAACGGAGTGGCCCTCATTGGGATTCGCTTCGCGACGGACGGTTTCTCCGTCCTTCGTGAACCTCTCGGTCAACGGAACCTTTGTTTCGTTTTCAATCCGGACTGTTCGCTCTTGACGCCCGTTGCACACCGGTGCAACCATCGCGCCACCGATGATCGCGCAAACATCGCCGCATCGTCCTCTTTTCT